>DCUV01000014.1 GCA_002328585.1 Spirochaetia bacterium UBA2205
AAAAATTAAAAAATATAATGCATTTATTTTGTATTTTTGTGATTTTTTTATAATAAAATGGACTGCATGGGGGTCAGAGCCTTGATATCCCCCCTTCCGTTTAAGGAAGGGGGTAAAAGGGGTTGGCGGGATTCTTTGCTTCGCTCAGAATGGAAAACTATAACTTTTTCAAAGGGAAATGTGTGATACATCGTCATATTTCCTTTTCATACTTTCTTTTGTTGGGCGGCAAAAGAAAGTATGCAAAGAAAAACGCCTTTGGTATTGCTATAGATATATCCTTCCCATAGCGGGCTTCCTCGCCTGCCTTGATGACAAGGCTGTGACGTGTCATCTACGGCAGGCTGCCCTATCATGCGCCCGCATCAAAAAACGCCATACATCCCTGTATGGCTGTTTATTGTTAGGATGCCAATACAGTTCATGAGGGTCAGAGCCTTAAAACAAAGAGCATACAAAAGGGTCAGATACACATAATGATGCAGTTTTCCCAGAATACTTCGTGGAGTCAGAGCTTATAGGCTCTTCACAAGAAAAAATAATATTAGGAATATTAGATTAAGATAGTTAATATGTGTAGTGTGTAGGAATAGAGGGGTCAGAGCCTATGTTATAAGTACTCGGAGAAAAATGGAGGATCACTTCTTTTTTACAAAAATAATAAAATTGTATAAAAATATACTTTACTAAAATTTTACTTATCAATACTTTTTATTGTTGTATACACTGTGATTATTTATATATATCTGTCATTTTTTTCATTACAATGTAGATATACATTAATGCATCACGTAGAGAAGATGTAATTTCTATATAATAAATCATGTGAATAAAAGGAGGAACTCAATGTATCCCTATTATAGACCTCGTCGGTTGCGGGAAAATGAAATAATACGAGATTTAATTGCTGAAACAAAACCTGATTATAATAAACTTATTATGCCCTATTTTGTTATAGAAGGGGTAGATAGTACACAAGCCATTGAGTCTATGCCGGGTATACAGCGTCTACCCATTGATAATCTTTTAAAACAGCTTGATTATGATGTAAAATTAGGGGTCAGAGCCATAATTCTGTTTGGTATACCATATGAAAAAGATGAAAAAGCATCCGGTGCGTATGATGAAAATGGGATTGTCCAGAAGGCTTGCAGGGAAATTAAAAAACACTTTCCGGAATTGCTCATTATCACCGATGTGTGTCTGTGTGAATACACAAGTCATGGACATTGTGGTATGGTAAAAGGAAAACAGATAGATAATGACAGCACTCTTGAGCTTTTAGCAAAAACTGCCGTATCACATGCAATGGCTGGTGCTGATATTATTGCTCCTTCGGATATGATGGATGGCAGGGTTGAAGCTATTCGTCAGGAGCTTGATGATAAGGGTTTTATGACTATACCCATACTATCGTATGCAGCAAAATATGCTTCAGCTTTTTATGGTCCGTTCAGAGATGCAGCAGGTAGCGCACCACAATTTGGCGACAGACGCAGCTATCAAATGGACTATCGTAATGCACATGAAGCGTTGAAAGAGGTTTATCTTGATATTGACGAGGGTGCTGATATCGTTATGGTTAAGCCTGCGTTATCATATTTAGATATTATTTACAGGGTAAAACAGTCTATGGAATTACCGGTGTGCGCATATAATGTCAGCGGTGAGTATTCCATGGTGAAAGCCGCCGGAACACTGGGATTTGGCGATGAGGCAAAGCTTGTGCGTGAAATTATGACAGCAATATTCAGAGCTGGCGCCGATATGGTAATTTCATATCATACATGTGATATTTTGAAAAACAGATGGTTTGATTAGGAGGATTGCATGGCATTAATTACATCAAAATCAAAAGAATTATATGTACAGGCATGTAAATACCTTCCTGGAGGTGTTAATTCGCCGGTGCGTGCATTCAGATCAGTGGGAGGATATCCCCTGTACTTTAAGTTAGGGAAGGGCTCGCACATCATTGATGAAGATGGTAATGAATTTATTGATTACTGCATGTCATGGGGTCCACTTATTTTAGGTCATGCTGACAATGATGTGGTAAAGGCAATCCAGCAAATAGCCGAAAACGGAACAAGCTTTGGTGCTCCCCACGCAGCAGAAATTGATATTGCCAGACTTGTTGTTGATTCGTTTCCGGGTATTCAAAAGCTTCGCTTTGTTAATTCAGGTACTGAGGCAACCATGAGTGCAATACGTCTTGCACGGGGATTTACCGGTAACAGTAAAATAATAAAATTTGATGGATGTTACCACGGTCATGCTGATTTTCTTCTGGTTGCTGCTGGTTCAGGTCTTGCAACATTTGGTATGCCTGATTCGGCGGGTGTAACAAAGGGTAATGCAAAGGATACGATAGTTATTCCCTATAATGACGTGGATGCTCTTCACCAGGTACTATCGCACAATGATGATATTGCATGTTGCATTATAGAGCCTGTTTGCTGCAATTATGGCTTGATTTTGCCGGAAGGTGATTATTTACAAAAGGTACGGGATCTATGTACACGATATCATGTACTGCTGATCTTTGATGAAGTTATTACAGGATTTCGTCTGGCACGGGGTGGCGCTCAGGAACGCTTTGGTGTTAAGGCTGATATTACAACGCTGGGCAAGATTGCAGGTGGAGGTTTGCCTGTGGGTGTGTATGGCGCTTCTCATGAGATAATGTCAAAGGTTGCACCTGATGGTCCGGTATATCAGGCAGGTACATTATCAGGCAACCCCATAGCAATAGCCGCTGGTATCGCAACACTTCAAAAGCTTGTTCCGTCTGCATATCAAAAGCTTGAACAGTTAGGTCAATACTTTGAGGATGCAATGCAACCTGTTGTTAAGCGCTTTGGCGGGCGTTTTCTTTTTGTCAGGTTTGCATCAATATTTGCTTTATACTTTACCGATGACGACAACATTACCAGCGTTGATATGGTAAAGGAATGTAACATGCAGCAGTTTGCTCAATTTCACAGGGAGATGTTGGAGCGGGGGATATACCTTTCTCCATCAGGGTATGAAGTTGGATTTTTATCGATAGCTCATACAAAAGAGGACATCGATACAACAGTAATAGCAATTGATGAATCACTTGCCGTTGTCCTGAGTTAACCGTTTATCCTGAGGCAGTGATATTTTAAAATGCATGGTTTTATGAGTAAGGCTTGAAGTGATAATACCGCCATGGAGCATGATGATACGCTGGGCAATGCAAAGATTAAATGTTTCTACATTAGAGCGTGTTGTATAAAATGGATCAAAAAGATAGGGCAAGTCTTCTTCAGCTATAATGTCGGTTATGCACTGCAGATGAATGATCAACTCATAGGATGTCCCATAGCAATGGAGCACTATATCTTCCGCTTTTGTATGCTCAGCAACAAATTCAATAATCTGGGTAATGGCAAAGCGTAATTTGTCATAATCAATATACATGGTATAATTTTTTTCAGATTCTATATTTAATTGCAATTTTTTGTTAAACTGACTGGCAGCAGCTATAAAGGTTGACTCCTGTTCTTGCATAAATTTTGTAATACTATATGCTGCTAAATTAACTCGTTTTAAATCTCCCATTTCCTCAATCTGTTGTGTTAAATAGTTAAGGCGTTCAGCATTGTCTACAATGTATTGTAAATATTTTTTGGCTTCATTAAGATCAATGCCTTCATCGCATTTTCGTATAAGTAAGTTTGCATACCCGCCAATAGAAACCAAAGGATTCCTTACTTCATGGGCAATACTATCAGCTAACTGTTTAAGCGATTCAAACCTATCCAGATAGTTTTTACGTATCTGACTGATAAGCTGTTGCTGATGTTGGTGCATTTTATGCAAACGGGTGGTGTCGGTTATAACAAATGCAATTAAGAAAGAATTGTCATCATTAATTGCCATTGTATTGAGTGTATAGTGATGGATTCTTTTTTTTATTTTTAAACTTATGTGTTCACCAATAACTTCAGCATCAGGCTGTAGTGTATTAACCAATTTGATTATCGTTTCATTCTCTAAAAGTAGAGTTTTGCCATCTGATTTAACAAAAATTTGTCCTTTTTCATTATTAAAAATAACATTGTGATTTTTATCAATAATAATAATAGCATCATTGACCAGATCAAAAAGATTAATAAGTTTTACTGATTTTTGTAGCATAGTATTTTAGTAATAATGAAAAATTGTAGTGAAGTCAATCATAAATTCTACCGGTCAAATCTCCATAAACCTGCACCTTTAGCCCACTGCAACGCTTGATTAAATTCTTCCAGTGTTATGTGTCTTCCCAGTGCAGGGTGTTCCCGTGCTCTGTATGCAGGGTGGTACTGCGCCATAATATTTATATAGGTATCAATTGAAAGTCTGGCAATTTCCTTAAACACCAGATCCGAGCGAGCAATATTCTCAGGAATAATTAAGTGCCTTACAAGCAAGCCGCGCGTTGCTATCCCATGTTCTATTGTCAAATCGCCAACCTGACGATGCATTTCTCCGATAGCAGCAGTTGTGTGGTGTGGATAATCAATTGCACCGCTTAAATGTTTTGCAACGGTTTCATCCATGTATTTAAAATCGGGCATGTAGATGTCTATTATGCCGTCAAGCAATTGTAATGTTTCCACCGCATCATATCCGCCACTGTTGTATACCAGCGGAATAGTTAAACCCTGTTCAATTGCATACGGCAATGCTTCAACAATCTGTGCCACAACATGTGTTGGGCTGACGAGGTTTATATTGTGGCATCCTTTTTGCTGTAATCTCATCATAACATCGGCTAACTGTTCGGGGCTAACCGGTTTACCGTTAGGCATCTGCGATATATCCCAATTTTGACAAAAGATACACGAAAGGTTGCAATTAGCAAAGAAGATGGTACCAGAGCCATGATTTCCAACAAGGCATGATTCTTCACCAAAATGAGCATGGTATGTGGCAACTATCGCCATAACACCGGTATGACATTTACCTGTTTTTATGCGCCGGTCAATTCTACATCGATGAGGACACAGCGTACAACAGGTAAGAATATTTTGTAAGGCATCAATCCTTTTTTTAAGCTCGCCGGTATGATAGAGTGTAAGATATGACGGATAATTCATGGTAAAAAGTTTTATATATGATCGTGTTTTATGGTTATAATTTGAGTTTTTAATGCAGGTAATTGTTCATTAATGATTTTCCATATAATGGCCAAATCAACGATAAAATATCCATGTATCACTATGTTTCTTAAACCAATAACTCGTTTCCATGGTATTTCAGTATATTTATTTTTTAATTCTAAAGAAATTTTATTTGCAGCTTCACCAAGAACTTCAAGATTCCTTAAAACAGCATCAACTACTATATCATTTTTTATAAATTCTTCATATGATTGAATGTTGCAAATGTAGTTTTCAATTTTATTTATTGAAAGTAGTATATCTTCTATTAATATGATAGTATCTCGCTTAGACATAATGAATTTCGTTTTTTATAATTTCCCAAAAATTTTTTTTATTTAATGCTGCATTTCTGGTTATTAAATCTACCGACAGTCCAAGAATATTTTCAAGATAATCCTTCAAATCTACAAGTTCCCATCCTATGGGTTCTATAAAGTCCACAATTATATCAACATCGCTATCCTTAGTTTGATCATTCCGTGAATACGAACCATAGATTGCTATAGAGCAAACTTTGAAATGATCTTTTAAAAAATCTTTATTTGCGTGTAATAGTGAAAGTATTTCTTCAATGTCTTTCATGGTTTTTTCATGGTCACATTCAGCATTATACTATACAATCATAATTTATATGTTACTATAAAAACAGCAATAGTACAATAAAAATTTTATTATTCTAATACACTGATGATAGCTACCGTTGGGATCATTGCTCAACAATCTCCATGATGTCATCATGACGAGTTAATCAATACTACTAATGATTTTTGAAAAAAAGTCATAGCAAATGCATTGTATTAATTCGTTGTTTGCCATAATTTATTGAGCCATTAATTACGAAGAGAAATATTTAAATACAGCATGTATATTTCTATTCCCTATTAACGATAGTATTAATAACTGCATTTTTTTGCTCTAAAAGATAAGAAAACTTTTGCTGGTCGTATTTCTCAATTAATCTGATATGTTTCTTTAGAAATAACAAACGCTGAAACATAACAGGATTATTCTCTTTTATTCTTTGCGTCCTTGATTTAACAACTTTTGCTAATTTTGGATGCTGTTTAAGTTCTGGATCATTGCTATCTGTCATTGCAATTAAAAACAACATTGGCCTTTTCTCTACGGTGTGCATCAGTACAGTATACGTTTTATTTATAACTGCATACCTTTCGGGATTTTCTTTAAAAGCAGCAATTTTTTTATCATTATCTGGACTTATAGTTGTTTGTGGTAAACTTTGAACATAGCATGATGCAATAATGACCCCTGTTTCCATATCGGTAGTTTTTGTAAATACTTCTATATGATCTTTAGTAGATGCAATGGTGCCGCTAATTACTACATTTACGGGTACCATTGGTGTTTGATTGCTTTGACTCTGGTCTATCAAACCGCTTAATTCCAGCTCCTTGTTTTTTATGATGGATTGCAGGTCAGATCGTTCAACAAACTGCAAATCGGTATATCTTTCCATAAAAAAAGCAAGTAATTGTTTAGAAAAATTTTTTCCTTCTTCACAATCTTTTCCATCAATATCAGAAAAATATTCTATAGCAATATATTTGTTTTTTAATGAATCTTTCTTTTCATATAGCTTTTGCGCAATAAGTGCTATCGCATCATTTTGTGTCAGTATAGTTTGATTTTTGGAGTGTGAAGGAGTTGAAAAGGCAACTATTATAAGTATCGTTATAAAATAGATGCTCAAAGCACTACTAGTTTTTAACAAGCTCATTGAACTATCTCCTTTTTATTATTTCTCAGAAAAATATTTTTTGCTATTCTTCTGGCTAATCTTTATGCCGAAGCTGGCAACATGTTAAAAAAAATATTAGCACCTTATAACATTGAATAATGCATTCTGTCAAGATAAATGCAGTGGTGCTATTTGTATCAATCCTATGGTTTATTGCTACGGTATACCATAGTGTTTATATTGTTCCATGTGGTTACGCATGTAATAATTATTTATTGTTGCAATCATATCATCTATGGATGAAAGCTTGCGGATTGCAGTAAAAAGCTCATGCCCAAAGGTGCAGTTCTTTGCAAAGTAAAAGCAAAATCGGTGTGCCCTGCTTTTATGAAGTTTTTGCGGAAGCATTGTTTGTATATCGGTAAGTACATCTATCCAGAGAGCAGCATGGTCGATAGTTACTGTTAATGGATTGTTATTGTAAAGAGCATTGCACAGCGCAAAAATCCATGGTTGCTGTACGGCTACTCTGCCAATCATAATGCCGGCGCACCGTGTTTGATGCAACCGCTGCATGGCAAGCTGAGGCGTTGTAATATCACCATTGCCAATTATGGGGATTACAGCATGCTTAACAATTTCATCAATAACGTCCCACTTTGCACTGCGGCTAAAACCCCACTTTGCAGCTCGTGGATGCAGGGTAATGGCGTTAACCCCTTCATCCTGCAGCATCACAATAAACTGTTTTAAGTAGTCCATATCTATATCATGATACCCTGCGCGCATTTTAACAGTTAAAAGGTTTTTTACTGCTTTACGGCAGCTTTTAACAATATCCCTTGCATGGTGTATGTCTACAAGCAACTGTGCGCCGCATCCAGCCTTCACGATGTGGGGTGCACTGCACGCCATATTGATGTCGATGCCATCACAGCCATAATCCTGCAATATGGAGGCGGCATTTGCCATGATAGCGGGATTGTTGCCAACTATCTGGTAAAAAAAAGGCGTGTCAAACTCATGGCGTTGTACCAATGGTTCATTATGGGGCGCTTTTGCATTGATAGCGCCGCTTGCAAGCATCTCAGAATAGAGTACAACCTCACTGCAAAACTGCTTTATGACTTTACGCAGCGCAGGTGTACTCACCTCTGCCATGGGAGCAAGGAAGAATGTATAGCTATGGTTGTTGATAAGCATTTAGCTATTGCAATGTGCAGCCAAAACGTTCATTGGTATAGCTTGCCTTGCTTGTTTTACCAAGGGCTGAAGCCGTTACACTCTTTTCATTCTGGTTAACCGAATATGACGAAACGGGAAGGTCAAGTTTTGACCATTGCAGGCATTGCTCTTCAGTCCTTTGCTCAACAAATAAGCATGAACACATGAATTTAGAAAAAGCACCGGAAACCATTGGTCTGAAATTGTTGATATCATTCCAGTTGGTTATCGTCACTATTCCAATAATGATTACTATAATAACCAGTATCATAACGAGTATTTTCATAAATTTTTTCATAGTGTCACCTTTTACTAATACTATCGATTATAAGTTTTAAAAAAGTATTGATGTTAAATGCATCATCCCGGTTATCACCGGTATAGACTATAACCATATCAAGAGAAGGTATAACAAAGATATACTGTCCCCAATGTCCCATGGCTATGAACATATCGTAAGGGGCATCGGGAAATGCTCGTTTCATATTTTTTTCCGGAATATCACGGTTAAGCCACCATAAAGCGCCATACGCTGGATCACTCATATCACTTTTGGAAAGTTTGGTTGTAAAGTATGCCGGGGCGATAGTTGTTGAATATGCAACCCATCCCTGGGGAAGTAAATGTTTGCCTTCCCACATACCATCGTTTAAAAAAAGATAGCCAAACCGTGCCATATCCTGCGGAGTGGTGAAGATATATGATGATCCAACAAATGTTCCTGCAACGTCGCGTTCCCATACAACTTTTTTCATGCCAATAACGTTGAAAAGTTTTTCCCATGGATATTGATCATATTCTCTGGCACTCATGGTATTTTTAAGCATAGCCATTAAAAGATTTGGGGTTGGACTGGCATATTCCCATTTTTCCCCGGGATTTGCTTCTAAGTCTTGAGATGCAGTATAGGCAGCCATATCGGTATGACCTACAGTAAACAGCATTGCGTTTACGGTAGATTTAAGCGGTGAAGCTTCATACGTTTCATTGGAATATAATCCGGAACTCATACGCATAAGGTGATCAATAGTAATGTTTTTATGCTGTCCGCGATTTAACGAAGGATAAAATTTCCATGCAGGGTCACTTAAGGATAATTTTCCTTCTTTTATTGCAATGCCAAAAAGCGCGTTGGTAAATGATTTTGATACTGACCATGTAATATGCACCTTGTTTCTGGTAAATCCACCGGCATACTTTTCAAATACTATATAGCCATTTTTTACTATAATGACGCTATCGGTTCGTATACCCTTGCGTTCTGATTCAGGTTGTAACCGTGAAAATGCATACAACTCCATTTTTTTCAGAGCCTGTGAGTTCATTCCCACATCTTCAGGTTTTTTAACATTCCATTCTTTTGTTGGCCAATAGTCGCGTTGAGTAGCTGGCTTTTTAAAATTTGATGTTCCAGTAACATTAACCTGTTTTTCATCTGCATCTGTGATGCAGGTAAATACTACAATTAAACAAACAACCAGCATGCCCTTGACACTGTGTCTATTCAAATTGCTCATTGCACCCCCCCCATTAATTTTTTATTAGTACTACAGTATCAATAAAAGAGTTATTTATGCAATACTTAAAAAAAATTTTTTAACTGCCGTTTATTTACAATGTTCACATGAGATAATGCAGGCAGATATGTTATTTTTTTACTGCATACGTGTTTACTTTTTTTCATTGCCGGATATAGTATTTTTATTTTTGTATTGCAATAAAAGAGGCTGATTTATACCATAAAAATCCAAACTATAGATGTATGGTAAACTATAACAATGCCTGATTGGAATTAAAAGTGTGTATATAATAAGAAAATTATGAAAAGCAGAGAAAATAATCTAAACTTCCTCGATTTATTTGCAGGTGCAGGTGGCCTATCTGAAGGTTTTATAAGAGAGGGATATACTCCTGTTGCTTTCGTTGAAAAGGAAGTAAACGCCTGCCATTCACTTAAAACCAGGTTATCGTATCACCATCTTAATCATGAGGGTAAAAAAGAAATATATATTCGTTATTTGAAAGGAAAAATATCAGGAGACGAACTTTATGGTAATGTCCCGGAATATTTATTAAATAGAGTAATCAATGAAGAAATCAATAAAAAAACCTTACACTTTATTTTCCAGAAAATCGACAGGATAACTGAAAAAAATAAAATTGATATTATTATCGGAGGACCTCCCTGTCAGGCTTATTCGATAATAGGTAGAAGTAAAATTGGAGAAAGTGTAATAAAAGATAATAGAAACTATCTTTTCAGGTATTATATAGAATTTTTAAAAAGGTATAAGCCAGATGCTTTTATATTTGAAAATGTACCTGGTTTACTATCAGCAGCAAATGGGAAATATTTTAATGAAATGTTTGAAAAATTTAAGTCAATCGGTTATTGTGTTCAATATGAGATATTAAATGCTGCTGATTATGGTGTATTACAGAATAGAAAGAGAGTTTTCATAATAGGCTACAGGGGAAACAACCAGTTCACTTTTCCTGAACAGGATAAAAATACTTCAATACGTTACACTTTAAAAGATCTGTTTTGTGATTTGCCCATGTTAAAGGCAGGTGAAAAGAAAAAGGTAACCGGATATAAATGTAAAGAAAATGAATATTTAAAGAACAGTTTAATTCGTAATGGGCTTGATTTCACCACACAACATATAACAAGGCCACTTAATAATCATGATATGGAAATATATAAAGTGGCTATTAATAAATTTATAAATGAAGGAAAAAAGTTACGATATAATGAACTACCAGAAGAACTCCAATCACACAGGAATAAAACTTCATTTACCGACAGGTTTAAGGTCTTAAATTTGTCAGGTTTGTCTCATACTCTCGTTTCACATTTATCAAAGGATGGACATTATTATATTTATCCAGACTTAAAAAATCCACGTTCGATTTCTATCAGAGAAGCTGCAAGGATTCAATCGTTTCCGGATGATTATTTTTTTGAAGGTAGCAGAACTTCCTGTTTTCAACAAATAGGGAATGCTGTACCGGTTTTACTTGCTCAAACTATTGCAAGACATATTAGAAAGGAATTGTTATGAATGAAAATAAATTCAAAGTAAGAGCCAGACTGCTTGAACAGCTTGGAGAACAATTGATAAAGAACGAAAGTATAGCCTTAATAGAACTTGTAAAAAATGCATATGATGCCGATGCATCTGAAGTTAGTGTTATTATGAAAGAAGTAGACAATCCCACTAATGGTCAGATAATTATTGAAGATAATGGTTGCGGGATGGATATGGATATTATCAAAAATGTCTGGCTTGAAGCAGGTACTGACTTTAAAAGCACAATCAGCGAAACTCCGTTATATAAAAGACACCCACTTGGTGAAAAAGGAATAGGCAGGTTTGCAGTACATAAACTGGGGAATAAAATTGAATTGGTTAGCAAACAAGAAAATAAAAAAGAGATTTATTTCTCCATTAACTGGGATGAAATTAAAAAATATAAATATATTGACGAAATTCCGATAAATCTTTTTGAAAGAGAACCTCAAATTTTTAAAGGAAATAATACCGGTACACACATATTCATTACCTCTTTAAAAAATAAATGGGATCGCGGTAGTACAAGAGATTTATATCGTTCTGTTATTGCTTTTAATAATCCTTTTAACCCGTCATCAAATTTCAGGGTTAATTTTAATATTGACAATGCGAACTGGATTCAGGATTTATTAACACCTGATAAAGTAAAAGATTATGCTCTTTATTATGTAGAGGCAGAACTTGAAGGTGACAGAATAAAAAAGTTCAGATACGAATTCAGACCATATAATACAATGGAAAAATTACAGAAGAGAGTTGTTGATGAAACCGATGAACATATAGCAAAAGTATTAGAAATGGTTGATGGAGATAATAAGAGTATTGATTTAAATAATCATAATATTGGGCATGTGAATTTCTCAGCATATATATTTGATAGAGAAACAAAAATTTTAAGACTGGGTTTATCCGATATAAAAGGGCTTAAAGAATATTTGAATCTTAATGGTGGTATCCGGATTTATCGTGATGGAATAAGAGTTTATGATTATGGAGAACCTGAAAATGACTGGCTGGAACTTGATATCAGACGTGTTAATGTGCCTGCTAAAAGGATCAGTAATAACTTAATACTTGGCGCAATTGAACTGAATAGAAATGAAAGTAAAGATCTTATTGAAAAAACCAATAGAGAGGGATTCATTGAAAATGAAGCATACATAACTTTTAAATCAGCAATTTTATACCTGCTGAATGTTATTGAAAATCAGAGGAATATTGATAAGGAAAAAATAAGATTATTCTATGGAACAAAAGAAAAATCGCAACCTGTTATAGCATCAATAAATGAATTAAAATCGGTGGTAGAAGAAAAAATCAAAGATGATGTAACCAGAAACGAAATTATCAGGTACCTTGACAGAATTGAAAAAGAATATGAAGACATAAATGAAATACTTCTGAAAAGTGCGGGTGCAGGATTAAACCTTTCTGTTGTTATTCATGAAATGGAAAAAATTCTCGGTGAATTAAAAAAAGTTGTAGAAAAGGAAAAGGTTAATGAAAGGATAGTAACTCTTGTAAGGCACCTTTCTGATCTTGTTGAAGGTTACACTGCTCTTATAAGAAGTTCAGGAAAAAAGAAAGAGGAGATTATTAAACTTATTGATCAGGCGATATTCAATATGGAATACAGGTTGAATTATCATAGTATAAAATTAGAAAAGGAATATAAAAATTATAAAGGTGATAATAAAATTCCTGTTGTAAGGAATCTTTTACTGAATAGCATTATGAATATTATTGATAATTCAATCTGGTGGCTGGATTATTCTAAAAAAGATACGGATAAAGAAAAAAAATTGTTTATTAACCTTATAGATAAGCCAGAAGGATATCTGTCCATTATAATTGCAGACAATGGCTGTGGTTTTACATTGCCATCCGAAGAAATTATTAAACCTTATGTGTTTGCTAAACCTGATGGAATGGGGATCGGACTTCACATTGTAAGTGAAGTAATGAAAGCACATAATGGCCTGCTTCAGTTTCCAGATGATTCTGAAATTGATGATTATAATATTCCGGAGAAATATAAGTCCGGTGCGATAACAGTTTTATCATTAAAAAGGAATTAAATATGAGAGGAAAAGTTTATCCGGAAAATGGCTCGGTTGTAATTGTTGATGATCAAATTGATGAAGCGTTGCCTTTAATGAAGGTTCTCGCAAAAACCGGTATTTCTTTTAAATATTTTAATGGCAAAGCAGATGAACTACCAGACATGCCTCTTGATAACGTCAGAATCGTATTTCTTGATATTGAGCTTGAAGGCATGGAAGGGGTAACTGAAGATAAAACAAAACTTTCAGCTCTGGCAAATGTTATTTCAAAAATTGTTTCTGAAAAATGTCGACCATATATCATCATTGCATGGACGCAATATGAGACACTTGTTAAAGATTTAAAGAACTATCTTCAAAAATTACCGCCTCTCCGTATACTTGCTATTGATAAATCAAATTGTAAAAAAAATGAAAGTGATGAATTTGATATTACAGAAGTCTCAAAAAAATTGGATGAGGAAATTAAGAAAGCAGGTTCTTTTAAGTTTTTTCTTAAGTGGCAGAATATAAGTAACAAATCATCAGGTAAAATTATTAATGAGATTGCATCTATTTATCCTTTTAATGGTAAATGGAATGATAATACAAATAAATTACTTTTTAAACTTGCAGAGGCTTATGCAGGGAAGCAGGTTGATAAGGATAGTGTGTGGAAATATGCAATGCTTTCGTTTAATAGCTTATTTCTTGATATAATTGAAAACGAAATATTCGCAGATACTTTTGATGTTGAAAAAAATATGGATTTGTCACAACAACAAAATCTTGATGATAAAAATATTGTTGGTGAAATAAATAGAAGATTACATATATCAATAGAGGATAACAATAAACCTGTACCAGGGAATGTTTATAGCTCTATTAAAAATATTTGTTTGGGTAAAGAAAATTTAATAGAAAGTATATTCAATGGTGATATAAGCCAGTTTCAGGAAAGAGAAAGCTTCATTCAAGAATCAGAGATAATACATCTTGAAGTCTCACCTTTTTGTGATTATGCCCAGAATAAATGGAAAAGAAATCGAATTTTAAGTGGTGTTAAATGGCCAGAAAAATATGAAAATAATTTAAAGAAAGCAGATTATATTTATAAGACTCCATTATTTAGAATTGATAATAATCTTTACTATTTTGTTTTTGATATACGACTTCTTAATTCGATAGAAATAGAAAAACTTAATGATGTAACATCTACAGTGAGAATAAGAAAAGAATTATTAAATGATATACAGACAAAAATTGCTGTACATATAAACAGATTGGGCATTACTTCCTTATGAGTGAATGCAAGGATAAAATAAATACAATAAGAAAAAAGTTAATTAACTGGTATAAAAAAAACGGTAGAGATTTTCCCTGGAGGCATACATCGGATTCATACAAAATTATGATTGCTGAATTTATGCTTCATAGGACCAGGGCTGAGCAGGTGGTTCCTGTTTATAATGATTTTATACAAAGATTTCCGAATGTTTTTGCATTATCTAAAGCAAAAACAGAAGAGATACAGAAATATACAGAAACACTGGGCCTTCACTGGAGATATAAACATTTTATTGAATCTGCAACATATATATTAGAAAATTTCAATGGTAACTTTCCTGATGATTACAGATTATTATCAACAATACCCGGCATTGGAGAATATATATCATGTGCAATAAGTATCATTTCCTATAAAAAGCCTGCGCCTGTGGTCGATTCTAATATAGCAAGATTTCTAAATAGATTTTTCAATCTCGGGGCTAATGGAGAAATTAGAAGAAAAAAATTAATTGTAAAAAAATCAGAAGAGTTTTTCAATACCAGGAATTGTGATGAGTTGCTTTTTTCGACAATTGATTTCTGTGCTTTTATCTGCAAACCAGGGAAACTCTTATGTGAAGAGTGTATATTAAATATTTTTTGTGAATATTACCTGCTAAAAGCTAACCCATAAAACGTACCTTCGTTGCCAAAATTTTGACTTCCAGTTAATAAGCGTGTCGTTATCGTAAAGGAATACAATTGCCATAAGGACTTATCCAGTATACAGTTGTTAAAGATAAATCTGGAGCTTGCATTTTTATTAACGCTGCACTATTGCTGCAAAATAAATAGGGAATAACTGTAACTATTCATACATTTTACTTGACTAAATATTCACAATAATTCCATAACTGCACAATAGCATTGATGAGGTATGCAATGAAGAAGATATTAATTATTTGCTTATGTGTGGTGTGTTTAAGCTGCACGCGCTATGTTGAGCTGGGGGACGTGGAATTTACCGTTAATGTTACGTTTGAAAAAGATATACCGGTGTTTGCATCAACATACACAATCTATATCAATAATAAAAGTGTTGATACGGTGATTACCAACTATAGCGCTGTTGTATCAATACTTGATGAAGAAAAAAAGACAGTAAAACAATGTACTATAACAGCAGAGCAAATTTTGCCAAAGCAGCAAAAACAGTTGTTTGTTCAACAAAAAGATAGCGAGGATACTATCAAGGTATTATTAAATGCTCTGGAGATTAACGTCGATGAATTGATAAAACATCAGGAAGCTTCGCTTGTGTTACCTGAATGGATGGTACAGGTTGATAATGTTACCTATAAAACTGTTGATATTGTTACGTATCTTAAAGAGGTGGAAAAATGACATTTAATGACACAAAAATGTATACATACTTTGCCATTGCAATGTTTATTGTTGCACTGTTGTTTGGATTGCCCGGGCTCTATTCAACGTTCATTACTGAGCCCGCAATTGAATCACTTATCTACCATGATAATCCGTCCTCGCAGCAATTAAAACAGGCATACATCATGCTTCGCAAACCCCACATCTTTGCTGGCTATAACCGTTATGATGAGGTTGGTGCAGGCATTGAGTATATATTAAAAGATTTTGATTTGCGAGTTGCTGAAAAAAAGGATTTTGATGTCCAAGATAGGATGTATCTGGAGCTTTTGCTTGAGCGCAGAAAACAGGGCAGTGACTTATCAATAAAAACGATGGTGTTTTTTGTTTTGCTTTCACTGCTGGGGGCGATAGCTCTTGTAATTGAGAAGACTTCAAAAAAAGCATGAAGGAAAGATGAGGATTTAACTACCTTATATCCCTCCTTTGAACATAGCATTATTAACCTCACCCCCCTGCATCTTTCCTGCGCAAGGCGAGGGGGAGTTTTGGTACCATTGTCATGCTGAGGGAGCGTTAGCAACTAAAGAATCTATTTGTTCATAAAGGAGATTCTTTGCTATCGTTAAGATTGACGGTAACATTATATTTTCATTCCATAGCGGTGACTGTAAGCTTGCCATGGGCAACTCCTTTAAAATAACGGGGTTGCAGCAAATAATAGAATAAATCATCTAAACCTACGATAGCAAACCCTGTATAATTAAATCCACCGCCTCATCCTCAGAAAGTCCACGTGCCATGAGCGTTTGCAACTGTTTATCATCAACACTGCCAATGGCGGCCTCGTGGGTAACATGTGCTTTAGGATGATTAACTTCAACGACGGGTATGGCTTTAGCAATTGCCCTGTCCTGTATAATCTCTTTACAGTCAACATGCCCGCGCGCATACGCTGCGTGTGCAGTTAAAGTATTGTACACAGTAGCCTGTGCAGTATCGCGAACGGCAATGCGGGTGGTAAGTACACCGACAGCACCTTCACCGTTAAGATGTCCTGTTTCGCGGATGGTGATTACATCATCCTGTACGCCGTTTACCTTTGCATTCATCTCTAAATGGCTATACTCATGGCAGGTAGTTTCGTAATTAATATCAATAATGCCGGCTTTACCCCTCAACAGCTCAAAGTCGGTTTTAAATGTAGCATTTTTTTCAACAGTAACTATCGCATGCGGAAGCACAGTAATGAAGCCGCTGGCTGCATGGACATGCCTTTCAAGATACGAGTAGCTGGCGCCTTCCTTAATGGTGATAACAGCCTCCATTTTGTGGATTATGTTTTTTGCATTGGGGAATGTGCAGTGAGCAAGTATGGAAACGCTGGCATGCTCCTCAATGGTAACATCCATAATAATTTCCTGCAGCCCATCTTCAGGCAGCATGCCAAAACAAAGGTGTACCGGCTTTTGTATTGTATGCCCCGCCAGCACCTTCATTGTTACCCTCACGCCGTTTTGTGTTTCAGCCGGCTCAACAACAAGCCCTTCAATAAGGTGTGAAGCAACAACCATATTGCTATTGATAACCAGATGCGCGATATCAGGGTCATTGAGCGCAGCGTCGGTTAATCCCATGGTTTTGTATAAGGTTTGTGCAATTGCTCGTTTATCATCCATTAGCGTGTTTCTCCAGAAATAGGTATATTTTTATGATCGCAGGGGATGCATTTGTTTTCAAAATATCCTGAGATTTTATCAATGCCCCCTTTATCGATGATATTGCCATGACACATCAAAAATGCATGCTCCGCTTTTTGCAAAACGGCCATACTATGGGTGATAGTTATTATGGTAGAGCCTCTTTGCTTTAAAATTGCCATTGCATCAAATATTCGCTCAAGTGCTTCAACATCAATTCCTGAGTCAGGCTCGTCCAGCAAAACAACCTCAGGCTGCATTACAAGCAGTGACGCCAGCTCTATGCGTTTGCGCTCACCACCGCTTAGGGTTTTGTCACATGCGCGTGGCAGATATTCCTGAGCTGGTAAGCCAATAACATCCATTGCTTCTTCTATTGATAATCCATTATCCTTTTTTGAAGCTTTTAAATACTGATAAACGGTTAATCCTTCAAAGCGTGCCGGTTCCTGCCATGCAAGGCTTATTCCAAGGCGTGCCCGCTGGTATACCGATAGTTCATTTATTGGTTTATTTTTAAAATACAATGTACCGCTTATGGTGCGATAATTGCTAAGCCCCATTATGACATAGGATAGTGTTGATTTACCGGCGCCATTAGGACCAACAATGGCATGGATATATCCTTCCCAGAAATCTACCGAAATGCTGTCTAATATTGGTTTATTGTTTAAGCTCAAAGATACATTTTCAAGTTTAAGAATTGCCATCGCAAACTCCTTCCAATTTAATTCACTTCAATTCACTTCAATTCAATAAAATATACCAGCATTTACAGTAACTATCGAACAAAAGCCGTCAGGATACTATTTTTTATATGATACTCTTATTATTTCATAGCTTGTGTACATTGTTATACAGTAACTATCGAACAGTATACAATAATAAAAATTAGTTATTTTATAGTAAGGAGGTATATTCTTAGCGGGATAATTCTATGATATGATGTCCTGGTAAGTATTGTTGAGATGGATGATTAGTATATGTATGAGTAATAAATTTGTATATTCTAAACAAAAGTACTTGATTAATTTATTATACAATAGTTTTGTAGCACTATAGTCTTCACCAACCTTATGAACAATGGTTATTCCAATGAGATTGGCCGAGCCTTCACATGTTCAAAGTAAGATTCCCACCGATTTAGAGCATCTGCGCAAGCTTTTTATAATGCCCGACTCGCCTGATAGATTTATGCAATTTGGCTATGAGCTTCTTGATTTGATTCATTCCTTTTTTAAGGAAAAAGGGGGCATCCACAGCGAAATTTCATTACCCCAGTTAGCCTGTTTGTTTAATGCTATAGATATCCCTAAAGAGCCAAAACTGTTGAAAGATATACTGGCAGAGGTAAAGCAAAAGGTCATTAAACATTCGGTGAAGGTTGGCAACCCTTATTATATTGGGCACATGACCAGCGCAATTCCCTATTTTATGATTTTACTTGAGATGATCATTGCAGCATTAAATCAAAACCAGGTAAAAATTGAAACGGCTAAAGCGTCAACGTTTGTGGAACGTGAATTTATTTCATGGATTCACCGGCTTATTTTCTGCAAATCAGCTTCATTTTATAAACGAAATATTCAAAATCACAGGATTGCATTGGGGAATGTTACCCTTGACGGCACATTGGCTAATCTTACCGCTATGCTGGTTGCACGTAATAAAGCATTTCCGGCAGATGAACGTTTCCCCGGCATACGCAAAGCTGGTGTGGCTGAAACTTTTCGCTACTATGCCATTCATAAAGCAGTGTTCATTGTTTCGCAGCGCGGACATTACTCAATAGATAAGGTTGCCCGCATCACAGGGATAGGGGACAATAATGTTATAAAAATTCCTGTCGATAGTAACAATAAAATTGATATTAATGCACTAAAAAAAGTATTAAAAGAGATATCCGAATACAATAGCAGCCATCATGATACCATAAAGGTCATATCGTTGATTGGTATTGCTGGAACTACCGAAACAGGCAACATTGATGATCTTATGGCATTACGGAAGATTGCCGATGAATACAACATATTTTTTCATGTTGATGCTGCGTGGGGAGGGTCAGTATTACTGGTAAACAAGTACCGCGATCTGTTCAGGGGAATAGAAAAAGCCGATTCGGTAACGTTTGATGCTCATAAATTGTTATATTCGCCGTTGTCCATGGGATTGATATTGTTTAAAAATCCCTATGACCTTCTTAATATCATGCATACATCAGATTATATCATACGTCCCGATTCCGTTGATCAGGGGAGGTTTACTGTAGAGGGGTCACGCCCATTTTCATGTTTAAAGCCATGGGTTACCTTAAAGATATTTGGAACCACAGGTTTTGAGGTATTGTTTGATCATGCCTTTATGCTTACCAGTACGTTGAAAGATGTCATCAGTAAACATGAAAATTTTGAATTGCTGAACAGTCCCGAATTATTTATAACCAATTACCGATTTGTTCCCGAGAATATTCAAAACAAAATCAACAGAATTTATGAACAATTGAGCAATGCCGACCAGCAAAAAGCAACACGGTTACAAAAGCGTTTGAAGAAACTCAATGATGGTATCAATGAAATGAATATTGAACTGCATAGAGCAATACGCCAGGAAGATAATAGCTTTGTTTCCCGCACCATGCTTGAGTCAACACGCTACAGAGGGCAAAAGATTGTTGTACTACGAGCTATTACCATAAATCCGCTTACAACGCCGGCAATATTACAAGAAATTATTGACGAGCACAATAAGCTTAGTTTAACAATATATCATGATTTTAAAAACAGGTTGTTCCACATTTAATTGTATTTTTTGGGTGCTTCTTTTTATTTTCCACTTTTGCTTTTGTTTGCAGGGTAATGCGTGTGAAGCTTTTGCTTTACACAATGGGGTTATTTATCTTGATAGCAATACTCCGCTCCCTGTTCATGGTACAGTGCTGGATTTTACGGCAATAAACAATAAAGCAATTTTGTATGTGGCAAAAAATGAAAAAGAAGTTACCGCCGGTGCTTATCTTGTTGATGAAAAAAAATCTGTTACCTGTGTTATAGCCAGCATTAACGAATCATCAGAGGTAAAGCGTATAGCCTTTGATGCACCGGTAGTGTACATCACCATTCATGATTCCACAAAGTGCTGTCTTTACCGCGCCGATGTTAATGCCGGTATAGTACAGCAAAAAGAATCTATTACCGATTTTATGCTGCTGGATGGCGGATTGGCAGTGCTTACAAACGATAATTATCTTGAATATAATGATAGTAAGCTGCCGCTTTACTTTTTGTCAAAGCCCTATTTTAAAGGGGCGATAGATAGCCGCATTGTGCTGGTTGCCGATACTGAAGCAACCGAGGTAATTGATGTTGTTGCTCAAAAGCCTGTATACAGGTATGCCAACAATGTGCAGTATGTCAGCAGTGATAACCATACTGTTGAGATAGCACTCTACGATATGCCATCAGAAGAAAAGGCTGGCAGAGTGTTTTATAAAATAATCTGCGATGGAGTGGACTATACCAGGACTGAGCCCGGATTATCTATTAACAGCACAGCAATTGATTTAAATTTGACTGCATGTCAGTACCATGAAATAATTATTGAACGCTGGCGTCTTGATGAAACCGAGAATAAATACATACGCGATAATAATATACGGCAGCCAAAACCTCTTACCATATATGTGTATCCCGGCAGGATTATTGTTTTTACAATGATATTCAATGGTACAGAATATCAGGTTAATTCTTATTTTAAAGTAGAGTCACAAAAGTAGCAAACAAAAAAGCAGGCTTTTATAGCCTGCTTTTTTATTATGAAAAAATTGCTAAAACTTAATGTTATTTAAATTCATTTATCTTTTCGCTTTTCTTTTCATCCTGAGATACTATCTCACGTAAATGCTTGTACTGAGGAGACTCAATACCGTATTGTAATTCGGCAGCTTTGAGCATATATACATTTTTCTTCTGTTTATACTGCAACTGCTCCTGCTCGGTACCCTGTTTGTATTTTACCAGAACGCCTTCAATGTATCCATAACAGCTTGCAAGATATTTATATGCCCATACATCATTTTTAGTTTGATCGTTAATAGCAATGTAGCGCTCCAGGATAGGAATACATGGTTTTAAATTGTAAAGATCATATTGCGTGGATACATATGCCTGATATAATCGTATTTGAAAATTAACAAATTTCGGGTCTTTCCTTACTTCTTCAAATGTTATCTCATCCATATGATTGATAGCACGGGTAAAGTAGGTTACTGCTTTGCTCTTTGCTTCAAACCTCATCATGGACATCTGGCGTTTTTCCTGCTCACGTCTGTCTATTTCCTGCCAGTACCACTGTTCATTGAGGTTTTTATTCTTTTCATTTGTTTCTACCAGCCTGTTAATTTCATTTTCCATGTCTTCAAGTATATCTATACCCGTTGAATATTCATCTATTGCAAGTTTAAGAAGATTGTCAGAATATTCCTTGCTGAGTTTTTCAAGCTCTTCTATTGCTTTTATATAGGGTTTAAAGTCTTTAATACGCCAGCCGGTAACTTCTTCTTTTATGCCTTCTTTTTGTGGTTCTTTGGGTTCAGCTTGTTGTTGTTGTGCAATGACGATACCTGAAACCGCTGCAAAAACAAAGGCAGTGATGGTGACAGTAAATAAAAATCGTATTGATTTCATAGTGGATACCCTCTTATGATAAGATGCACGTTATGCTTATATTATGCTATTACACTTTTTTATCGGTTATGGTATATCAAAAATTTAAATATTTTTCAATAAAAAAAGGAATAGACATTTGCTATAGATCATTATATATTTGGTTCAGTATATTTGATAATAACATTGTGTAATTATAGTGCAGATGATGATGGTTGGTGTATAGCCATTGATGGTTTGTCAGGCTCACCAACCGCTGGTTGAGGCTGTAGCGTTATTGTCATTTTGAGGCAAAGCCGATAGTCATTCTGAACGATAGCGAAGAATCTCCTTTATTAATTGGATATATGAATGAATAGATTCTTCGGTCGCTAACGCTTCCTCAGAATGACACAGTATTCTATTTCAGGGGGGAATAATAAATATGAAAAAGCACATTGCAGCAAGTATTGCTGTTTGTATGTTGATAGCTCCTGTTGCTTTTTCCCATGCACAAATGAAAAGTTCATTTAAAGCCAGTGTTGAGGCTCAGAAGCAGAAGGATGCAAAAAGTATTGCTGAGATAAAACAGCAATTAGCCATGATTAAAAAAGATATAAAAGAACGAAATCTTAAATTTAAAGTTGATATAACTGAAGCATT
The DNA here is from genome assembly GCA_002328585.1 of Spirochaetia bacterium UBA2205. Classification (GTDB taxonomy): domain Bacteria; phylum Spirochaetota; class UBA4802; order UBA4802; family UB4802; genus UBA4802. The sequence goes on from DCUV01000014.1 coordinate 22,878, forward strand.
AAAGCGGCAGATAGATGAAATAACAGGAGCTATTCCGCCCAAAGATCTTGAAAAAGAAGCTGAAATTCAGACTAATCGCGGATTACAGCTTTTTCTGGAATTTTTACAGCGTTTGTCTGAATCAAAGGCTAAGAAGCAAAAAGAGGAAACACTTCCGCCTAAAAAAGAACCTGTAAAACCTGAAGAAGCAAAAAAAGAAGAGCCAAAAGCAGTTGAACCTGAAAAGCCGCGGGAAACAACCCCCGAGTCATATATGCTTGCCGATCCGTCAACGCCAGCGCTCGACTGGTTTGCATTAGGGATGATGACACCAATAAAGGATCAAGGGCTTTGCGGCAGTTGCTGGTCATTTACTGCTATGGGTGTTGTGGAGGGGTGCTACAAGATAAAAGGAAAAGATGATATTGATTTATCCGAGCAGTATTGCATTGATTGTGCTCGTGATAAATATGGTAGAGATGCCGGCAGTTGTAATGGCGGCTGGTATGGCAATGTTTTTGATTTTTTGATGAATAATTACCCTGTTGAAGAAAAGGTTTCTCCATACAGGGGGTATGAATATGGATGTACACCTAAAAAACAGTTTCCCATAAAAATGGTTGCATGGGGGTATGTGCGTGCGGATGCAGGTATTCCAACAGTAGAGCAGATGAAGAAGGCATTATGTACCTATGGGCCAATAGCAGCCACCGTTAAGGTTACTCCTGCATTTCAGGCATATGTTGGCGGTATATTTGATGAATTTACTCCGGTAAGCAGCGATAAAGATGTTAACCATGGCATTATCATAGTTGGATGGGATGATAGTAAACATGCATATCGCATTAAAAATTCATGGGGACAGCGCTGGGGTGAAAAGGGTTATATGTGGATTGAATATGGGTGTAATAATGTTGGTTATGGTGCAGCCTGGGTTGTACTGGATAAAGAATAATTTTATTTTTGGGGGACACTGTAATGATTGTTACTATAAAGAAATCAGGATTACTATATGTTATTGTATTGATAATGGTTGCTGGTTGTACAAAAGATATAAAGGAACCATGCACAACGATAAATGCAGCACATTACAAAGGTGAGGCGATAGTTATTAACAATGACGGCTGTGTTGCCTTTGAGATGGAATCCCAGCTTAGCACCGGTTACCGCTGGTGTTTTAAAATTGAGCAAAATCCTGTTATGCTTGTCAATAGTGATTATAAGGTAGAAACAATGCAGCAACAGGTTGTTGGCGGTGTTGACAGGGAGATATTTACCTTTAAGGCGGTTAAGCCGGGTACTGCTATAATAGTATTTGAGTACACAAGGGCATTTGATAAAAATCAAAAACCGGTCAAGAGCAAAGAATATACGGTTACCATAGTGGAGTAATAGTATTGCCGGTCATTCTGAGGTGTAGCCAAAGAATAGCGTTTACCTCACTTATTTCCCACTTTTAATGAAGGGGAGGGGAAGTTTTTGATAAATGGCTGTTGGTCAATAAAAATGGAACATTAACATCGTTCTAAACAATACGCTGTGATATGTCATTCTGAACGATAGCGAAACATCTTGCCATTCAAATGATAGATTCTTCCAAATTGTGTTTTCATGAGCATACACTTCATTTTATCATTAAAATAAAAAGATCGATTCTTTGACGCTTATCGCAAAAATATTGCAGGAGAATTGTTGGATTGTTTTCAATCCCGTGGAATGGGGATAAATTTCTGAAACAACGATAGTGCGTCTGTTTCAGTGTGGTCGATAGCAACCGAAAGCGTTATCCATCAATGAAGTATGGATGAAGGTGCAGTATAGTGAATAAATATTTTTTCCTTGACAGGATTTTATTAAAGTGATTACGTAAAGGGAAATGACAGCATAACTATAAAAATTTGTGCTATACCATTAAAAGTTATTTAATGTTTTAAGGCGCTTATTACTGCATTTGCAATCTTAGCAACAGGGAGGTGGTGTGAAAAAAATAAGTTAAGTCCAAATAAGCATTATGTAAGTAAAAAATTAATAACATTAATGTAGTACACAGGAGGTAAGAATGAAAAAACAAAATGTTAGTGCGATGGGAGTTATACTTGTAGCTTTTATGATTATAGGTTGTGCTCAAGCATCGGGGTTATTAGAACAATCTATGGTTCCTGATTTAAAAAGTTATGAACTGGATGGATTGTATGTAACAACTGATGAAAAACAAATGAATGGAGTTGCAAAAGATCATGTAAAACTTGCCGTTGGTGAGTCGGTAGTTATATACGCCCGTGGTAATAGCACTGAAGGCAAATGGTTTAAGCTGCCATCAAGTGTTGCTGTTACATGGAAAGCCGACAGAGAATTGCAGGTTACTCCCACATCAGGACATACCGTTACTGTGAGGGTGGTAAAGCCTATTAGCACTACCGCCTATGTTACAGCGGTAACAACAGCAAAAAATGGAAAAAAGATAGAGGCACTTTTTACCATAGAAGGGAAAAAGTAGAATATATAAATCATGGGAAACATTCCCTTTGTATCACTGAAGGGAAGACAGCTAATGAGACTAATGTATTCAGCTTTAAAAAAACTCATCGTAGTACTGGTGGGAAAATAAGTAATAAACACGTTATTCTGCTTTAAAAACATTTCCCCGTCGCACCAGCGACGGGGAAGATAAACACGTTATTCTGCTTTTATCTCAATCTTTTTTGGTTTTGCTTCTTCACGCTTTGGTAATTTAACGGTAAGCACTCCATTTTCAAGTGATGCGCTTATTCCTTCAGGATTTATGGCATTAGATACAACAAACTTTCTGTAGTAGTTAAATAGAGTATATTCACGATATGTCATGTTTTCGTTGCTGGTGTACTGCTCATCAACCTTTCCGGTTATTTCAAGCTCGTTGTTGTTAAAGGTAATATTTACATTATCCTTTGCAACTCCGGGCATATCAGCCTTCAATACATATTCATTATCGGTTTCATAAATATCAACCGGCGGTGTAATAACATAGTCAGGTTTTTTTACATTCTGTTCGGGCTTTTGTGCTAATTGCGTTGCCATACTGTTCACCTCCTTTGTTATTTAATCGTTATTTTACGGGGTTTTACCGCTTCGTGCTTGGACAGCTTGATTGTCAATATACCGTTATTCAAAGAAGCATCTACCTTGTTGGGATCAACCTGATAGGGCAGTTGTATGGACTTACGGAATGTGCCAAACTCTCGCTCCTTGCGCAGATACGGCTGATTGGCATAATCTTCCTTACAGGTCATTTCAATGGTAAGCGTATTGTCCATTAACTGAACATCTACATCCTGAGCCGTTACTCCAGGAGCTATCGCCCTGACAAGTATTTCATCATCCTTTTCATAGATGTTTACGTATGGAAAGTCCACGCGCTGCCGTGAAAATGCTGTTTCATTAAAGAAGCGGTCCACTAAATTCCTTAACGCAAATACATCATCAAAAAGATCGTATGTTCCAAACATAGCCTGCCTCCTTATTTAACATTAATGGTTATTCGTTTGGGTTGTGAAACTTCCTTCTTTTCAAAGTCAATGGTTAATACACCGTTTTTAAATTTGGCTTTTGCACTGTCAGCTTTTACCTCGGCAGGAAGTGAAATGCTGCGTTTAAATGAACCATATCGACTTTCAGAAAGAATATAACGCTTGTTCTCTTCCTTACGCTCATCCTTCTTCTCCCCGCTGATGGTAAGGATATTGTCTTCCAATGCAACATTGATATCCTTTTCATCAATTCCCGGTATCTCTGCCCTCACATGAACAAACTTTTCATCTTCTTTAACATCCACTGTGGGTGTCCATGTAGAATCAAAAAGATTAACGGGTTCTAACGAAAAGAAGTTTTCAAAGGTTTTCTTAACATCACGCTCAAATTCTTCAAATGGATTGAGCGCAGTGTTGTTTCGTTTTGCTAAACCCCATTTCATAGCACACCTCCTATGAATTTCAGGATTTGTTGTTAGCACTCTATAATGGTGAGTGCTAACTTCTGTATATAAATTAATATTGAATTGTAAAATCGTCAAGTGGTGGTAAAAAATATTTTTACTAAACGATACAATATTGGTAAAAATCTATTATATTTCTCATCATTGTGCGTTAATATACAGACAATTGTGCCCGAGGATGCATAATGACATTAGGTAATAATCACTACAAGATTGAAACAACGCTTTTAAGGATATGATTACAGCAGCACGGGGCATATTTCATTACACCAACACCTATAGCCCTGAATGTTTATTGTATAAATACTTGATTTTTAACTCATTTTTTTGTTGAAAAATTTTTATATATAGTATTGTCTTTATGCAGGATTTTCTTTGCATGAAAATACCTTATTTTCACCATACAAAATAGTATAATGGAGGTTTGCAAAATGCTTTTACCGTTATTTGACAAAGACTGTGAACATGCTGGATGGCTTGACCCCGGTAAATATATCTATGATGCAGATATGAATTTTATTGCATTTATTATTAATAGCAATGCATGGTCGGTTGAAACTGGCAATTGGCTGGGACCGGTGCAGGGGCTTTTATGCTATGATACAAATGGAAAACTCATGTTCTGGAATCCAAAAGAAAAAATAACAGGAACGGTTAAAGCCCCGCGTCCAAGCCGACAGATTCTTTCCACCAAACCACAAACACCGGCAAAACCGGCTGAACCTGCAAAACCGGCATCGCCAAAGTGTAATGCTAATGTATGGTCTGATTTATCCCTTTGGGGCTGGCTTTCGCAGTAATACGTACAACAGCCCCTTGTTTATTTTGTGTTGTGGGACGGAACCATAGCCTGTAAAAATTTTTACTGCATTGTAAAAAAAATTATTACAGGGACACTATATGTCCCACTTAATGAGTATAGTATAATATAAGGATATTATGGGTGAAAGTAAAAAATTCCAATAAATAACGCCTGATGAACATCATATATAATAAAGAGGTGGCACTATGCGTTTTGTTGTTCATATGCATTTTGATAAGGATAATAATATCTTGCTACCGCCATGGTACAGGATAGGCTTTGCATCAATGATTAAAGAGGCATTGCGACAGGCCGATGCAACCAGTAAACTGTATGAGCTCTACTACGGTAATGCCAAAAAAAATAGACCAAAGCCTTTTACCTTTGCAGTAAAGCTCAATATTTCTGGTGTTGAAAAAAGCACTGTTAATTATCTTAAGCCTGGTAATCCGTTTGTTAGTTTTTATATTTCAAGCAACGATTATGAATTTACAATGACTGTCTACAATGGATTATTAAAACTTAAACAATATGCAATCTATAATAATGCAATCATCATAGACAGGTTTAATCTTTTGCCTGAAAAAACATTTCCCGAGTCAAAAGCAGTGTTTGATATTTTTTCGCCCATTGTGGTGAGGAAGGTTGATGAAAACAGAAAAGGAACAGGATATGTCCATGTTAACGATAGCACCTATAAACAAATGCTTTTTTACAGCATAAGGAGTCAATGCAAATTTTTGGGCGATAGTTACTTGTTAAACAATGACGATATAACAATGGACACCAGCAGTGCATTTACAGTAAAGATACCGAATTATAACAAAAAAAATCCTGATAAACCTGAGGTTATAACAGCAACCGATGGGTGCATTGCAATACAGGCACCACACGAGGTGTTGCAACTTATATACGATATAGGGCTGGGAGCACGAAGGAGCCAGGGATTTGGCATGCTGGAGGTGGTGGGATGATGACCATTGATGAATTGGCAAATGTAATAAAAAAAGAATTCAGTGTGCAAAAGATAATTCTTTTTGGTTCACATGCCTATGGGCAGCCGCATAAGGATAGCGATGTGGATATATGTGTTATTATGGAAACCAATTTACCATTTCCAGAGCAAGCAGCTATTATACGCCTGAAATTACGAGAAAAGATAAAAGAAAAGCCTCCCATAGACCTTATTGTAAGAACCCCTGATTCTATTAAAGAAGAACTAAAGAAAAACAATTTTTTTATACGGGATATTATTGAGAAAGGGAAACAATTGTGAAAGAAATAACAAAACAATGGATAAAAAAGGCTGAAGAAGATTATATAGTAACCAGCAGAGAGATTGAATTGGATAAACCGGTATGTAGTGCAATATGTTTTCACTCACAGCAGGCTGTAGAAAAATACATAAAAGCTGTTCTTCAGGAAAATGAAATATATTTTCCAAAAACCCATGATTTAGAGAACTTAATGGATTTATGCAAAGAATATATTCCAGAGCTTGAACAATTAGCAGATGGATTACTGTGGTTAACAAGCTATGCAGTAGAAGTAAGGTATCCTGGCATAACAGCCAGGAAAAAAGGAGCCATTAAACCATACGAAATAGCTAAAAAGGTGCGAGATATGGTAAGGAGGCATCTGGATGTTGATTAATAATGATGAAATAAAACTTTATCCATCAAACTGGCTATACAACGCGGGGGTAGTGGGATGAATAAAGAAAAAATTACTTTTACACTAACAGGAAATTTTCAATATGATCTGGGTATACTTGGTTTAAAAAGAGTATTAGATTTTTTTGGAATAGAATATGAAAGTGACAAAAAATTTTATATTACTTTACAAAGAGACGCTAACACACTCCTTGAAGATATAATTGCAAAGCTTATACTTGACAATGGTATAAACTATTTTTGGGAAAAGCTATTAAAAGATACTAAAAAAAAGATTGAGGAACTAAGAAAAATAGAAAACATATCTTGTGAATGCGACTTAAAAGAAAACTATAAAAACAATGGTTTATCCACGCTTATAGAAAACATATCTGACGCACTGTTTAATATTTTGAGTGATGATATAAAAAGTAAAATAGGAATAAGTTATATCAAAAATTTATTATGGCAAAAAAGTGTCAATTTATTAAATAACATTCTACTAAATTTTCAAGCTGATATGAAAATAAAAGGGGAAGAAACTTTAAGAAAAGCAAAAGATAAACTGAGTAGTAATATTGTTAAAGGTTCTAAATGTTCCTTTTGTAATCAGAAAACGGGAAAAAGATTAACGAGAGATGTGTTTTTCTTTGCACCATCTCAACACAATGCGTTCTGGTTTTGCAAACCTACTTTATACGTTTGTCCTGCATGTTTGGTTTCTAATTTAGCTATAACTCAAGCCTTTACTTTTTTAGGAAATAAATTGGATGCTATAGTTTTTTATACTCCAAACTTAGAAGATATGGAAAAAATGAATGTTACTCTAACATCACATTTTAATGATAGTGTTGATGTTAGTTTTTGTAAAATTATTAAACCATTGATTGAATATGAAAAAGAGATCCTGAAGAAGGAAGCCTCTGTTAAAGAGATCCAGGTTTTGAGTTTTCGATTAGATCCTAAAGATCCATTGATGGAAATGTTTATACTATCAGAAAGTACAATCTATAATTTGATAAAGATAGAAGATCAACTTGATTCATTGTTTAATGAAAATAATATTAGTAAATTATTTGGTTATGTCAGAGAAAATGATAAATATACTAAAATTGATTTCTCAAAAGAACTTATTAAGAATCTTTCACAGAATCAAAAAATTATATATCTTGTTCAGAAATATTCAAGATATTGTATAATGTCTGAGACTTTTAAACAAAATAAAACTAAGAAACAACCTGTCAAAAATTTTACGCCATGGTTATTTCTCAATCTTTTGAATATACATTTTAAATTGGAGGGCTATATGGCTGATGAATTTAATAAATTTCAAGAAATAGGACAAAGGATAAGGCAGAGACTATATATGTGCCTTACTGATAACAAAACTAAACCTATTAACTGGAACACTTTCGACAACAAAATTATTTCACTTTCAAACTCTTTTTTAAATGCTTCTAAAGGATCACTACAACAGTTTCAAGAATTGTTATCAAGAGTAATTATTAGTTTAGGATTAACTATTGATATAGGCACAATAAGAATAATCAATAAAGAAAACTTTGGCGAAGTTACAACAACAATTGCATTAGCACTACTAGCATCACAATCTACTGAAAACAGTGATAGGAAAGATAATCAAAAAGAACAGATGTAGATTATAAAATATCAAGGAGTAATATTATGAAACTAACAGGAGTTTTTTTAATTGAAACAGGAGTTGTAAACAGGGGGGATGGAATTGGAAATATTGCAACTGTAAAAAAAATAACTACGCCTCATGGTGTTAAGGTTTATTTTTCACCACAATCGTATAAGAGAGCCTTATGGAACAGTTTACAAAATAATTTTGGATGGTCTTTGCCTTTAGTTACTAAAGAAGGTGGCGTTGTGCAAAGAACAGGTACCGTGATTGATAGTGAAGAATTTGATTTTGGTGGAACAATGATTGCAAAACCTATGTATCAAAGAGATACAGTTCTTTATTTAGATAATGGAATATCAATCAATAGTTATGCTGGTGATATGGAATTTATGACTAATATGGGCATAGCCAAACTTTATGGAGAGAATGAAGCTAACATTATAAACCGTGAGAATTTTTATGGTCTTTACCTTTTGCCATTTGGTATAGAAGTAGATAGAATTGGAGTTCAAGAACTTAATATGTCAGCTAATCTTAAAAAAGAGGATAATATTGAACAAAAAATAGAAAAGATCTATACTGCTTTGAGCTTAAAGGAACAATTCGATAGCTATGACATAGAAACATTGGTAAAAAGAGTAGAATCAATTGAAGTTAAGAATAAAAAAATAACTATTACTCTTACCAAAGATGAGAAAAGAAGAAGGCTTCAACAATTACTGGAAGCAATGGGCGAGCTTGGCAGGAAAATAGAAGGGAGTGAAAGAAACTTATGTCCTCATCTTGCATTTTTCTCGTTAACATATGCCACTCCAAAATATTTGTTGTTTATCAAAGATAAGTTAATTAGGAAAGAAAAAATCGAAGAACAAGATATTCAAGGTTATGCTGAAAAAGATGGGAAAAATATTATTATAGCTACTCATGAGAATTACAGAGAAAAAATAAAGGAAATAATTGAAGCTGTTTTCCCAAATTAATTGATGGAGGAGGTCCAAATTGCTGAGATTAATTGTTTATCAAGAAACAGCACATTTCCGTATCGCTACTATTGGTAATCCTTATTTGACTTATTTACTTCCCCCACCGTCTACTATCTATGGCTTCTTGAGAAAAGTAACTAACTATAAAAGCATAAATTATCAAAACACAAAACTGTCAATTCAAGGAATATATGAAAGTACTTCCTTAGAAAAGGAAAGATTAACTCTTGAAAATGAAAGAGGATTAAAAACAAACATTATACCAATCCAAAAATTGCATAGTTCAACATGGATAATTCATATTGATTCAGTATATGATAAGGAAATAAAAGAAGGATTAGATAACTATGCAGGAATTTTACGATTAGGACGGGTTGAGGATTTAATTATAGATTTTTCTTTAGAAGAAGTAACAGTTTCAAATAATGATTGCAACAATATTGACACAAAATATTTCATATATAAAAAATGGGAGCAGGGTAAAGATTTTAAAGGTCAACTTTTTAGTATGTTTATAGATAGTGAAGTAGATGAGAAGTTAAAAATAACTAGATATAAGACAACCCAATTAATATATTCTTCTGTTTATAGTTCTCTTGATGAAATAAAATGTTCAGATGGGAGATATTTAGTATCATGGATACCTTAAATTTTGAAATCATAAAAGATCAAATATTTAAAAATCTTCGGTTCGATAAATATTTGGCTAAGTATGATAAGACATATAAAACAAGTACCAGTATAGAAGACCATGTTGAAGACTTGCTTCATGAGCTATATAACTTTGTATCAAAATATCCAGACGTTATAAAAACTACTGATGAGATGTTGTTATTAAAATTAGCCATTTTGTTTCATGACGCTGGAAAGATAAACACATTGTTTCAAAAGAAATTAACTGAGAATAGAAAAGATGATGTAATACCCCATAATTGTTTATCACCTTTGTTTCTAAAGTCAGTCGACAAATTGGGTGAAGATAAACTTTCTTTGTTAACTTATGTAATAATCAACCATCATAAAAGAGGTTCAAATTATTTTTCAAATGAAAGCTATGGTGTAAATCTTTTGATTAAACAAATAAAAGAAAGTCAAAAAGATTTTTTCTACAAATCTGAATTTGCTGAAGAAATATTAGAAAAGTACAGAGTTCGGCTTTTAAATTCCATGAAAAATAGAAAGTCAAAAGAATATATAACGTCCGCTGGTCTTCTTATTCGCCTTGACCATGCTGCTTCTGGTGGATTAGAGGTTGAAGAAGAACCAATTAAAGATGATAGAAAAGATCTTCTTTTTTCGTTTTTTAAAAGAAAAAATAAGACAACAAAACTTAGACCATTTCAAGAAAGATATGGAATAAATGAGAAGAAAAATTATCAATGTGTAGTAGCAGACACAGGTCTTGGAAAAACAGGGCTCTCTATATTATGGAGCAATAGAAAAAAATTTTATATTTTACCAAATAGAGCATCCGTTAATGCTATGTTTAATACTTTAAAAGAAATATATGGTGAAGATAAAGTTGGATTATTACATTCTACGGCATTGTTTAATTTAATTCAAGATAGTGAAGATGATACTTTTATACTAAAAGAATATGATCAGACTCGTGTTCTATCAAAACCAGTAACAGTATGTACAGCGGACCAATTATTTACTGCTGCTTTTAATATGCCGGGATATGAAAAGATATATGCAACCTTATCTTATTCTGATGTAATAATAGATGAGATTCAGGCTTTTCAACCACAACAGATTATTCCAATATTAAAGCAAATTAAGGAAACTAAAGAGATTGGTGCTAATTACCTTATTATTACCGCTACTTTGCCATCTATTGTAACAAATAGATTAAAGGAATATGGATTTGATATAATAGAAAATGATGATTGCACTATAGATAATATAAAACGACATAAAATTAAAATAGAAAAAGGTAAAACTATAGAAGACTTAAATAAAGAAATTGTTGGAAATGCTACATCAGGTAAAAAAGTTTTAATTATTGTTAACACAGTTAAAAAAGCTCAGGAAATGTATATCAATATAAACAACACAATCAAAGAATATGGAGTCAATTTTATCGAAATAAATATTCTCCATAGTAGATATATATGGAAAGATAGACAGTTAAAAGAGAAAGCAATCATTGATGAATGTGAACAGGATAATAACTTCAACTATAAAAAACAAAATGGTTCAATATGGATAACTACACAATTAGTTGAAGCTTCTCTGGATATTGATTTTGATTACTTATTTACAGAAGCATCAACAGCAGATTCTATTATTCAAAGGATGGGCAGAGTCTGGAGACATAGAAATATTGATTATAATGGGGATGAAAATATAATTATAGCTACTGCTATAAAAGATACTATTTATGAGAAAATATTAGTAGAAAAGACAATCGATATGATTGAAAATAGCATAAAGAATAATGATACTATTTTAACTTCATCAGAAAAAAGGAGAATAGTAAACGAGTTATATTCAGAAGAAAATCTTAAACAATGGAACTCAGAGTATATAGAAGAGTGGAATAAATTTGAAAAACAAATATACAGTGGTTGGGATTTTATTTTAGAAGAGAATTCACAAAGAGCATTTAGAGATGTAATGAGTATTGATCTGATACCCGCAATTTATAAAGAGGATGTTGAAAAAAGTTATAAAAAGCTTTTAAATTTAAGAAATGAAAAGAATTTAGACGGAAAAGTCAAAAGATTGCAAAGATTACAAATTTTAAAAGAAATTCAGAACTATAAGGTTCCCGTTCCACTATATTTACTAAATCCTAATGTTAGTAGAAAACTTATTAATACTTCCCAGCCAATTGAATGGATTGATAAAGGATATGGAATAGGTATTTTGCATGATTATTATAAGTATGATCAAATTTTAGGTTTAACATGTAAAGGCATAAAGGTTGAGGATGAAATCATTATTTAGATATTTTCAATTTTTAAAACACTATCTTAATATTTTCATCCTAATTATCACAACTGTGCTATACATTAGGAGTAACTATCGCATGCCACGTAACTCAACATTGATATTGATTATCTTATCAATGTAATGCAGATGCATGATAGGTTGAATGAATACTATATTGACCTTGAAACAGGTAAAATAGTTTGTAATGAAGAATTACCTGATGATTATAATCTTAGTGAAGATGATTTGTTGTCTGAAGATGTATCTATTGATTATGAATCTGATCGTTATTTATGGATTCCCTTTTTTGAATCAAGCAAAGCATATAGGTTTATGGAAGATTTTATATATGAATTAGAGAATGAAGAGGCGCGTAAAAAAATAGTATATGCAATACAGGGTAAAAAACCCTTTAGGAGATTTAAAGATGCGCTACAGGCGTTTCCAGATATTGAAAAACAGTGGTATGGTTTTGAAGAAAAAAGGATGAAAGAGTATATCGTAGAGTGGTTACATGAATATGATATTGCAATTGAAAGCTCATAATTATTTTAATTGGTTGTGTATATATGAACATTTTTTTGTACATTATACTGTACCATATAAATTACGATATTTTGTTTACAGCTACATTAATCGATCAAGGGTAAATATATGATAAACAACGCACTTAAAGAAAGAATGGAAGCACTGCTAAACAGCAGAGAAGATTGGCCTGTTGATGAACTTCATCAAGAGCTGGAAAAAATTGTCGATGAAATGAATAAAAAACCATTAGATAATTTTGAAGGATTTTCTCCTGCAGATATGCACTATATACTTTATACTCCGTTTCATGAAAAATGCCCTATTGGTATAAATACTGATATTTCCAAAGATTTTTTACTACAGCATTCACCCTTATTGAAGTTAGCAGTATATATTATGGAAAAAATTAGCGCAGAAGGTCCTATGCCATTAACATCTAAAGGTAATCTTAAGGTAAGCTTTATTAAAGAATTGTATAATCTTGGGATTTATTATGGTTATGATAGGGACAGTTTTGAAAAACGTCCTTACCAGAGTAACTGGAATTTTCTTGAGGCTGTTATGCTTACTTGTATTATCGCCGGTGTTTTGAAAAAAATAAAAGGAATACTTGATATTACAAAAAAAGGTAACGCATTATTGAAGGACAATGGTTCGTCGCTCTTTAAGGTATTGTTTATAGCTTATACAATTAAATTAAACTGGGGGTATTTTGATTTTTTTGAGGATGATGATTGTGGCCAACTTGGATTTTTGTGGACATTATGGATTCTTAAAAAATATGGTTTTACGCCTAAACCAGCCAGTTTTTATGCGCAAAAATATTTAACAGCGTTTCCAATATTTATTAACCAGCAGAATAACATGCATTTTGCGGATGCCTGTTTTACAGTTCGTTTTATGGCTCGTTTTTGTAGTTATTTTGGTTTTATTGCCAGTGATAATAATGACAATATGGCATTATTTTTAAAAGATCCTGAAATTGTTAGTACACCACTTTTGAATGCATTTATCAAATAGTTATGGTTAATTCTTTTATATAAAGTTTATGCTTAATAATCAAATATATTTATTGCATTAATAGTGCCATGTATTTTATAATTTAAGGAATATGTATAGTAATATAACACCTGTAATTACTGGTACTCAAATAGCTTATTATATCATCTGCCATAGAAAACTATGGTTATTTAACAAGAATATTTCATTGGAACATACAAGTGAACTTGTTGAGATTGGTAAACTAATTCATGAAGCATCGTATACTAGAAAAAGAAAAGAAATTAATTTAGAAGGCATTAAAATTGATTTACTAGAAGCAAAAAGAGGAATTATCCATGAAGTAAAAAAGTCGAAAGCATTGGAAGAATCTCATGCATGGCAATTGAAGTATTACATTTATTATTGCAAGCAAATGGGTATTGAAGTGGAAGGGATCATTGATTATCCTAAATTGCGAAGAAGAGAAAAAATTAGCCTTAGTATGGAAGATGAAGAAAAAATAAAAAATATTCTTAATGCAATTTATGTACTAATGGATAATGATACCATTCCATCAGTCATAAACAAACCGTACTGCAAAAAATGTAGCTACTATGAATTTTGCTATTGTTAGGTATTACCATGAAGGATTACTACATATTTAAAAGCGGGCGCATTAGCCGCAAGGATAATTCCATAGTGCTTGAAACCAATGATGGTAATATCTTTATACCCATTAATGATATTGATAGCCTTTGCTTTTTTGGCGAGATTGATATAAATACAAAAGCAATTAATTTTTTAGCACAGCAGCAGGTTGTTGTACACTTTTTTAATTACTATGGATGGTATACCGGCAGTTTTTATCCCCGCGAATTTTTGCTATCGGGTGATGTACTGGTGGCTCAGGTAAAGGCGTATCTTGACATGCACAGCAGAACATATATTGCACGGCAGTTTGTGCAGGGTGCAATTCACGGTTTTATAACCAATATAAAGCGGTATCCTGATGTTGGCGATGCGGCAGTGGATACATTACAACAGTACATCAATGCAACTGAAGAGCAATCCAATGTACTATCGCTCATGGGTATTGAAGGAAATGCGCATGAATTATATTATAGCACGTTCCCTGTCATAATAAAGCAGCCAATAGAATTTGAAAAAAGGGTAAAACATCCGCCCAACAATATGATGAATGCATTGATATCGTTTTGCAATAGCCTTGTTTATACGCATGTAATCAAAGAACTGTATAAAACACAGCTTAACCCAACTGTTAGCTATTTGCATGAGCCATCAAACAGGCGGTTTTCACTTTCACTTGACGTATCAGAAATTTTTAAACCAATATACGCAGACCGTGTTATCTTTGACTTGTTAAATAATAACATGATAACCCAAAAACATTTTGACAAAGATTTAAATTACTGTTATTTAAAAGAGGATGGGCGCAAGATTGTGGTTAAAGCTTTTGACGATAAGATTAATACAACGGTTATGCATAAAAAGTTAAAACGCAATGTAAGCTATCAAAAGATGATACGCCTTGAATTGTATAAGCTTATTAAACATCTATTAAATGAAGAGCAGTATCAAAGTTTGCGGATATGGTGGTAAGATAGTCATTATACAATAGTAGGTAACCAGGATGCATGGAATGGATAAAAGAGATTACAAAATGACCAGAACTGCAATAAAAGTTGTTCCCATTATTAAAAATGTATTTAAAGAAGGTATACTATATGAATAATATATTTAAAAAAATTGTTGGGGCGATAGTTACTGGACATTAAAAAATTGATGGATAACAGTGTAATGCCATGTATGTAATCCTTGTATACGACATCTCAACAGTAACATCAAGTGGACGGAAGCGATTGCCAAAAGTAATGAAAAAATGCCGACAGTACCTTAGACATACGCAAAAGTCAGTATTTGAAGGTGAGATAACCGAAGCAAAGCTGTATGCATTAAAACAGGAGATTGCAAAGCTTATAGATGACAAAGAGGACTATGTGGTTGTATACCAATTACCACAAAAAACAGTACTCGACCGTGAAAATATAGGGATAGATTTTGACCCGACTGAACGAATCATATAAAAAAAGCTTGATGTGATGAATACTTGCTGATAAAAAGTACCAAATAAGCAAAAAAGCACTACCGGAGGTTCGAGAAACAGCAAGTTTGGAAATGATACGTATTTTTTAATAATTGATTATAATAGGCTTTTTTCAACGGGTTTGAGCTTCCAATAGTGGGATTTAAAGAAAATTTGTTTTTGAATATCCTTTTGGTAACTAAGGTGTTTGAGCTTCCAATAGTGGGATTTAAAGATGTATCAGCAAGGAATAAATAGGCAATGGATAAAGTTTGAGCTTCCAATAGTGGGATTTAAAGCAGTAAAAAGTATCAATGACAAGACTGGTGTTGCAGGTTTGAGCTTCCAATAGTGGGATTTAAAGATATATTCTATTTACATGCTGCCCGTTCTACCGCACGTTTGAGCTTCCAATAGTGGGATGTAGCAGTTATAAGGTTTATAAAGTTGAAAGTTTATAAAGTTAAAGGATGGTGAAGCGCCTGGGTGGTTACAATACATTGATTGCGATTACACAATAACAGTGTTTTACCGGGGATGTGACAATATAGTACGAAGAACTTATTATTTGTTTTCACAATAACTTTGAACATTATAACATTACGAACTTTGAACTGTTACCGTTTGAGCTTCCAATAGTGGGATTTAAAGAACTCACCAAGCTCATAAAGACTATAATCCTCAACAGTTTGAGCTTCCAATAGTGGGATTTAAAGAACTTTGTCTTTGTTGATTTAAACCTACTTGAGATCGGTTTGAGCTTCCAATAGTGGGATTTAAAGATATATCTTGTTAAACATGGGAGTACATTAGAGCCAGTTTGAGCTTCCAATAGTGGGATTTAAAGTCAGATAGCCAGTCACGTAATTAATCGTGAATCTATTAAGTTTGAGCTTCCAATAGTGGGATTTAAAGTTGCTTGTAAATTTCCAACGAATCCACTTTGCACACGTTTGAGCTTCCAATAGTGGGATTTAAAGTACTCATCGATAAAACTTTTTATATCTTCACCAGCTGTTTGAGCTTCCAATAGTGGGATTTAAAGATATAGCGGGATGACACCATTTTGGAGGTAGAAAAGCGTTTGAGCTTCCAATAGTGGGATGTAGCAGTTATAACGTTTATAAAGTTGAAAGTTTATAAAGTTAAAGGATGGTGAAGCGCCTGGGTGGTTACAATACATTGATTGCGATTACACAATAACAGTGTTTTACCGGGGATGTGACAATATAGTACGAAGAACTTATTATTTGTTTTCACAATAACTTTGAACATTATAACATTACGAACTTTGAACTGTTACCGTTTGAGCTTCCAATAGTGGGATGTAGCAGTTATAACGTTTATAAAGTTGAAAGTTTATAAAGTTATACAGTTTTATACGATAATTGTATTATGAAAATAAATAAATTTGAAGATATAAAATCATGGCAGTTAGCTGAAGTCTTAACGTTAGAGGTGTATAAGTTTGAATGTAAGACTCAATCTGGAATAGATTTTAGTTTTAAGGATCAAATTCAAAGGGCTTCTGTATCTATTATGTCAAACATAGCAGAAGGTTTTGAAAGGGCTACCAATAAAGAATTTACCAGGTTTTTATATGTAGCAAAAGGGAGTTGTGCGGAGGTGAGGTCGCTCCTTCATGTTGGTAACAAGATTGGTTATATTACACAGTCTCAATATATAGAATTGCTAACACTTTGTGAAGATATTAGCAAAACCCTTTCTGGTTTGATCAAGTACCTATCTTCACAATAACTTTGAACATTATAACATTACGAACTTTGAACTGTTACCGTTTGAGCTTCCAATAGTGGGATGTAGCAGTTATAAGGTTTATAAAGTTGAAAGTTTATAAAGTTAAAGGATGGTGAAGCGCCTGGGTGGTTACAATACATTGATTGCGTTTACACAATAACAGTGTTTTACCGGGGATGTGACTATATAGTACGATGAACTTATTATTTGTTTTCACAATAACTTTGAACATTATAACATTACGAACTTTGAACTGTTACCGTTTGAGCTTCCAATAGTGGGATGTAGCAGTTATAAGGTTTATAAAGTTGAAAGCGAGGCTGTGAAAATATAGTTTGTAAATTAAAATTCAGTAATGGATGCGTGGACTTGCTTATTTTAGAATATTAATGCCCTTGACTTTAGACCTTAAGTAAGATTTACACAATGAATAACAAAAATGAATTGACAAAATATTAGAAAACATACGATTTATATAATATATTATATATCTATATTATGAGTCAGGGTAATATCATAATGGTGCCATTTCAAAAGGAAGTATTAATAAATGGGATACTATTTTTTGCAAAAGCGTATTATAAAAAAACAAAAAAATATCCTGCGCAAATGTATCTCTATAAATTTTTAGCATTTGTTGATTTTGAAAGTGTGCAACAAACGGGAGAACCTGTTTTTGGGTTACAATATATAGCTATGGAGAAGGGTCCTGTCCCAAAAGAATTATATGATAATCGTGAAAATATAAAAAATGATTTATTTAGATTTGTAAAAAAGGATAATGCTATATTAATTATTCCTGATAATAGCAAGCAAGTTAACTTTGAATATTTTTCCGAATATGAAATTGATTTATTTAATAAATGG
This sequence comes from Spirochaetia bacterium UBA2205, assembly GCA_002328585.1. Lineage (GTDB taxonomy): Bacteria > Spirochaetota > UBA4802 > UBA4802 > UB4802 > UBA4802. The sequence continues at coordinate 41,084 of DCUV01000014.1, forward strand.
ATTGAAATAATTGCTGATAGGAAAGTTTTAACTAAAGATATTAGTTTAAGCAGCCATGAAATAAATGCATGGGAAAAAACATATAATAAAAAGCCAAATAGTATCATCAGTTATAAGGATGTATTTGATATTATACCTGCACAAAAAGAATTATCCCCTGTAGAAGAGCATTTTTTGATTTATTCTTCTATACATAATATTAAATAATGAATATTGAACCGGGAACTGTTCTATATTGGGAAAAATTTGCAAACCCCAATATCGGGAAAGAAATAAAAAATGTTTATATGATATATCTTGGTTGCGATGATTTAGCAAATTATACCATATTTACGTATTGCCACCGGTTTACTACGCAAGTACATCACTCTAACTTGATCATTGAATTTAAACAAGCAGAATACCATGAAATTTTTTCTGAAGACTGTTATCTTAATTTTTCTGAAAGAGTATATGAAATCCCATTAGAATATATACATAATCATAAGGAACAGATAAAATTATTGGGCAAATTGAAAAAGGATGATTTATATAAAATTCTTAAATGTGTCAATAAATCAAAATATTATAAACCAAAAACTAAAATAGCTGTACGGGATAGTTTTTCAAAAATAAACATTACTCTTAAATAATAATTTTACTTTTTTAGTTCTATGACAAATGACAGTTATATCAAGTATTAAAAATTATAGCCACCCGTTATGAAAAAACAACGATTAAAAGATATATAAAAACACACCTTGCATATTTTCCATTGAAACTTTATGGTACCTTTATAGCTAACTCTTCTGAATCAACATCAATTGAAATGCCGCTCATAGCCTTTACAGGGCAGGCTAATTTACACAGTCCGCATGCAACACAGCGTTCAGGATAAAATTCCACCATCATTGTTTCACGGTTTATCACCAGCGCATCGGTTCGGCATACTGCTGTACAGGCGCCGCAGTGTACGCATCTGTTCTCATCACGCTGAATCTTATCAGCTAAAATATCAACAACCACTTCTTCATCTATCAGATAATTGATACAGGTATCTATATCTTCTCTTTCGCCGGAAAGTTGCAGTATAAGCCTGCCTTCCTGTTTGGGCAGTATTTTTGCCTCAAGCACATTAAATATTACATTAAAATCTTTAGCAATGCGATAGATAATGGGTTTATACATTATATTCTGGTTAAATATTAAAAGCACATTTCGTGATTCCATGATAACCTCGTTTATGACGTTTGAGTAAGTTCTATACACCCCTTTATAGCCATTGTATCCCAGTATATCACCATGGCTCCCGTAACGCCAGATATTGTACAGGCATACTCCAGCGCATGAACACAATCCTCTTCTTTTTGTACCCTGTTACAGGTTGCTGTTGCAACCGCATCAGCCAGTGACGCCGACGATGCAAGTATGGTTACACAATCGGCTTTGCCAAAACTAAATGAGTGTCCAAAACGCCCTGATGATGAACAAATTCCTGATGGCGTGTCATGCGGTTGAATAACAATACCACAATCACCCAAAAATGCCTTCCTTCCCGCAAAAACCTTGATAACAGCAGGCTCCTGTACCTTTGCCCAGATATCGCCACCGTTTTCAATAATTATCTCCGGGCTATAGGTAGTCAGCTCTTCGCCAATCATCTGGGCGATAGTTCCGGCAACTGCTGCCATTGGACCAACGGAAGCCTTTGCTGTAGCACTATACATCCTCCGTACCACCTCCGGAGCAGATGGATCAAATTCAAGAGGTGATAGCGCATGCAGAAAGTTATCATGTTTTGCAATGTAGTCTTTAATATCGTTGCGCAGCTGATGAACTAATTGCAGGGTTCTATCGCCAAGATTGTTATGAGCACATATAAACAGGCTGGTGGTTTCAACACAAACTTCAAATGTTGTAAAGCGTGTATTTTGAATCAGTGCTCTGTATGCCAATGTGCTGTTCATACGTGTATGCTTATGGTGCATTAACAGTTTAGTTTATTCATGATGTTTTTGGTACGGAACGGATGGCAGCACTATCTGCGGCTCACCAACCGTAAATTGCCTCTGCACAATCCAGTCTTTTAAAGTGTCTGCAATTTTTTTTGCCATCGGGTAGCTTGAAAGCGGAGCAGTTGGAATACGCTTGCCGGCAATTTCAACAAATCCTGATTTTAGCTGGGCATAGCTTACCTGGGCAATGGATCTGCTGATGGCATTTGGATAGTCATAACCGTAATCAACCACCTGGCAGTAAATAGCATCATCTGAAACACCGGTAAAAAAAGCTAAATCTTCATTTAAAATTGGTATAGGTATGCCAATGCCAACCATGAGACTGCATCCGTAACCGGTAATGGATGCGCCCTTTATAAACTGTGTTGTCATGTGCTTCATATCCCCTGTGACAGCTATTGTACCGGCGCCTGATGTAACCACGCCGTTTTCGCTTCGCGGTTCATTGGGGCTATGCTGGGTGCCACGCCAGGTTACTGCACCCATACTGCCAGCCAAAAATATCTTTGTGCCCACACCAATGGTCCAGTAGTAGGGATCATTTAAAAGCGGGCTAAGCTGCCCGGCACTTGAATAGGTTGCATTCCCCATATTGGGGCGCAGTATGCCCATATAGGTGTAGATAGTCTTTTTGGATTGATTAACTGCGCAGTTATAGTTTTGATAGGCATTGCGCGGGTTGTATAAAAAAGCATCGCGCAAATCATTGATGGTTACCGTTGCTTCATATTCACGGAGTGGATAGCAGTCGGTTCCGTAACTTTTTGCTTTTAATTTTACCGGTTTGCCCGCTATTAAATCTTCAATGACATGCCCGCCGCCATATTTAAATCTGCCGGGATGAACCCTGTTTAAAGGGTCATCCTCCTGCACCTGCGTTGCTCCTATGTAGATATCAACGGCAGCAAGCCCTGCGTATGCTTCCACATCGTTAAGCCACACCTTTGATGCCTTTATCTTGGGACGGGTATGTCCAAAGTTAATAAATGCACCGCTGGAACACATTGTGCCAAACGTTCCGGTGGTAACAACATCAACCTTTTTAAATGCTGATTTATACCCCTGAGATTTTACAATGCTGGTCATTTCATCGGCGGTTACAACAACAGCCTCACCTTTTTTTATCTTATTGTTTATTTCCTCATAACTTTTTTTAATGACAATATCGCTCATTGCATGGTTATCCTTTTTGTAATAGTAAGGTGAATGAACATTATGCTTTCAATACTGTAAGCATGCAAGTAAAAATTATTTTTAAATTTTTAAAGCAAAAATCCCATGGGGATGGCAAATGGCAATGAAGTCCCGAGTTGGTTACAAATATTTTTGGAATTTTTATAAATTTTGTTAAAAAAACTTTACAAATAAGTTTAAAATAGCCATAATTGTATAAACAATATATTTGTTACATTGTACAGATTATTATGTACCATGAAAATATATGGAATAAAAACAAAAAGGAAAATTCAATGCCACGATTAAAACCCGAAGCTCGTGCTGAAAAAGAACAGTTACGCAAAACACAGATTACCCAGGCTGCTTATGAGGTTATATCTGCTAAGGGGTATAATAATTTTACCCTGGATGATATTGCAAAAAATGCAGGACTTTCAAAGGGAGGGGTGCTGCACTATTTTAAATCTAAAGAAGATATACTGCTGTATCTTCTGGAGCAGATTTACATCATTATCAAGAAAAATATTAATAAACGCTCTTCAAAATACCGCACCCCGGAACGCAGGCTAAGAGCAATTGTTATTGCTTTTATTGTAACTGCTAAACGTCATCCTGCATTTTATACAGTGCTGGTTGACTTCTGGGCGCAGATACCCATACATGAGCGGGTAAAATATATCAATACCCAGATATATAAGCAGCTTTGTGATGAGGTAATCAAGGTCATTGAGGATGGTATCGCATCGGGTGTATTTAAACAGGTACATGCTGATAATACGGCTCATGCAATTGTGGCGATGGTTATGAATGTTGCCATACAGTGGACGTTTAATCATGAACTTTACAATATCGATCATATGGCAAAGACATGTATAAAAATGATTATGGCTTATCTTGAAGAAAAAACTAAATAAGGGGTATTATTATCCGGGCAACTGTCTTTGATTTAAAATCGGTGTATAACGTAAAATTGGTGTATGGTATCCCAACGCTTTTTAATAGTACTACAACCATGGATAGCCCAAGCCCCATGCCTTCTGCTGCAGGGTCAGGATTTTCAAGATAAAAATCGGCTATGCTGTCATAGTTAGATGAGCGTTCAATTCTTTCACGCATGCGTTCCAGCTCTTTTTGAGGTACCGGTAAGTTGTTTATAACATCAATGATCAATCGTGTTGTTTGTGGCTTTAGATAAATTCGTGTTGATAACCTGTATTGTTTTGCCTTAATTCCATAGAGAAGCAACGATTCTTCATTAAGTATATTTCTAACTTTGTCAACCACTTCCATAATATCATCGGGATCTTTTATCTCGCCTTCTTCTATAAGTATATATTTTGCATTGGCTTTAATTGCATTGGCAACTAACTCTTTTAAGGATGAGTAAACAGGAGTGTACAGGTCAGATTTATTGTGGCGTTCAAGTATCTTACTTAGGGCGTACTGTATATTTTTTTCAGTTTCATCAAGAACAGAATAGCTGACAAAAACTATCTCCTGATTTCTGTTGATTGCTGATAATATTTCGTGTATTATGTCCTGTGATGTTGCCTGTGCCATGATCGTGGTATAATTAACTTAGAATTTAGTTATACTATCGGTATAATGCTAATAATGCAACAATTTTTTAATTGCAACAAGATTGACATTTTTATATACTGTAATACACAATGCCACCTTATGACATACTGAAGAGGTACACTATGTTTGATATACTTTTTCCATCCGCATCATCTATTGCTGTTATAACGCTATTGAGTTTGGCATGCGGCATATTGCTTTCACTGGCAAAAGTACTGCTCAAGGTTGAAAAAGACCCGCGTATTGATAAAATTGTTGAATCACTTCCCGGTGCTAACTGCGGCGCATGTGGTTTTCCTGGATGCGTTGGTTATGCCACTCATATAGTTGAAAAGGGCGCAGCCATTAATCTTTGTCCTGTTGGTAGTTCCGATAGTGCACAAAAGATATCGCAGATTATGGGAATAGAAGCCGACGTAATGGCAAAACGAATCGCGCGTGTACACTGTCAGGGCGGTATTAATGAAACAAAGATACGTTTTATGTATGATGGTCCTCATAGCTGTACGGCTGCTCAACTGGTTATGGGCGGTTTCAAGGTTTGTGAATTTGGATGTTTGGGATTGGGTGATTGTGTCCGTGCATGCCCCTTTAATGCTATCCATTTAGACAAACGAGGGTTGCCATTGGTTGATGCAGAAAAATGTACTGGTTGCGGTAACTGCGTTGAAGCATGTCCGCGTAATATTATAAGCCTTTTAGATGAAAACATTGATGTTTATATGATGTGCCGCAACAAACAAAAAGCGCCGGTTATGAAGTTAGGATGCAGCGTTGGTTGCACAGCGTGCCGGCGTTGCGAAAAGGTCTGTCGTGAGGAAGTTTTTAAGGATAATCCCAATGTGGATACAGCAATTAAAGTAGTTGATTTTTTAGCTGTTATTGATTATGAATTGTGTATTAATTGCGGCAGGTGTGCCGAAGTTTGTCCGCAGAATGTTATAGATTTTAAAAAAGTTATGGTAATCAAGCGTGAAACCAATTGACCAGATGTCTGGTGCAGAAAGGGCGGCGGCACTTCTGGTAGCGTTAGGACCAGAAGTTGCTTCTGAGATAATGAAGTTTCTTGATGAAGAAAGTATTCAACAATTAGCTTCGGAGATTGCTAAAATTGATGTTCTGTCACCGCAGGAAAAAGAAGATCTGATAGGACAGTTTTTGCTTGAGCTTAAAAAAACTCGTGGCATAACGTTTGGTGGCCAAAACGTAGCAAAAGAAATATTATATGCAGCGTTTGGACAGGATAAAGCTCAGGACATCTTAAAACGATTAACCCATAAGGATCTGGAAAAGGGCTTTGGATTTTTAAGTGATATTGACCCGGAGTTAATTGTAACATTTTTGCATAATGAACATCCGCAGACGATTGCTGTTACGTTGGCATACCTACCGGCTGTAAAAGCTGCCGAGGTGATAAAACTTTTATCAACCGATATTGCCAAAGAGGTAACATTGCGCATGGCAAAGATGGAACGCACCTCACCTGATGCGGTGCTTGAGATATCGCGTGTGCTGCGCAAAAAATACGATGAGTATCGATATCAGGGGCAATCCAGTTCAAAGGCAGGTGGTCTTAATGCGCTCATTGATATAATGTCTCATTTAAGTGGCGATCAGGAAAAACAGCTTATTGATTATTTTGAAACCGCCATGCCGCAAATTGCTGATGAGATACGAGCACGCATCTTTACATTTGAAAATGCAATTACCCTTACCAATACTGAGATGCGCATCCTTATTGATGAAATCAACAATGACTATATGATTGCCAGAGCATTGAAGGGCGCTGGTGATGAAATCAGATTTAAGTTTTTCCGCAACATGAGTAAAAACCGTGCAACTGATATCATGAATGAGATGGAAGCCATGGGACCTGTGCGCTTATCCGAGATTCAGGATGCTCGCGACAATATTATAAGAATAATGCGCATACTGCATGACAATGGTGTTATAAGCCTCAGAAAAGAAAAAGAGAAGTATATTGAATAAAAAAGAAATCCTTTCATGGCTGCAGCAGTATGGGCTTGCTCCTAACAAGATGTATGGGCAGCATTTTTTGTTTCATGAAAAATATATTGAGGCGATAGTTACTGCAATCAGTCCTTGCAGTGCTGATGTGGTACTTGAAATTGGTCCAGGGCTGGGAGTGCTTACGCAACGATTGAGTGAACATGCAAAGAAGGTCATTGCAGTGGAGATTGATGCTGGATTTGTTGAGGTTTTACAATCAAGGTTTGCTAACAATTCCAGAGTAACTATCGTACATAATGATTTTTTAAAAACAAATCCTTGCCATGAATGTACTGTGCTCACCGGTAACCTTCCTTATAATATTTCTTCACAGATTATTTTTGCAGCAGCACATAACTATACAGCAACCCATTGTTTTTTTTTGTTGCAAAAAGAGATGGCGCAGCGTCTTATAGCAAAACCAAAAAGTGCCATGTATTCAGCATTTACCGTGGGAATTGGATTATATTTTACTGTTCAAACATTATTTGATATACCGCCACAAGCCTTTTACCCAGCGCCTAAAGTGTATTCAACATTTGTAAAGCTTACCCGAAAAAATACTGTAATGCTTCATACTGATGAAAAAGCGGTGTTTGAGCAGCTTGTAGCAACTGCGTTCTGGGCACGCCGAAAGATGCTGAAAACAGCGTTGAAACGTTCGCCCTATACAACCTACAGTACGGCTTTTATTGCACAGGCTTTTGGCCAATTGGGTTTTGATGAAAAGGTGCGGGGCGAAGAGCTTACCCTTGATGAGTTTGTTGCGCTGGCAAAGTACTGTACGCATTATAGCAATAAATAACAAGCAATAAGAAAATGAGATATGATACCAAAAGAAACAATATATAATCTGCTTACCACTGTGTCAAAACCGGCGCGATATGCTGGTGGTGAATGGAATGAAATTGTAAAGCCTCATGCTCGGGTAAAAGTGGGATTGTGTTTTCCCGACCTCTATGAGGTTGGCATGTCCAACAATGGCATTCAGATTTTGTACCATGCCATCAACGCAATGCAACACGCCGCAGCGGAACGTGTCTTTGCCGTTGAACATGATTTTGAAAACCAGTTGAGGCAGTCACATATTCCTCTTTACACGCTGGAAACCTATACGCCGCTGTGTGCGCTTGACATGCTTGGTTTTAATGCGGCATGTGAACTTTTGTACACCAATATTTTACAGGTCATTGATTTAGGCACTATCCCTTTGTATGCAAGGGATAGGGGCGATAGTTATCCTTTAATCATTATTGGCGGCGAGGCAATGAGCAACCCTGCACCGGTTCTGCCTTTTGCTGATGCAATATTTGTTGGTGATGGTGAAGAGGCAATTACCCGGATTGCGCAGGTGCTTATTGAAAAAAAAGATAAACAGTTATTGAAGGATGAGGTGTTGACAAAGATTGCTGCGATTGAAGGCGTACTGGTAAGCCGCGATGTTGAGTATGGATATACAGGCAATGCCCTTACTGCAATAAAAGCGCCAGCGGTATATAAGTGTGTGGAACGGCGTTTCCAGGATTATGAGGTAACACGCCCTGTAGTGCCTTCAATTCGCAGCGTGCAGGATAGGGTATCCGTTCAGCTTGACAGGGGATGTAAAAATTTGTGCAAATTTTGTCATGCTGGTTACTGGGAATTGCCCTATCGTAAGGTTGAGGTAAGCAGGGTTGCGCAGGCTATTGTTACAACACTACAGTCAACCGGTTTTAATGATGTATCGCTGTTTTCGCTGAGTGTGGGTGATTATACCGATATTGTTAGCCTGCTCAATATCATTGTGCCAGAACTCATTGAGCAGGGTGTTAGTATATCGTTACCGTCACTGCGTGTTGATATGCAATCCATTGCTATCATTGAATCAATTTCAGATTTAAAAAAGACAGCGCTCACCTTTGCTGTTGAATCAGCATCGGATGTTTTGCGCTATCGTGCTTACAAACGGCTTACCATAGAAGAGATAATGAACATCATTACAGAGCTGTCACGGCGCGGATGGCAGCGTATAAAACTTTATTTTATGATAGGGCTGCCGGGATGTGACAATACCGACGAAGCGGCAGCTATCATTGCATTTATGAAACAAGCCTGTTCCATTGACAAAAGAATGCGCTATAATGTAACTATCTCCCCATTTGTGCCAAAAGCTCATACTCCATTTCAGTATGAAAAACAGTATGATGAGCACTACTGCCTTGAGGTTGTTAATACCCTTAAACGTAATGTGCCAAAAAATGTCACGATTAAAAATCACGATGTGTATGCATCGCTCATTGAAGGTGTTTTAGCACGGGGCGACAGTATGCTTGCCGATGCCATTGTTGGCGCATACAATGCTGGTGCTCGTCTTGATTTGTGGGGGGAGCACTTTGATTTTACTCTGTGGGATAATGCTTTACAAACAAGCTGTGGCAATTGGCGGCGCTATTTAAATAAGCGGTCAGATCATGAGCTTTTACCCTGGAGTATGATACACACGCGCTATGAAAGGTTAATAGAAAAAAAGAAAGACTGTACGTGGGATGGCAGGGGACTGCCCCATGGGTTTAAAGATGAGATTATTAACAGGGAAGCGTTTGCAAACGCTGCACAGCAATTTACTAAGCGTTATGCAATGGCAGACACATTACGTATTCATTATGCAAAAAAAGGAAGAGCCCGTTTTATTGGACATATTGATACCATGGAAATTGTAAAGCGAGCGTTGCGTATGGCACATATTCCTGTTGCGTATACACGGGGGTACAACAAGCACGAACGGTTAATAACAGGACCGGCGCTCCCGTTAGGGTATGAAAGTTATTCTGAGTTTGTTGATATACACTTATATGAAAATTGTAGTGCAATGAGCTTGCAGAAGTTACAGGTATCCTTTCCTGAAGGATTTGAAGTTGTCAATCTATATCACCACGATGCATCAACGCTGCCGCTTAAACACATTGTCTTTGCTGAATACCTGCTACAGTTTACCGATAACTATCGGTTTACCTTGTTTATCAACCGTTTGGAAAGCAAAAACGACATTGTAAAAACAACAAAAAAAGGATTGATGAATTTGCGCTTTGATGATGCAATAGCCAGTGTTATTGTTGCTGATAGCAGTATAAAGCTTATCATGGCGCTGGGTGAGCATGCAATACGTCCTGATACGCTTGTTGCTGATTGGTGTGGTGTACACAATCCGTTAACTATTGCTGCAATTACAAAGGTTGCATCGTATTATTTGCACAATGATGAATTAAAAAAATTTCATTAATATACGAGGTATGCTATGGGTTCGCTTTCATACAACTTAGACGGGAAGGTAGCTATTGTTACCGGTGGTACACGAGGCATTGGATTGGCTATTGCGCAGGAGTTGCTTAACCAACATGCAAAGGTAGTCATCTGTGCACGTAAACAGGAAGGACTTGACAGGGTAAAGGAGATGCTTAAAGCAGGCGACAACCTTTTAACCTGTGTTGCACATATCGCAAAAGAAGACGATGTTAACGCACTGGTTGATGCCGCAGTACAAAAATATTCCGCTGTTGATATTTTAATTAATAACGTAGGGATGAACCTTATGACTGGTAGCCTTGTTGATGTTGAGCTTTCTGCATGGCAGAAGATTATTGATTCAAACCTTACCGGTACATTTCTTGTTTCAAAAAAGGTTGGGGCAATTATGAGGCAACAGAAACGCGGAAAAATAGTCAGTATCTCTTCAGTTGCCGGCAGGCTTGCGTCACCGGGAATGAATGTGTACGGCATTGCAAAAGCCGGTGTTGAGATGATGACAAAAAATTTAGCAGTGGAACTTGCTCCCTTTAATGTTCAGGTAAATGCGGTTGCTCCTGGTATGGTGCGTACCGATTTTAGCAAGCCATTCTGGTCAAATGAAGCAATTCACGATATGGTGGTTAAAAATATTCCCATGGGAAGGATTGCCGAAATTGATGAGGTGGTACATCCGGTTTTGTTTTTAGCATCTGATGGTGCACGCTATATCACCGGTCAAACTATTGTGATTGATGGCGGAGCTTCAATACTATAGTCATGCAATATAGAGTATGGTATCCTGATGTAACTTGATTGCATAATGATGATCTGTCATGTGCCATTGCCGGAAGGTTTTGCTTTCAGCAATAAAAATCTGTGCATGTTTTACCGTGCTTAATGGTATACGCTTCCCATCAAGCAACAGCTCATTCTTTGCTATTTTATGATTATTAATGATTATTTCCCTGATAATGTTGGGATTGGTTTTGCTGCGTATACATGCCGGCACCCATTTGCTATTTGCTTGTATAAACCAATCCCATCGCAAGCAGTCTATTGCAAGTTCCTCTACATGGGGATAATCCTCCTTAATAAAGCTAATAACCATAATTGCTATTGACTCCCAATCTTTTGCAAACAACACAAACTTTTTTTTATAAAAAAATTGCGCAATCATCTCAAAGCTTTTAAAACTATCGCCGTCAGTTATAAAATTATTGAGCATCATCCATGTAGTTTTGAAATGATGGTTATAAAAACTGTCAACCACACGTTCAATGCAATGGAGAGCTTGCATCTTATGGCTTGAAATCCACTTATTCTTAATAACGGTATAGGGCGCTTCAGCATCATGCTCAATACCAAATTCATTTTTTTGTGATGCAATCTTTGTTCCGGGTAAAATTTTTAAAAATCCCATCTGAAAATAATGGGGCTTTAATCCAATTATTTCATTAAAGCTTTCTTTTATTGCCTCAATGTCTTCATATGGCAACCCACATATCATATCCACATGCATGTGTATAGTGTTTAGTTCAATAAGTTTTGCTATATTTTTTTTTGCTCTTTCCCAGTTCATCTTTCGGTTTATGCTGCTCAGCGTTTTTGGGTGAATGGACTGGATGCCAATCTCAAATTGAAAATAGTTTTTTGGTACCTGCTGTAACAATGTAAAATCTTCATCAAACAGCAAATCAGGGTGTATTTCAAAATGGAAATGGGTTTGGTTATTGTTGTGCGATAGTAAATAGTAAAAAATTGATCGAGCATGGGTGGGATTGCAATTAAATGTTCTATCAACAAACTTCACCATCCTGACTTTTTGCTGTAGAAAAATGTCAAGCTCATGATACACCTTTTGTAATTCTCTGAACTGTATTGGTTGATCCTCCCTTGAAGAGAGGCAATAGCTGCACGCATAAGGGCAACCCCTGCTTGATTCATAGTATATAAAACGGGAGGCTAAATTGTTAATATCACTTTCAGAATAGGGGAAGGGAATTTCATTAAGATGGTAGTTTGGTAATGATAGAGTTTTTTTGTCTAAAAGGAATTGCTTTTGTGCAGCATACTCAAATGATCGTTCACCTGCTCCCTGTATGATAGTTGTTATAAATGGGAATTGCTTCAGCCATTCATCGGCGGCGTAGCTTACTTCAGGTCCACCCAATATTATTGTGCAGTTGGGCAATGCTGTATGTATCAATGGAAGCAATTTTTTTATGTAAGATGTATTCCATATATACACTGATAGGCACAATACATCCGGATTAATAGTAACTATCGCATCGCGTGTGTCATCAACAGGTTGATTGATGGTTGCTTCATGAAGGCGTACCGTATAATTGAGGGGTTGTAGAATTTGTTTCAGATAGTAGAGAGAGAGCGATGAATGGATATACCGAGCGTTAACACCAAGGAGTAAAATGGTTAAATTCATACAATACAGTATAATTTAGTAAAGAAAATCCCGGTGTTGTCACCAGGATTTTCTTTTGTATTATTATATCAGTCATACGATTCTGAACCCAGATAGGTAACCGGCGGAACATCCATAAGCCATCGCAGGGTATTCTTTAATTTCATAAGCTGTACAAACAGGTCATGGATTGGTTCTTCGCCAGGCTCAAACATGGGGCTTTTCCAGTAAAATGATAGCCACTCCTGGATGCCATACATGGATGCACGCTGCGCCAGGTCAAAGAATAGCACAAGGTCAAGTACAACCGGTGCAGCCAGAATAGAATCGCGGCATAAAAAGTTAACCTTGATCTGCATGGGGTAATCCAACCATCCGCGGATATCAATATTGTCCCAGCTTTCTTTATTGTCACGACGTGGAGGATAGTAATTAATGCGAACAACATGATAGTAGCCGTCGTACAATGCCGGATATTCATCAGGCTGGAATATATTATCAAGAACCGAAAGCTTGCTAACCTCTTTAGTTTTGAATGATTCAGGATCGTCCAGTACCTCGCCATCACGGTTTCCTAAAATATTTGTTGAATACCAGCCGTCAACGCCAATCATCCTTGCCTTTAAACCAGGGGCAATAATTGTTTTCATTAAAGTCTGCCCTGTTTTGAAATCCCTTCCGCCCATAGGCACCTTGTTTTTCTCGGCAAGCTGCCGTAAGGCAGGAATTTCATTGCAGAGGTTTGGAGCACCGTTTGCAAAAGGAATACCTAAATCCAGCGCTGCATACGCGTATATCATGCTTGGGGCAATAGACTTATTATTTTCTTTCAGCGCTTTTTCAAAATTTTCGATGGTATCATGAACGCCTGGTTTCATTTCCTGATAAATCTCGGTACTGGCACACCATACCATAACAACCCGAGATAAGTTTTTTTCTTTTTTAAAGTTAAGGATATCTTCTTTAACCATCTGTGCTAATTCCCAATGGGAAGGAGCCTTTTTAGTCCACGTGCCATGGAGTTTTTTAACATATTCATTAAAGAAAACGGCTTTCCACGGCTTTACTTTCGATAGTTCATCTTTAATGGGTTCAAGGTCTTCCTTTTGCACTACACCAGCATTGATAGCTGCTTCATATGCATTATCTTCAAAAATGTCCCATCCAGCAAATTCAATATCCTGTAAATTGGCAAGTGGAACAAAATCTTTAATGGGAACATAGTGGGCATCATCACCTTTGCCTATCTTTAATTTTCCCATCATTGAAACAGAACCCTTGGGTAATTTTAATCCTTTGCGGATAAGCATTACGCCTGCAATAAAAGTGGTGCTGACAGCACCAAGCCCGGGTATAACAACCCCTAATTTACCTTCAGCTTTTTGAATCTCGGTATTTTTAAGTGTCAAGGTACGCCTCGCTTTTAATTTAAAAAATTTATGTAAAAAAAATAGCACCCTGCAATAGAATAAAAAAAACGTGCTATTCATTACAAATTACTAAACATAACTATCATATCCATAGTCAAGAAATTTATCGAAAAAAAGGCAGATTATTAATAACAATAAAACAATAATCCCAGATGGTTGGTAATATATTTTTTTGCCATTAAACAAACATTATTGTAAATGTCAATAGAAAAAATGACAAGATGTTTGAAAAGTAATGCAAATTCACGATAAATAAAACAGTAGTAACTATCGTTTACCTCCTAATAGTGAACCTAATATCCCCCTTACTATCTGCCGTCCAACAGAGCTTCCTATTGAACGAGCTGCACTTTTCATCATAGCTTCAACTACGGTATCACTTTTTCTACCAGCTTTTTGTTCAGGGATATCTTCCTTCTCATGAGTAGCTTCAACAACTTTTTGTGCACGAGTTTTTAACATTTCATAAGCTGATTCTCTGTCTATTGTTTTATCATAAATGCCCTTAACCGGTGATGAATCAATAATTTCATTTCGTTCTTGCGGCGTAATGGGCCCAATCTGTCCTTTTGGCGGTACAATGAATGCACGTTCTACAATCTCTGGTTTACCATCTTCGTCCAGAAATGACACTAATGCTTCGCCAACCTCTAATTCAACAATTACTTTTTCAACATCTAATTTTGAATTTTCCCTGAATGTTTGGGCTATTGCTTTCACTGCTTTCTGATCGTTGGGAGTAAAAGCACGTAAAGCATGCTGCACCCTGTTGCCTAATTGACCTAATACAGTTTGGGGTATGTCTGCAGGATTTTGAGTAATGAAATATACACCAACACCCTTTGAACGTATTAAACGAACTACCTGCTCAATTTTTTCCAGTAAAGCTTTGGGTGCATCGTTAAAAAGCAGATGTGCTTCATCAAAGAAAAAGGCAATCTTTGGTTTATCCAGATCACCAACTTCAGGTAAAATTTCAAAAAGTTCTGATAAAAGCCATAGTAAAAACGTAGCATAGAGCTTTGGAGAGTTTATAAGCGATTCAGCAGCAAGAATATTTACATAGCCCCGTCCTTTTTCATCAGTCTGAATAAAATCTTCAATGTTTAATGCAGGTTCACCAAAAAAAATTTCAGCTCCCTGATTTTGCAGTTCTAAGATACTACGCTGTATAGCTCCAATGCTTGCAGTGGATACTCGTCCATACTCTGTATTAAATTCTGAAGCATTATCGCCAACAAATTGTATCATGGATCGTAAATCTTTGATATCCAGAATAGGCAATCCATTATCATCAGCAATTTTAAATATTACATTGAGCGTTCCGGTTTGCGTCTCGTTAAGATTCAAGATACGGCTTAAAAGGAGCGGTCCCATATCAGTAACAGTGGTACGAATAGGATGTCCTGATTTCCCAAACAAATCCCAGAAAACAACAGGGAATCCTTGAAAAGTATGATTATCAATCTTAAGCTTTTTAAGGCGTTGTGCAAGTTTATCATTTTGCTTCCCTGGCTTACTTATTCCCGACAGATCACCTTTTACATCTGCCATAAACACCGGGATGCCAGCTAAACTAAAATTTTCGGCTATAACCTGTAAAGTAACCGTTTTACCGGTACCGGTTGCACCAGCAATTAATCCGTGTCGGTTTGCCATATGTGGAATGATAAAAAGGTCTTTTTCACCTTTAGCAATGAGTAGTGGTGCATTCATTTCTTTCCTCCAATATGTCTGTATCATTGTTTGTAGTATTACCTGTTTGATAGTTACTGTCAATTCTATTTTGCTGTTTTACATATCATAGGCTGTATTAATTAAATTTTGAGTGTGCCCCTGCTGGCACAAATATTGGAAAGGTAATATAAGCCTTCATTTTTATATTCATACTTTCTTTTGTATGGCGTCAAAAGTTTAATCATTTCGTAAGGGGATATTTATGCGCTAAATATCCCCTTGCCAACCCCTAAAGCGCACCTCAAACGGCGGTGTGCCTTATTTCTGAGGGGTCAGAGCCTTGTTACTTCCACCCTTCGTTTAAGAGGGGAGTACATCTTCACCTCAATACCCTTTTTTATACAGATTTACGACATCTCTGAATGATACTCTTGTAATGATTTTGGTGTTTCTTCACCATATTGTTTGATCATTTCAATACCTCGGACTGCTGCTCTTGCTGCTGCAATGGTGGTGATATATGGAATTTTATATTTTATTGCAGCTTTACGGATGTATGAATCATCCACTTCGCTTATCCGGCCAAATGGTGTGTTGATGATGAGGTTAATTTCTTTGTTCTTAATCCTGTCAACAACATCCGGTCTTCCCTCGTTGAGTTTAAAAACCATCTGTGCTGGTATTCCGTGTTCATCAAGATACTTTGATGTGCCTTCAGTTGCAATTATTGTAAATCCCAATGAATGAAATTTTTTTGCAACTTCAAGAGCACCTTCACGATCTTTGCGATTTACTGTAATGAGTATATTGCCCTCTAAAGGCAATCGCCATCCTGCAGCATCCTGTGCTTTAAAATATGCAACGCCAAAGCTATTGGCTATGCCAAGCACCTCCCCGGTAGAACGCATCTCGGGTCCTAAAACAGGGTCAACTTCAGGGAACATATTAAATGGAAAAACTGCTTCTTTAACGCCAAAGTGTTTAATCTTCTTTTTAACTGCTAAATCGGGAGATAGCTTGCTGCCAAGCATTAACTTTGTAGCAATTTTTGCCATTGGTATGCCACATACTTTTGAAACAAGTGGCACCGTACGTGATGCCCTTGGATTTGCTTCAAGGATATATACGGTATCATTTACAATAGCATACTGTATATTTAAAAGCCCTATAACGTTAAGTTCAAGTGCAAGCATTTTTGTATATTTTTCAATAGTTTCAATATGTTCTTTTTTAATGTTATCGGGAGGGATAGCACATGCTGAATCTCCGGAATGAACACCTGCAAGCTCAATATGTTCCATCACCGAAGGGACAAAAACATTTTCACCATCACAGATGGCATCAGCTTCACACTCTATAGCATCAACAAGAAAACGGTCGATCAAAATTGGCCTCTCAGGGGTTACTTCCACCGCAGCTTTTACGTATTGTTTAAGCATCTCTTCATCATATATTATTTCCATTGCCCTGCCACCCAGTACGTATGAAGGGCGTACCATAAGAGGGTATCCTATTCGGTTGGCAATCATTAAAGCTTCTTCAAGCGATGATGCCATCCCCGATTCAGGCTGCGGGATGTTTAATTTTGTAATGACTTTTCTAAAGCGATCACGGTCTTCGGCTAAATCAATAGAATCAACAGAAGTTCCTAAAATTTTTACCCCTGATTTGACCAGTTCACCTGCAATATTAAGCGGGGTCTGACCGCCAAACTGTACAATGACACCTTCAGGTTTTTCTTTTTCATAGATGCTCAGTACGTCTTCTACTGTCAGTGGTTCAAAATACAGCTTGTCAGCTGTATCATAATCGGTGGATACCGTTTCGGGATTGCAGTTGATAATGATTGCTTCATATCCAGCTTCTTTTATAGCAAAAGCTGCATGAACGCAACAGTAATCAAATTCAATGCCCTGACCAATTCTGTTAGGGCCTCCTCCCAGAACTATTATTTTTTTGCGATGTGATACAGATACTCTATCAGGTGCATTGTATGTGGAATAATAGTAAGCAGCATCTTCTACACCACTTACCGGCACAGGTTCCCATCGCTCAACAACTCCCAGTGATATTCTTTGTTTGCGGATTGCATCTTCAGGAAGTCCAAGAATCTTTGAAAGATATTTATCTGAAAATCCCCACTCCTTTGCAGTTTTTAAAAGAGAGTCAGGAAGTGATTTTTTTGCAAATGTGAGCATTTCATTTTCTAAATCAACAAGCTCTTTCATTTGTTGTATAAAATATTCTTTTATATGGGTGCGTTCTTTTAAAAGTGTAATATCGGCACCTTTTCGCAAGGCTTCATACATGATGAAGTGCCGTTCGCTTGACGGTGTACTTAGCAGGCGCATAAGTTCTTCCAGCGGAAGATTATGGAAATCTTTAGCAAAGCCTAATCCATGCCGGCCAATCTCTAAGGAACGTATTGCCTTCTGAAAAGCCTCCTTATAATTTTTTCCTATACTCATGACCTCGCCAACCGAACGCATCTGTGTGCCAAGCTTATCCTCAACACCCTTAAATTTTTCAAAACCCCAGCGGGCAAATTTTACTACTATATAATCACCTGATGGTGTATACGTATCAAGAGTACCATCCCGCCAGTAAGGGATTTCATCCAGAGTTAATCCAGCAGCAAGTAGTGATGATACAAATGCAATGGGAAATCCCGTTGCTTTTGATGCCAATGCAGACGAGCGTGAGGTTCTGGGATTAATCTCAATAACAACTATCCTGCCAGTTTTGGGATCATGAGCAAACTGGATATTGGTACCCCCAATTACTTTGATTGCTTCAACAATCCGGTATGCATAGTGTTGCAAACGCTTTTGCGTTTCGGGGCTTATGGTAAGCATGGGCGCTGTACAAAATGAATCACCGGTGTGGATACCCATTGCATCAACGTTTTCTATAAAGCAAACTGTTATCATTTGATTTTTGGCATCCCGTACAACCTCTAATTCAAGTTCCTCCCAGCCCATGACCGATTCCTCAACCAGCACCTGACCAATCATGCTTGCCGATAGTCCTCGTGAAACAATAACTTCAAGGTCTTCCATGTTATAAACATGACCGCCGCCAGTTCCTCCAAGAGTATAGGCAGGGCGTATGACAAGGGGGAAGCCTAATTTTTCAGCTATTTTTTTTGCCTCTTCAACACTGTATGCAGGTTCGCTTGCAGGCATTGCAATCTCAAGCTGATGCATGGTATTTTTAAAAGAAATGCGGTCTTCACCGCGTTCTATTGCATCAATGTCAACACCAAT
Source organism: Spirochaetia bacterium UBA2205 (assembly GCA_002328585.1). GTDB lineage: Bacteria > Spirochaetota > UBA4802 > UBA4802 > UB4802 > UBA4802. The sequence goes on from DCUV01000014.1 coordinate 59,904, forward strand.
AATTCTGACCCCATGTTTTTCTAAAACACCTGCTTTATATAACGAAGAGGACAGATTCAATCCCGTCTGTCCTCCTAAATTTGGCAATAATGCATCAGGCTTTTCTTTTTCAATAATTTTAGAAAGTGAATCTACGGTCAGTGGTTCAATATAGGTAATGTCTGCCATCTCAGGGTCGGTCATAATTGTTGCTGGATTGGAATTGACAAGAACTATCGAATACCCTAATTTTTTTAATGCTTTACAGGCTTGTGTTCCTGAATAATCAAATTCGCATGCCTGTCCAATAATAATAGGGCCGGAACCAATAATCATTATCTTATGTATATCGCTTCGTTTTGGCACGGTACTCCTCCGCTCATTTTTAAATAAAAAGCGTCATGAAGCATAATAATGTCAATAATTTTATTAATAAAGAATAAAAGGAATAATACTATGAGCGATAGTAATTTTTAATTTTTTTCTTGCTATTTTACAGGAGCTATCGCATATATTAATTATTACACTATGATAGTGAACATGTCCTGGTAAAGGTGCATAGAGTGTTGAGAAGGTTCATTATTATATCTTCAGGGAGGGGTAAAAAATATGGAAATTATGCGAATTTCAGGTGCTGATGTAGTGCCAGCAGGACCGGCTGTCAATAACCAGGGACAGCAGGAAAATACTGTAGAAAAGGAAAAACCAGAACAGCCAGAGAAGGTAAAAGAATCAACCATCGATACATACGCTTAAGGGAAACTATCATGCCAGTTACGAAAGCCGAAAAGGTTGCCTATAATGATTTTGTTAAAGGCTATAAAGCAAAGTTAGAAGAGTTAACCAAACAGATAAAAGAAGCTGAGCAAAAAAAGAAAAAGATGCCCGGTATCAAAGGGTATATAAATCTTGAGTTAATTTTGCTTTATATCAAGTATATCTATACGCTGCTGAACATGAACACAGTATCGGTGAATATGCTCAAGATAAAAAATGAGCGTTTTTTAAATGATGCGCGTAAAGAGTTCTACAGGGTTTTACAGCTTTTTGAGGAGATAGTTGGTAAGGATATTGATCGCTTGTTAAAAGAAAATGAAGAATACCTTGCCGCTATTAATAAACTCAATCCTCAACAAACATTAGCCCTTGTTAAAGAACTTCATGTATTGTTGCAAAAAATAATGGATGCATTGGGCGAAAGTTCTAAATGGAAGTGGTCGTTTGTTGAGTTGCAGGGCAGGGTTGCTGTAATTACAAAAAACATGATAAACTTCAGTGAATTGCAAAAATATAGAGACCCACGAAAAGCGTTTTACTATGAACGACAGGATATGTTGAAATTATGCAAGCAAAGCCTTTCCGAAGCTGCCAAGCAATACAGAAATAAATATGAGATTTCCACAAAATCAACAGAAGATATCCTGAAGTCAATAGAACTTTTAACAGCGCTGCGCAGGATTCACATATTATTTGGCGAATCTGATGAAGCTGAAAAATTAAAAAATACTATCGAAGCGTTACGCTTGCGATTGGAAGCTGACGAGAAAGAGGAAGAAGAGAAAAAAAAGAAAAAATAAGGGTACACTGAAAACGTTAATTTGTTAAATCCCTGTGTATACAAAATATTGACAACAACACTTCTTTTGATTGTTTATATGATGATCATATAAATAAGCGATTTTATATATGTCTATACACTAAAGAGATGAAAATATCATCTTTATTTCAATATTTTTAAGGAAAATGACTTGACGAGAGCTATTTTTTTTAGTACATTATTAGCACTCGTATAGATTGAGTGCTAATACTATACGAAGAGGTTGTTATGATGCATACAAAACAGTTAAATGATCGCGAAGCACAGGTTCTTAAGGCAATTGTATATGAGTATATAGCAACAGGAAAACCTGTGGGGTCTCGTTCTTTTGTTCAAAAGTATTCATTTTCATTGTCACCGGCAACCATGCGCAATGTTATGTTTGACCTGGAGCAGATGGGATATCTTTCCCATCCGCATACCTCAGCAGGCAGAATACCAACTGATAAAGGTTATCGCTTTTATGTAGATTCATTGCTGGATACCTATGAAACAGTGGCAAAAACTGATATCGAAGTACGCGAAGAGATGTTGGCTCGTGAGATTGAACTGGATAAAATATTTATGTCTATTGTTAAGATGCTATCGCTTATTTCAAAATACACGGGTATTGCCCTGATGCCAAAACCTGATTTTACCGTAGTAAAGCATATTGAAATAATCTCGCTAACGTCTAATGATGTGTTGTTCATTATAGTAACCCGTACTGGAATTGTTATTCATAAAAAGGTTAAACTGTCATCATCTATAAATCAGGATGATCTGTATAAATATTCACGTTTTTTGACGGCTGAGCTTTCCGGATACTCGTTGGTTGAAATACGACAGAGCCTTATTAATCAGTTGCGCACCATAACCGATGTTGAAACATCAGTCCGTGATGCAGCACTTGATATAACCGAATTAGCACTGAAGGATGAACAGGAGCCTGATATTTACATTGATGGGATTGAGAATCTGCTGCATATACCCGATATAGTTGAAGCTGAAAAGTTACATGAAATAGTACGTTTCATTGAGCAGAAAGACACCCTGCGTAAGATTATGGAAGATCTAAGACAGAAGGAAGGTGTCTTTACGCTTATTGGAGAAGAGATAAAAGATATTGCGATCCCATGTTGCAGCATTATTGCTTCATCATATAAAATTGGTAATAGTCCGGTAGGTGTTGTTGGTATTATTGGTCCAACGCGCATGGATTATGAAAAAGTAGTTCCGCTTGTGGATTATACCGGCAAAGTAGTTTCAAACTTTTTAACACAAATGACAAAATAATATAGTTATGAATTGTTACATTACCATTGTATGGCAGAGGGTGTTATGAGTAACAAACATGATAAAAGGTATAAAAGAGAAGAGCATAACAATCATGATGCAATAAATCAAGAGGATATACAGACAATGGATGAGGAAGAAATAAAAGTTCAGGGCGATGGCGATAGCTCATTGAATCCACCTGCTGGTGATGAGCAGGTGGAATCGAGCAGTGAGCTAATACAGCAAAAGGAGGACCAGTTGCGTAAGTTACAGGAAGAACTTAATAAGAAAAGTGAAGAGCTGGATGCTCTGAAAGATCTGCTGGTACGCAGACAGGCTGATTTTGAGAATTATAAAAAACGTATTATACGTTTGCAGGAGGAAGATAGAAAATTAGCTATCAAGGATATAGCGCGAGATATCATCAATATCAATGATGATTTACTGCGTGCTATTGATGCAGCATGTAATATTCAGGATGCCAGAAATCTGGCTGATGCGCATAACTCATTTGTTGAGGGAATTAGAATGATATCCCGACAAATAGAGGATATGCTAAAACGGTATGGTGTAGAAGAGATTAATAGTTTAGGACAAGCGTTTGATCCTGAGTATAATGAAGCGGTTGAAATTGATGAAAGTCCTGATGTTGAAAAGGATACTATTACCAAAGTATATCAGAAAGGTTTTAAATTGGATAAATATGTTGTGCGTGCTGCACGGGTGAAGGTGACGCGCCCGGCAAAGCAGAAGGTTAAAGATGACAATGCAAACAATACAACTGAGGAAAATACTGCTGCGTCACAAAATTAACAGGGATGGAAATGAACAATGATACATACTATCATTAAACTATATTCAATACTTTAAAAGAAAAGGAGAATTACTATGAGTAAAATAATAGGGATTGACCTTGGAACCACAAATTCATGTGTTGCAGCTATGGTTGGTGGTGAACCAGTTGTTATACCCAATTCCGAAGGACAAAGGACAACTCCATCGGTTGTTGCATTTACGGACAAAGGCGAACGTTTAGTTGGGCAGGTTGCTAAAAATCAAATGATTACGAATCCTGAAAATACAATACGTTCCATTAAACGGTTTATGGGGCGGTCCTATGGAGAAGTGCAAAATGAAATGAAGATGGTTCCTTTTACCGTTGCTGATGATGGTAAAGGTGGTGTGAAGATTAAAACAAATGCAGGGGAATTTACACCTCAGGAAATTTCAGCAAGAATTTTACAGAAGATGAAACAGAGTGCTGAGGATTACCTGGGTGAAAAAGTAACTCGTGCAGTCATTACAGTACCTGCATATTTTAATGATTCACAACGGCAGGCAACAAAGGATGCAGGCAGGATTGCTGGTTTAACCGTTGAACGAATAATTAACGAACCAACTGCTGCAGCATTGGCGTATGGGCTTGATAAGAAAGAGCGCAATCACAAGATTGCAGTGTATGATTTAGGTGGTGGAACATTTGATGTATCAATACTTGAGCTGGGCGATGGGGTTTTTGAGGTAAAATCTACCAATGGAAACACACATCTGGGTGGCGATGATTTTGATCAGCGTATAATGGAGTGGCTGATAACAGAATTTAAAAAACAAACGGGAATTGATCTGCATACAGACAAGATGGCGTTGCAAAGACTAAAAGAAGCTGCAGAAAAAGCCAAGATAGAGCTGTCCAATAAATTGCAGACCGAGATTAATATACCGTTCATTACTGCTGATCAGAATGGTCCTAAACATCTTATTATGACTCTGACACGTTCAAAATTTGAAGGATTGGTAGAAGATCTCATTGAATCTACCAAAGAACCGTGTATAAAAGCACTGGAAGACGCAGGACTTACCCCTGGCGATATCGATGAGGTAATCTTAGTTGGCGGATCAATACGAATCCCTGCTGTTCAGGAACTGGTGCGACGCGTGTTTGGGAAAGAGCCTCATAAAGGTGTAAATCCGGATGAGGTTGTTGCTGTGGGCGCTGCAATTCAGGGCGGAGTTTTAGCAGGTGAAGTTCATGATGTGTTGCTGCTGGATGTTACACCACTGTCGCTTGGTATAGAGACATTGGGTGGTGTAATGACCAAGCTCATTGAACGTAACACAACTATACCAACCAGAAAGAGTCAGATCTTTTCAACTGCCGCCGACAATCAGACGGCTGTGTCAATCCATGTGTTGCAGGGTGAACGCGAGTTAGCTTCGCAGAACAGAACCATAGGCCGATTTGACCTCATTGGTATTCCACCTGCACCCCGTGGCGTGCCACAAATTGAAGTAACGTTTGACATAGATGCCAATGGAATATTACATGTATCAGCAAAAGATCTTGGTACAGGGAAAGAGCAGAAAATAAGGATTGAAGCCTCAAGTGGTTTGAATGAAGATGAAATAAAGAAGATGGTTAAAGATGCTGAACAACATGCTGAAGAAGACAAAAAGGAGCGTCAACTTGTAGAAGCTCGTAATGAAGCGGATGCTTTAATCTATTCACTTGAAAAACTGATAAAGGAAAATGAAGGTAAGATAGATGCTGCGGAAAAATCTTCAATAGAATCTGAAATTGAAAATCTCAGGAAAGCAATGGAATCAAGTGATATTAATGTGATACGTGATGCAAAAGGTAAACTGGAAAGAGCATCCCATTCATTTGCAGAAAAGCTTTATAAGCAGGGTGCCGAACAATATGCTCAATCACAATCACAGCAACAAGCGGATACTTCCAGCACAACTGAGGAAAGCACTCAGGGCGGTGAAAAGGTATATGATGCAGATTATGAAGTGGTAGATGAAGATAAGAAAAAATAAATTATAGCAGTAAATAATTGTGCGGCAATGCTTGTCATTGCTGCACAATTATTGTAATTTTTTTAAATAAGGGGTGATGACCTTGGCTACGACGAAGCGAGATTATTATGAAGTTCTGGGTGTTCCTAAAAATGCAACAGAAGATGAGATAAAGCAAGCTTACAGAAAGCTTGCTTTAAAATTTCACCCTGACCGCAATAAAGGAAGTAAAGAGGCAGAAGAGAAATTTAAAGAAGCTACTGAAGCATATGAAGTTTTACGTGATCCAAAGCGCCGGGCACAGTATGATAAGTTTGGCCATGAAGGTGTTGCAGGATTTGAAGGCTTCGGCAGAGGAGCATATACCGATTTTTCGGATATCTTTGGTGATTTTGATTTAGGTGATATATTTGAAAGCTTTTTTGGTGCTGGTGCTGGCTCTGGTTTTGGCACACGAACACGATCATCCCGTACGCGTCGGGGAAGAGATATTCAGTATGATTTGTCAATAACACTGGAAGATGCAGCCAATGGAAAAGAGGTCCAGATTGAAATTCCGCGCCACGAGGTATGCAGTAGTTGTGGTGGTACAGGTTCGGCATCAGGTTCAAAACCAACAGTATGTCCTGTTTGTAATGGGACAGGGCAAATACGTCAGACGCAGGGATTTTTTTCAGTAACCCAGACATGTTATAAATGCAGAGGTGAAGGAAAAATTATAACCTCACCATGCAGGGTATGTAGAGGGACAGGATTAGAAGAAAAACATCGCAAAATTACCGTAAAGATTCCTGCGGGTGTTGAGTCTGGATCTCGTTTAAAAATTTCCGGAGAAGGTGAACAAGGGCCCGGTGGTGGTTCGGCAGGCGATTTATATGTTGTTGTACATATTCAGAAACATCCGCTGTTTGAACGACACGGAAATGATCTGATTTGTGTTGTTGATATACCGTTTACCATAGCCTGTCTTGGAGGTGAGATAGAGGTGCCAACAATATATGATAAAAAAGCAAAAATGAAAATACCGCCAGGGACTGAAAATGGTCAAATATTCAGACTTAAAGGCAATGGAATGCCATATCTGGGTTCGTACGGCAAGGGTGATCAATTGGTAAAAATTAATATTAAGGTACCAAAAAAATTAACACCTCGTCAGAAAGAATTGTTAAAGGAATTTGCTCGCATTGAAGGGGAAACGGTAGATACTGATAGAGAATTTTACTCATAAAAGAGCGGTATTTACAACCGCTCTTTTACATATTTAGAGATTACATTTTTTGCCGCTTCTGACATCTGAACAAGCTTGAAGGTATAGTAGATAATTTTTTCTTTGGTTATTGTTCGCGAGGCAATAATGGTACTGAGTATCTCAATTTTAAAATTTTCAAGTGTAAAGAATAATATATATTCTTTTTGATACTCCAGCCGTTCCTCAACCCTGATTACAGCTTCATACTCATTTAAGCGCTCTATAGTTCCATTTATTGAAACGGTTTCATCATGTTGTATTATTACTTCTTCACTATTTTTGCTTTCATCGTTTTTGAGCTGAATGGTACAGGGAATAAGTGTTTGAATATATGGATGATGTACCTCTTTGCCTCTTTTAAATGCTTGTGGCTTTTGTAATACTATGGCATTTTCCTGAATGGCAATGATTTTTGAATCAAAAGAATATTCAGCATCTCCGTTTCTAAAAAAGAAAATTGTTACTTGCTCTGCAATGATGTCAGCAGGGATATCCTCAGGTTTACGAAAATATTTACAATGGATGGCATCTTCAGTAATCTGTGTTATCTTAGCTATAAATGCCCTTCCTGTTGCACTATAGCCGCATAACATGGTATCCGCAGTCAATTCATCCGGCGAATTTAAAGGCTCTTGATATTCCACCGGGTTATATATCCTTTCATAGGTTATAACTATATCTTTAAAAATATCTTTTAAATCTTCATTGAATATATCTCTGGATTTTTTTATATACTGTAAAAATTTTAACAGACCGGTTTCAAAAATGGTTATATTATTAAAAATAACTTCAGGAGAGCTTAATTTAGACAGTGCGACAATATGTTGTAAAATACGAATCTGATACCCGGTTAAACCCCTCTGGCGCGCTTTATAGATAAAAAGCTGTTCAATACTTGATTTCTTTAATTTAAGATATTGATTATATCGCAACAGTGCAAAAAAACCTATAATGACAAGAATAACAAACAGCGTTACCAACACCTCCCACAGGGGAGCAACCCGCCACCGTACTCCAAATACTGTAATTATTTCCATACTTGCCACATACCATTAAATTAACCCGCGTGTGCCGCAGTGGTATGAATATTTGAGCTCCCTTTGTAAAGGTGGATTCTCGCATACGGACATCTATCTACTTCATAATGAAGCGTGATATAAATCCGCAGATTAGAGATTCCCTGCTCAGTAGTATTGGAACTACAATATGACATACCATACACGAACACCGCAGGCTTACTGTCTAATATACTGAAATAATATTTATTGGCAACAAAAATTTTACTTGCTAATGTGGGTGAAAACACTGATACAGTGTGGAGCATGGTTTCATAACAATAACTGATATACAGTAACTATCGAACACAAAAAAGCTTTAAAGGCTACATCCGCAGTGTTGAAAAAAATTTTCAAACATAAAATTTGTTATAGTGCAATACTATGTGTCAGCATAACCGTTCCTTTGTTTATATACCCATTTGGCAAAAACAAGGTTACGGTTGAGGTATTTACGTGGCATATTTTAAAGACAATACATTTCAATGTATATTATCCCTACGGCATGGAGAGGCTGGCTGCAACGACGGCTTCAATTGCTGAAAGGGCATACGGATATCTTGCCGATACACTGCAACACCAGCTCAATGAACCGGTGCCAATCATTGTATTCCCTTCGCACATAGATTTTCAGGAAAATAATATCCTGATGCAGATCATTGGCGAGGGTACCGGCGGATTTACTGAAGCATTTAAAAACAGGGTGGTGATACCGTTTAGTGGTTCATACGATGAATATCAGCATGTTCTGGTTCACGAGCTTGTTCATGCATTTCAGTTCAATATTCTTATGCACGATAGTTCCGGTAAACTACAGTCAATGATGAGTATGGGAGCTGTGCCATTGTGGTTTACCGAAGGTATGTCAGAGTATCTATCAATTGGATTTGATGAAACTGCCGATATGACCATGCGCGATTTCTTTTTTAATGATCAGTATGTAAGCCTGATGGACTTTACTACCTATCGTACCGGCAATCTGTACTACTACTATAAGGTTGGGCAGGCATTTTTTTACTTTTTTGAAACGGTGTATGGTAAGGGAAAAATTGGCGAATTTTTACGTGACATACGCGATTGTAATAATTTTGAAAAGGCATTGAAGGTACATACAAAAAAGGATCTCGAGGCTATTGATAAAGAATTCAGACACTTTTATAAAAAACGATATTACCCTTTGATGGTTGGCAGAAATTTTGATGAAGAGGAAGGTGAAAGGATAACCGATCATAAAAAAACGCTCTCAGTGTTCAATACATGCCCTGCCATATCGCCTGATGGTAAAAAAATTGCCTATATCGATAACAGAGATATCTATGCTTCAATTTCGGTTATTACCATTGGCGAAAAAGAGGCTGAGGAAAAAGCCCGTGTGCTATTGAAAGGGAATGAAACCTCTCAGTTTGAAGGAATGCATTTGCTGGATAACTATCTGTCATGGACACCGGATGGCAAAGGCATTGTGTTTGTTTCACAATCTAACAACAGGGATGTTATCTTTATACTGGACAGCCAAAGCGGTATAATTATCAAAAAGATAGTACTGCCGTTGCGTTCAATTAAAGATCCAGCACTATCGCCCGATGGCAGCTATATAAGCTTTATAGGGCAGACCAATACCCGGAGTGATGTGTATATCTACAGGCTCAACGATACAATGTTACAGCAGATAACCAATGATGTGTATACGGAACGGTATCCCAAGCTTGATAAAAAAAATGCTTTCATTTACTATTCATCAAACTATCCAACAAATGATTATACATGTGCAGACTATGCAATTATCAAACACAATGTATTAACAGGTGAGCGACAGGTTATAGTGGAGGCTCAGTCAAAAAATTTACAGGTTGATGTTGCAGAGGATGACAATACTATTGTATACATCTCAAACAGGGATGGAATCTATAATGTTTATCGTTATACTATTGAAACAGGCGAGGAAACAAAAATTACTACGGGAACAACCGGTATATTTTATCCGCGTCTTTTCCCGGAGGGTAATGCATTTGCGTTTGTTTCATATCAAAATGGTGGATACGATATCTTTATAAAAAATGGAATAAAACCTGTTACGGAAACCCCGCTGTTTAACAGTGAGCATATACCGGTAATGCTGCCCCCAAACTATTTTCCACTATCAAAAGCTGTGTGGGACAACTATGAAACAAGGATTTCATCTGACTGGGTTTTTGTTGGGCTTGGCGGAACGGTTGGCTATGGCTTTACTGGTTTTGCGCAGATGAGCTTCAGCGATTATCTGGGTGATAACCGGATTATCGTAACAACTGATTTTTTTCAGGATGATGAGAGCAACAACTTTATGAATTACGATGTGCAGTATCTGTATTTGCGCTATCGATGGGACTGGACCTTTGGTTGTTTCAGACAGAAAAACCCGTATGGCATATTTACTCTGGCAAACCTTAACGATATCATTCATAATGCATACTGGTCAACGCTTTCAATGGACCACTATGGTGCATATGTGATTGCAAGCTATCCTTTTACTAAATTTTCGCGTTTCAGCACCCGTGTTTCCTCAAGCCGCTATGAACAGGATTACAGCTATAGTGATGAGCGTCCGGATGTTTATGGCAATTTAAATTCAATTTCTGTATCATACAATTACGATAATGTTTTGTGGGGTTTTTTAGCGCCATTGCGGGGCACTCGTGGGCAGATAATGTTGACCCAGGTGTTTAACCTGACAGGGCAGGATTATTCATTTACCAGCGTAGATATTGATCTGCGGCATTATTTTTTCATTGATAAGCAGTATGTTATAGCGCTCCGTGGTGTGGGTGGCAAGATTATGGGTGGTGAGAAAGAGTATTTTAAATATTATATTGGTGGATTTAATACCCTTCGTGGACATCCGTTTGTAGAATATGGTGGTAGCAATGTTTTTTTGTTCAATGCTGAGTTCAGGTTTACATTCATTGAATCAATAAACATGGGCTGGCCACTCTTTTTAAAGATTGGAAATATTGGCGGAGTTTTATTTGTTGACGCAGGTTCAGCATGGGATAATTCGTATACTTTTTTTAATAATGAAACAGATCGATTTGAAGATTTTAAAATGGACATGGGATTTGGATTCAGGCTTACTGTATACCCAATAGTTATTTTAAAACTTGATTATGCATGGCCATATTATTATGGTGAGTTTGGTGAAAAAGAGATACTCTTTAGTTTAGGATATGAATTTTGATGGGGGAAAGATTCTATTTTTAAGGGGTTTAATTCAATGGAACGAAGTGCACATATAGAACGTAAAACAAATGAAACTGACATAACATTAAAATGTATACTTGATAGTGGTGATGCAAGCACCATCACTACAGGAATTGGTTTTTTTAATCATATGCTCACATTGTTTGTTATGCATGGAAGGATGAATATACAGCTCAATGCAAAAGGCGATCTGGAGGTTGATGATCATCATACTGTAGAGGATATTGGGATATGCATGGGAAAAGCGTTCAATAAAGCATTGGGCGATAAAAGCGGGATTAGCAGGTTTGGGCAGGCAACCATCCCTATGGATGAGGCTTGCACTGCTGCTGTTGTTGATATATCAGGAAGGGGGTGCTTTGTATATAAAGGCGATAAACTTACCGGGGCAATAGGGCAATACCAGGAGGAGCTTACCCTGGAATTTTTTCAATCGTTTGCACATAATGCCCTGATTACACTGCATATACAACAGATGTATGGCGACAACCGTCATCATATACATGAATCAATCTTTAAAGCAGCAGGATTGGCATTATACCGGGCTTACAGCTTGAGTGAGCATACCGGTATACCATCAACAAAAGGAGTGTTATGATTACCGTCATTGATTATGGCATGGGCAACATGCGCTCGGTTGTAAAAGCTGTAGAAAAATATACCAGTGAGGTACAGGTTAGCTCTGAACCCCAGAGCATAGCCTCATCAAAAGCGTTGATAATGCCAGGAGATGGTGCTTTTGGTCAGGCAATGGAAAATCTGACACAATCAGGCTGGATTGAACCATTGGTACAGTTTATAGGTAATGGCGGTTACTTTTTTGGCATATGTCTTGGCTATCAGCTTTTGTTTACCAGCAGCGAAGAGTTTGGCAATCATAAGGGACTTGACATTATACCCGGTACTGTGATACGATTCCCGGATGATCTAAAGGTGCCCCATATGGGCTGGAATCAGGTTGAACTAATAAAAGAACATCCAGTGGTTAATGGTATACCGCAAAATAGTTATTTTTATTTTATTCATACCTACTATCCGGTTATTGGCGATAGTTCCTGGATAATGGGCCAAACTGCCTATGGAGTGACATTCCCCAGCATTGTAGGGAGGGGCAATTGTATTGCCACGCAATTTCATCCGGAAAAAAGCCACCGGTATGGACTCACCATGATTGAGAACTTTGTGAGGATGGTATGCTCGTAATCCCGGCAATCGATTTAAAAGAAGGCAGATGTGTACGCCTGGTGCAGGGCGACCCATTGCAGGAAAAGGTGTATTCGTATGACCCGGTAACTATCGCCCGGCAATTTGAAGATGCTGGTGCACAGCTTATTCATGTTGTTGATCTTGATGGAGCATTTGAAGGGCAGCCTGTCAACATGCATATTGTAAAGGAGATTGCAAAATCGGTTTCTATTCCTATTGAAATTGGTGGTGGTATCCGTACCGAGGCTGCTATTAAAATGTATCTTGATGAGGGAATAGAGCGTATAATAATGGGTACCATCCTTATTGAGGAATCGTTTAGAGAAATAATTCAAAGGTTTAAAGAGTATATTATAGCAGGTGTTGATGCAAGGGATTTACATGTTGCTACACATGGGTGGAAAAAAATTATTGACATAAATGCCATTGAATTTATAAAGGATATCCAAAGTATTGGTATTGCAGAGATTGTTTATACAGATATAGCTACTGATGGTATGCTGCAGGGACCAAATTTTCTATCGATAGAAAGAATATTATCTAATGTTTCAGGAGTTTCGTTAATTGCCTCTGGTGGTGTCTCTACGATGCAGGACATACAAAAATTGTTGCACTATTCGGGTAGCGGATTAAAGGGTTGCATAATTGGTAAAGCTATATATGATGGGATGGTAGATTTACGCAGTGCAATAAAGCTGTGTAGTTAGATGGTGGCAATATGAATGATGATTTATCATTGTATGATGAGGAAATAAAATTCCCTGTTGAGATCGAGCAATATGAGCGCAAAATTTATGATTTAAAACAGCTTATTGAAATAAGCAAGGGATTAAATTCCACTCTGGACTATAACATACTTATTGATTCCATACTTTTAACATGCATGGGACAGATGCAGCTTTTAAAAGCTGGTATTTTTACTCATCGCAGTATTGACCGTCAGGAATTTGTATTGCATAGAAATTATAAAGGTTTTGAAATTGATCATAAAATTGAATATGTAATACCTGCTAATTCAAAATTAATTCAGTTTCTTGATATGAATTTCAAGTGTTACACGCTGGATGAACTGAAAGATATATTACAGGATGAACCTTCGCTGGAAAGCCTTATTTTCCTTGATCCTTCACTGATAGTTCCGTTAAAAGGAAAAGGTACCCTTAATGGAATTATTATATTAGCTGACAGAATAAATCAAAAAGGCTTTAGCGAATCTGACAAAGAATATATGCTCAACATTGCTTCGCTGGCTGGGATAGCTATTCAGAACGCGTATTTATATGAATTAGCCACAACTGACATGATGACAAGGCTTAAAATTCATCATTATTTTCAAACTGCATTGATGGAGGAACGTGAAAAATCAATAAAAAGCAGCCTTCCTCTTTCACTGATAATGATTGATATTGATAATTTTAAAGATTTTAACGATACCTATGGGCATACGTGTGGTGATTTAGTGCTAAAAAATGTTGCAATGGTGATATCTGGTTCAGTACGACAGAGTGATATTGCATCACGGTATGGCGGTGAAGAATTTGCTGTAATATTGCCACATACTGAAATCAATGAAGCCTTTAAGGTTGCAGAGCGTGTACGAACCTCAGTGCAGAAGTCATATATTCTCTATAAAAGAAAAAAATTAGGTGTTACTATATCAGTAGGTGTTACCCAGTTTAATCCGTCTCTGGATTCAACCTCAAAAAATATTATTGAGCGCGCTGATAAAGCGCTCTATATATCAAAGCAACAGGGTAGAAACAAAACAACTGTCCTTCTTACGGATAAATAAAAATAAAATAAAATGCTTGATTTTGTCTTGTATCACTATATAATTTCCTGCCATAATACGAAAATAGTAATAAGTGCAATAGTGCAATGTTATGATGAGTGGTTTCATGCATTGAAGGTTAAGAAATGAGATTTTGAGACAAGCTTAGAATGACGATAATGTTCAATGTCATTATGAGCGATAGCAAATAATTTTTTTTGGAAGAAGAGGTTTTCAGTTGTGTTACCCCTTAAGAATGACAAAAGGGACCGCGTCCATTAGAATGGCAATGTTGGATGTCATCCTGAGCCATGTCCATAACGGGTTTCAGGATCATTTCAGGATATAAAGTTACATATGTTGATTCGGGGTCAAACCCGGAATGACATTGATGGGATAATTCTATTTTTGGAGGAATTTTAGCATGGTAAACAAAAATAAAGGAAACAAAACTATCAGCGATTATATTAAGTTTATATCGGGTATGTTAATACTAACGCTATCTATTAATTTTATTATTTATCCAGTAATGGCGCAAACTATTGAAGAAGATGCCGGGAAGAAATATAAGGGGACTCCCTATCAGGATGAATTTGATAAAAAGGCAAAAGAACGCAGGGAAGAACCTGCGATGATGGAGCGAGATCCACGATTGGCGTGTTTATTATCATTGATTATTCCCGGTGGCGGGCATATCTATTTACGGAATGATTTGAAGGCTGTAGGAATTTTTTTGCTTACAGTAACCGCTTATTCATTTTCTGCATACTATTTGTATGTAGCTCTTAGTAAAACCGATTCATCAACAGAAAAAAAGTCAAAACTCATATTATCAGGACTTTTATTTGTAGTGGGAGCTATTATTCATGTGGTGGGCATAGTTGAGGCATATAATGATGCTATTGAAATAAATGAACAGCAATACTATTTTGGGGCTGAAAGATCTCCTTGTCCTTATATTGCTCAAAAGTAGCTACTTTATGAGAATCAATATCTTTATTAATACCTTAAAGTAATACTTTCGCATCACCATGCAGACCATCAATCTATAAGATTTCTAAGAATTTTTTGTATGTATAGTTATCGCGACTCTCGTTATCTGATGGGTTTATTATTTTGTGGTATGAATTTGTTTGTGATTAGTTCCCCAAATAATGATTTGCCTACTTAATTAAGATATAGTCAATTATTTACCATGAATAATGTTTGTTTTTCTTTATCTATATATTTAAATAATTAACAGTGATAATAAGTGTCAATGCTGATTTACCTTCATAAAATGTTAAAATAGAGTAAATGGATAATGATTTTAAAATAAATTTTAAAAATAATACCATTATAAACAATTTGTCATTGAAAATGTACTATAAAAAAGCTATAGTATAGTACAATGATATACCCATTAAACACTTTTTAAATAATTGAAATTTATTTTCTTGACATGTAGTATAGTATATTATTATTTTGTCTTTTCACAAGGGGCCCATAGCTCAGCAGGTTAGAGCGGCTGACTCATAATCAGTAGGTCCGGGGTTCGAGTCCCTGTGGGCCCAAGAGTAGAGCTAAATCCTCTATTATTATTATTTTTTTTGTATTTAAAATGTAAAATTGCAATAAAATGGTAAATTGAAAAATCTTGGAGAGGTGTATGTACGCAATAGTTGAAATAGCCGGGAAACAATATAAGGTTGAAAAGGATAAAACTGTAGCTGTTGACAAATTGGATGCAAAGGATAATAATGAAATTGCTATCGATAAAGTTATAATGTTTGTTGATGGTGAGAAAGTACTTATTGGGCAACCGTATTTATCCAACGTTGTGGTAAAGGCAAAAGTTGATGGAATGGTTCGGGGCAAAAAGGTGCGCGGAATAAAATTCAAGAGGCGCAAAAATTATACTAGAACATTTGGGCATAAGCAGCACTATACAAGCATAACTATTGTAGATATGTCTGTGCAGTAGTGATTAATGTCACTTTACAGGGGATTATTCTACGTGACGGAAACATTGCATTATCCGGCAACGATATTATTATAACTGTTACAGGACATTCTACAAAAGCAGCAAAGGGTAATGATATTGTTTGTGCTGGTGTTTCAGCATTAGCGCAATCCGTAGTAGTTGCTCTGGAGTATTGGGGAATAGTTCATAGTATTGTTCAGGATGATGGATTGTTACGGTTTTCTATACATGTCCCATTATTAAATGACAGGGAGATAACCCGCTGCGAAAGTATAATAAGCGTTTTAGTTATTGGTTTAAATGAAATACGAAAACAATATGCAAATTTTTTAACTATTAATGTTAACGAGTAAATTTTGATACTATTTTGATAATAATTGTAAATAAGAGGTGAATGTATGGCACATAAAAAAGGTGGTGGTTCATCACGAAATGGTCGTGATTCTCATGCTAAACGGTTGGGGGTAAAAGTATCTGGTGGTCAGTTGGTAAAGAGTGGCTCAATAATTATACGACAAAGAGGAACAAAACTTCATCCCGGTTTAAATGTAAAGCGCGGTAGCGATGATACACTCTTTGCGGTAGCTGATGGTGTAATAAAATTTGAACGGCTTGGTAAAGAACGGAAGAAGGTTTCGGTATATCCTGTACAATCATAATGATGTTGACAGTGTAATTGTAATTGTACATTAAAAAGCTATTGAATAAAGTTATTGAATGAATAATAAAAGGGGTAAGTTTTTAAGCTGTGGCCCCTTTTTCTTTTTTGTACCTACTGCTCAATGGAATAGTTTTTGCAGTAAACTTCTTTGCATTGCATAAATCTCCTTACTCTATCGTTGAAACTGCTCCCTCAAGGGTAAAAATTATCATATTGTGACGAAGAAAAAGTGAAAATGGGGTCAGAGCCTATAACTATAAACTCAATTTTAGAAAAATACATCAATTGCGATACTATCAGTAATATAACAAATAATACTATAGTAACATAGTGATTAATAAATACATGTGCAGTATTAAGTGTTGTCCTTTTATGCTATTATCTATCAAAAACGTAAGGAATGATTTGTGGCTAAATTTACCGATACTATAACAATAAAAATTAAGGCTGGCAATGGTGGTGCAGGTGCTGTTTCGTTCAGGCGTGAGAAATATATTCCAAAAGGTGGTCCTGATGGAGGCGATGGCGGGAAAGGCGGTGATGTCATTATACAGGCACAGCAGGGATACTATAATTTAGGGCACCTGTTTAAGGATAGAATATATAAAGCAAAAAATGGCGGATATGGCATGGGACAAAACCGACATGGAAAAGATGGGCAGGATTTAATTATTAAAGTGCCTGCGGGTACTGAAGTTTTTGATACACAAACAGGTGAGCCTTTAGCTGACCTTGTCAATGAAGGTGATAGTGTATGCGTTGCACAGGGTGGCATTGGTGGGAAAGGTAATGCATTTTTTAAAACATCTACCCATCAAACCCCGCGATTTGCTCAACCTGGTATGCAGGGTGATGAGCGTACGGTAACGTTAAACCTTAAATTAATAGCCGATGTTGGGTTGGTTGGGCTTCCCAATGTTGGGAAATCTACGTTGCTTGCAAAAATAACTAATGCTCAGCCAAAAATTGCCAATTATCCTTTTACCACGCTTATACCCAATTTAGGGGTTATTGAGCAGGGAGAGAAGGTTATTACCATAGCTGATATCCCTGGCATTATTGAAGGTGCTCATAAAGGGTTGGGATTGGGTCTTTCATTTTTGCAGCATATTGAGCGGGTTAAGGTAATTTTGTTTTGTGTTGAAGCTGTTGATGCAGACCCATTATATACACTTTCACTGTTAAAAGCAGAGTTATCAACGTATAATGATAATTTGTCAAAACGGCATTCAATACTACTGCTGACAAAAAGTGATATGGTAAGCGAATCTATTTTGCAAACAAGGATACAACTATTGCAAAAAGAAAAATATGATTGTGTACCCATATCATCATTGACAGGATATAATATTGATATATTAATTGAGAAACTTTTTTTGATAATGGAATAAACACATGCCACGTTCTCAGTATTTAAAACGGGTAAAGACTATTGTTGTTAAGGTTGGCTCATCGCTCATTACCAATTCAGATGGTATATCTGCTGAATGCGTTGATAAGCTTGTTGACGATGTTGTTTTTCTTATTAAAAAAAAGTATAAAGTAGTGATTGTAAGTTCAGGTGCTATCAGTGCTGGTTCTGCTGTTATGAAAAAAAAACGCATGCTGTGCACAATCCCGGAAAAACAAGCGTTAGCTGCTATTGGACAATCAATACTTATGGATGTTTACCGGGGATGTTTTAATAAACGTGGATATGAGGTTGGACAGATTTTGCTCACCGAAGATGATGTAAAACATCGCAGGAGATTTTTAAATGCTCGACATACCTTGAATGCTCTTCTGGATATGGGAGTTGTACCGATAGTTAATGAAAATGATTCGGTTGTCATTAAAGAGATTAAATTTGGTGATAACGATACACTCTCAGCACATGTTGCAAATATTGTACAGGCTGATCTATTGATATTGTTGTCGGATGTTGATGGATTTTACTGGGATGATCATGATGAAGAACCGGTGAGTGAGATTTTTGAAATAAATGATGAAGTAAAAAAACGATGCCGTGGTGCAGGTAGTGAGCATGGGATAGGTGGCATGGTTACAAAGATTAAAGCAGGCGAAATAGTTATAAAATCAGGCGAGATGATGATAATTGCCAATGGCAAAACTGAAAATATATTAAAGCGGATAGTGCAAGGGGAGAAGATAGGCACACTCTTTTCAGGAAAAACACAGTTGAAAAGCAAAAAACGCTGGCTTGCATTTAATGTTAAATCAAAAGGTAAGCTTACCATAGATGATGGCGCGGTGAAGGCATTGAAAGAAAATAAAAAATCACTGCTTGCCATAGGGATAACCAATGTTGAAGGGAGTTTTGATCTGGGCGATGCAGTTGAGATAGTTGATACTAATGGAACGATCATTGGTAAAGGTATTGTTAATTATACCAGTGATGAATTACATAAAATAAAAGGCAAGAATACTCAGGAAATAAAAAAGATATTTGGTTCAAAATATTATGAAGAGGTCATAAACAGGGACGATTTAATTGTGTTTTAACAATAGGTTCTTTATTGTGTAACCTTAAAATAAAATTTGTTTCAAATAGCACATGGTAATTGTATATACATTGACATATATCAGGTTTGCACAATAATGATGAAAATGGTGAAATTGATTGATAAAAAGTTAAATCATTGAGATATCCCCTCCTCAATGGAAAATATTATAACAGGATAATGGTATGATAAATACAATATTAAGCCTTTTCTTTGGAACAAAGCATGAGCGTGATATTAAAAAACTGAAACCAATAGTACAGCAAATAAATGCTCTTGAAGATGAAGTGAAAAAGCTTACTCAGGATCAGATGCTTGCAAAAACTGCTGAATTCAGAGGCCGCATTGAAAATGGACAGCCGGTAGATGATTTATTACCGTATGCCTTTGCCATGGTCAGGGAAGCTGCATGGCGCACCATTGGGATGCGGCATTTTGATGTACAGCTTATGGGAGCTATAGTACTGCATCAGGGTAAGATTTCTGAGATGAAGACCGGTGAAGGAAAAACGCTGGTTGCAACCATGCCGGTGTACCTGAATGCATTGGCTGGCAATGGTGTGCATGTTGTAACAGTTAATGATTATTTAGCACGTCGAGACTCTGAGTGGATGGGTCCAATCTATAAGTATTTAGGGCTTACAGTTGGAGTGATTCAGCATAACATGGATTACTATCAGCGCCAACAGTCATATCGTTGTGATGTTACTTACGGGACCAATAATGAATTTGGTTTTGATTATTTGCGCGATAATATGGTCGAGCATCGTTCACTGCGAGTTCAGCGTGCACTGTATTATGCAATTGTTGATGAGGTGGATTCAATTCTCATTGACGAAGCGCGTACTCCGCTTATTATATCAGGCTCTACTGATGAATCTACAAAAAAATATTATTTGATTAATAAAATAATTCCAGGACTCAGGGAGGGCGTTGATTATGAAGTAAATGAAAAGGATCGCAATTCCCTTTTAACCGAAGAGGGTGTTCGCCATGTTGAGCGGCTTTTAAAGATAGATAATCTATACGATAGTCGCAATATAGAATTAGTTCACCATGTTGACCAGGCATTGAAGGCGCATACGCTGTTTAAACGTGATACCGATTATATTGTAAAAGATGGGCAGGTTATCATTGTTGATGAGTTTACCGGGCGCCTTATGCCAGGCAGGCGGTATTCTGACGGTTTGCATCAGGCACTGGAAGCAAAGGAAAATGTAACCATAGCCCGTGAAAGCCAGACATTTGCACAGATTACCTTTCAGAATTACTTCAGGATGTATAAAAAATTAGCAGGTATGACAGGTACTGCCGATACTGAAGCCATAGAATTTAAAAAGATATATAACCTTGAAGTTGTCGTTATCCCAACAAATGAACCGGTACACAGAACCGATTATCCGGACAGGATCTATCGCACTGAAAAAGAAAAGTTTAACGCTATTGTAAAGGAGATTCAACAATTGCGTGAAGATGGCAGACCTGTGCTGGTTGGTACAATATCGATAGAAAAATCCGAGAAGCTTTCGGAGATGCTGCGGCGGCTTGGCGTAGGGCATAATGTTTTAAATGCAAAATATCATGAAAAAGAGGCACAGATTATTGCTGAGGCAGGTCGTCCTTCAACAGTAACTATCGCCACAAATATGGCTGGTCGTGGTACTGATATTGTATTGGGAGGCAGGAAAACCTACATTGACGAATTAGAAAGCTGGCAGCCGGTTCATGATGCGAAGCTCTGGGAGCAGTACCGGGAAGCTGTTTTAAAAAATGATCTGGATATTGCCACAAGCCATGCAAATACCATGACAGGACAGGACCAGCATAAAGCTCTTGAGATTATCCGTAAAGCCAGGGAGTGGCTGGATAATCATAATACAGTAGTTGCTGCGGGTGGTTTACATATACTGGGTACCGAGCGTCATGAAGCACGCAGGATTGACAACCAGTTGCGTGGAAGGTCAGGACGGCAGGGCGACCCGGGTTCATCGCGGTTTTACCTTTCACTTGAAGATGATCTTATGCGGATTTTTGGTTCAGAGCGCATTGCTGGCGTCATGCAGCGCCTTGGCATGGAAGAAGGGCAGGAGATAGAAAGCAGGATGGTATCACGAGCCATTGAAAATGCTCAGAAACGCGTTGAAAGCAGAAACTTTGAGATTCGTAAGCATCTGCTTGAATATGATGATGTTATGAATAGTCAGCGTGAATATGTTTATAAAGAACGAAATGCAATACTTGATGGTGAAGATGTATCCGTTAAGATTAAGCAATATATTGGTGAGGTTGTTGAGAGCTGGGTGCCGTATTTTACACAGGGAAAACGAAATGCTGAAGATTGGGATATAGAGGGATTAAACGGCTGGTTGTATTCAAAATTTGGTTTTGATTTGCAGTCAATAGCAAAAGATGGGGCGCGTCTTTCACATGATGAGATTATAGATGGTATTACCAATACATTGATGCAATTATACAGTGCTAAAGAGGTGGAGATAGGCAGTGAGCATATGCGTACGCTGGAGCGTTTGGTATCCCTGCAGGTAATAGACGCTAAATGGCGTGATCACCTGCTGGTAATGGATGATTTGCGCGATGGCATATGGACTGCAGGATATAGCGAGCGTAATCCTCTGGTTGAATATAAATTGCGCGGTTTTGAACTTTTTAATGAGATGCTGGATAATCTCAAACTAGATATTATTGAGATGCTTTTGAAGGTACGTTTACAAAAAGTTGAGGAAATTGCAATACAACCGGAGCAGATTGCAATCCCAATGGGTCAGGAATATCATCCCGAAGTTGAGCAGTTTGGTGCTGGTGGCATACCGGTTGCTCCGCTACCAATAGCAATAGCCTCACAGGGTGAGGATAAAACAAGAGAGGTGACTGGTGGGGTAAGGCGTAAAAAGACACGAAGAAGCAGGCGGGGATAACAATGAGCCTTATGAAAAGCATCTCCGGTATCAGAGGTATTGTTGGTCAGTCTCTGACGCCTGATTTGATTACAAAGATAGCAATGGCTTTTTCCAGACATATAGGTGGCGGTACAGTAGTTGTTGGCAGGGATTCGCGCGGTAGCGGCGGTGCCATTGCCGGATGTTTTGATGCTGTTTTGTCGCTGTGTGGATGTAATGTTATTGATATTGGCATTGTTCCCACCCCAACCGTGCAGATTATGGTTGAGCATATGAAGGCAAAAGGTGGAGTGGTAATTTCAGCGTCACATAACCCCATACAGTGGAATGCCTTTAAATTGATCAACAAATCGGGAAACTTTTTTGGTCCTGACGAGATGAATGGCTTTTTGCAGCTTGTTGATGAGATATCGCCGTTTGGTGTAGCATGGAATAAGATAAAACCAATACAGTGTGATGATACTGCAAGGGATATACACATCCAGAAGGTTTTAAAAGCTATTGATGCTGATGCTATCCGAAAAAAACATTTCACGGTTGTGCTTGATTCGGTTAATGGTGCTGGTTCAATAATTACACCAGAACTGTTGAAACATTTAGGATGCAGGGTTATACCAATATATTGTGATATGCAGTCTGGAGTTTTTCCACGCGGTGCGGAACCTCTTGCTAAAAATTTAATGCAACTGGCTGATGCGGTAAAACAGCATAAAGCTGATATTGGGTTTGCTCAGGACCCGGATGCTGACAGGCTGGCGATAGTTGATGAAGATGGAAAACCCATTGGCGAGGAGCTTACGGTGACACTGGCAGTCATGCGATGCCTTTTGAAGAAAAAAGGCTCTGTTGTGGTTAATATGTCCACCACCGGAGCGGTTGAGGATGTTGCTCATAGATTTGGTGCTACCGTATATCGTTCAAAGGTTGGTGAGATTCATGTTGTTGAGGCAATGAAAAAGCACAGGGCAGTTGTAGGCGGCGAGGGCAACGGTGGTGTTATTGCACCAGAGGTTCACTATGGGCGCGATAGCCTTGTGGGGATTGGTTATTGCCTTGAGCTCATGGCTTTGCACAATACATCGATTTCAGAGCTTGTATCGTCCCTGCCGGCGTATTACATGATAAAGGATACAATTACTGTTGAGCAGGGAATTGATACAGGAGCTATCGAACATGAAATTACCAGCCAGTACCATGATGAAATAATCAATACGCTTGATGGAATACGCGTCGATTTTATTCATCATAACCTCTTTAAAGGCGGGTGGGTGCACTTACGAGCTTCCAACACTGAGCCAATTTTCAGGATTATTGCCGAAGGTAAAACAAAAGAGCAATGCAGGGCAATAATTGATACTTTCAAAACCATGACGATAACGTCATAACTATAATTACTTGACAAAAAATTGCCTTACTCCGTAATACTATCGCATTCAATTTTATTACCTATTATTTTGTTATTTTTGAATTTTATATTGATTGTGGTATTGTGCAATATTATTTTATAGTGGGTTGGAAAAATGTTCAAAGATAGGAGCTATTGTGGCGAATTAACGCTTGATGATGCAGGTAAACAGGTTACCCTGGCTGGTTGGGTTGATACCAAGCGTGATTTAGGCGGCATAATTTTTATTGAGATGAGGGATGTTACGGGTATTATTCAGGTAGTTTTTGATGTGTCAAAAAATGGTGAAGCATACCAGATAGCGGATAGAGCAAAAAGTGAGTACTGCATCTATGCGTGCGGGGTTGTTTCAAAGCGAACTGACGATACCATAAATCCCGATCTTAAAACAGGTATGATTGAGGTTGTGGCTCATGAGGTTGTTATTTTATCCGAATCAGAGGTGCCTCCTTTCCCAATTGATGTGTATACCAACCTTAATGAAGAGGTCAGGTTGAAATATAGATTTTTAGATTTACGAAGGGCCGAAATGCAGCAGGCGATAGTTATTCGGCATAAGGTTATGCAGGCTACACGGAATTATCTTTCCAGCAATAGATTTTTTGAAATAGAGACACCCATTTTAAATAAATCAACGCCGGAAGGTGCACGTGATTTCCTTGTACCAAGCCGCATAAATCGCGGTATGTTTTATGCATTGCCACAATCCCCGCAGCTATTCAAGCAGATTTTGATGATATCTGGTTTTGACCGCTATTTTCAGATTGCCAGGTGTTTCCGTGATGAAGATTTACGCAATGACCGTCAGCCTGAATTTACTCAAATTGACTGCGAGCTTTCGTTTATTACCCCACAGATCATTATGCAGGTTATTGAAGGGTTGATCAAAGAGATGGTAAAGGTGCTGGGTAACGACATACATACACCATTCCCGGTAATGACCTATGACGAAGCGATGCAGCGGTATGGTAAAGATGCACCTGATACAAGGTTTGGGCTTGAGCTTGTTGATGTAAGCGATATCTTTGCCAGCTCTTTATTTAATGTGTTTAAGGCTTCGCTTGATAACGGCGGCATTATTAAAGCGATAGTTATTAATGATGAAGGCAAAATTTCGCGTGCCATGATTGATGAGTACATTAACTATGTACGGACATTTAAGGCACATGGTTTGCCAAGTGTACGCTACACCGGCAGCAACTTTGAGACGGGAATAGCAAAATTTTTAAGTGATAGCGAAAAGCAAAAGCTTATTGACAGGCTTTCGTTAGATTCAAATTCGCTTATTATTTTTTCGTGCGATAAACCAAAAGTTGTCAATGATGCTCTGGGAAATTTAAGGCTTAAAATAGCACAGCAGCTCACTATGATTGACGACAATAAACTTAACTTTTTATGGGTTGTTGATTTTCCACTGCTTGAGTATAATGCTGAAGAGGGCAGATTTTATGCTATGCATCACCCTTTTACTGCTCCAAAGCCTGAGTGCGAAGCAATGCTGGACTCGTTAACACCGGATAATGTTGATATGATCAAAGCTCAGGCGTATGATGTTGTCCTTAATGGTGTTGAGATTGGTGGCGGTTCCATACGAATTAACCGTACCATGTTGCAGAAGAAGATGTTTGGCATATTGGGGATATCAGAAGAGGACGCCAAAATTAAATTTTCATTTTTACTTGATGCATTGAAGTATGGTGCCCCGCCCCATGGCGGTATAGCACTGGGATTGGATAGAATTTTAATGATTTTGTTAAAACGAAATTCCATACGTGATGTCATTGCATTTCCAAAGACTCAGAAAGGGCAGTGCCTGATGAGCGAAGCTCCGTCGCCAGTGAGCCACGAGCAGTTAAAGGAGCTATCCATTAAGGTGGTTGAAGTATAATGGAAAACACAAAGTTTGAAATTGATGATATATCAATCTATAAGCGTATATGCGGCTATAAGGATAAAAATATAAAAACAATTGAAAAGCTTCTGGATGTAAAGATTATCCCGCGTGGCAATACATTGATTGTTGAAGCCTTAAATGACAATGCAGTAAAAGCGTTGCAGCTGCTTCATTGCATGGGTGATTATTTGTATATGCGCGATTCATTATATGAATTTGATGATTTTGACATTCGCTATCTGGCTCTTTCCATTAATCAGGGTATAAAAGTTGATGCTGATGAGATAAACAGGTTAAAAATTTTTATACCTGAAACAGGCAAGACAATTGTACCCAAAACAATAAATCAAGCTCATTATATGTCGGCTATCCATAAAAGCCCAATAACCATTTCAATAGGCCCTGCCGGTACCGGTAAAACCTATTTAGCAGTAGCGGTTGGTGTTAAATTTTTATTAACAGGAAGGGTGGAACGCATCATATTAACACGTCCGGCAGTAGAAGCTGGTGAAAGCCTTGGATACTTGCCTGGTGATTTTATCCAGAAAATTAATCCGTATCTGCGTCCACTGTATGATGCTCTCTTTGATATCCTTCCTTACGAGAGGATATCAAAATATATGGAAAAGGGGATTATTGAGATTGCACCACTGGCATATATGCGCGGAAGAACGTTGAATAAGGCATTTGTTATTCTTGATGAGGCTCAGAATACCACCTCCTCACAGATGAAGATGTTTTTAACACGATTGGGAAACAATTCAAAGATGGTTATATCGGGTGATATTACTCAGATTGATCTGGAAAAACCAAAACAATCAGGTTTATTAGCTGCGCAAAAAATACTGCATGGTATAGACGAGATAACCTTTATTGAATTTTTAAAAGAGGATATCTGCAGACATCCAATCGTTGAAAAGATAATTGCAGCGTATGAAAAACATACCGAATAGTATTATCTGGTTATTATTATGCTAAATTCATTTATGTCATTTAAACGGGGCATAGAATTTGCTCTTAAAAAGAAAAGTATAAGACTTTCATTTATATATACTATTGTGGTCATTGTATCCGCTACCGCGCTTCTTACCATCAATAGAACAGGTGCTACCTACAATTATGAGGCTGGTGATATAGCACGTGAGGATATCCGTGCACCAATGAATATTGAATACCCGGTTGCTTTAGAAACGGAAATAGAAAAAAGCCGTATTGCGGAATCCATGCCTGCGGTATTTGATCTCAACGAATCAATTGTAGAGGATAAGCTTAAGATATGCAATATATTGTGTGAAGCTGTCATTAAGGTTAAGCAGCAGATGCCGGATACCAATCCTTTTAAGCAGGTTTTATTGCTCAGAACCATGCTGCCCGATTATCTCCAGTATTCAGATAAGGTATTAATTGGGCTATTGCAATATGATGAGCAGCTTTTACATAGAGACATGAATAAAGTTATTTTACAGGTTTACAATAATGGAATTCTTGAAAAGCAGTATACAAATCCGCTTAAGCTCAAATCAAATTTTATAGTCATCCGTGTTATAGGCAATACTTCAGAATTAAAGGAAAAGCAGGTCAGTATTGATGCTCTGTATGACATCAACAAAATTAAAACATTAGTACCGGTAATATGTAAAGAAGTATGTAATCAGCCGTCAAATGAGGTTGTATATGCTATCAGTTCCGTTGTTATAAGTTTGTTACAACCCAATCTTTTTTTTAATGAAGAAGAAACAAAGAAAAGGATAACTGATGCCATTCAATCGGTAAAACCGGTGATGCGTGTCATTAAGAAAGGACAATCAATTGCGCGTGAAGGGGATACAATCACTGAAGATGTTTTAAAAAAGATTAATATTATCAATAAAAATTCCAGGTTTTCAGGTTTCAGTTTTGTACTGGGATTACTTCTTACCCAATTGGGTTTTCTGGTCATTTTTGGCTATTTTTTAATTACCTATTATACCAATCTGGTTGTTGACAATAAGATGCCATTGATTGTGTTTACCCTTGTCATGGCATTTATCATTATTACTTTTTTTATGGCACGATGGCAGGGTAGAGTATTTGAAGGGCTTTTCTTTCCGCTTCTTTTGCCAATACCACTGATAACAATGATATTGGCTATAATGTACAATATCCATATTGCCATGTTAATTGGGATGTATGTTGTATTCTTTGTAGCAATTATTACAAAAGGCGATTTCACCTCATTACTGCTGGCTTTCAGTTCGGCACTTTCAGGAGTATTTGTTGTAGGTGATGTAGAGCGGCGATCAGACTTTTTACGGGGAGGATTTACGTTAGGGCTTATTAACTCAGTGATTGTTATTTCAGTTGGTTTAATGCATGAATTATCATTTGCTATGATTCTGAATAATATAGGGCTTGCATTTGTTTCAGGAATTATCAATGCGATAGTTGTTTTTGGAGTATTTCCAATCTATGAAAATCTTTTTGGTGTTACAACAAAATTTAAGTTGCTGGAACTATCCGATCTTAATGCACCTATTTTCAGGGAGATGCTTATAAAAGCTCCGGGAACATACAACCATTCAATCATGGTTGCAACGCTTGCTGAATCAGCATGCAAGGAGATTGGAGCCAATGCATTGCTTGCCAGGGTCGGAGGATATTACCATGATATAGGTAAAATTCAGGATGCAAACTTTTATATTGAAAATAAGGTTACCGATCCGCGCGCTAAAAAGTTATCTGCCCTTGAGTATTGTAAATTGATAATATCGCATGTTGAGAAGGGAGTTGAATTAGCGCGCAAAAATAATCTACCCGAGATGGTAATAGATTTTATCCGTGAACATCATGGACAAACGGTAATGACATATTTTTACCATCAGGCGCTGGAGGAGAGTGGTGCCAGTGGAGATATTATTCAGAAAAGCGATTTTCAGTATCCCGGTCCCAAACCCCATACCCGGGAAACTGCAGTTGTTATGCTTGCAGATGCAATTGAGGCTGCAACACGCTCTATTCAGGAGCCAACCATCGAAAAATTAGAATCTTTGATAAAACGAATAATCAATAACCGTTTGAACGAGGGCGATCTGGAGCGCGCTGATATTACCATGAGTGATCTTAACAGGATTCAGCATTCCATATTACAGGTATTGCAGGGAATATTCCACTCACGCATTGAATATCCAACAAACGATGAGATTAATCGATTGGAGCAACGGTCACAGTATGGGCATTAACGTTACTATTGAAAGTGAAGATATTTCAGTTTCCAAATATTTAAAAACATTCTGTAAAAAAAACATAACGGCTATACTACAGTATCTACATATTGATAATGTTGCTATAACACTGGTGCTTACCGGTGATGAGGCAATTGCCAGCATTAATAGTAACTATCGCAAAAAAAAAGGACCAACCGATGTGCTTTCCTTTGCCTACCGTGAGGCACCAACACCCATGGCTGACGGTTTACCAGAATATCTTGGCGATGTAATCATATCACTTGAAACAGCACAAAAACAGGCGCAAGAATATAATGTTCCCCTGCATGACGAAATACTCCGGCTTATAGTTCATGGCATGTTGCATCTATTGGGTTATGACCATGAGCAATATTACAAAAAAAAACAGATGCAAAAAAAAGAAGAAGAACTGCTGCAGCATTTACGTTGATAAGCAGAAAAAAATATTTTTAGTCAATACTTGCGATAGTTTTTATGGTATGCAGCAGCTCGTCGGCTAATTTGCTGTTGCAATGATTTACCTCCTGCGCTGCCTGCTTGATATCATCAACTTGCTTGCATGAGCTGAAATAAAATTTAATCTTGGGCTCCGTGCCTGATGGACGCATGGTAACCTTTGATCCATTTTCAAGACTATATTGCAAAACATCCGATGGCGGGAGATTGGTTTTTTTAGTATCTCCCCTTGCAATGTCTACAATTCCTGCTTTGCCGTCAAGGATGGATACAACCTTTATATCAGCAAACTGCTGTGGAGGGTTGCTGCGAAAATGTTTCATGATGGTTTTTATTTTTTCTATTCCCTCCACCCCTTTTAAGGTTAGTGAAACCAATTTTTCATTATAGTAACCAAACGTAGTATAGATTTCATCCAGAAAGTCATTAAGCGTTTTGTTTTGTTTATGCAGCCAGTGTGTCATCTCGGCAAAAAAATAGCATGAGCTTACGGCATCTTTATCGCGCACAAAATCAAGCGGTAAATAACCATAGCTTTCTTCACCGCCAAAGATAAAGGTGTGTGTATGTTCATATTCCCGTATCTTCTTTGCAATCCACTTAAAACCGGTAAGGACATTTTCCATTGATACATTAAACTGATCAGCTATAGCCTGCTGCAGTTCAGTGGTAACAATGGTCTTTACCACAAAACTGTTTCGGGGTAACCTATTGTGATGCTGCCGCTGTAATAAAATATAATACAGCAGCATGCTCCCTATCTGATTGCCGTTTATTAACGTATACTCGCCATTGGTATCTTTGAATGCAACACCCATACGGTCGGCATCGGGGTCGGTGGCAAGCACTATATCGGCATTGATGGTTTTAGCCAATGCAATTGCCATGGTAAGCGCTTCAGGTTCTTCGGGATTTGGTGATGCAACCGTTGGGAAGTTGCCATCTGGATTTGCCTGCTTTTCCACAACATGGACATTGGTAAATCCAAACT
Source organism: Spirochaetia bacterium UBA2205 (assembly GCA_002328585.1). Classification (GTDB taxonomy): domain Bacteria; phylum Spirochaetota; class UBA4802; order UBA4802; family UB4802; genus UBA4802. The sequence continues at coordinate 90,064 of DCUV01000014.1, forward strand.
TTTGTAAAATCATGGGTACAATTTTGTAGCCCGTGCCATGAAGCGGCGTAAAAACAATATTAATGGGCGATAGTTCCTGTGATTTGAATATAACCTTAGAAAGTTTATCTGCATAGCTATTGATTATTTCATTGCCAACCAGTTGTATCAATTTATTTCCAGCAGCCTGGTGAAAATCTATCTTTTTAATTTGCGTAATTGCATTAATTTTTTGTACCTCATCAATAATTTCTTTATCCTGCGGAGGAACAACCTGGCCGCCATCGTTCCAGTAGACCTTATAGCCGTTGTATTCGGGAGGGTTGTGGCTTGCGGTTATAACAATACCGGAGGTTGCCTTGAAATAACGTATAGCATACGAGCAAATGGGTGTTGGCATAATATCGCTAAACAGATACACCGTAATGCCGTTAGCAGCTAAAATACTGGCTGCCTCTTTTGAAAAAACATCCGACATCCTCCGAGAGTCATAGGCTATGACAACACCCTGTGCAGCGCTCCCTTTTTGTAAAATGTAGTTGGCAAGCCCCTGTGTTGCCATACCAACGGTATAGATATTCATCCTGTTGGTACCGGCACCGATTATACCCCGCAATCCTCCTGTACCAAATTCTAAATTGGTATAGAAGCGTTCATACAGTTCTTTTTCATTGTTTTGTTGTACCAGTTGATTAATTTCATGAATGGTTTCACTATCAAACGGTGGCTGTTGCCATTGCTGTATGCGCGCTGCAATTTCGTTGTTCATAAAGCTATCTCCCTGAAAATAAAAATAGTAACCTCACCCCCGGGCACTCTCCTTGACAAGACGAGGGGAGTATTGGTTATAGGTAACAAAAGCTAATAAGGGTAAACAGTGCATCATTGTAACATTGTGTTTGATGGCTGTTACGCAACCACGAACAATGACTGAGAAAAATATAAACAACCCCATACTGCAACATAAACAGTATCATTACAATTGAAATAGCAAAATTATCAATGCTTTTTTTATAGTATTTTATAGTACAGACCAATTGATCTGTACTATTGGTAAAAACTTTTACAACTATGAAAAAATATTTTCGTTGCAACAATGACGTGCAATAACCACAATAGAAGCACTATTATATTATTTATGATATGCAGGTTAATTTTAAATCAATGGAAACCATTGTCAATACAGTTTACAAATGCATAGTCAACAATAACCTTATCGTCCCTGGCGACAGGGTACTTGTTTCGGTGTCTGCCGGGAAGGATTCCATGGCATTGCTGCATATTCTTTTTGTATTGTGCGCAAGGCTTGATTGTACAATAGCTATCTACCATCTTGACCATGCAGTGCGAGGTGATGAATCATTTGACGACCTGCTGTTTGTGATACAGCAGGCAGCACGGTATGGTATTGGTGCATTTGTTGAACGGTATGATTTTAACCAGCATAAAGAAAAAGGCAAAAGCTTTGAGGAGCAGGCGCGTGAATACCGTTATGCCCGTTTAAAAACGGTAGCGCATGAATATGGATACACAAAGATTGCAACCGCCCATACCTGTGACGATCAGGTTGAAACATTGATTATGCGTATATTTCAGGGAACAGGGCTGCAAGGGTTGCAGGCAATACCACTTATCAATAATACTATTATCAGGCCGCTTTTGCCGTTGCATGCTGACGATGTCTATGCATATTGTACCTATAATGAGCTGTCGTACCGCCATGATTCAACCAATGATGATACGCGTTATCTGCGAAACTTTATACGGCATGAAGTTATCCCTCTGGTTAAAAAACGGTTTACCACTTTTGATAAAGCATTGCTCAATTTGCAACAGCAGGCGCTGGGTGCCGTCAAAAGTATAGAGCAGCTTATGGCAAAGATTTATCCTGATTGTATCAAACAGGGAGACAATCATGTTGAGGTGCTTGAGGATGCTCTATCCCTCAATGAATACTTATTTAAATTTTACTGTGCATCCATTATCAGTAACTATCTCCACAGGTATTGTGATACGGCTATGCTGGATGCGCTTTACAGGGCGCATGTATCGGGTAAAAAAAATGTAACGCTGTTTGAGGGTAACGGTATATTTGTTTACCGGCGGGTAAAGCAATCTGGCGCAGTGTTGCTGTTTTGCTCTGACCCCATTATGGGTGATAGTAACTATGAATATACAATTCCGCTGGGGAAAAATGTTTATATTGATGAATTGGGCTTAACCATACAGTGCTCTGTTACAGAGCCAACTGATGCTATACCATACACAGAAAGTAAAACGATAGTGTTGCGCTACACCGGATATAGTAATATCGTTGTCAGAAACAGACGCAGTGGTGATACGATTTTCCGAAAAGCAGGGAAACGCACGCTGAAGCGTTTATATATTGATTATAAGCTTACGCCTGAACAAAAGCAAAAGCTACCAATTATTGTCATTGATAACTGTGTGGCTGTGATATTGTTTGATACAATAATTTCCAAAAAACCAGAGATTTCACAAACTTTTTTGACATTGCCGCATGAAAAAATGCTTGTTATTCACTATTGGTATAATCATAATGATTAAATAACACCTACTCGTTACGATGTCGTAACATCGTCTGATGCCATATATATATTTTTTCTGTAAACGATATAGCTAAATCATACAGAAAAGTTATAGTGGGTGGAATAATTTATTTGAGTATTTCCATAATTGTAGTATCTTGTAAGTGAATACTACAATTGATACTATGACTTCTTAAACAGTAGTGATAATTACTACAGGAGATTATAATGAACAAAGCTGCAAAACAGATTGCTCTTCTTCTCCTTATCGTTGTGTTAGCTATAGCGATATTCAGGATGAATGAAATAAATTCTCAGAAGGTTGAGCAACTACAATATAGTGATTTCATCAAGAAAGTATACGAAAATAAGGTAAAATCGGTTACCATCGTTAACGGTAAAAAAATAGAAGGCGCGTATACCAAGGGTGATAAGGTTTATCTCTTTGAGACAGTTATTCCCTATGCAGACCCTGAATTGATTAAAACGCTTATCAATAATAAGGTGGAGATTAAAGGCGAAGAGGTTGATGATAATTTCTTCTGGAAGGGTTTACTTAATTTCCTCCCATGGTTGCTATTTTTTGGATTTATCTGGTTTTTCATGATACGACAGATACAGTCAACCGGTAACAAAGCTATGAGTTTTGGCAAGGTAAGAGCAAAATTACAGCCGGAGACAAAGAACAAGGTGACCTTTACTGATGTTGCAGGAGTGGATGAAGCAAAAATTGAACTGCAGGAGATTATTGAATTTTTAAAAGATCCTAAAAAATTCGTCACAATTGGAGCAAAAATTCCCAAGGGTGTTCTTCTGGTTGGCCCTCCGGGAACTGGTAAAACATTGCTGGCACGTGCAGTTGCCGGGGAAGCAGGCGTACCATTTTTTTCCATCAGCGGTTCTGATTTTGTAGAGATGTTTGTTGGTGTTGGCGCTTCGCGAGTTCGTGATCTTTTTGAACAGGGTAAACGTAATGCTCCCTGCATCATTTTTATTGATGAGATAGATGCTGTTGGCAGATTGCGTGGAGCAGGATTGGGTGGAGGCCATGATGAACGAGAGCAGACATTAAATCAATTACTGGTTGAAATGGATGGCTTTGAAACCAATGAAGGCGTGATTATTGTTGCAGCAACAAACCGTCCTGATGTTCTTGACCCGGCATTACTGCGTCCAGGGCGATTTGATCGTCAGGTTGTTGTGGATATACCTGATATCAAAGGCAGGGAAAAGATACTGGCTGTTCATACGCGCAAAATTCCACTGGCAAAGGATGTAGACCTCAAGGTTATTGCTCGTGGAACGCCTGGATTTACCGGCGCTGATTTAGCAAATCTTGTTAATGAAGCAGCACTGCTGACTGCGCGAAGAAATAAAAAGCGTGTAACAATGCTTGAAATGGAAGATGCTAAGGACAAGGTATTGATGGGACCAGAACGTAAATCAGTGCTTATTTCAGCAGAGGAGAAAAAAGTCATTGCATACCATGAAGCCGGACATACTATTCTGGGTATCATGGCAGGAACTGACCCCGTTCATAAAGTTACCGTAATACCACGTGGCCGTGCACTGGGATTAACAATGCATTTGCCAAAAGAGGAACGACATCTCCATAATAAAGAATACTGGCTTGATCAGATAACAATATTGTTTGGCGGCCATGTAGCTGAAAAGATAAAATTTGGACAGGTTACCACGGGTGCAAGCAATGATATAGAGCGTGCCACTGATATTGCACGAAGGATGGTTTGTGAGTGGGGGATGAGTGAAACGTTAGGTCCTCTTGCTTTTGGTAAAAAAAGCGAACAAATCTTTCTTGCACGAGAGATAGCTCAACACAGAGACTACAGTGAGCAAACAGCGCAGCTCATTGATAAAGAAGTACATGAAATAGTTACAAGCTGCCGTGATAGAGCTATTGCAATAATTGAAGAACATGCTGACAAATTTGAACTCATAGCAACAAACCTTATTGAACGCGAAACACTGAATGCACAGGAAATTGAACTGTTAATGAAAGGAGAACCATTGCCGCCAATTCATAACGGTGATAGTGAACCTCCTGATGAAGATGAACCAAAGGTTGGAAAAGCAAAAAGAAAAACTGTAGCCAAACCATTGTTGGATAAAGAAATAATTCCGACATAGATATTTTTGAGGTTAGCATGATTGATGATGAATTGGACAGGATATTGCAGGACATTGAACCCGAACAGGATTATCTAACAAAAAAAGTAAAACATAGTCATAAATACGAAGAATATATACTTGATGAAATAAGTGACGATAATAAAGAAATAGTCCATACCCCTGAAAGAAAAGAAGTATCATTGATTTCAAAGCATTTTGTAAATGGTTTTGTTAACGGTATCCATCGTCATATAGAATTATCCCGTTCAATTCGTTCGCGTATGGATATAGCTGAAATTCCTGAACAAATTGTTCCAATTTTAAAAAAATCATCCTATGCTATTTTTAAACTTATTGAAGATATTGAGATTTCATCAGATAAATGTATTAACGAGATCAATGAAACCAATTTAAAGAGGAGGGCAACAAAGGATTTTCCGCTTTATTTCCCTGATGATTTTCCTGATGATAACAGGGTGGATTTTATTGTGCTTAAAGATACTTATTTATTGCTACGAATATTTAATAGCCAGGTAAAGAAGGATTGGGTTGAATTAGAAAAACAAACATCAGTGTTTAATTTTTCTGAAGGCGGTAAGCAGTTATCATTTCAGTTGAATGATAGTATTGCTGAAGCTTTACAGTTGTGCAAGGCAACCGATATTTTAATTGAGTTAATTGCCAATCATTTAGGATTGCTTCCCCATTATTACAATGCACCAGATGCCGAAATTAAATCAAGAATTCAGTTTTCTGAATTTAAATCCTATACGTTACAATCAATACTTGATGGTATTCACAAAGATGAAAATGATAACCAGTCAATTGAATCAGAACTGCAAACATTGCAGGCAGATTCATCTGATGATTCAATAAATGAAAAGTTTCAAGACGAAAAACTGAATCCCCATCCTCATGGGGTAGAATCAAAAAAAATATTTTATCACAATGATCAAAATAATGCATCAGCCAAACAAGCTAACGTTTTTTTTACCGTTAAAGGCAGCAAACCATGGAATACACGCGATCCCTATATTCTTCCAGTTGATGAAAATGTTTTGCTTGTTGAAGAGGAAGATCTTGAATATATGGTTTATTATTCCAAAACATCAATGAATGAAGAGCAAATTAAAGCCGAATTACGAAGGGCTTTGTTAAAATTAACTATCGACAGACAAAAATACGATATTGTTGCGGAATATGTAGAATACATCAATAAAAAGATTATTTCGGTATTACAGGAAATCCTTGAATATTTTTATATAAACGATACTGATCAATGGCTTTTTTACTATCATTTGGGTCCTCAAACTATATGTCGCATTGTTTTAGCAGATATGCAGCTTACAGGTGAAGGTTACTGTTTTAGTTCACGTGATGGTAAAAAGATAAAGAAATTATTACCTTATGAATTTATTAAGAAGATGTCTCTGGAATGGTGTGAAAATAATATTAATAACAGGGATATACCGTTTGATAGTGTCAATGCATTAGATTTAATACGAAGGCAGGTTTCTAAAAAATATTATTTAGAAGTTGATGAATTTGTTGCAAAAATTGATTCTTATCTGGGGACATTGGACTCTGAAATTTTGAAAAAACTTGATAGGCGATTATTTATAAAACAAAAAGCTTTACAGATATATAATCCAAAGCAAATACTGGTATATAACAGATTTATAGATAAAACAATTTTTAAATAATAGGAATAATAAGAAGCCCATGTTTGATATAAAAAAATATCACGGTGATGAAAAATTTTTAAAAATCTTAGATAAGAATGCTATTGCAATAGATATTTATACCCTTAAAGCTGCAATCCTTGGTGTTCAGGCTTCAGGAGGGGATTTTTCAATGAAAATGCTTGCAAAGGATTTTTTTAGTGATGAAGCATTGGATAATAAAGCTCTGGCTGATCAACTGGAATCGTTATGGTTTTATCTTCTGCGCTTGCAGCGTTTTGATGATGGCGAACTTGAGCAGCCCTGCTATGAAGATAAAACACGAGAGATGTATCTATCCTATGTAAAAGCATCAATACTTCGCGCAGAAACCTTTTTGAAATATCTTGCAATGGGAAGTATTGATGAAATGAGAAAAAACAAGAAGGTTGATACAATTTACTCATTGTTTATAGGTAATGTTAATTTATTAAAGTCATTACAGACAAGTATGGAAGAAAAATGGACTGATGAGGATTTTACTGGCGATACAACATTTTTAAAAAAATTAACAGGATTTATACGTGTAATGTGGGATACTCAGATAGCGTTGAAGGAACATGCGAAAATTTTTAAATTGCAAAAGATGAATAATAAAAATATCATTCATGTACTGGAAAAGCAAACTGGTACACAGATTGGGCGCAATGAACCATGTCCCTGTGGCAGTGGAAAAAAATATAAAAATTGTTGTGGCGTATAGATATAACCCGGAAGTTTGCCATTATATCATGAGAGCATTGCCAGTATATGTTTTTTTCGTATTCCTTCCAGGATATTCATTGTATATGGGCGTTTAACGTTTTCAAATAGCACAGGTATGTCCTTTAATGCTTCTACTTGCTTTTTTGCTTCTTCACGTGCTATGCCTATAAGTTCAAAATCGTTGATAGGGTCAGCAAATTCAAAAGCTATACCTTTACCATGCTGGCGTGTTCCAATAAATTCGCCGGCACCACGTATTTTAAGATCTTCTTCGGCAATGATAAAGCCATCATCGGTAGATGTTAAAATATTTATGCGTTGTATGCTTTCGGGTGAAATAGAGTCAGGATATATCAGAACGCAAAATGATTTGTATGTGCCGCGCCCAACACGTCCACGGAGCTGATGAAGCTGAGATAATCCAAAACGTTCTGGATGCTCAATAACAATAATAGAAGCATTGGCAACATCAATTCCAACTTCAATGACGGTTGTACTGACAAGCATATCCAGTGCATGATTATTAAAGAGGCTCATAATCTTTTCTTTGTCGATGTTTTGAATTTTTCCATGCAAAAGTGCAATTGATTTATTGGGAAATCGTTTCTGTAGCTGTTTAAAAGTAGCGGTTGCTGATTTTAGATCTAATTTTTCAGAGTCATCAATAAGCGGCAGTACATAGTATACCTGTCTGCCCTCATCCATATACTTTTCCAGTGAGCGGTATACTGCTTCCAATTTTGATACTGGAAATGCTAACGTTGTTATGGGGATTCTATTAGCGGGTTTTTCCTTTATTGTTGAAATATCAAGATCACCGTATAATGTTAGCGATAGTGACCGGGGAATGGGAGTTGCTGTCATAACCAGTAAGTCAGGTATGGCACCTTTTGTTCTTAGCTGAGCACGCTGATTGACACCAAACCTATGCTGTTCATCAATAATGATAAAACCTAAATTGGCAAATTCTACCGTTTCCTGAATAAGAGCATGAGTTCCAATTATTATATCGATGCTGCCGTCTTTTAAACCATCAAGTATAGATTTACGCTCAGCCTGTGATGTTGATCCCGTAAGCAAGGCAACAGAGATGGTATTGGGTAGCAGCTTTTTAAATGTTGCATAATGTTGCTGTGCCAATATCTCGGTAGGTGCCATAAGCGCCACCTGCTGACCGCGGCTTATTACTGCTATACTTGCAATAAGGGAAACAACGGTTTTACCGGAACCAACATCGCCCTGCAACATGCGGTTCATTGGAAAGTCTGCATTTAAATCATTGATAATTTCTTCTATTGCTTGTAGCTGGTCACCGGTTAATTGGAAAGGAAGATTTTTTATAAATGCATGATATGTTGCAGTATTTATGATTGGTTTTTTTTGCTTACTTGTCTGACGGATATACTGTCGTGAAAGATGCAGATAGTATTGTAAAAAGAAAAGTTCGTTGAAAGCAAGCCTCTTCCGTGCATTGTAAGCTTCATCCATAGATGATGGGAAATGAATACATTCAATTGCCTGTGATAACGGCATGCACTGTAACCGGTTGAGCATGTCAGCATCAAAAGGTTCAGTAATAAATTGTTTTGCTTCTGATAATGCTGTGTAAATAATCTTTCTGAAAAACCGTGAATTAAAACCATTTGTTTTTAAATTTTCGGTTGAAGGATATATAGGGACTATTCTGCCTGTATGCAATGTATCAGAGCTGTCTCCAATAAAATCATATTCGGGATGCACTATCTGCTTATTGGTGTAGTAATCAACTCGTCCTGAAAATAAAACCGTATCACCTTTTTCAAAAAGTTTGATAAAATACTGTATGCCCCCAAAAAATACCCCTGAAAGAGTATCGGTACCATCATCAATAACTATCTCCAAAAATTTTTTTTTATGGCCTGATATCTTTACCTGTTTTACAACACCCATCACAGTAACAAAATCATTGACAAAACAATTATTGATGCTTTTTGTGTTGGAACGGTCAATATATTTCCTTGGCAAAAAATACAGTAAATCTTCAACGGTTTCAAGCCCTAATTCATTATATAACAGTGCTGCCCGTTTTGGGCCAATGCCCTTGATATATTGAATGCTTTTATCAAGCACGGTTACTCCTCTTCAGCAATATACCATACCTGTCCGGGAATCTGGACGTACTTTCCATCCCGAGTATAGAAGTAAGAATAGTTTCGACTATCCTTAGGTGTTGTAATTTTTTGTACTCCATACCAGCGTTTAATAAGTTTCCCATCATAACCGAATATTGTAATGGTTAAGTTTTGCCCTGTAATAGTTTCTATTTTTCGCTGGGTAATGTTTTTTTGTTCATAGGTAAAAAAATACTTAAAATAAACATACACCCCAAGTACTATAACAATAAGCAATGCGCTGCCAAAAATATATAGTTTAGTTTTTGTACTCATGGTAACCTCTCATAAAATGTATTGCAATACTATGACAAAATTTACTATTAAGCGCTGCATACAGCGTAGCAAAGCAAAAAAAAATGTCAAATCTTAATATATTTCAGGTTGTGAAAAATGTAGCTTGACTTTATGGGTAACCATTGTAACAATCATAAAACAATGTATACCGTATAATACAAGAGAAATATTTTTTAAAAAATTGAGATGAATATGAAAAAAAGATTTTTATTGTATGTACTATCGCCAATTGTTATTGTACTACTTCTCCACGGATGTAAAAAAGAAAAAATTATGGAGATAGAACCCAATGATACCTATAGCCAGTCAAACTTGATCGAGATTGGTAAACCAATTGATGGATTTATAAATACCGAAAGTGATATCGATTTTTATTGTGTCGAGGTACTGAATCCAAGTCTATTAGAAATAAATGTCAGTGCCGTGAAAGGAGTTAATAGTGCATTTACTATCTGGAAGGAAAATGAAGGTAGTATTGTGCCCTTAAAATATGTTGATGATTTACGAAAGTCAGCGCCTGAGCGTTTTTGCGGGTTTTATGTAGAAGCCGGGAAGTGCTATATATCCATAGCACATGGCGACAAAGATCAGCCAGTAAAAAATACAGAAAACCCTTACACACTGTTGATACAAGATGAGTCAGCCGATGGTTTTGAAAAAGAACCTGATGATACAATCCTTGCCGCAACTCCAATACAGATAGGTATCCCGGTAAGGGGCTACTATTCACCTGCTTTTAATAAAACAAACACCAATGCGGTCAATCCAAACCGTGAGGAGGATTGGTTTACATTTTATGTTGAAGATGCTCCGGTAGTATGTGATGTGGAGTTATCAGGTGTAGCGGGGATTGAAGCACAGCTTGATATTGTTGATGCGCAGGGCAATGTGCTTTTTTCGTCTGCTTCGCAGGGTGTTGGTGTAAGTCAGATGGCAAAAGGGATTGGATTATCCGTTGCAGGGAATTACTACATTATGGTCGCAGCTAAAAATTATAATGCCAACAACGATGTTCCCTACAGCCTTATTTGTACAACACGAGATTATGATAATACAACCGAGATAGAACCAAACAATATAATGGAATCGGCAACTCCCATTGTTACCGAAATAATTTATGGCAGGATTTATCCTGACAATGACATTGACTATTATCAGTATATGGGCGATAGTTCACATGATATATTTTACCGTATAGAGATAACTCCGCCAATGACTCTTGATGTAGTATCTGCAGTTTATACTACAAAAGGTGAAGAAATAACTTCTATCAATAATAACGGGACAGGTGATAAGGAAGTATATCCCAATGTAAAGCTGAATGCACCTTTTTATGTTAAAGTGTGGGCTAAGCGCGGACAGGTTGATATGGATAATAGCTATGCTTTGCGGATAGTTCCTGTCCAAATGGGAAATCTTGTTGATGTTGAACCTAATGATACAAAAGAACAGGCTAATAATGTACAGGGAGCTTTGATACAAGGATATATTTCAAAGAAACACGATATTGATTTTTATGTTTTACACTATAAAGGGCGTCAAAAAAAATATTTTTCCATTGAAGCGCCTGATACCATACCTATATCATTTTCTGTTACTGATGCGCTGGGTTATATATTACAGACAGTTACTGTGAAAGCAGGTAGTTCAAGTACATTACATGAGATAGTTGATATGAAAGGGTACTGCATTGTTAAACCATTGAATGAAATGTATGATGGACTATATACTATTGAAATAAAGGATAGACCATGAACAAAAGAAGGCTGCCAATTGTATTTTTTTTGGTGTTGTTGATTGCCTCAGGATGTAAAACGGTGCCAACATATGAACCACCTATAGAGCCAATCATCAGTCCAACCGAGGTGAATGTCAATTTCAGGTTTATTGCCTATGATACAGGGATTACAAATCCGGATGACGATAAACGGTGCTACTATAAAATTTTTATTGATAAGATAGACGCTGGCAGGACAACCATTGGGCTTGAATCGCAGAAAAAGTATTTTGAGGCTAAACTGTCATCCAATATGCATCTTATAGTAGTTGAAAAATGGGTGCTTGATGAACGCGAAGGTGAATATAAAAAAGTAAACAATATTTTGCAGCCAAAGCCAAACTTCTTTTATTTTGAAACAAAAGCCTCATCATTGACTGAGCTCATACTGATAAATGATAAGATGGTTAATAAAGCACAGTTTGCTGTTACAATACAATAAAAAGTGAAACTGTGCTTTATGCCTTTATAAATTACATAATTTTTATATCATGCTGCTTTATCACACATTCGCTCAGCAGTTACAGTAACAAAGCACTACAATGAGTGCAATTATAACAATATAACAATCTATTTTGCAGGAGGATTCTGCATTTGCTGCTGTGGCTGTGGTATCTGCTGTGGCGCTTGTTGCATCGGTGATTGTGTACTCAATTCTTTGCGCAGCAAATCCATGTTTTTCTCTATCTTCTTTTCATCACGCAATGTATCAACCAGCTCTTTTATCTTCATATTGAGCTTTTGCTGAAAAAGCTGCTGTTTTATGTACATTTCAGCCTGGTCAATTGGTACCCCTTTAAAACGGGCACGCTGCTGGTTATATATCATCTCAACCTCTTGCGGGGCAATGGATATATCGTTTTTAAACTTTTCACGGATATAGTATTGCACTACAAGCCCTTCTTTGGAGATATCTAAGAGAGTCTGCAATTCTTCATTTTTTAATGTGCCATCATCAATGGCTTTTTTATACACAAGGCGCTGCTGAATCATCTGCTCAAGAAAGTTGTTTTTATTAAGAAGAGGGTTACGCTCAAGCTGAGCAGGATCCTGAGCCAATTTATCTATCTCTTCTTTAGGAAGATTGTAGATGCTTTTCATCTGTGCGTAATAGTATGCATTGAGTTCATTGTCGGTTATCGTTTCATCATCAATCTTTGCAATCCATTTTCCTCCGTATTGGTTGCCGCATGAAATAGCCATAGCTAAAATCGTAATTGCAATGAAAGAATACAAAATCTTTGTTTTCATAGTATCCATCCTTCTATGTTTTATATAAAAATAAAAATATACCTCCACAATGGGAGGGTTGCCTTTTAACACAATTTTTAATTGTAAGATAGCTACAATACTATGATAATAGTTGCAACAATTTTTTTATTTCCTCAAGTTTTTTTTCAGGTGGTATCACACCTGTAACAATATTAACGATCTCTTTATCATAACGATCGATGGATATGCGCTTATCCTTCTGAATCAGGGTAACCAGCTTTTTAACATCTAATTTTGATTCTCTGGTAATGCGCATTTTTATAAGCTTTGTATCTTCAATAATTTCATCAATATAAAGCTGTGAAGCCAGGGTGCGCACCTCTTCCATAGCTATAAGCGATACTACCTCTTTGGGAGGCTGTCCAAACCTGTCGATCATCTCGCGGGTTAATTCGTTGAGTTCATCAAGCGTTTCACATGCTTCATAACGCTTGTAAAATTCAATCTTCTGTTTTTCATCAGCAATATAGCTGTCAGGTATAAAGATGTCAGTTTTAACATATACAGGAGTTCTGAATATATGAACGGGCTTTTCACCTTTAAGCTTGCGCACAGTATCTTCTAAAAGCTGGCAATACAGATCAAATCCAACATCCATAATATTGCCCGATTGCTCTCTTCCAAGGATATTGCCCGAGCCTCGTATCTCCAGATCTTTCATGGCTATTTTAAAACCGCTGCCAATATCGGTATATTCAGCAATGACCTGCAATCGCTTTTGCGCATCCTCTGTTATGGGTGCCTTTTTTGGATAAAAGAGGTATGCATACGCCTGCCTGTCAGATCTGCCAACCCTCCCTTTTAACTGATATAGTTGCGATAGTCCAAGGGTATCGGCCCGGTTGATGATGATGGTGTTTACATTGGGCATATCAAGCCCTGATTCAATGATGGATGTGGAAACCAGAACATCGTATCTGCCATTAATAAAGTCTACCATTACCTCCTCAAGCTCATGCTCGTGCATCCTGCCGTGTGCCACACAGAACGTTGCCTCAGGGACCAGCTTTTCCACGTACTGTGCCTGCTCATAGATGGTACTGATGCGATTATGAACAAAAAATACCTGCCCTTTACGTTGTATCTCGTTTTGTATAGCCATGCGAACTATATCAGCATTGTCTTCAATAACCAGTGTTTCGATTGACTGCCTGCTTTCCGGCGGTGTTGCAATAATTGATAAATCTCGTATGCCAGCCAATGCCATATGCAGGGTACGTGGAATGGGGGTAGCCGAAAGCGTAATGACATCAACAAGCAGCCGCAATTTTTTTAGATACTCCTTGTGTTTAACTCCAAAGTGCTGTTCTTCGTCAATGACAACAAGCCCTAAATTTTTGAAGCTTACATCCTTTGCAAGCAGAGCATGTGTTCCTATAACAATATCCACAGCTCCTGCTTTAATATTTTCTTTTATGGATTTTATCTGCTGTTGTGTTTTAAAGCGCGATAGCATGTCGATAGTTACCGGATAATCAGCAAAACGTTTGATAAAGGTATTATAGTGCTGCATTGCTAAAACTGTTGTAGGAACAAGTATCGCTACCTGTTTCCCGGCCATAACTGCCTTAAATGCTGCTCGTATTGCTACTTCTGTTTTTCCAAATCCAACGTCACCGCAAACCAATCTGTCCATAGGCTGTGATTTTTCCATGTCATCCTTAACATCTTCAATGGCGGTTATCTGATCTGGTGTTTCTTCATATTCAAACTTTGATTCAAACTCCTCCTGCCATATAGTATCAGGCGGGAATTGATAACCCTTCAGCGCTTTTCGTTGTGAATAAATTTTTAGCAGGTCGTGTGCTATCTCCTCTACTGATTCCTGCACACGCTGCTTTATCCTGTTCCATGCTGATTTTTTCCCCAGTTCATCAATGCGCGGTTGCCTGCCATCAAGCCCCACGTAGCGCTGAACCATATTGATCTGATCAAGCGATACATACAGCTTATCGCCTTCTGCATATTCAATAACAATAAAATCACGTTCAACGCCACCAGCGCTCATGCGTTCAATTGCCTTAAAAACACCTATGCCATGGTTAATATGGACAACGTAATCTCCTGGCGATAGTTCTAAAAATGTGTCGATTGGTCGGGAATATTTTTGTTTAAAATGTTTTTTCTTCCGGTAAGATTTACCAAAAATTTCATGGTCGGTAATAATCAAGGTTTTTATTGCCGATATTTCAAAACCTTCATGAAGATTTGAAATGACAATAGTAAATGGTGTATCCGGGTTGAATGTATCAAAGGTATCTGCTGGATGAAACTCGCTGAAGAGGTCGTATAATCTTCTTGCCTGTCCTTCAAACGATGTGCTTACAATGATGTGCCATCCTTCATCAATGCGCTTTGAACATTCATTTCGGACATCGGCAATGCGTCCCTGAAAGGATGGTAAGCTTTTTAACTGCCATACCCGGGATGAGTCAGCTATAAACGGTTGAAGGCTTACCGCCTGCTTTTCAATTTCCGGGTAACTATCGCCCAGCAAAATTTGTGAATCATGAGGAAAGACTATCATATCTTTTTTATGAATATAGAGCTGGTGATAGGTTCGTTGCAATTCGGCATGTTTGGCTGTAAGCTGTGACGGGTCACACAAAAAGACCTCTGGTTGTGTTGCCATTGACAGTATGGTGGTTCCCGGAATAATGATAGGAAACAGGTCATAAATACCCGGTATGGATTGTTTGTCCATGTCAAGATGCTTTTGGAAGGAACTATCGCCCACCGGTTGCAAGGCTTTTTTTAATTGTTCTTTTTGTGATGGGGATAACAAAATTTCACGGCGCGGATAGATGGTAATGGTATCAGTTTCCGTAAGTGAAACCTGTGTCACAGGGTCAAAGTAGCGGATAGATTCGCAGGTATCCCCAAAAAAATCGCAGCGCACCGGATTGGTGCAATTGGGCAGGAATATATCGATGATACCTCCCTTTACCGAAAATTGCCCAAAACGGTCAACACGGGTTTCACGCTCATAGCCATAGCTGGCAAGCGTTTCAAGGATAACCTCAAAGGGATATTCCTCGCCTTTATGGATGGCAATGCCTTTTTTTAAAAAAAATTCTTTATGAGGGATGGCTCTGAGTAGCGATTCAACAGTTGCAACAACAATGACAGGATTACCCGATAAAAGCTGATACAGCGCTGTGATGCGGTCGCGCTCGATAGCTGACGAAGGATTGACCAGCTCGTAGGGTAAAACCTCAAGGGGAGGGTATGGAAATATATGTTCTTCCTCAGTAAATGCTGATAAGCAGGCTATAAACTGATTCATTGCGTGGTAATCCGCTGTAACTGCGATTATCTGCGATGGTGCATGGTTAAACGCAGTTGCAACAATAAACGGGAAGGTTGAAGGGTGAATACCTTCTATGGAGGTCTCCCCCCTGGATGCTAACAGTGGTTTGCACTCATCAGTAGAGGCATAGATATGTGTTAGTTTTTTCAGGACCATTGCATTATTACAACTTTATAGAGGATACTATTTAGTACCATGGCGAATCCTTATCATGCTCTGACCCCATGGTTGCGATTGATTGATGCATTGTTAATTATTACTATAGTGTACAGTGTTTTTGGGCATTTTTCAATCTTTTTATGATGCTCTGACCCCACTATTACTTGCCTGTGTCAGAGGTGAGGTGTGGCTGTGACGCTGCATGGCTGGTAAAAACTTTGTTGATTTTAGCCTGGTTGTGATAGTACTGCATACCGTAATAGATTCCTGCTGATATGCCTATTACCCCTGAGGTTATGGTTACTGCTGAGATAATGGTTGTAACAATCCCAAAATTGGTCCAATAGTATATCGCAACGCCTGCACATGTTGAAATAATACCGCTGGCAGAAAAGAACATGGCATTGTAGCCATTGTGCAGCATATTGGAACGCGATTGACTTAAATAATACACAAGCTCATGCGCATTGAGGGTATCAACAGCATTGTGTTGGGATACATCTATGGTAAAGCTTCCTTTTACAGGGTATCGTTTATGATGATAATATCGGCTATTGACGGGTTTGTTGTTTGAAAGCAAGTGTATGGTGTATGTGTACGTGTCAGGGGTCAGAGCAACAGGTATGGTAGCAACGCAATATATGCTATCCACTATCAGGGGAGTCAGGGTAAATTCATTGCTCTTACCCTTGCTGTCAGTGAGCGTTATCTTAACTACAAATGGTTTGGCGGCGGTGTTATAGATATCACACCATATAAAATACGGTGTTTCGGTGCTGACGGTTTCAATAGGGTATTGCAATGGCTGTGCCACGGTGTTGATCTGTGCATATGCACTGGTGCAGGTTAAAAATAAAATACTTAGTATACTGAGATATCGCATAGCTTTACCTTGACAATTACATGAGAGTACTTTACAGTGTCAGAGCAATGACGGTACAACAATAAAATGGTGATGAGAATAATGCAATGAAAAATCTTGTATTGGTAGTTTTATTATTGCTTTCGGGACAAACTGATACCGATGAACTTCAAAAGCTTTTTCATAATTTCAATGTACAAAGCATTGATGCATCCATTGTGCAGGTTATTGCCGAAACAGGCAAAGAAACACAGCGCTATGAAGGGCGATACCGGGCATATAACGATTGCATGCGCATTGACTACAGTAAGCCTTTTCGGCAGATAGTTATTGTCAATGGAGGAAAGCTCTTGTGGTATTATCCTGATACAAAAGAGCTATGGACAATGTCACAGGGGAATGTTCCTGCTGTACATCCGTATGCGCAGCGTGATATCTTAAACGAAAGGATTGTTGTTAAAAGTAAAAAGAAGGTATGGTATGGTTTTTTTAATAGCGGCTATTGCTATACATTGTTTGATTCAAAAACCGGTGTTACCATAGAGTTAACCATTGATAAAGATAAAGGCTACCCGGTAAAAAAGATTACCTATACCGCACAGTCTATTGAGGTTATGAGGGAATTGTACAGTGATTACGCATTGATACACGGCATATGGTTCCCGGCAACCGTAGAGGTTATAGCACGCACGCATACCGGGACAACACGCAATGTGACGCGCTATTATAATGTTATTCTCAATGGTAAAGTATCCACTGATATCTTTACCTTACAGCTTCCCAAAGGTGTCCGAGCTAAAACGATGTGAGGATATTGTGCGCCAGTGTAGTGGTGTTCTTTTTTTTCTTTTCTTTTTTCTTTTATTTGCTGCTGATTGCATGGCAACAATAATTGTTGAGGGTTTAACGGTTAATGTTGATATTCAGGATATCACCAATCAGGGTGTCAATAATCAAAAAGAAGCGGAATACTGGGCGATAGTTATTACCAACAGGCTCCACAGCCAGGGATATACCACAAGCTATGTAGCACGCTATGAACTTCGTGATGATGTATGTACTCTGTATATTGTTGAATCACATATTGCTGATATTCAGGTCCATACGGATGTCTATATACAGGATGCTCTAACACAGGATGTAACAGTATTGCTGGGCTCAGTGTACAACAAACATACAGTCTATAACCTCCTTACACAGTTAAAGCAAAAATATATGCTGCAGTCCATCAATGTCAATGTTGTCAATTATAACAATGGTAGTGATGTCAGCCTCATTATTGATGCAAAACCAGAGCATTTTATCTATTCATTTGAGATATCAATGCTGCCCATCTATGGTATAAAGCCTGCTGTCACCATGACCATGCCCATGCAGGATGCGTATTGTTCAGTAAAGGGGCAGATGGCTTTTGATGACCAGCGCATAACCTTAAAACAGGGCGGATTTGATTACATGAACTATCGCTCAAAACCCGCCTGGCATGCTGGTATTGATGCTAAGGAGGAATATGGGGTGTGGGAGCGCTATTCACGCAGCTTTACCCTGACGCAATGCAGGGCGTATCTGGGATTGGGTACCATCATGGAGGCAGGCATGTATGATGTTTCGGCGTTTATCTATGGCGTGGCAGCATATTACAGCATGTCAGAGCTTGACAACGATGTATCGCATGATGTTGGAGCGGAGTTACGTATTACGGCAACTGACCAGAGGCATTCTATTGCACATGAAAAATCCATGATTACCCTGTCGTGTATAGCAGCATATGCCAATGAAGCTTTTATAACCTCCCGTATTGCTGGCTCTGTCCCTCTACAAATAACCAGCCGTTTCTACTGTATTCCAAACATATATAGCTTCCATACAACATCCAGTGAACGGATATATGCCGAGTATGTGTTTGATAGTTATCTGTTAGGATATTCTGACCGATATACCTCAACTCATTCCCGTCATATAGCAGGGATGCAATTGGTATATGAAGCTTTGTACGAGCTTTTGTATTGTAAGATATTTGGTTCGGCAGGCATCTATAAGGATGAATATGCAGCATGGGATAACACCGCCAGTTATGGGTTTGCAGTAGATATTGTATATGGACGTATAGTTGGGACAGTGGGGTGCGCATGGAATGTTGATGAGCACTTTGATACATGCTATTTTTTTACAGGGGTAAAAGCGCGCTGGTAATTTATATATGGCGTTTCTTCTATTCATTTATTTCATTTATTCATTTTTCGGTTTGTTCTTAATCAGTTGTTGTATTGTCACATAGTAGTTATTACTGAGTAACAAATAATTATTTTACATAAACACCTATTTTTGTGGTATATATCATTTATATATCATAATTAAGAAGGACTGGTGGATGGATACTGAATGTGGTATGGTAAAAGAGGTGCGAGGTAACCTTGTTTGTGTGGCGGCTGATCCTGCTTCGCTTTGTGCTACATGTTCAAGCCAGTGTATGATGCGCCAGCAGGGAAAGGATATCTGGATACACAATACTCTTGATGCAAAAGTTGGCGACAGGGTATACTTTGTTTTTCCACCAGGGGCAGTTGTTCTTTCTTCAGGGGTATTGTACGGCATACCCATTGTGCTTCTTATTGCTGGTATTGTTGCAGGGACGCTTTACCCGTTACCATTTTTTAACGACAGGGAGCTTTCGGCGATAGTTATGGGGATTATCTTTTTAGCGTTATCATTTGTTTTTATACGGATAGTGTCAAAATTTGTTGCAGCAAAAAATATGGTAAACCCGGTAATGGTAAAAGTTGATAAGGTATTATAAAAAATTGTAGACATCTTTTATTAAAGGAACGACATTATCACTTTGACTTTATGGTGGGCGATAGTTGCTGATACATAGAGTAACTATCGCATAACTATAGTTTTGGGATGAGTTACCCATGGTTCGGCAAGCTCACCAACCACAGGGTAAGCTGGAAACAATACTCCCCTCAACTTGCGAAGGAGATGGTCCGTGGGTGAGGTTAATAATTCTATTTTCGGAGGAATACGTGATGGCAGTAAACATAGCAGATAAGAAAAAACAAATGAAGGAAGAGATTGAAAAATTACAGCATGAATTAAAGATAGAGTTGCCTAAACGCATTGCCGAAGCACGATCAAAAGGCGATTTGAAAGAAAATGCTGAGTACCATGCTGCCCGTGAGCGCCAATCGTTTGTACAGGCACAGATTTCATATCTAAGCAAACAGCTCAGCCTTATTGATAGCATCGACATATCCACTATTGAACAGGGAAAGGTTGATTTTGGCTCTGTTGTGACTGTTCGCAATCTGGATAATGATGAGGTTGCCCGGTTTACTATCGTTACCCCGGATGAGGTTGATGCTTCGGAAGGCAAGATATCATTATCATCGCCTATTGGCAGGGCATTACATAAAAAAACTGTTGGCGATGAAGTATCGGTTATTATTCCTGCAGGGACTAAACGCTTCAGGATTGAAAAGCTTGTTACCATACATGGCGAAGAACTATCGCTTTAAAAAATTAAGGAACTGTACATGGCAACTATCAAAGAATGTACCGCATTGCGGCCGGGGAAGGATGTTGTTACAAAGGTTGCTACACTTCCGTATGATGTTGTAACAGCCCAGCAGGCAAAAAAAATTGCTCAAAATAATCCCTGCAGCTTTTTTCATGTAACCAGGCCTGAGGTAGATTTGCCATTGTCAACCAATCCCTATTCTGACGAAGTATATAAACTTGGGAAAAAAAATTTAAGCAAATTTATAGCTGACGGCATATTAGTGCGGGATGATAAACCATATGTATATCTGTATACCTTACAGATAGATAATCACAAACAAACGGGTATTGTTGCCGTTGTGTCCATTGATGATTATATCAACGGGATAGTCAAAAAACATGAGCTTACCCGTAAAGTGAAAGAAATGGACAGGATGAATCATATCAACATTGTTGGGGCACAAACAGGGCTGGTATATCTTTTTTACAGGGATAGCAATTATTTACAGAATATAATACATAACGCTTTAACATCACCCGTGCTCTATGATTTTGTGGCAGATGATGGTGTGCGGCACATAATTCAAAGGATTGAAGATGGTGATTACACGCAATTGGTAAAACAAGCTTTTGATGATCAAATTCTGTATATTGCTGATGGTCATCATCGCGCAGCTTCGGCTGTAAGGGTTGGACTGCAGCGCCGGGAGCAGGGATATACTGGCAGCGAACCATTTAATTATTTCATAGCAGCTATCTTCCCTCATTCTGAGTTAAATATTTTGCCGTATAATCGCGTGGTGAAAGATTTAAATAATCATGATTTTGAAACCTTTATGCGCCTGCTTGCTGATTCTTTTGTTATTCAAAAAACTGATAATGGTATTGCGAAAAATCGGCAGGAAATACGGATGTACTATGATCATCAGTGGTATACATTAACCTTTGTTAAAAAATTGCCACTGGATGCGGTTGATGCATTAGATGTTTCTATCCTGCAAAATACAATACTTCATCCTATTCTTGGAATAAAAGATCCCCGGGAAGATGTGCGTATAGACTTTGTAGGTGGAACCAATGCTATTTCAACAATGGTTGAATTGGTGGATAGCGACAGCTATGTACTTGGTTTTTCGCTTTTTCCTACGTCAATTGATGAGCTTATGACAATATCAGATAGGGGGGAGATAATGCCGCCCAAGTCAACCTGGTTTGAACCAAAATTGCGGGACGGCTTGCTGGTATATTGTATTGATTAACACCTTGGAGACGAGGGGAATCGAACCCCTGACCTCTTGAATGCCATTCANNCAAGCGCTCTCCCAACTGAGCTACGCCCCCTGATTGTTGTGCAGTGTAATTTTGCAAATAATTTAAAGGAATAACTATCAAAAAATTTGTCAATATATTTTAAATATATTTTGTTAGTACTTATAAAAAATTACTATCTGCAGCGATTTATTCTTGCAAAAATGGTGATTGCTGTGATACTATTACTACACGATATGAATGATAGTGGGGCTGAACTATTACAATATAAAATATTTTGAGGTTTGGTTATGTCATTAGAAATTGATAAGCTTAAAAATGAAAATGAAATTATGTCAAAGCAAATTGATGAGTTGCGGAAGATAGTGCAGACATATGAAAATGTTTTAAAACTCAATGAACAGGAATTGGCCAATGCCTATCAAATTATATCAATGTATGAAAATATTGTAGAATATTCCCGAACCGAATTAAAGTTAGCAACTGAAACAGCTCAGGCACGTGAAAGTGCATCACAGTTAAGCAGGATGGAATTGATGCAGGCATTTGAAAAGATTCAAAAACTTGAAGAAGAAAATAAAAAACTCAGAGCCAAAAAAGAAAATGCATCCTGATAAAATTAAGATGAAGGTAATTGGTTAGTAAAAACATGTTGATTACGTATGCTATAATATTTTTGTTTATTATAATTCTGGTAATATTTGTTCTATATTTTGCTAATATTTATATTTTCCCGCGTAAGCTTGAAGAAATCCAGCAACTTATTGAATCAGGGCAGACAAAAATAGCCATCAGAAAGTTAAATGATATTATTGAAAAAGATGATCGCAATCACTATGCTCATTATTTGCTGGCGTTAGCATATGAAAAGGAAAATAATATTCAGTATGCTATTGTTGAATATCGGCAGGTTTTAAAAATTGGAAGATATGATGAAAAGGTTAATGAAGTCAACATACGTAATCATTTAGCAAGTATTTATAAGGCGCGCAATGCAGTTGAAGAAGCAAAAAAAGAATACCTTCTTTTAACAAAATTGGACCCTGCGAACTATGAACCTTTTTATGAACTGGGTATAATTTTTTTTAATTCCGGGCAGATAGAAAAGGCAATTCCTTATTTCAGGAAAAGTATATCAAATAACAGCAAGCATGGAGCTTCTTTTTATTATATAGGGCAGGCATATTACAGAATGCAAAACTATCCTGATGCAAAACAGGCTTTTATTGAAGCCATTAAAGTTGATCAAAATGATTATAAAGCTCATTACTTTTTAGGTTTAGTTTTACGTCAGCTTGGTGATTATGAATGGGCAATTAAAGAATTTGAAACAGCACAGAAAAGCGATGACATTAAGGTTAAATGTTTCCTTGCAAAGGGGACATGTTATTTAGAGCGTGAGCAATTGCCAAAGGCGGTGATTGAATTTGATCGTGGTTTAAAATTTGCTAAAAGAGGCAGCGATACCGAGCTTAATTTGCGGTATTTTTTAGCTGAAGCTCAGGAAAAAATGCGAGATTTACACTCAGCCATATCAAACTGGGAAAAGATAGTTGCGGTCAATCCAACGTTTCGTGATGTACAGGCAAAGCTTAAATCGTATGCAGAATTTAGACAGGATGATCGTATTAAAGATTTTATGATTGCAGGGCTGGCGCAGTTTGAACATACCTGCCGTAAAATATCTGAATCAATGGGGCTTACCGTTATGGATGTAGATATTATCAGTGATACCGAAGTTGAGATCATAGCCACGGATACTGAAGGAAAATGGCGTAATACACGCCGTACTAATAAAATCGTACGAATACTTAGAACTACCGATGTTGTAAATGATAAATTACTGCGCAAACTGCATGAAAAGCTTAAAGAAAAGAATGCAACACGTATTATCATTATTACTGCAGGTGATTTTACGCAAAGTGCTGTTGATTTTTCCAATACCCGACCAATAGAATTATATGGGAAAAATGATCTTTTGCGATTATTAAAACAAATATAATTGTATGATAAACAAAGCAATACTTTTATTGAATCAGGTGCCAATCTTTAAACATTTAATGGTAGACGAACTATCAGCTTTATCGCTGTTAGCTAAACCGCATACCGTTAAAAAGGGAAGTACGTTCCATTGTAATGCTCAGTCGTTATACATTGTTGATAAAGGTGTTTTTGGTGTACAAAAGTCAGCAGAATCAGCGTATTTATCCCGAACATCGTATTTTGGCCAGTTACCATTTTGTGACAGGGGCACAGGGACTGTAAGGGCATTGAGTGATGCATCTGTTCTGGAGCTTGCCAATACCGATTTATATCAATTTATCTGTAATAATTTTAAAGCACTGCGCGGTTATTGTAAGATAGTTGATCATTATCGAATCCCGCTCAGTCAAGCTGCTACAACATTATTAAAAAATAAAGCCTGTGTATTCACTATTTTTAGTACTGATAAACATTGTGGCAAAACAACATTGGCAATATCAGTTGCAGCTGCGTGCTCATACTATAAAAAAACAATTTTGCTGGATGCCTCATACGATGGGATATCTGTATTTGACATGTGTGGTAAACCACTTATACCGCCACTGTCGCAAAAGAATCCGGATGATGTCACCGGTTATAAATTTATTCAGCAGCGTATAGAAAAAATTTCTGAAACTATGGACATCGTAAATATTGCCTATGGGTCAAAAGTTAAAATAAACCCTGATATAATAAATCCGCTATTATTTTATTTATCATTTGAATATTCATACATCGTTATTGATTGTTCAAACAGTGATATCCATCTGCGCGATGTGATAATGAAAAATTCAGACAGTATTATAAATGTCATTAATGAAAAATCTGCCATTAATCATCAAGTAGTAAGTGATACCCTCTTAACTCAGGGTCAACAGGTTTACAATGTTGTTAATAAACATTTTGTAAAAATACAAAAAATTGATCAGCCATCCTATGTGTTCAAAACTATTCCAGTAGAAGCAAATGAAACGATTTTTCAGGCAGTATTAAAAAATAAGGTGTATAGTGATGAGCTATTTAAAAATATAGCAAGTGATAAAAGGGCGATGGTGCTGTCACAGGGAATGTATGAAACGCTATACTATTCCGGAGTATTGGAATCATTGCGGGAAGAAAAACTTTATGATGTTATATATGCTAACGGTATACCCTATGCAGTATTGATGTGTTATTTGGCAACACAAACACCCGAAGATTATAAAAAGTTGTTATTTGAATATTTTTCTGATGATACATTGCATACGTTCTTTGATTTTACTTTTCCGGATAAGTATCTGTTTAAAAATAAACCATTGCACAACTTTGCTTCAACTATAAGTCATATAAAAAGAATTGAATGGAATGCTATACTTCCATATACACAGTTAATGCATAATAATACGCAAAGGTTTTTCTCTACTGGTGATGCTGAAAAAATTATTTCCGCTAATTTAGCTTTTAGTCCATTATTTGAAGGGATATCTATTCATGGTGATACCTATTTTTCTGCTTTTCCACTTTACCCCCTGATTCCCGAGTCATTACTGAGAACTCATATAAATTATATAGATTACATTGCTATTGCTAATCCCTATAATCCAATTTCTGTAAAAAGTAAGATTCCTGGATTATATAGAAAATTTGTTGATTTTCTTCCTGATTGTTATTTATATGCCTGTGATAATACCTTTTGTTGCAATAGATTCATTTCTTTAACGTTACCTGATGTCACATCAACAAATGATCTGATTAAACAATCGCTTAACAATACTGATATGTTTATTTCAATGATAAAGTAAATGATAAAGTAAATGATGAAGTAAATGATGAAGTAAATGATAAAGGAGGGTGCATGAGATCAAAAGCTACCAATATATTACAAACAGGTGTTCTTTTAACAGGCATTATTTATATCGTTATTGGATTATTGTATGGTTTCAGCCCTATATACTTTGCTAATATTTTTGGTATAGAGGTAAATCCCGACTGGTATAACTTAATAAAGTACGATACATTTATAGCTCCGCTTTATCACTTTTCCAGGATATTTGCTCTATTATTAGCTGTTGTAGGCATAAGTATGTTGCTACCATTATTTGATCCATTAAAATATCGTGGAATGATATATTATCATAGCATACTATTTCCCTTAGTTTCTGTGCCATCTCTTTTGATAAATGGTATTACCTACGATCATCTGCCATTGACAATATGTGGGAGTCTTTTGTTTGTACTGTTCTTATTTGTAGGTTTTGGATTGATAATTACAAGAAAATATGCAAAAATGGGTCAGGAATGACTATAATAAATGCTTGCTTTTTATAATTGAACATGTATTGTTTCATTTCAATAATAAAAAGAATTTTTATACAGCTTTGCTGATGTGATTTATAATTATTTTATCAGGAGGATATGATGAATCTGAAAACTAAAAAGGTTGGGAATATTGTAGTAGTTTATTTACAGGGGCGATTGGATGTCCATCTTTCAGCGGATATAGAAAAGGAAATAAATAAATTAATTAAAGATGATCCTGATTCTCATCTACTGCTGAATCTTGCAGGTGTTGAATACATGAGCAGTAGTGGTTTAAGAATTTTTGTTTCCACCATGCGTATATTAAAAGAATCAAATCGTAAATTAAAGCTTTGTTCAATGAATAATGCTGTTAAGAAAATTTTTGAGGTTGTTGAACTCATGGATATGTTTGAAATCTATGAAACAGAAGAAGAAGCTATTGCTTCGTTTAAATAATGTTTATGTTGGCGTCTTCAGGTAAGTCCAAAAGTTCCAAACAACAGTTATTTAAAACATTGCTATCGCAAAACGCTGAGTATGAGACTATGGCAATACCTTCTGAATTATCTGAAGGTATAAAAAACTTTGAAATTTAT
The DNA here is from genome assembly GCA_002328585.1 of Spirochaetia bacterium UBA2205. Classification (GTDB taxonomy): domain Bacteria; phylum Spirochaetota; class UBA4802; order UBA4802; family UB4802; genus UBA4802. The sequence continues at coordinate 116,643 of DCUV01000014.1, forward strand.
GTAAAACATAACTATTTTTCATGGCCATACTGGATAGCTCATTATACTAATAGGGAAAATGTTAGAATACAGTCTCTCCCGTTTATTTTATATAACAATCATTGCAGAACATGGTATACAATAAATAGTTTTTTAAACAGCGGAGCAATCAGGATAGATCCTTGCGGTATGATTCATCCTGACTGGGCAAAATGGTCAGTTGAATGTATGGTCTACTCTGAAGGAGAATATATTAAATTCCATGATGATACATGTATACATCAACGAAATGAAAGGGGAGTTGTAAAAACATCGTATCAGCACCATTTATTTCGTTTTTTACAGTCAGTGTATATTGCTCACACAAATGTTGATGAAGCAATAGTTATCAATAAAATAAATATTAAAAAAAAGAACCAATCCTATTTTATCATTGCAATCCGACCTTATACAACAACAACGTTATCCGGCATTAATTCAATAGAGCTATTAAAAAATAATTTAGTGAAAATCAATGATGATCATGTATGTTCATTAATGGGAAAGCCGGATTATATTCTTGTTGGTAATGAAATCATAGGTGATATTGATATATTGAGGAAAGATGATAAATATAAGATAAGTAGTTCAAGTGGCATGGCAACGATGGCTTTTGCATATGAATTGAAAAATACTGATCATGAATATGGTATTCGCATTGCTACTGGTAAAAATGCAAAATTACCCATTTCTACATTATCTGTTAAATCAGCTCTTAATGATTATACCAGCTATGTAGATAGCATAATGAAACAGGGGATTGCCATATCAATTGGCAGGCATACTATAAACGAGTGGACTGATTTCTGCAAATTATCAACATTGGTGCATGCCTCTAATATGGCATCTGTAAAAACAACTCAACTACAAAGGTTGAAGCAATATTACTATATTTCTTCAACCTTAAACAGGATGGGTTATCTAAAGCAAACTGAGCTTGCCATTGATACTATCAAAAAAAATATAAAGATTACTGATGATTATGAAGGTGTTCTATCTTCATCATTTTTTTGTTTAATAGTTGGCGATTACTATAGGACAATAAAAGATTCCTCTTTTGTGCAAAATAATTATTCTTTATGCAAGCAATATGCTTATTCCATCACTGAATTTTTTAAAAAAATAGGTGATATAACAAAAGAAAATAATTTTAAGGATAATCCTCAAATAGCTATAAATGCGATTATCAATATTGCATATATTATATCTGCTCTTGAAAATGTGGCATTTATGTCGCGTTCATTGGGGCTTTTTGGTGAGGAAACAAAAATATTTAGTGATATAAAAAGACTACAGAATGTAATATTAAAGTCAATATTTACCATAAACAGTGAAACAAACGACGAGGAGGAGAAATTAATTGAGTGGACTCCTAAATATAGTAAACCTATACGAAAACAAAAAATAATAGTAAAAGATAGTCTTGAGTTTTCCCATTTTGTAAATGTGAATGATAACAGAATTATATCATACAGCCCCTTGCTTTACCCTTATATGAAGGATATCATGCAACCGTATATAGTGAAAAATATAATTAATGCTATCATACATGCAGGTAAAGGATTGCCTTTATATAACACCATAATCAGCGCGGTGGATATAGTAAATTCTTTAAGTCTTGCTAATGCAATGATCTATGCTCATGATAGAAGAGCTATCGATAGTATTAATGCAATTATCAATCTATGTAATAAACAAAAATTTTTACCTGATTTTCTTGATCCCGTAACAGGTCATGCCGTTGTAAATGACCCTGTTTCAACTATTGCTGTTTCATTATTATTTCAAGCTATCCGTAATTTATGCTTTATAGATCATCCTGAACGGTTGGAAATTTTCCCGGTTCCGTGGGAAGAATGGTTTAATGATTGTCAGATGAATATAAAAAATGCTCATTCACGGTTTGGTATAATTAGTTTTACAGCTACATCCACATCAAATGAATTTGTAATTCAATTTACTGATATACCCCGGTTTATACCACATGATATTCTGGTTAATCTTCCATTTAAAGCAAAAATAAAAAAATCAGATGATTTTATTGTCAAATACCAGACAGATAAATCATGGTGTATTAATGGCTGGCCTTCAGAGATTAGATTTAAACGTTAATTGCAGTTCTATCGATAATAAAGTAGTAATTACTGTGGCAGTTGTAATTTTAATACTGGAAAATGAAAAATGATATCATATCTTGTCATATCACTATTAATTATCAGTGGATTTGTATATTATTTAGTATATATCAGGCCAAAATTTAATCCCTTAAATAAGGCAGAACAATTTGTAAAAACAAATCAATTGCATGATGCAATAATTGAATATAAAAAAGTCATCGACGAATATCCTGATAATTTTGTAGTCCATCATCGTCTGGCTGAACTTTATTTAACAATAGGGGAAATTGATCAGGCAGTGATTCACCTGGAGAAAATATTAGAAATAGGTAAATTTAACTATGAGGTTGATCAACTTTCGGTATTAAAAAAATTAGCAAAGTCATATTATGTCCGTGATGAGGTTGAAAAAGCATTCCAGATGTATTTGGATATATTAAAAGATTTCCCTGCTGATATTGATTCCCTTTACCATGTATCATTCATTTTGTTAAGTCAGGAGGAATTTGATAGTGCGCAACGTTATTTTGAAAGATTATTAAAACTTAAAAATGATAGTTACGAGATTTTATTTGGAGCAGGAATCTGTAATTATCAAAATATGCGAATCCAGGATGCAATTGATAATTTTAGATCGGCTCTGCAATTAAAACCACAATCAGAAATAGCTCAAATTGCATTGGCTTTTGCATTTAACCGTAAACGTGATTACCGACAGGCTCTGACATATATTACAAAAGTGGCTGAATCTACTCAGGATCCTGACGTTCAGTATTTAGCAAAACGATTCCAGGCTTTTTTGTATATGCGCCTTAAACGTCACGACGAGGGTATTAAACTATTCCAGGATTTACTGGAAATAGCCCGAAAGAATGCTAATGATGATGCTGAAGCTTTAGCTTTACATGATCTTGGATATGCCTTGTTAAAAAATGAACAATCTTCATTGGCGTACGATGCGTGGAATGAACTATACCGTAAAGATCGAAATTACAAAAACATTCAATTTCTTGTCACACAATTGCGAAAAGAAATGGAGGTTGATAAATTTGTTAAAGAAGAATCAGCCTCTATAATGGAAACCATTACAGCATGGATGGAGGAAGCTTTTCCACAAAATTTACTATGGGATATGTGTGGATTAAAAGGCAGTAAAAGATACAATTTAAAGGATGTCGTTGTTACAACACGTATAACTTTTGATGATGGGAAACCATCCAGTACTTCTGATGACATTATACAGAAGTATATTGCTTTAGATACTGAAAATTTCAGGATTATATCAAACAGATTGGCGTCAAAACTGGGATTTAAAGTAGATCAGATTTTGCAAACATACCGTGAAGCTGATGGTGTTGACTTTTTAGCTGTTAATCCTGAAACAAAAGATAAGGTGCTTATCTGGGTTAGGAGATGGACAAAGACAAACGTTGGTGAAATTACCTTGAGAAATTTTGCCCAGGCAATTAATGATATGAAAGTTAAGCAGGGAATATTAATAACCACGGCCGACCTCACTGATATTGCAAAGGAAACTTTAAAACAACTATCAAAGATATTGGTAATCTACCCTGATGAAATAGAAAAATTACTGCGAGGACTTCTTTAAATGCTATTTGATAATTTCACACAAACAATTATACCTTTGCAGTCAATTAATTATATCAATGAATATTTCAAAATTTCAAAACCATTGTCTCCTGAATTAATAAAATCAATAAAACAATACGGGGTACTGGAATCAGTTATACTTGTTGAGGGTAACGGTTGTTTTATTCCGGTTTGTGGGCACAACAGGATGCTTGCATCAATTCAAACAGGTTTGGATCATGTACCTGCAAAAATAATCAATGAGCTTTCAGAAGATGATTTCAAGGCTATAATAACATTAAAACTATACAACAATTTAACGGGAACTATCGGCAAATTAAAAAGTTTATATATACTAAAAGAGTATTTTAAAATAAATAAAAAACAATTGATTGCGATAGCTCATGAATTATCAGTTCCAGATGCTTTGATTGAAACGACTTCTTTAAAAAAAATTATTGGTCTGCCATCACGTTTAATGAATTATATTGATTCAAAAAATATACCTTTTAAATTTATAATGCCTATCCTTCGTTTATCAGATGAAAGTATTCAACTTGTTGATGCAATCACAAATGTCTGTCAACTGCGTGTAAATTATTTCAGAGATATTGTTGTGATGATAGAAGATATATGTCGTAATCAGCAGTATGAAAGCGTTTTGAAAAAAATTACTGTTCTGATCAATAAGGAAAACATAACAGATGATGAGATATATCGCAACATTTATATGTTACGATATCCACAGTATAGCGAATATGTAGAAAAAATTAATTACTTAAAGAATAAATTTTTAAGTTATGGCTTAAAGATAGAAGTGCCTGAATACCTTGAAGGTAATGTGGTGAACATTATTATTCAGGTGAAAAAGAATGAAGTTGTACACCCGCTGTTACAGCAGGACAGAGAAATACTTGCACTGGTTCAATCAATTGTTGCATTGCTTTAAATTATTTGAATTATTTAAAAAATGCTGACATCTCTTGAAGAATCTTTTGTTTAGTAGTCTCAAAATTGTGAGGAGATTTAAAACCAGCGGCATTTTTATGTCCGCCTCCACCGTTTGCTATTGCTATAACTGCTACATCTATATCGCCCTTGGTTCGCATGCTTACTTTAACCGGACCGCCAACATCCTGTTTTACCAGAATACTTGCAACAACACCATTAATACTTAATGGTAAATTAATATTTACTTCGCCTTCTGAAAAAGGTGCATTCGTTGCTTTAATCATCTCTGGAGTTAATTCCATTAATATAAGTTTACCACCAAAATGTACTTCCATGGATGAAAGCATCAAAGCACGCAATCTAAATACTTCTAACGTGTTATTTTCATATATCCATTGATATACTTCGTAGGGTTTAATTCCAGATGAAATTAATTGTGCTGCAATAGTAAATGTATGTGATGATGTTTTAGGATATTTAAAACAGCCCGTGTCAAAAACAATACCAGCATAGAGTGCCTGAGCTGCCTTAAATGATGGTTTTATGTTATACCGTTCCATTATAGTGCAGATTATTTCTGATGTTGATGATGCCTCAACTTTAATGTAATTTGTTTCTAATTTATTGTTTGCACCTTCATGGTGATCAATAATAAAAACATCTTTAATGATATTGTTTAAATAATGGTAAGCTTTCCCAATATTATTAAAATCATTTGTATCCAATACAAAAATAGTATAATTACTTATATTGTCTATGATCATTTTTTCATCAAAAATAATTATTTCATTATCAGGATCAATAAAATTAAACTTTGTGGGAGTTGGATCTGAATTAATAATGATAGCATGTTTTCCTAAATGTAATAGTATCTCCTTAAATCCTATTTCAGCGCCAAGACCATCAGGATCAGGGCTCTCATGTGTGGATATTATAAAATGATCATGGGCATGTAGATATTTTTCAAGGTTGGCAAAGTAATCCATTAAGCATTCTCAGGTGCTGCATATTTTGCATATTTACAAAGCGGAAATCCCATTGATTCACGGATAGCAACATATCGCTCGGCACAGCGTCGGGCAATGTTGCGAACTTTTGTGATGTAACCTACACGTTCAGTAACCGAAATTGCACCTCGCGCATCGAGTAGATTAAATACATGAGAACATTTTAAAACATAATCATAAGCCGGAAGTACTACCTGAACCTGTTCATAATCAAGTATCCTCAGGCATTCTTTTTCATAGAGATCAAATAGTTGAAACAATAATGCGGTATCGGCAATAGAAAAGTTATAATGTGAAAATTCAAATTCACTGCGATGATGAACATCTCTGTAGGTGAGTGTATCATTCCATTGAATGTCAAAAACGCTTTCAACTCCCTGAATATACATGCAAATGCGTTCCAGACCGTAGGTAATTTCTACCGGTATAGGATCAAGTTCAATACTTCCGCATTGCTGAAAGTAAGTAAACTGTGTAATTTCCATCCCATCCAGCCAAACCTCCCATCCTAATCCTGATGCACCAAGTGTAGGTGATTCCCAGTCGTCTTCAACAAATCTGACATCATGTTCTTCAAGTTTGATGCCTAAGTTACGTAATGAATCCAGGTATAAATCCTGTATATCAAGAGGTGACGGTTTCATAATTACCTGATATTGATAATAGTGCTGCAGTCTGTTTGGATTATCGCCATATCTTCCATCTGTTGGGCGTCGTGATGGTTCAACATATGCTACATTCCATGGCTCAGGTCCAAGTACACGTAAAAAGGTTGCAGGATTAAATGTACCTGCTCCAACTTCCATATCATATCCCTGTGCAATGATACAACCCTGTTTAGCCCAATAGCTATTACAACTGGCAATGAGATCCTGAAAATACATATGATAGTCTCCTGAAAATAGATTTATGTGACAATGTCATTCTATGGGATGCAGTAACGAAGAATCTCATTGACAATGATTCCATAACTAATTTGTTATCTGATTGTTTTGGGAATATTCTGCAAACTTTGCTTTTATTAATTGGTGCAATTCATCAAAATTAATTTTATTATTAAGCTTAAAATAGTCAAGACAGTCTTCATCTGCAATCTCAAATCTAAAGTTTTTTGACTCAACGCCGGTAAAGACATATGCCAGATAGACAATGTAGATCAAATCTCTGTACTGCGAGGGAGCCAGATGCGGTCTGTGATGAAATTCAATAGCCTTCACCAGCGCATCATTAAATTTCCATTTCTGGCAGATTAAACTTCCTAATGTGCTATGGCTTACTCCTAAGGATATCTCTTCCAGTATTGAGATATTATCAAGCTGTTTTAAGCCTACAATTTCCCGTATTTTTTGAATTTCATCTGGTTTGATAGAAAGTAATACCATAAGCCCAATATCCGAAAGCAATGATGCCAGATAAGCAAATTCAGAAAGCCGTTCCTTGCGATATTTCATCGCGATCCATTGTGCATAAAATGCTGTTTTATATGAATTGTTCCAGATGGCTTCAAATTTTTTATAGCGGGAATCAATTATCTTTTGAACACCACTGGCAACAAGCAGTGTATTGATGCCTTTTGTGCCAATAATTTTTACTGCTTCCTCAATAGTTTCAACTCGTTTTGATGTGATGTAGCCTGCTGAATTGGCAAGCTTCAGTATAGCAGTAACAAGCCCCGGATCGCGCTTGATGCTATCGGCTATAGCTTTTATTGTAGATTCAGGATTTGCACATAAGCGCTGTATTTCAAGAATATTTTGTGGAAATGAAGGGAGTGATTCAACCTCATTTATTATTTCCTGTGCCATTTTAACCTTCAAATCCATGTTGCGGAAGCTTTCATCAATGTTTATGGTGGCACTGGTGATCTTACCATTTGTGGACATGCTAAATGCCTCAGGAGGAAAACCGGCATTCTTCATGAGCATCAATGCAATAATCAAACCCAATCCTGCTCCTTCCGAATCATCTAAAATGTCATCAAATGCATCAGAAATAGCATGGTAGGTATATGCTTTCTTTATTCGTGCATTAATTTTGTTCATCTCTTCAGGTATAATGGGAACATTGTTGATGACATGAATTTTATGAATATCACCGGTAATGGAAAAGAATACTCGTACAATAAAGTTTGATTTTCCAAGCTCTTCAAGAAACTCGGGATTTTCAACAAACACGTCTTCTTTAAATGTTTCCATCCCGGTACGGTATTCTTCTTTTTTATTTATATCCAGATTTTTTCGTTTAAAGTAAAGCCGTTTAGCATTAGCCTTAATGGAATTATTTACCAGTTCTTTTAGTATGTTTATAAACATATCTTTTAAATATAAAAGATCAAGTTGTGACAAATAAATACTCAGCACCCTGATTAAAAGTGCTTCAACCTCAGGGGTTAATAGTGAAAACTGTAGGTAAACGTCTTCACCTCTTGTTAGTGCTTCTTTATAATCAACTGGCTTACAAAAATAATGAGATTTTTGCTGTGTTCCTTCCAATATTTACCTCGTCTACAAAATATAACAAGATAATACATGGTATTGTGAATATTGCAAGAAAATTACTATGATACGTCAAGTTTTTATTCAATTATACTTTTATATAGTGTATCGGTTTTTTTATATTTTTATTAATGAAAAATGGTGGCGATAGTAACTCTCAATTTTGTTCATTATTGTAAATAGACTATTTGTTGAAATGTTTATATTTTTATAAATCTGATTACATTGACCGGTATGTGTTGAACATGTATTGAATATTTTGATTGATACCACCCTCATGAACATATAATAGTGATAAATGATTTTTTGTTTTACACACTAGTATTGATACTATATAATATTTTTTTAAGGTACCTATAAAATTTATGCATTAGCAATGAATGGTGATATTAATGAGTATGGAAAACTGTTATTGACAAATCATAGTGATTATACTAATACTATCAGAAACTGTTGTGTAAGCGAGGTACATATGTCTGTTGTTTATTTTACAGATTTACATATGAACAGTAAGGAGAATATCGTCAGCAAAATTAAAAAGCTTTTTTACAAATTATCTGCAAATAAGATAATCAATGAAAAAGATTTTGTTGCAATCAAAACACATTTTGGTGAATACGGCAACATTGCCTATACACCGCCTGTAATAATACATACATTTGTTGATTGTGTTAAGGATTTGAAAGCAAATCCATTTGTTACTGATTCCACTACATTGTATCGAGGAAGCAGAAGTAACGCTGTTGATCATCTGAAAAATGCTGCTATGAACGGATTTTCTTTAGTTTCATGCGGTGCACCGGTGATTATTGCCGATGGATTACGAGGAAACGATTTTAAAGAACTCCCCGCTACCGGTAAATGGTATTCAAGTATTAAAGTGGCTTCGGCAATACATGATGCTGATTCTATGGTAGTGGTGAGCCATGTAAAAGGGCATGAACTGTATGGTTTTGGTGGTGCTATAAAAAATATTGCTATGGGATGTGCGCCACCTTCCATGAAACAATCATTGCATTCTGATTTAAAGCCTAAAGTAAAACAAACACTATGCACCTCATGTGGTGCGTGCATCAAACGATGCCCGGCATTTGCCATTTCATTTGATGCAAATAAAAAAGCATTTATCAATAGTGATAAGTGTTTTGGCTGCGGAGAATGTACGGTTATATGTGTTTATAATGCTATACCGGTATTGTGGAAAACTGACCATACCACACTGTATGAAAGAACGGCTGAATATGTTAATGCTTTTATGCATCATAAAAAAAATAAAGTTTTATTTTTTAACTTTATCATGAATGTATCTCCTGAATGTGATTGTTGCTACTGGAATGATATCCCTATAGTTCCCAATATAGGAATAGTTGCTTCAACTGATCCAATTGCAGTTGATAAAGCATCGGTTGATATGATAAATAAAGCAACTCCGCTACCAGATTCACGAATAGCTCATAAGGATAGCTCAAAAGATAATATTGAAGCGTTATACCCTGTTAAATGGAACTATCTCTTTGAATATGCTACCTCTATTGGAGCCGGAAATATGGAATATGAGTTGGTGACAATATAACATTGATATTTTTGTAAAATGGAGTGAGGTTTTATGAAAAGTCCACATGATTTTCCTGCAATCAATCCCAAGAGACCTGATGGTATAAAACCAAACGGGATACCATATAAGGTTATGGTAATTGATGATAAAGAGTTCCATCGCAAGCAGATTATTCAAATACTGGAATCTGAGGGATATGAGATAATTGCTGCTGCTTCCAATGGCGCTGAAGCTTTAAAGCTATATGAATCGCTGGCTGCTGACCTTGATCTTATTACAACTGATCTGGATATGCCAAAGTTAGACGGATACGCCCTTTTATATGAATTAAGTCATAAAAAACCAAAAGCTAAAATTGTGTTCATCAGTGAAGAAACCACAAAAGGAGTGCTGTCTGACTTACTAAAAATGGGGGCTGCTGATTTTATTTTAAAACCTATTCAGCGTGGAACAATATTGGAGCGGATNNTGATAAAGTCTATTGGTATAAAAAATTGATATAACGCACTTTTTACAGGATAGTATCCATGGAAGAAAATGATAAAGTATACATGCATCTGTCTGAACAAACAAGGAAGATAAATATTGCAATGCATTATACCCATGGTGATATGGAAAAAGCCCGCCAGATGGTATCAGGGAATTACAATGATTTATATGCTATTAAGGTTCGTTTTGCATCTTCAACACTGTTTGGAGCGTTCTTGCTTTTTTTTAATACTATTTATAATTCAATTTCCGGATTAACGCTCATTGTGTCACCTTCCTATACACTACTGAATATAGACCCGGCCCTGGACTGGATAATATTTGAAAAAGAAATAGCAAAGCAGATGCAAAAAGATGAATATGATCATGTTCTTGCTAAAACTTTCAGTGATAAAATGATTAAAAATTTTAGTACTATTTTGCAAAATGAATTATCACGAAATATTGAAATAAAAAATGATATAGCAATAGACAACCTGTTCAGGAAGCTTATTCAGGAGACATTCGCATTGCAACGTGTTGATTCACTTGTGGTGTATCAATCAACATCATCCCTGACAATGGAATTGAATTCAATTACTATCCCAAAGTTGGAATCTGTAAAGGTAGAAGGGGAGCAAACACAGGAATCAGCGGTAATAAAAGTAGATACCGGGTCCGGCGAATATACACCTCTGGTAGGTGTTGATGGTGTCAAGCTTATTATAAAAGCAACATTAATTTTATCACCCATTAAAGGGAAGCATATTTCACAATTATCAGCCGGAGACAGAATCATGATTTCTATTATCGATAGTAAACCAGTGGCGGTAAAGGTGGCACAGGCATTGCAAGCGTATCAAGATGAACAATTTAAACCCATTTCTGCGCGCATTACGCATGTTCAGAGTATTCCACAAAAGGGATATAAAATCTATGGGCTTATTGCAAAGGGCATTATTGTTGATATTGACGAGGAAGAGGAAAATATAAAGGTTGCGCTGGACCCCACGTATGCTGCTACATTGCAGGCAGCAGAGGAAGAAACAAAGCCAAATTATAGTATAATAGCAATTGTTGCAGTTACATTTTTAATTGTAATAGGAATTCTGTATTTATTGTTAAATGCTAACTAAAATCTACCGGGCGTATAGGGATACCGTGTGAAGCTAAAAAATCCTTTGCTTGCTTGATGCTGTATTCTCGGTAGTGAAAAATTGAAGCCGCCAGCACTGCATCTGCTTTACCATAAACAAATCCTTCGTATAGGTGCTCTAAAGTTCCGGCACCTCCTGAAGCAATAACCGGTATATGCACACTGTCTGCAATGCTTTGTGTTAACTCTAAATCATAACCTGCTTTAGTGCCGTCACGGTCCATACTGGTTAAAAGGATCTCACCTGCTCCCAGTGCTTCGGCTTGTTTTGCCCATTGCAGTGCATCTATATCGGTTTTTGTTTTACCGCCATGCAGATAAACATTCCAGCCAGTATTACACTGTTTAGCATCAATGGCAACAACAATACATTGAGAACCAAATCGCATAGCACATTGGGTAATAAGCTGTGGGGTTAACACTGCCTGGGTATTAATTGATATTTTGTCAGCACCATTCTCTAAAATCATCCTGACATCATCAATAGTACGTATACCACCACCAACGGTAAAAGGGATAGTAACCGTTTCGGCAACATCTTTTACCATTTTTAGTATGATTGCCCGTTGGTCGCTTGATGCGGTAATATCAAGAAACACCAGCTCATCGGCACCTTCAGCATCGTAGAACATACCGTTGTGAACGGGATCACCTGCATCTGAAAGGTTTACAAAATTAACACCTTTGACAACCCTGCCATCTTTAACATCCAGACAGGGTATAATACGCTTGGCTAACATTAATAGCAACTATCCTATAAAATTTTGTATTGACATAAGGTTTAGATCACAAGGAACAATTGCATCAAAACTCATTTGACAATACCATAGTCAATCTATCAAATGGAATCCGTATGTCAAAAAAAATTGAAAAACATAATACTTTTCATGACTTTTCCAGCAGATATGTTCCGCTCATCAATAATTATATTGATAGTTTTTATGCTCATAAGGAACTATCTGCCAAAAATCATGAGCTAAAAATTGCATATAGACTGTTACAGGAATATTGTACTCGCGAAGGCAAGCGTATCCGTCCTCTGTTGCTTTTGCTTTCCTTTGCAGGATATGGGGGCTCGGTTAAAAAAATTAATGCAATGATTCCTGTTGCATCGTCACTTGAGTGCATGCATGCATTCCTGCTGATTCAGGATGACATCATTGATGGTGCAGTTGTCAGGCGTGGGAAGCCGGCATTCCATATACTGTGTAACAGTTCATATTATCAGTACAATGCAAATATTGGCACATGGGTGGCGATAGTTCTTGCTGATGTTGTTATGAGCAATGCACTTGAGATGATAGCAACACTGGAGGGCAGTAGTATAAAATATTTTTTGAATGAATTTGCAGTAATGTATGAACGTACAGCGTTAGGTCAACTGCTTGATATTATCTGGTCACATCCTGAAAGAATCAGCAATGATGACATAGCGGAGATGATCGCTGCAATGAAAACGGCTCACTATACGGTAGCTGGTCCTTTGAAGCTGGGATATATACTGGCTGGCGGCAATGATAGTGATGAGTTACAACGGCTAACAGAAATGGGCTATTCATTGGGATTTGCTTTCCAGATGCGTGATGATATCATAGGCGTTTTTGGTGATGAAAAGGATATGGGGAAATCAGCAAGTTCTGATATAGCAGAAGGAAAATATACTGTACTGGTACAACAGGCATGGAACAAATTAGATGAAAAAGACAGAACACATTGTCTTGATTTATTAAGGAAAGATAAAAAAACCATAGGGGAGATAGATACAATAAAACACTATATAACAAAAAGTGGTGCTGTCACAGTACTCCAGGATATCATTGATGAACATCTGCAAAAGGTGCATGCCATATTGCCTCAACTGCAGTGCAATGATTTCATGAAACAATGCATGCTGCAATTTATAGTTGGGCTGTTTCAATAACAGTTTGCCATCCAGTTTTTTTGGCCATTGTTTCCCTGCCTTATTGAGGAGGGGGAATCGAGAGCGAGGTTTATATCATTTTAATCCATTCAGGTAGCTGTATGAAGCCAACCGTAGCCCTACCAATAATAATGTAATAAATAATTATTTTCTTGTCAGATTGTAAATAACAATTTACTTTGTAAAATTAATTGACGAATACATTAATTATGAGTTTAGTTTGAAAAGAATATAATGAATTATGGAGAATAGTAATATGGCTATAGTTGCCAAAAAAGCGCATAAAGAAACATTTGAAAGGATTTCGCCTGAAAAGCGGGATAGAATAATAACCATCGCGACAAAGGAGTTTGCAAAAAATGGTTTTAAGGGAGCAAATATTAATATAATAGCAAAAAAAGCTGGTATCAGTATTGGTTCAATGTATAACTATTTTGAAAGCAAAGAAGATTTACTGTTAACGGTTATCAATGAGGCGTATAAATTGTTGGAAAAGGTGCTTGGTTCGGTAAGCCTTGAAAATAAAAATTTTTATGAAAAAATAGAAGAGCTGGTATGCGCGGCACAAAAGTTTGCCCGACAGTATCCGGAGATTCATCAGGTTTATCTTGATATAACGTCCGAGGGTTTATCGCATCTTACACCGCGATTATCCAGGACAATAGAATATATTACCATTGAATTTTACCGCCACGAATTGGAACAGGCAAAAAAACAGGGCATCGTACGAGAAGATGCTGATGTTAACGTTACCTCACTATGTATTGATAATATATTAGTATTGACCCAGTTTTCATATACATCCGAATACTTCAAGGAGCGATTAAAACTTTTTATTGGGGAAGATGCGTTTGATGATGATGAAAGGATAGTAAAAGGTGTAGTTGATTTTATCAAAAATGCATTGATGCCCCGGATGAACATAAGCAATAATAAATAACTATCTCTATTTTAGATTAGAAAGGTTGTCTTTAAATGAAAAGGAAGAATGTTAATGTCATAGAACTGCGAAGAAATCAGCTTACCCGTGCGGCATATAAAGTTGTAAGCAGAAAAGGATATTATAATTTTACTGTTCGTGATATAGCAAAAGAAGCAGGGCTTTCAACAGGTCTGGTGCATTATTATTTTAAAAACAAAGATGATCTTCTGGTGTCTGTTTTAAGGGTAATGAATGAAAATCTGAGAAGCTATCTTGCAAAGGCACTTGAGCAGATAGAAGATCCAAAAGAAAAAATAATAATCTTTATGGATGAAGCGTTTCACCTTGTAGAGCGTGAAAAAGAATATTTCCACGTCCTCATTGATTTCTGGACACAGATAAATCATAATGAGCGTATGAGGAAAGCAAACATTAAATTGTACCAGAGCTATAGGGCTGAATGTGCCAAAATAATACAGGAAGGTATTAGTAAAAATGTATTTAATAATGTTGATGTTCAATATACTGCGACAATGATTGTTGCTTTTGTTCAGGGATTGATTATTCAATATATTATTGATAATGAAGCGTTTGATTATACTGAATATTCAAAAAAGATGAAGTCGCAGATAGTGGATAACTTGATGAAGTAATCAAGGGTGTTGTAAAATTTTGATTTATATGGTATAATGCGATAAAATTACTGACCAAACATGGTAGTAATGGTATGACAGGGTTATATGTTAAAAGATATTTCAGAAAATGGAAATTACCAGAAGCATTTAGAGAACATAGTAAAAACATTATGCCAGCCTCAGTCATATAAAAAGGTATATCACCGGATAAATCACGATGTTCCCATGCCTTCAATTCAGCAATTAGAAGAGATTGTTGAAGAATGCAAGATGGTGCTTTTTCCTGGCTACTTTGGAAATTCAGAAATTACTCCGCAAAATATGCAATATTATATTGGTTCAGCTATTGACGGGATTGCACGAAAACTTACTGAACAGATAAAACGTGGCTATTGTTTTTCATGTTCTGAAGGTGAAACTATCGATTGCATAGAATGCGAGCATCGTTCACGGAAGATAATGTTTCAATTTCTGGATATGTTACCTGAAATACGTCGCATGCTGGCAATGGATGTGCAGGCAGCGTATGAGGGAGATCCCGCAGCAAAAAGTCATGGTGAGACAATATTTTGCTATCCCAGTATAACCGCTATGATACATTACAGGATAGCCCATGCACTCTATATACTGGATGTCCCGCTTATTCCGCGCATAATCACCGAGATGGCTCACTCGCATACCGGGATAGACATACATCCTGGTGCAACAATCAGCGAAAATTTCTTTATAGATCACGGTACCGGTGTTGTTATTGGTGAAACAACTATAATCGGTAATAATGTTAGAATTTATCAGGGTGTTACATTGGGAGCAAAAAGTTTTCCGCTTGATGAAAATGGTAACCCAATGAAAGGGATACCTCGCCATCCAATCGTTGAAGATGATGTCATTATTTATTCAGGAGCAACGATATTGGGAAGGGTTACCATTGGAAGAGGATCGGTCATTGGAGGAAATGTGTGGCTTACCGAAAGCGTTCCACCCCAAACCAATGTAGTACAACATAAGCCATCAGAGATGATGTTTGAACATGGTGGTGGTATTTAATGTTTGCTTTTTTTACCAATTAAGAGTCCGATATGCTCTCTGCCTTTGCTCCAGTGCCAATCACTGCGGGCATTGAAATACAAAAACCATCGTTCTTTATCCACAGGTTTTGTATCAAAGGCATACACATGGCTTTTCATAAATGATCCATTGATGTTGTCAGGTTTTAGTAACGGTTCTTTCCATAGAGCGTTAAATGTTATGCCATCCTTTGAAGAATAGACAAGTATAGCCGACCCTGAGTGATTAATAGTATAATCCCAGTATATGCCATTTTGCAATCCTATAAATCCATCATCAAATGGTAAAACTTTAAACGATCCGCATCCCAGATTGCACCATCGATTATATTGAGAAGGTGCTAAAATAGGTTCGCTGCAACATTCAAAGGGACCTTCCGGGCTTTGTGCTTTTGCCAATCCAATATACAACGGTTCATTAAAGCCACAGTCCATTATATATGCTAATGCAGCACTATAGTAGAGGTAATAGGTATTCTTAGTTTTAACAACACAGGGATTGCTTATTGAATATCCAAGATTGTTGTGATGCCATGGTAATGATGGTTTTAAAATAATTTTTTCATCACTCCATGTATAACAGTCTTTTGAAGAGCGCATTGCTATATATGAATACCATTGATGGGGAAGCCATGAGTACCATAAAATAAAAGGTTTGGTTTTTTCATAGTATAAATAGTACATGCCATTAGCATAAAGCAAAAACGGACGCATAGCCCTGCGAAGGGTTTGTTTGTTTAATCTTGTATAGTTAATTCCATCCATAGAAATATAGTGGTGAATACCAAGCAAAGAGTGAGCAAAAAGATGCCATTTATTATCCTTTGATTCATCGGGAGTAATAAATGTTGGGTCAGCGATGATTGGCGATGGGAAAGGATATTTTATGATTGGATTGTTTTCAAACAACGACCATTTCAAATTTATAAATTCTTTTGTTTTCATAACTGTTCCTTTCATTGTGAATGCACTGCAATTTTTTAATGCTGTATGTTCGATAGTTGCTATTAATGGTAACTTTTGCATTCTATTTAGTCAAGTGTATTTATTATAATAAATGTATATTCAAAAAAACTATCGCATATATGTATGATATGAATATGAAAAGTCTTTGACATAATGTTGGTGATATAGTACTATTAACACGTTTTTTTTGGGACAATAATGATATGTATTCCATTTATATAAATACTAAAAAAATTATAGTACTCAATTGCATTATAGTATTGGTATCGTGTTCAGCACATTCCTCACATGTTTTCCAGTCGCTGGAAGGAACATGGAAGCTTGCTACAAAAAATATAGAGTATGATTATTCCAATAAAAGGTTACCTGAATATGTGGAAATTAATATTCCCTGCTCAATAAAAGTGCCCCATACATTTGAAAATAACAATATGCAGTTGCCTGTTAAAGGATATGTATGGATTCAAAAAGAAATCTTCATTGAATCTTTGCCAACCTGTGATTTAGCATTACAGTTTGGTGAAATAATGAATGCAGATGTTGCTTACTTTAATGGGAAGCAAATAGGGGCATCGGGACGTTTCCCGCCGGATTTTAAATCTGCATGGGGTAAATTTCGTCATTATGCTATACCCCGAGATATTATAAACAAAGGCGCTAATGTAATTGTACTAAAAGTTTACTATGATTCAGAATTCTGGATCACCCCTCCTGTCAGGTTGATTGACAATGTTGCAGGGAGTAAAATTGCCAGCTTGTTGGATTTTTTAAGAATACAATTGATGGAAAATATTTTCATTTTATTGATACTATTATCATTTTTTTTTCTCATGATGTTTTACTTCCAGCGGGAGTACATGGAATATCTATTATTTGGCATAGCGTGTTTTACCATTGCTATGCCCCAGGCACTTCATTTTTTAGAAAATCTGTATCCTGATATTGGTTTAACATCTGATACAATTCTTAAGCTAACACAGCCTGGATTGATATTATTTCCGGCTTTCCTTAATCTGTTTTACCGGTATCACATCGGGAAACAAAAAAAATGGTTAACTATAGTTTATATTGCTGTGCCGATAGTATTCAGCGCTATTATGGTGCTGCAACAAACAAGGGCAGAAATATTATTTTATAGAAATCTATCGATCATAGTATCCATTGTTTATATGATAGATTTGTTTATATTATCAGGATGGCAGGTGTTGCATAAAAAGAAGGCGGGAACGCTCATCTTCATTGGTTTAGTCCCCATGGTAGTTCTTGGAATGCATGATATTCTATCATTTGGAATGCACATTATACCTTCGTACATAGTTTTATATGTTTACGGATTGCCATTTTTGATATTTATCATTTCAATTTATTTAGTAAATATATTTGTAAAAGCCTTAAAAGAAACACAAGAGTTAAATATACAATTACAGAAGCTATTACTTGATGCAAAACGATTGGCGTATCTGGAAAAGGAGCTGGAGATAGCAAAAGCTATACAAAGTCAATTGTTACCATCAAAAATTCCAGACATAGAGGGTGTTGATATTGCTGTTAAGTTTCAACCGGCTATGAAAATTGGAGGAGATATTTATAATATATTTCAGATAAAGGATGGTGTAGTGCTCTTTGTTGCCGATGTTGTTGGACACGGCATCCCGGCGGCATTGATTTCGGCAATGGTTAATGTGTTGCTTAAAATGTTCCAGATGCTGGCTATAGATCCTGGTCTTTTGCTAAGAAGCTTAAACGTAAATATATGCACCATGCTCCCTCAAACATTTGTAACTGCGGTATGTGTTTATTGTAACCGATCGCATAATTTTATGCGCATAGCGCGTGCCGGACATCCTCCTATGATAAAGTGCAGCAATGATGGGAATATTTCTATGTATATGCCATCAGGGAGAGCATTAGGTATACAAACACAAACGCGATTTAAGACTGTTGAATTAACAATGGAGAAAGGGGACAGATTAATTATTTATACTGATGGTCTGGTTGAAGCATCGTTACCGGGAAACAGTAAGGATATATATGGTGAAGAGCGATTAAAAAATATGATACAACAAACCATAAACCTTCCTCTGGATAAAGCGATTGAGGTCATATATGATGATGTCATATCATATGTTGGTTCTCATCAACATCTTACCGATGATATCACAGTCATCATGATAGAAATACTGTAAATACTGAGTGTGGGCTAAATCAATAGTTGGTCATTGATGTTGCAAATTTGACACGGTGTGGCAATAATCAAAAAAAATCTATTACCAGTTACTATCGCCAAAAACGAAAACCCTGAATTTTCCAGCATTTTCATTTGTAAAAAATATTTTAAGTTGGCACGATAATTGCTTATATAATAAGTAGGACGTTGGAGGAGCATAACCATGATGAATATACCAATTTTACAGTTTTTTGCTCTTTTCTGGGTATGTGTGCTTCTTTGGGTTATTATTGAATATATTGCTTATCGTAGTCATAAGAGAGGGCATTAATCAAAGCATATCCGATAGGATACAATCCGTTTATTCATAACAATCAATCCCAGTTTTTATTTTTGACTGCAGCTTTAGTAGCTGCAGTTTTTTTTTAAGGTGTTGCTTGTATCCCGTTTGTTGCAACTCACGGTTTGGCTGGCCACCAATCACGGGATGAAAATGCGGTGTGTGCGTCATCCTGAGCCGCGATTCAGGATATCAATTATATGTGGATTCTGGAACAGGTCCAGAATGACAGAAGGTGGGAAAGGAGATTCATGATCAAGCCTGGAATGACCATGAGGAATAATTCTATTTTTTTTGGAAGGGGTAGGTTAATCTTTATTGTATAAATATTATAGATATATTGTTATTGACGAATGATTTAATACATTGTTTAGATTATACTATCTATACAAATGGGTGTTTTTTTATAATAAGTTATTGGAGAATAGTCTATGAAGAAGATAGTAATTGGTATTTTTTTGCTTCTACTAACAAATAGCTATGCTCAAAGTTTTTTGTATGAACTTTCAGACAATATTGATAATTATAAAAATAAAAATATAACTATGATTATGAAATTAAAATACTATGATACATTATTTCAAGTTATTACTTTTTATGATGCAAAAAATCATGATATATCATTTGATTGTATTGATGTAATGAAGCAGCCCTGGTTTTTACAGCAAAAAAATAATCTACATCCTGGTATGGAATATAATGTTACATTTACTGTAAAAGGTCTGGGTAACATGAAAGAAATCATTGCTCAGTTACAATATTTTGAGCCAGTGATTTTACAAAAAATTCCCTGAGAATAAGCTGATGCAAAGACAATTAGATAAGTCCTATTTACTAAAAAAACGAAAGGCAAGATAGCTGGGCGGCTATCTTGCCTTCCCCTGAATGGGTAAACATATGCGCAGTGCCTTGAGCACAAAAAGTAATGATCGGGAGGGATTTACTCTTGTGCCCTTATCATTGGTTATTATCGGTAAGGTTTAATAAAATCTTAAATAAAAAATATTTTAGCTATTAAAAAACTACTTGACACAGTATGTATAAAACATGTATCTTTTATAAAGAAAAAGAGGTTTGCATTTTTATTAATAAAAAAATTATAAGAAGGAGTGTTACAATGAAAAATGTATTGGCAGTAATGAGTGTATTTGCATTTGCATTCATGGTGGCGTGTAGCAGTACTCCTGCTGTACAACAACCTGCTGGTGATCCAAATGTAGCATTGGTTAATGCACAGAATAAGCAGCTTGAAAGATTACCGGTAACTGGTTTTGCCTATAAAAGTTCAGTAGTACCAAAACAGGATTGGGATAAATGGGCTGAAGCTGCTGCTCCGGTTGTAAAAGAGGTGATAAATAAATTACCAGAAGGGTATGTGCTACAGGTAACAGGTCATACTGATGGTGCAGGACCAGAAGAAGCAGTGGGGAATAAACCAGGAAACATAAAGATTTCAACCGATAGAGCAAAGGCTGTGTATAATGCTCTAAAAGCCAAAGGTATTGATTCACCCAGGATGACCTACAAAGGTGTTGGTTCATCAGAACTATTACCTGGCGTTGACCCGCGTGATGGCGCTAACAGACGTGTTACCTTTAAGGTTGTTCCAAAGAAATAAAGTTTTAACCATTTATGTGTTTATAAATTATTAAAAAATATAGAGCCAGTTTTATACTGGCTCTATTTGTTCATATAATATAATTCTGGTATGATAGTTCATGAAAGGTGTTGTTTCCAAAGTGATGGGGCTTTATTGTACAGTATACTGCGATGCAATATATATAAATTGTGTTATGCGCGGTAAATTGCGACAATTAATTGAAGCAGGAAGTAAAAAATTTTCAAATATCATTGCAGTTGGTGATGAGGTTGTAATAACGAAACTTGATGATAGTAGCGGTGTAATAGAAGAAATTTTACCACGAAGGAATTACTTTTCACGGAAGGAAAAAGGGAAACACAAAAAAATAGATATGATTGCTGCTAACTGCGATTGCGTGGTGGCAATGCAATCGTTTGCATTGCCAAGATTAAATTTACGGTTTGTGGATAGGATTGCGGTACGATGTGTTGAGCAGAATATTCCGCTGGTGGTATGTATTAATAAATGTGATCTGGCAAAAAAAGGGGATTATGAATATGTTACTGGCTACTATAAAAATACTGATGTTACCGTAATCATTTCCAGTGCCAATACTGGCTATAATATAAAAGCACTAAAAGATATTTTGCATCAAAAAACTTCTGTAATAGTTGGATATTCAGGTGTTGGTAAAACAAGCATCCTGAATGCGATGTATCCACAATTATCACTGGTAGTAGGTGAAGTTTCTGGAAGCACCGGCAAGGGGAAGCATACAACGACTAATGTTTCAATGATTATCATTGACGAAACAACACGAATTATTGATACTCCGGGATTGCGTGAATTTGGTATTATGGATATTGAACCACATGTATTGGGCAAATACTTCTATGAATTTGATAACTATGCGCATAAATGTTCTTTTAAACCGTGCACCCATGACCATGAACCTGATTGTGAAATTAAACGTTTGGTACAAAAGGGTATTATATTTGAAGAACGATATATTTCGTATCGTAATATTCTCTATTCATTAAAAGATTATTATGCAACGATGTACTCATGATAGCATTAGAGCATGTACAACTATTGTTCAATAATCATCCTGTCCTTCAGGATGTAAATCTGTTTGTTCAACAGGGGAGCACTTATGTTATCCTTGGTAAAAATGGCAGTGGTAAAACTGTGTTGTTAAAAACAATTGCCGGTCTGTTCCCCCAATTTTCAGGAACTATCGCTATCAATGAAATATCACTTCATGAATATACACAGTTGCCTATCAATGAAAAGATTCATAAAAATATCACCATGGGATATGTATTCCAGAAAGGCGGGTTGTTTGACTCAATGACGGTTTATGATAATGTTGCATTTGGTTTGCAAAGACGAGCGGGCACTGAAGATGAAATAAAAAATAAAGTGCTGTCAGCATTGGAATGGGTTGGATTGGCCGGTTCAGAGAATAAGCTTCCTTCACAGCTTAGCGGTGGTATGCAAAAAAGGGTAGGGCTTGCACGAGCATTGTGTTTGTCGCCTGCAATTATATTGTATGATGATCCAACTGCTGGTCTTGATCCAGTGCTAACAGATTCCATATCTGAGCTTATTGTTGCCACACAGAATAAATATGCAATGACATCTATTTTAGTTACCCAGGATCTTGCAGTTGCGGAAAAAACAGCTCACAGGATAGGTTTATTGCATAATGGCATGATTATTGTTGATTGCAGTGCAGATGAATTTTTTACTAAAACAAATCCCTATGCAAAACAATTTATAGATGGCGATAGTGAAGGACCAATAGAAATTATATAAACAGCCTGGTGATACTATAATATGAATGCAAATTGTCGCAATAATGTAATTTTTGATGTAATAAGCTCTTCAATCGTTGTTTGATGAACTATGGAACAATGAATGGAAGTGATTGATAGTTAGATTTATGAACAAAATATATTTGACAGCATGCTCATTAATTGCTACATTGAATAGTAATGGCGTATTATATTTTTAGCCATATCATTATGTATGGTTTTTATTTTTTTATGGGGGTCAAAAAAATGCAAACTGAACGTACAAAATCTGATCTTGACTGGAAGAATCTCCCCTTTGGATATACTAAAACAGACTATAATATCAGATATTATTACCAGGATGGTAAATGGTCTGCAGGCGAGTTGTCATCAGAGGAAACTATACCAATTCATATTGCTGCTCCAGGACTTCACTATGGGCAACAGGCTTTTGAGGGGTTAAAGGTATTTGAAACAGTTGATAAGCGTATTGTAGCATTCAGACCTGAGGAAAATGCCAGACGTATGAAAGTTAGCTGCGAACGTATATGCATTCCGGAACTGCCGATGGGATTGTTTATGGAAGCAGTGGAAAAGGTAGTTGCTACTAATACAAAATATATTCCGCCGTATGGTACAGGGGCCAGTTTGTATGTACGACCGGTTATATATGGTGCTGGTGCAAGGGTAGGGCTTGGCCCGGCAAGTGAGTATGTTTTTATAGTATTTGCTACACCTGTTGGACCTTATTATAAAGGCGGTTTTAAGCCGGTGAAAGCATTGGTAGTGGAACAATTTGACAGAGCTGCTCCCAACGGTGTTGGTGATTGTAAGGTTGGAGGAAACTATGCTGCTGGTTTGCGTGGCGATGAATATGCTAAAAAATTAGGATTTCCTGTCCCGCTGTATCTTGACCCCAAAGAAAAGAAATATGTAGATGAATTTGGAACATCAAACTTCATTGCTATCAAAGGTAATACCTATCTTACTCCTGAATCAAGTTCAATACTACCCAGTATAACCAATAAAAGTTTAATGGATATTGCTGTGCTGTTAGGGATGGATGTTGAAAAAAGACCAATTGCGATTGATGAGGTAGAGCATTTTGATGAAGTTGGCGCTGTTGGAACAGCAGCGGTGGTATCACCGGTATGTAGTATTCATTATCGTGATAAGATATTTACATTTTGCGACCCTGATAAAGCTGGCCCGGTATTAACAAGGCTTTATGAATATCTGACTAAATTGCAGACAGGTGAAATAAAAGATACCTTTGGCTGGTTGCATGAGATTGTAGTTAAGTAAAGTGTTTTTTATTCATTCTGGAGCATAGATAGCATGAATAATCAAGATATCCGCTGGATACAAAGGTTTAAACATCTCATGCAAGCGTTTCTTCAATTAGAAAAAGCAATTCATCTTGCTAATCAGCGTTCATTAACAGAATTGGAGGAGCAAGGCTTGATACAAAGTTTTGAATATACGCATGAGCTGGCATGGAATGTGTTTAAAGATTTCCTTGAAGAGCAGGGTATTCAGAATTTATATGGTTCAAAAGATACAACCAGAGAAGCCTTCAGGCGAGGACTAATTGAGAATGGTGAAATCTGGATGGATATGATAAAGAGTTGGTAAAGTATTTTACAAAAAGAAATAAAACCATACCCGCAATTTTCCTACATTTGTTGAATAAAAATAGATTGTGTGCTATAGTCTCTAATAGATTCTAATAGAAATAATTGTACCCGGAATTATATATGCTAAGTAAACAGCAATATGCCTTATTGCTTGACACTTTTAAATCAGCCCAAAATGCAAAAAACAGCGATGCTTTTCTTTCAGATATTGTTGATTTACTTTATAATGAATTAAAACCCATTTCTGTTTCTGTATATACGCTGGTTGGCGATGAACGTTTGGTATTGCATCATGAAGCTGGTAAGAATTTTGATGAACTGGTTGTTAATATTTATAATTTTTCGCTTATTGTCCGTAAAGCAATTAAAAAAAAGAGCGTATTATTTTTACCAACATCAAAACCATTCCAGAACGATGAAATAAACATATCCGTTGCAATTATTCCTCTTTTGCATTCTGATATAGTGATGGGGATGATATGTCTGGTGTTCCCATTGGAGGAATTGCAGCATATACAAAATAGCACACCATTTTTCACACTCATAGGTAAAATAGCAGGCACAATACGATATTATCAAACAGGGCTTAAAGTAGCTAAAGCTGATACTGCTGAAGAGGAGTTTGAGCAAAAGATAACAAGCTTAAGGGTATTGGCACAGGGTGTGGCACATGAATTTAATAATATACTGGCGGTTATTAAAGGATATGCTGAACTTTTGCTGATGAATGAAGCTGTTGACGAATCCGTAAAGGAAGCAGTTGCTATCATTGATAAGCAAACCATCCGTGGCTCTTCACTCATTGACAGGCTTAGTGTATTTGTTACCGGCAAAGAAATTTCTTTTGAGTATTGTTCAATAAATGATTTAATCAAAGAGATAGTGGATGTACAACGATTTACACTGGAAAAAGAATCAATTGAATGTAAATTAAAATTAGGTAAAGTTCCGGAAGTATTTGTTGATCCACGTCAAATAAAAGAGGTATTGCTCAATTTGATTACTCATGCACGTTCAGCAATCAAACCCAATAAAAAAGGAACTGTCACTATTGAAACATCGTTTAACCGTGATGCGGTGATGTTAAAGTTTGTCAATGATGGTGTTCCAGGATGCTGGGAAAATGGAGATCCTGATAAAATAAAAGCTACCAATGGAGTTGATAGTGTAGGTAATGGAATAAGTTTAGCTATTGCTTTTGGCATTATGAAAAGCCATGGCGGGGATATGACACTATGTCATGATCCGGCAAAATGTAATGAGGTAACCATATATTTTAAAAAATTTAATCCTTCATTTGCTGATGCTGAAAAAAAAGAAGAAAAAGAGATGCTGTATTTAGGTGAAGTCAGGATATTGATAGTGGATGATGAAGAGCCAATTAGACAGTTTCTGTCATCAGCTTTTGAACGTATGGGATACCAGGTTTTAACAACTGATAATGGACAGGAAGCTATTGATATCTGCACATTTGAGAATATTGATATTGTTTTTTTAGATTATCTTATGCCAGGGTATAAAGGTGATGCGGTGTTTAAATCAATACACGATGTCAGCCCTGCCACTGATGTTGTATTTATTACAGGAGTTGATTCAATACCTGATATAGACAAACTATTGATGATGGGACTTGAAGGTGTTCTACGCAAACCATTCAAGATAGACACAATAATAAAACTTACCAATGAGATTATGGCACGTAGATACAACACTTTACAGGAATAAAGCCTGCCCTTACTCTGACTTGATAACTCGTTCTGCCTGTACTGCTAAATATTTGACTAAAGTAGGTTCGTTGATATATCCTAAATTCATGAGTATTATACCAATAAGCCCTCCATCACGTTTCTGGATAGCAAGTGCTTCATTGAGCTGCTCCTTGGTTATAACAGCATCTTCTACAAGTATTTCACCCAAAAGTGGTTTAGCCATAATGCCTCCTTGCAAGAGTAAATGTTGATGTACATTATATTCAATGTTATACTGATAAGTAAATTATAATAATCGCCTGACAGCATTTTTCCATAAATTAATTTCACGCTGTCTGTTTGTTTCATTCATTGATGGATTATATCGTTTTGCAATTTTATTAAATTTTGCTACTTCGTCGATGGTATTATAAACCTTGCCGGTAATTCCTGCTAAATATGCTGCTCCCAATGCCGTTGATTCAGTAATTTCGGGTAGCAAGACCGGTATACCCAGTATATCAGACTGATATTGCATCAGATATGTGTCACGGGTTGCACCTCCATCCACTCTGAGTTCATGGATGTTTTTCCCTGAATCGCTTTGCATAGCTTCAAGGAGTTCATACGATTGTAATGCAATAGACTTTACCGCAGCACGAACAATCTGCTCGGGTGTTGTATCACGGGTTAAGCCAAAGATTGCACCGCGTGCATCCATTTTCCAATAAGGTGCACCCAATCCAACAAATGCCGGAACAAATACAACATCATCTTCTTTATTTACTGAAAGTGAAACCTTCTCAGCATCGGAGCTTTTTTCAATGAATTTCATGTAATCACGAAGCCATTGGACTACAGCACCGCCAATAAATACCGAGCCCTCAAATGCAAAAACTGGCTGCCCCCTGTTGTCACAGGTTAATGTGGTAACCAGGCCGTGTTTTGAAAGCATCCATTCATTTCCCATGTTGAGAAGCATAAAACAGCCGGTACCATAGGTATTTTTTGAAGTTCCTTCAAATACGCAGTTTTGTCCTACCATTGCTGCCTGCTGGTCACCGGCTATGCCACCTATGGTAATTGCATCAGGCAATCCGGGCACTCCCTGTGTTTCGCCAAAATATGAGGCAGATTCCCTCACTTCAGGCAAAATTGTGCGCGGAATATTAAGTATTTCAAGGAGCTCCAGGTCCCAGCTTTTGTTTTTAATATTAAACATTAATGTTCGCGATGCATTGGTATAATCGGTTTTATGTGATTTTCCACCGGTAAGTTTCCATAAAATCCATGTGTCGATAGTTCCAAATAACAATTTGCCACTTTTTGCTAAATCACGAGCCCCCCTGACATTATCAAGCATCCACTTTACTTTGGTGCCCGAGAAATATGCATCAATGACAAGCCCTGTCTTCTCTCTGAATATTTCTTCGTAGCCAGCTTCTTTAAGCTGGTTGCATATATCGGTAGTTCTGCGGCACTGCCATACTATAGCATTGTAGATTGGTTTGCCGGTTTCTTCATTCCACAAAACGGAAGTTTCCCGTTGATTTGTTATTCCAATAGCGATAGCATCGTTTGGATTTAAATTTCCTTTTGCAATAGCATCAGGGATAAGTTGTGCAACCGATTCCCATATTTCCATGGCGTTGTGTTCAACCCAGCCTGGTTTTGGAAAATATTGCGTAAACTCAGCATAGCTGCTTGAAATGGGAAGCCCGTGTTCATCAAAGCAAAATACGCGGTTGCCTGTAGTACCTAAATCAATTGCAATGAGAAATTTCTTGCCCATAGCGCAGTCTCCAATGGTATTATTTTAGGCGATAGTTCATGGTATGCAATCATTGCTTAAAGAAAGCTTTAATGCAAGTAATAAAAATTTTCAGCCTAATGCCTGTTACAATGATGTTTATTCATCATGACAGTACTGTTGCTGTGGAGTGTACAGAATAACTTTTAAAATTAAAATTTGTCAATAATAAAATTACATGTGAATAAAAACTCATAGAGCAATCGCAATAAAGTAGTTGACAATACAGTGAAACATTGTACAGAAAATAAACACTTGCTAATTTCATATATATAGCAAATGACGTTTTATCCTTGTAAACTTCAATGATAGTAATGTTTTGTTTATCACTATTATAAATGAAATTATACTGGTTCTGCTATGAATACATCATTGTGAGCACAAGCATGAATATAGTGGTTTATTAGTTTAATTTTTGAATAATAAAAAAATATGTGTAACAGTGTTGATAAAAAGTAGACAAATAAAAAATAATAGCCAAGCTCATTCATGCTATTAGTAAAAACATATTGATAAATGCCATGGTGATCTGTGTTGTAAGGCTAAAAGCAGAATGAAATATAACATATAATAAAGAATAGTATGAAAACTACTTTTCACAACAGATATTTAAAAAAATTAGCTCATAAAGAGCCTGTTGTTATTGCTGAGATTGGGCTCAATCATAATGGCAACCTCACTGAAGCAATTGAACTCATCCACCGGGCAGCAGATTCCGGTGCGGATTTAGTCAAATTTCAGATAATCAATGCCGAACTGTTATACTCGGTTTATACACGCTCGCTTATCAACAATCAACCACCGCAGCATGATGATTCCATGATTACCTTTTTTAAACGATTTGAGCTTACACAAAGTGATTATGTGAAATTACAGCAGACTGCCGGAGAGGATGGTGTAGTATTTTTTGCATCCTGTTTTGATTTGCCATCATTTGCCATGCTTGAGCAGTTACAGGTTCCCTTATATAAAATTGCATCATCCGAAATTACCAATGTGCCCTTGATTAAAAACATTGCAGCAACCGGAAAACCGGTGGTATGTTCTACGGGAATATCGCATTCATACGAGATTGAATACGCCATAAAACTTTTACAGGGAGGTGGTGTTAACAACATTGTTTTATTGCACTGTATATCGTTATATCCCGTTCCTCCCCATGCAGTAAATTTGTTGCGCATTCAACATTTACAACAAAAGTTTGGTTTGCCCGTTGGTTTTTCAGATCATGCGAATGATAATCGTGCATCCATGATGGCAGTGGCATCAGGTGCACTGGTATTTGAAAAGCACTTTAAACTGTCCGATGATCATGACTGCATTGATAAGGATGTGTCATTATCGCCTGAAGCGTTCAAACGCTATGTTGACGATATACATATGGCTTATACCATGATGGGTGATGGCGCAATAGATTATCATGATGCTGAGGCTGGTGTAGCTCGCTCTGCTCGTCGCAGCATATTTGCAGCGCAGAATATTCAGAAGGGAACAATAGTAACTGAAGAACATTTAACACTGAAACGACCTGGTGTGGGACTATCGCCACTATACCTGGACAAAATAGTGGGTAAAAAAGTAAAACGGGATATTATAAAAGATATGCCACTATGTGAAAACGATATGGATTGACAATCTGTTTATTAGAGATATTAATATGGATTTATTTGAACGATTTATAACATTCATTGAAGCATTGAATAAAGAAGATGTTGACTATGTTTTGGTTGGCGGATATGCAGTGATTTTATATGGTATGCCACGAATGACTCAAGATATTGATATTATTACCAGATTAGGAGAGGCATTTTGTTATGAAGACATTGCATGGGATAGTAAGGAAATAGATGGGCATATGGTGAGGATTGCATAGGCTGAGACATTGTAAAAATGTAAAATGATACTGTACATGCAATTGATAAAGCAGATGCACTATATTTACATGAGTTAATGCAAAAGAAGAAAAATGATCTGTAAATTTAAAACATTTGATGAAGCACAACGAGCATTATGGAATTTTAATCCTGATGCAAAGTATTATGAGCAGGTGCGACAATTGTTTCTATTGTCTTCAAAGCTATATCTTCTGCACTGTAGACGTGGCATATTTTTGTTTAAAACAATAGAAGAAGCCAATGAATTTAGAAAACAGGAAGAGCTAACAAGAGCTTTGATGAATATAACCAATAGTGATTGACACAAAGTAGTGATGGTATGATACCGTTTGTTGTCCAGTGATTGTGTTGAGACATAAATTAAAAAGGTGATAATATAGTATGGTAAGAAGATTGGTTTTCATGGTATGGTGTGTGATAGTTGTTACCAATAGTTATGCTGTGGACATCAATACCATTTTCAATGATGAGCAGATTGCATTTATAAAATCAGCAACTGATATGGTACAGGCTTCATTGGGATATGATGATTTTATTGAAGTTGTTTATGTTACCTTCTGGAGCAGCCAGCCGGTGGATAAGAAAAAGGTTGCAGCATTTAATGCATATATTGCCCAGCAGTATAGAGTACAACCTGATGCTATACTCTATGTTTATGAGCGATTGCTTCGTTCATTGTATATGATTGAATATATGTCGATAGATGCCCGGGAAAAAAGACAGTGGAAACAATACTACTATTATACTGAAAATCTGCTACCGGATACAAAACGTTTTCTTGATTTGTTTAAAAATGCCATTGTTGCTGTTGATTCGCTGTATGCTGCACAGGCTGATAATAAAGAAAAGGCTATTAAAATTTTTGCTATTGATTTAGTTAAGTATAATCAAAACCTGTATGGCGGAGGATTTTAAGAAAAAGCCCCTTTTTTCAAGGGGCAAAGCTTGTCTGTTATAGAATTTATTAGCACTCTCCATCAATGAGTGCTAATCAAAATATACTACTGTCTCCTGTTTTCGTCAAGTATTTTATTGATGGTTGGCTGGGATATAACCCAATTGTAATGAGAGCTGTAATGATGTATCCTTTACTGTTGTGATTATATCATCCCTATGTTTTTCAATAAAATCTGCATCGCCGGTTATAGCAAATGCAGCAATAATTTGGCCGGTATAGTTGAATATTGGCCCACCAATACCTGCAAGCCCTGCAATCGATTCTTGATTATCAAAGCTGATGCCCATAGAACGAACCATTTTCAGTTCATTTATAAAATTTTCCTTGCTGCTTATGGAATTCTTTGTTAATGCATGGAATTCATAGCTTTCCAGTAATTCGTGTAACCGATAGTTATCGGTATATGCACACAGAAGCTTGCCAATACAGCTTGTATGCATTGGAATGACCGAACCCGTCTGAGGGTAAGTCATAAATCTATTTTCTGGTTCAACACGAAGTACTACAACAACCTTGCCGCCAACTAACATGCCAATGTTTACTGGTTGCCGATATTGGAAGCAAAGACGCTCAGCCCACACTCTGCCTATACTGACAATGTCTAAATTGGTTGCGTATTTCATTCCAAGCTGGAATACATACGGACCCAGCATGTACTTGCCGGTTGTTACATCTTTTTCTAAATATCCTAAATAACAAAGTGTTTTTACAATACTGTGTATGGTTGTTTTTGGCAAAGAAAGCTTTTTAGCAAATTCACTGATGCCAATGGTTCTTTTATCATGGACAAAAAATGATAAAATATCATGTGCCTTTGCAATTGACTGGATAAGTTTAACTTTTTTAGTTTTCATGTTTGTCATACTATATAATAAAAAATTGTTGACAGTATACATATACAAATTTATATTGAAATATGTATCGTACAGTATACGACATTATCGTACACTGTCAACCATTTTTTTATGGGACAGTATACTGTATTTGGGAGTGCAGTAGCATTACAGATTGTTATAAAAAAATTGTTATAACGAATTGTACGTGTTCGATAGTTACCATTAAATGATGTGTAAGTGCACAAATAAGATGGCAATAGTTGGCAACAGTTATTCTGAAATGCAGTACGTGCCCCCGGAAAGATGACAGAGAAGTGTGCCATCCTGAACTGTGATTCAGGATATATAGGATCTGAGTTGGATATCTGGATTTCGCATCAAGTCCGGAATGACGGCAGAGGTAAAGTATGCAGATACGCATTGTGATGCGCCCGAAAATTGCGAATAATTCTATTTTCTCAGGAGGTTTTTTGTGGATATCATAAAAAGTTTTGAAAACCTAAATCCCTATGAGTATGTTGCTTCTATTAAAAAAGCAACAGGCAAATCAGTGCTCGCATATATGTGTTCATATACACCCGAAGAGGTCATCTATGCAGCGGGTATTCATCCATTCAGAATTTTCGGTATGGTTGATGCTATTGCAAAGGCTGATGCATATCTACAGGTGTATAGCTGTTCACTGGTGCGTGGTGCACTTGAAGATGCGCTGAGCGGAAAATTATCATTTGTTGACGGGGCAGTATTTCCCCATACCTGCGATTCCATACAGCGCCTGTCTGATGTCTGGCGCTTAAATGCCGGTATGAAACATCATTTTGATGTTGTATGGGCAGTGAAATTAAATACTGATAGCGCTAAAAAATATATGTATGATGTGCTGGCAAAGTTTGTCAAAGAATTGCAAGATGCATTTGGCATAACAATAACCAATGAAAAGCTTGAAAAAGCTGTCAGTACCTATAATGAAATCCGTTCGCTTTTAAAAACTATCTGGCAGCTTAAGAGTGATAATAAAAGTACGTTGAATGGCAGTCAGATGAATGCACTGATTAAAGCTGCGATGGTGTGGGATCGTGATGAACTTGCAGGTATGTTAAAGAATCTAATCCCTTCAATAGAACTATCGCCCAAAAATGAAAAAGCAAAACGCATAATGCTTATTGGCGGTATATGCAATCATCCTGATATTTATACCTATATTGAAGATTCCGGTGGCGTGGTGGTGTGGGATGATCTGTGTACTGGCTCACGTTATTTTGAGGGGCAGATAGCAACCGATAGCAATCCACTGCAGGCTATTGCCAACCGGTATTATGAGCGGAATATATGCCCTGCCAAGCATAGAGATCTGAATACCCGTGTTGAGACAATTACATCAATGATACGCGAGCATAATGTTCAGGGCGCGATATTTTTGTACCTAAAATTTTGTGATCCTCATTCGTTTGATTATCCCTATATTAAAGAGGCTCTGGATACAATGGGTATTCCGTCAACATTGCTGGAATTAGAGCTTCAATTGCCGTCAGAAGGGCAGATGAAGACACGACTTGAAGCTTTTATTGATATGATTTAAAGCGAGGTGATACTATGTCAGGTGAAATGCAGGATAAAAAGGACAACAGAATAAAATCCGTTAAGCGGATGAAAGAGATAATGACCAATTACTATATTGATGCAAAGACTGCTGCTCAAAATAATAAGAAGGTTGGATGGATTACAAGCGGAGGACCTGTGGAACCTCTTCTGGTAATGGATGTTATACCGGTATACCCAGAAAATCATGGCGCGATGATTGGCGCTTCAAAAATGGGTGTGCAGTTGTGTGAAAAATCTGAGGAGATGGGCTATTGCCGAGACCTGTGCTCGTATGCACGCAGTGATATCGCTGCTGCACCAATTAATGGTGGTCCAATTGGTGGTTTGCCAAGGCCTGATTTTTTGATTTGTTGCAATAATATTTGTGGTACGGTGCTCAAATGGTACGAGGTGCAGGCTCGTTATTTCAACGTCCCGCTGTTTATATTTGATACGCCGTTTTGTCATAAAGAAATAACTCAGGAAGCCAAAGATTATGTAGGGGCACAGATAGTTGAGTACATTACCTTTTTAGAAGAACATTGTGGTAAAAAATTTGATTATGATAAAGCTAAAGAAGTTGGAAAACTTTCAATTCAAGGTCAACGGTTATGGCAGGCGGTACTTGATACAACCATGCACAAACCTGCACCCATGAGTGCATTTGATGCCTTCTTCCATCTGGCTCTTATTGTTACATTGCGCGGTACACAAATAGCAGTGGATTACTATACTGAACTTTTACAGGAGATGAAGGAGCGCAATGCTCATGGTATCAGTGCAATACCCAATGAAAAGTACCGCCTATTGTGGGACAATCTGCCAGTGTGGTATAAAACTAAATGGCTTTCGGAAACCTTTGCATCACATGATGCCTGTCTTGTTGCGGATACCTATACAACAGCGTGGTGCAGACAATTAGACTATCTGGATGAAAATGATTTTTTGAAGAGCATGATAGAAGGATATACAGCCATCTATCTTAATATTGGTGTGGATCAGATGGCAGATGCAGTTATTGGTATGGTTGATAAATATGATGTCGATGGCCTGGTTATGCATTCTAACCGAAGCTGTAAACCGTATTCACTGGGACAGTATGATATACAGCGTATTGTGCAGAAGAAACGTAATATTCCTTCACTCATTATTGAGGCAGATATGCTTGATGAACGTAATTTCAGTGAGAGCCAGATTCTTACCAGAATTGAGGCATTTATGGAAATTATTAAGAATAAAAGAAAGTAGAATCTTATATTGTTCTTGTTAGGGGAGTTTATGAGGGCTTGCATATGGCTACCAACAAGGAATGAAAATAATTGGTGATAGTCATCCTGAACTGGATTCATGATCAACAGATACCCATACTCCCCTCGCCTTACGAAGGAGAGGGGTTAGGGGTGAGGTTGAACGAGACTCCGGATCAGGTCCGGAATGACAGGTGATTGAGTAGAGGCGTATGACGATGTGCATAAAAAAACAATAATCATAATTTTGCAGGAGGTTATATATGTACGAAAAAAAACCGTGGCTTAAATTTTATGGTGATGTACCTCATACTTTAGAGTATCCAAAAGTTACTATGTATGAAGCACTCATGAATACGGTGAGTCGTAAACCCAATACTATTGCATGGGATTTTATGGGGCATACTGCTACCTATAAGGAATTCTCAAAACTTATTGACCAGTGTGCCAGAGGCTTATATGCATTGGGATTACGAGAAGGTGATACAATAACTATCTCGATGCCTACAGTGCCTCAGGGGATAATCTGTTTTTATGCTGTTAATAAGATTGGTGCCATTGCCAGTATGATTCATCCACTATCGCCACCAAAGGAAATAGAATTTTATCTTAATATAAGCAATAGCAAATTTGCATTAACTATTGATGCATTCTATAATGCATTTAACGAAATTATGGATAAAACTCCATGTAAAACATTGATACTTGCTAAGATTTCTGATTATTTACCAGGGCTTAAAGCATTGGGATTTAAGCTAACAAAGGGTAGAAAAATACCAAAGGTGCCCAAAGATCCTCGTGTTGTATGGTGGCATGATGTAATGAAACAATCTTCAGGTGATGTTCCAAAATCCAATATGAAAACTGATGATATGGCTGTAATATTGTATAGTGGCGGTACAACTGGAATGCCAAAAGGTATCATGCTTTCCAATATGAATTTTATCAGTGAAGGAAAGCAGGTAGCTGCATGGGGCAGGATGTCGGAGGGTGATGCAGTGCTGGCAATTTTACCAATATTCCATGGATTTGGATTGGGTGTTTGTGTTAATGCTTTCTTTATGGGTGGCGGTAAAAGCATACTGGTGCCTCAATTTGATGCAGTTGTTATCGCAAAATTGATCAAAAAAACAAAGCCAAACTTTCTGATTGGTGTGCCAACATTATTTGAAGCATTAAGTAAAAGCAAGGTTATTCAATCAGCAGATTTGTCGTGCATAAAAGCTGCATTCAGTGGTGCAGATACATTGCCAAGGGTTGTCAAAGATGAGTTTGAAAGAGTTGTAGCACAACAGGGAGGAAATGCTAAATTGCGCGAAGGTTATGGATTAACCGAGTCAGTAACTGCTATTATGGCAATGCCAATGAATGAATATAGGGAAGGCAGTATTGGGATCCCATTTCCTGATATGCTGGCAAAGATTGTAAAAACTGGAACTACTCAGGAGGCTCCGTGGGGAGAAGAAGGTGAAATTTGTATACAAGGCCCTGCTGTCATGATTGGATATCTCAATCAACCGGAGGAAACTGCTAAAACATTACGCAAACATGATGATGGTTTGGTATGGTTGCATACAGGCGATATTGGCACAATGGATGAAGATGGTTTCTTCTACTTTAAATTGCGACTTAAAAGGATGATAAAATCGTCTGGTTTTAATGTATATCCAACACAAGTTGAGGATGTATTGCGCAAACACCCCGCAGTTGATCAGGCATGTGTTATTGGAGTACCTGACAAAGCACAGGTGGAAAGAGTAAAGGCATTTGTTGTTTTAAAACCAGAATATAAGGATAAGAAGAGTGATGATTTGGTACAGGAATTGATAAAACACTGCAGGGATCATTTGATAAAATGGAGTTGCCCGCGCGAGATAGAGTTTAGAGATGAATTGCCACAGACAAAGGTTGGGAAAATAGCATTTAATGTACTTGAAGATGAGGAAAAGGAAAAGCTAAAAGCAAAAGGTGAATATACCGGCTAAATATCCGATAATGGGAGCATGAAGAATTTTTTTGCATATTTATTTGATTTAACATTTCGCAAACCAAAGCTGCGGTATTTCGTATGGGGTGTTATTGTATTTTTGCTTATCTATGGCAGTTTTTATTTGTTCTATCAGGAGGTGGTTACATTTCCTGTGGGATGGGAAAAAAGTGTTATCATAACACCCTATACGCTGAAAATTAAATCACCGTATGCGGTTAGCAAGGGAAATGTAATTGCTGCTGCTTTTGAAGGTAACGAAAAGAACGAAAATGGTGTGTATATTACCCTATCATTAAATGCAGGACATGATTTTTTACCTCCCTACAAATTAGATACCATTGATCCAGCAGTAGCAATACGCCCCCATGTGGCAATATCAAATAATGGGCATATAGCATGTACATGGCATAATCTTATTAATAACAGAAGTGCCATAATGCTTACCATATCAAACGATCTGGGGGCTACATGGACAAAACCTGTTGCCCTATCATTTATATCCGATCAGTCCATGCTTTCTCAGGTTTATTATGATGCTTCAGGCGGGTTACATCTGTTTTTTCATGGTACGTTACGGGGACGTGTGATACTATACCACGCATATTCTATAGATGAGTTGAATTTTTCGCAATTGGATACAATCACTGATATTTCATCTGAATATAGAGGCATCTTTTTCCCCGCTATCGCTTTCAGCAATAATGCAATATATATTGTAATGCAGGGTAAAACACTCAGTGGTGGTTTGTTGTCAGATGATTTATTCTTTTTATATTCTACTAATAACGGGAAAAGTTTTTCTAACCCTAAAAAAATAACAACAAGTCCTGCTAATGATTCATCGCCTTCAATCATTTTGCATAATGATATTATTTATTGTGTTTATCAAAACAATGAAAATCGTCAGTGGGGCATAAAGCTACTCCGTGGATTTGATAAAGGCAAAAATTGGGAAACTCAACCTTTTAATGTTACTACTGCAAACATTGATTGTTTCCAGCCACGAGTTGTTGCTGCTTCTAACGATGATTTGATTATAGTATGGCATGATGCACGGGAACGTTATGAAGCTGTTTTTGCCAAAAAATTTTCACTTATTGATAACACATTAGCCAGTGAAGTAAGAATTTCAGACCCCAATGTTAATTCTAATGATCAATTTCCGGTCTTGAGTGGACAACGCATTTTATTATTCTGGAACAGCAATGAAAGGCTGATTGCAAAATTTTCGGATATTTCAGTACTGCCGCCCAGGATATATTCGGTTACTCATCCTGAGGGCAGGTGGACACGCAGTACAACAGCAATATTGGAATGGATACCACCGGTAGATGAATCAGGTATTGCAGGATATGCCGTTATTTATAATGAACTTCCAGCATTTGATCCAGCCGTACAAAATATTGAAGGTCCTATACGCAAATACATAGTTACTGATTTAAAAGATGGGGTGACCTATTTTCACATCAGGGCTATTGATAGGGCAGGTAATTATAGCCGAACAATTCATTATCCGCTTATGGTAAGCAGTACACCATTGCCAATGCCAATGGTAAGCTCTCCCACGCACCCTGAGGGTACTCAGATAAACAATCCTTCTCCGGTATTACAATGGACAATTGATGAAGATGAAAGAGTAAAAGGTTTTTACTATTCAATTGCGAAAGATGCAATTAAAGAACCTTCAGATTTTACTACAGCCAATACCGTTGGGTTTAACAATTTACCACAGGGCAGATATTTTTTCAGTTTGCGTCCTATTGATAAAACCAATATGAAAGGAAGGATCGCAACCTATGAGATAGTTATTGGTAATGTTGAAAAAGCAGATGCTGAATATTATGAAAAGCTTGCAAAAGGGATAGTGCAGCCTCAAGAAAAACCTGAGGAGGGCATGGTTGTTCAAAGAAAATATCCATCAGTTGTCATTAATATACCTTTTAAAGAAATATATGCAACACATTTTTACAGGTTTCAGTTAATACCCCGGAATATAACGCCACAAACAGTAGATGGTTTTTCAGTGATTGTGGCAAACAACAAAGAAGTTCCTCCATTTTTTATTTCACATAACGAAGGCGATGTTACATTGACCAATGTGAAGCCCGGCAAATATGTTATAGCAGCACGTATGCGGTATAGTGATTATCAGAATGGAAAAAGAGTGTACCGGTGGACTAAACCATGCTACAGGGAATTGATGGTTAAATCTGCACATACATCTCCGCTTATGCATTATGCTGACAATCTTTATGTTATGATCAAAGACAGGCAATTAATTACAGCAATTTACAGTGTTGGATTACTGGCAATTGTTCTTATTGTTGGGATGAGTGCCCGAATATCATTCTCATTTCAAAAATTGCTGTACCGTGTTTCTTTGTTGTTTCGATAGTTACTTTAAAATCAATCCATGATGAAATTTAATCGGTAATGATATTTAAATTAGTCTGAGGCGGGCTGCTGTCGCGAGGTGCTTCATACGGTGTTGCTGCTTTTTTATGAGCAGGTTGCTTTCCTTTATTGTCATGTTTTTTTACTGATGGTTGAATATTTGCTGATTTGATGGCAGAGACATTTTTTTGTTGATTACAACCCCTTATCATAACTGTTACAACAATTACCATAACTATCGCCATAGCGATTATTATACCAATATGTTTAGTATTATTACCAGTGTGTACTACCTTTTTTTGTGTAGCATTTGATAATCTGTTGGGAGTTGTGCCGTAGCGCTTCATGATATTATAGGATAGTTATTGTTATTGATTTACCGTGATACTGTTGGGATTGCCATAGTGATGCTGTTGCCTTTTTTATTCCATACAATTTTTGCAAATTGTTTCATGATAAAGATACCTCTACCTCGTGGTTGAAAAGTTGGAGTAGCATGTGAATCAGGATGATTAAACCCTTTCCCCTCATCGGTGATAGTAACATAGAGTTGCTTTTCGTCTGCCTGTACCATAACATGAACATATTTATTGTGATCCCATACATTGCCATGCTCCATTGCATTGGTAATGGCTTCATCAATAACAAGATATAATTCAAGATTATCTAATGCAATGTAAACCTTATTGATGGTTAGCTGGTTCATTATATCATCAATAATTGACTTGCGTATTTCTTTAATAGTAGGATATTTAGCTTTCAACAAGGTCATCTTTGAATGCGGCATATAATCCTCTGAAAACAATATTACAGTCTTCGGGATGGGGAGATTTGAACTCCCGGCCTCTTCGTCCCGAACGAAGCGCGCTAACCGGACTGCGCTACATCCCGTATTCATGGAAAATTAAAATTTTGTATATTAATGTAGCAACATAACAACAATATAAAAAAATTTAATTAAAAACATAATGTATGATATACAATTAAATCAAGGAAAATCCCAGTTTCCTTTCTCTATTCGTTTCTATAAAACATTACAATTTGTTATTGTATTTTCAAGCTACTATACTCAAAACTAAATGAATATTGCAAACATTTTTTTGATTACCAATTAATTATTTTGAATAAATTGTCTTAAACTGACTTTATAAATCAGTATTATTCCTTAAAAATAATTTCAAATTGAAAAGAGGTGGATCCCCGCCGCCGATAGCGTCGGGGGTGTATATTTATTATTATTTGTAGATAATTTTCCGTTTTGGAATTAACAATGTTTATCAATAGTTATGGAACAGTAAAAGTATAATGATTATGAAATATTGTTTATATTTGCCGTCCAGTAATCTTAAAAAAAATACTTGCAATCAAATATGTATGATTTATAATACTATCCGTATGATGAAGTGGTTAATAATGCATGAACATTAAATATATTATGTTTAGTATTGTAGATGTAGTAAGGTTAATCACAAATTTTAATTTATTGATAAAATACTAAAATATAAAAATGGCTATGATAAAACATAGCCTTCATTTGTCAGGAGAGGTTGTTATGAAAAAAAATCGTGATGGTATTATCACATCGGGTATATATGATGGCTTAATTTACGAGCACCTTAATTCGGTAGTAGAAAAATTAGCGCTGGTGCTTTTTACCACTGTTGATTTTGATAGTGAAAGTAAATCACGTATTGAGCAGTGTATGTCACAAGGGCATTTAGTTTATGCTTCCTTCCAGAGTTCAAACCTTTCTTTACTTATATTGTACAATATATTAAAAAGAAATAAATATCCACTTCCGGTTTTTGCATTGGAGTATAATCCTTTCTGGTTTCAGGATCTGGGATATATTGCACGAAGGTTGTGGCAATATTTTTCTTCTACAATATTAAGAAAACAATATGAATATGTTCTGGATACTGATTATGTAGAAAGTTTAATAAGGGACAATAAAAGCATCCTTTTTTCTCTTTTGTCAAAGCGATATTTCCTTAAACGATATACTCAGGTAAAATATGATTCATTGCGTTATTTAATAGATGTTCAGAAAAGGATAGATGAACCAATCTTTTTATTACCACAGATGATATTCTGGAATCGTAATCCTGAGCGCTCAGGCAGTCCATTAGGGCCATTATATTCAATTATAAGCTCACTGGCAACAGGTGATAAAACATTGCTTTTTGCATGGCTATCCATAATGAAAAGTGCAACACCACCGTTTGTGCGTATTGCCACGCCGGTTAATCTTAAAGAAGTCATTGAAAAAGCTAAAGTTGATGATACCCGACAATTAGCGGTAATGCTCAGGAATAAGCTTCTTGATGACTATTATCATGAAAAGCGTACCATATTGGGGCCGGTTTTAAAATCTCAGCATGAAATGATGGAAAGGGTGTTATATCATCCAAACGTTGAAAATGAGATAAAACGCCTTGTTGCTGAAGAAAATATTCCTGAGGCAAAATTGCGTAGAGATGCCTATAAATATTTTAAAGAAATAGCGGCTAACTTTTCAATTATCTATATTCGCTTATTTGAGATAGTTTTAGACTGGATGTTCCGGAAGATATTTGATGGTATACGGTACGATGCCAAAGCCATAGAGGAAATACGTCAGGCTGCGTCAAAGGGTCCGCTGGTGCTTACACCCTGTCATAAAAGCCATTTAGATTATCTGTTACTTTCATATGTATTTTATAAAAACAAGATGTGCCCACCGCATATTGCGGGAGGAGTAAACCTGTCGTTTTTCCCTATGGGTACTATTTTCAGGCATTCAGGTGCGTTTTTTATGCGCCGTACTTTCAAGGGTTTAAAATTATACCCAACTGTTTTTAAACAATATATAAAAACCATTATTTCTGAGGGATATACTGTTGAGTTTTTTATTGAAGGTGGACGTTCCAGGACAGGCAAAATAACATTCCCCAAGCTGGGTTTTTTAAGCTACATTACCGAAGCTGTTGATGAAGGGTATAATACCGATGTGGTGTTTGTTCCGATTTCAATCAATTATGACCGTATTCTTGAAGAGTCAAGCTATGTTCAGGAACTTAAAGGAAAAGAAAAAGAAAAAGAATCAGTGGTAAGCCTGATGCAAAGCAGTAAATTGCTTAATCGTAAATATGGTATGGTGTATATAAATTTTAATAAAACATTTACTTTAAAGGAACTTAAAGAAAAGCTTAACCCTGTCAATGTTACTGAAGCAGTTGCCATGAATATTGTCCGAAGAATTAATGATGTGGTAACTATCACACCGTTTTCGTTAACAACTACTGCCATCCTCATGTCATCGGTGAAAGGATTTTCACGTGACATGGTTAAAATTAACTTTGAGTCATTATACGATTACTGTGAATATAAAAATTATTCAATGTCAGAATCATTAAAAGATAAATCATATTTTGATGAGATCATTGATTATGTTATTCAATCGTTTAAAGAAGACAAAATTTTAGAGACATTAAAAATAGTTGGAGAAGGTAAAAAGTTAGAAGCCATGCCTGATATGT
Organism: Spirochaetia bacterium UBA2205; assembly: GCA_002328585.1. Lineage (GTDB taxonomy): Bacteria > Spirochaetota > UBA4802 > UBA4802 > UB4802 > UBA4802. Next base: position 158,950 of record DCUV01000014.1, read on the forward strand.
ATGTGCTCCCGGAAGAAAACAGGCCAAGAATGATTTTTTACAAAAATTCAATTGTTCATTACTTTTTGCCTTTGACATTTTCGTCATTAGCTTTGAGGGTTTTGCATAAAAATGGACAATCTTCTTTTGATTCATTTAGAAGTGAATATGTATATATCCGTGATTTATTTATGAAAGAGTTCATTTATTCAGAGGATATGCTTGAGGATGTTATGCAATCAATACAAAGTGTTGTTACATACATGCAGATGACTGGTTTTGCTACAGTCGCTCAGAATGAAATAACAATTAATGCGGATCGTGAAAAGGATGCAAAGCTTAGATTTTTTGGAAGAATATTGCAGGAATATTTAGAGTCATACTATGTTGTATGCGCAACATTACTTACTACAAAGCACACCCGGATTCAAAAAAAAGATTTGCTAACTGATATACGCAAAAATGGTGTCAGGATGTATCATACAGGCGAGATAATGCTTTCCGAGTCACTATCGCTCCCTAATTATACCAATGCATTGAGTTTATTGCGATCTGAAAAAGCATTATCGGAGAAGCAAATGGGAAGAAAAAATATTGTTATAGAAATTATAAATCAAAAAACATTAGAGATTCTCTTTGAAAAAATAAAAATTTATCTGGATGGTATCCGCGCATAAAACAAGGCTGATTATTTTAATGATAGTAATAGAGGCAGTTTTAAACAAAAGACTATAAAAAAGTAAACATGCCTCTATTTTTTTGCTACCTTTGACAATACTTTTTTTATGTAATTAACAATTGAGTATACAATGTTAGCACTATTTGTTATTAATCACACAGTTGTTGAAATAAAGCTATAGTTGTGTTATATGTTTAAGCGCGCCCCAATATTTATGGAATTACTGTGTAATGTTGCATCATGTTCCTGCTTAGAATAGTTGTAAAGGTATTCCCCAAAAATCTGTATAAATGGAAATACTGTAAAAGCAGCCCCTAATCCAAAATAATATGAGTTAAACTTTTTTTCATCGGTATAAGTGCCTGATGGTGTATCAACCTTAATCTTTTCATTAATGGCTATGCCTGCACGCAGGTAAGGATGAATTAGAATAGGAAGTTCCAGCAATGCAATAGCATCTATGCCATACATGGTTTTTGTTAGATCATAATCTTTACCGCTATCTGAATATTCCAGTGGGGACCGTTGATAAAAACCACCAATACCCATACTCAGTATCATTGGGATTATTGATTTGTTAAGATGTCCAATAAAACCATACTGCCAGCCATCAGTTTCAGCATCATCAACGGTGGGGCTATCTATTTTGCCAGCAAAGGTATATCCACCATATGCGCCAAAATCAACTATCGCAAAGGATACTGATGGTACAATCACCATTGCTACCACTAAACATGCTAATTTGTTTGAAAACTTCATAATAAGTATCTCTCCTTGTTTTTTAAAAATATTAGTAATAGTTATCAATATTAATGACACAATACCTATAATAGGATATACGATATCATTAATTATTGAATATCATTGGAAACTATCATAGTGGTTAATAATACATTGGCTATGCAATAAAGTGCAATGATTTTTCATGAGTAATGAATAAATTTTATATAATCATGTATATAGTACTATAATGTAATGATTTGAATGTCAAAATATTTACATGGTACACGTTGTTTTATGGTATTTAATAATATTACATGGTTAACCGATATTGTACAGTAGGGTAGTTTTATAATTATTTATAAATTGTGTTTGATTATATATCTGTGAGTTTGTACTACGTTATTGTATTATTTGTGGTAAGTAATAGAAATTTTAATAAAAATTGTATATATTGATACTATAAGGAAATCTAAAGTTTAAAATTTAAAAGAAAAGAATGCAAATAGTATGAGCCAGAAAAGCAAAGATATTGTTCATGAACTTGAAGAAATCGCTGATATTCCTGAAACCATTATTGACATCTCAGAGGAGGATATCGTTATTGATTTACCTGAAGAAGAAAAACCTTCAGGCGAATTTGAAGAAATAACTGATTTAACGGATAGTACATCCTCCACCATTACTATTGAGGATGAAAATCCTTCTCTCCAACTACATGAGATGGATGATGATGTTATTAATATTACGTTGAGTGTAGATGCCATAAATGAAGTCAGGATTAACAATAAAAGTAGCAAACCTGCTATCATAAATCCTGTGCAAAAAGCAAAGTTATTTGAAGACATACCCGAACCAATGGAATCTTTTATAAAAGGAACATCTTCATTAAATGTTAAAGAAGAATATGTTCATACTGCCTATGATGACGAAAATAGGGAAGTTAAAGGAAAAATTTATTTTGATAATGCTGCTGACGCACTGGTTATTGAAGATATAGTGGAAGAAGATGAAAAATTATCCCAAAAAAGTGAATCCCAAAAACTATCGCAAAAAACAATTGAGCAAAACAAAAACATACCGACAGATGTTGAACAACATGCGTCATCAGCAATGAACGATGATAAAGAAAGTCAAAAAGGTAGCAATTTACGCTCTGATGTAATAACAATAGAAATACCTCCAGAAGTGAGAACAAAGATTGAAAAATCTAAAATTGAGGATTTTGATTTTATAAATCTGGATGAAGCTGAACAAATAGCCAGTGAAGAAATCCTTATTCTTTCAGAGGATGATCTGATTGAGGAGCTTGAAGAATATGATCTAATCCCGGTTGATACCTCTAATACTGTAAATAACATAACAGTTAAAGAAAAAAGTAAAAATGACAATATAAACAGCGAAGATTATGTGAGAAAAGAAGTACGAGGCAAAGACGATACATTGGAAGTAAGCGCAATGGGGGATGTGAAAAAACAAAAGGTTGAACATGATGCGTCAGAAACCTCTGAGATTATACCTGAAAAAGCTGGAAAAATTTTAAAAAAAGAAACAACTGTAATAAAAGAAGAAGATGCTCCCACAATTATAGTTGCTCATGAAGCGAATGGTACAGCAAATTTTCAATCAGCAAAGATTTCACCAAAGAATGCAACAAAAAATGATAAAACGGTGGAATCTATCATTGAAGATGTGTCCGAAATACTTATTGATGACGAAAATGCAATAGGAAGCGATGCTGTAAGCAGTACAATGGAACCTGGAGCAGTAGAAACAAAACATGCAGAAGAATCTTTTAAGGTTGAACCAATTGCAAGTCGTAGTGGGGATAGTGTAAAAGAGGTAACGGTAGAGCAGCCTGCCACGCCATTTGAGACAATACCCGATGATATACAAAAAATGCTTGGTGGCAATCAAAGGATAGTAATTGTTGATGATGCAGGAGTAGGTGGCACTGAATTACCGGTTGCAGATAAATCAATAGACGAAATTGATAATCTGGTAAGCGGGATGATAGAAATTACCGAAGGTGAGGCAAAGATATTAACAGAGGCAGGTTTTAAAGAAGAAGAGGAATATATTGCTCCTATTTTAACGGGAACCCTTCCAACATTTCAGGATAAAATGGTGGAATTTGAAGAAGAATATAAGTTTAGCGATGATGACATTGTTTTTGTAGATAACGCTATTGTAACTGATGAATATGATAAGTATTTAAAGGTTATTGATGAATATTATGAAACTAAAACCGTTAAAAAAGGATCATCAACCTCTGAGCTATTTGGTTTGTCCAATGAAGAGCTTTCATTCTTTTATGATATCATGTTTGAAAAAGAATATGAAACAATAAAAGCGTCAAAAACCTTTAAGGATGTTGCGGTAGGAAGAGATCAGCCACAACGAGATGAGACCTTAATAAAACAATTCAAATATATTGAATCAAAACCAAAAAGTTTCAGTGAAAATGAAAAACGCAGCATAGAAGAAAATATTGAGTCGCCAATGGCAGTTATTATTGAGGAAAATATTGATGATATAGTTGGACGGTTGAAAAAAATAAAACCGCAAATAGATATTAATAATTTATTGGGCACGGCTCCTGATAAAGAAGTAAATGGAATGTTGGAAAATGTTTCAGAATCATTTGAAAAAAGTGAAGGTATTAATGTTGAACAGGAAAAATATACAAATATTACAGATCAGGTTATAGTTCTTGAAAGTAAGGATGATGTCAATAGATTTGTTGATACTATGCCAGTTGAGAAGCGAGCAAGTATTCGTAAACTGCTCAAATATCTGGATTCATTATTTGATAAATTACCTGAAGAAGTTATAAAAAATTTTGCCAATTCAGAATACTTTGATCTGTATGTAAAAGTGTTAAACGAATTAGGAGTATAAAAAGTATGGGATTGTTGGAAAAAGCACTTCAGTATAAACAAGAAATTAATAAAAAAGGCAAAGAGACACTTATTGATACAATCACAGGCCCTGCAGATACAGAGCTTGTACTTAAAGAAAAAAATAAATCAGAATCTTTAGATTTTCAAGATGATTTGCTCACCGAATTAAGCAGGGAAGACTTGAAAACCATTGAGCCTGTTGAAGATGAATTATTTATTTTACCAGAAGATGATAAAAAAACTTTCATGGAAGAAGAGAATACATTACATACAGTTGAAGAAAAAAAGGTAAGGGAATATTCAGATACTGTTACAAGTCTTAATGGAAAAGATGAATACCTTGGGCCGGAAGATGAACCCGATCTGGATGTATTACAAAGTGGGAAACAGGAAGAGTCAACTATACCAGGAAGCAGCAAATCTCAAAATAATACTAAATTCAAAATAGTGGAACAAGCTCATAATACTATGGATGAATCATTAAAAGATGAAAACGATAAAGAGCAAACGCTTTCTGAAGCCATATCAAGCAAGCCTGATAAAAAATTTCAGGATTTTGTTGTTTTATATGAAATTGGCAAAGAAATTGTAAAATCAAAATCGCTGAATGAACTGTATGATACAATACTTTTTTCGGTGATGGGGCAGATTGGTTCAGCTTCATCTACGTTATTGGTATTGAATCCTGATGATGAAAATTCTCTTATGGTAGCAGATTCACGTGGTATTACTATCAAGAATAAGAATATTAAATTTGATACATCCAGAGGTTTATTTAAGGTATTAATGCAATCAAAAGGTGTTGTTGATATTGAAAAGTATAAACAGCAAACACAATATCGGGATGAATATTATCAGCTTATAGCGATTGATGCACGTTTATTTGTACCATTGCGGTACAATGCAATGGTTTTTGGTGCTCTGGTGCTTGGTGATAAAATAACAATTGGTGATTATAATGAGGAAGAGATAGATTTTATTGAACAGGTAAGTGAGTTTGCAGCGATTGCTTATGAAAAAGTTAAAAAAATTGAATATTTAGAAAGTGATATACAAAGGTATCTGGATGATAAAAATTTCTGGCAATCGATAGAAGAGTATAAACAGAGTTTACGCAAATATCCTCAGCATGATTATTTTAAAATAACTGTACAGAACATAATGAAAACAAATGGAATTTTAAGCTTTGCTGTTTTTGTTAAAAATAATAAAACTATGGATTTCTCCTTACTTTTAACTGAAGAGGATGATGCTCTTTTATTAAATGAATCAGTTAGTATAATAAAAAAAGAATCTCCATTTTTAGATTATATTGCTTCATTACACCTGCCTACCGTTATTGAAGATTTTGATAGAAATAAAGCTATTAAAGAAGTTTTTACAGAGAGCTGTATGCGAAAGATGACAGTATTCTGGATATATCCTTTCCAGATAAGTGATGATCTTTTAGGCTTTGTTTGTGTTTTCCGGTTGAATGATTATCAGTTGAAAGATTTACAATTTGACAATTTCAGGTCGCTGTCAGATGTTATTTTAACTCATTATTGGTCATCGCGGCTAATTGAATATCAATACACCAATTATATTGATGTGATTGCGCCGGTGTTTAATAGAATATCAAAAGAGTTAAACAATGCTTCAAAATTGTCAATACCGCTTACTATTGTTTTGTTTACTATAAAAAATTTGAAGCGGTATTATATTGTACAGGGTTTCAATAAAACAAAAGAGCTGATTGATAAAGTTGAGGATATCATACACAACCGTCTTTCGGAAGGTGATTTTACTGCCAAGATAGATAGGCATAAATTTTTGATTGTGTTACCAGGTAAAAATAAGAAGTTTGCTGTACCATTTGCCAATGCATTAAAGAATGAAATCGTTCAGCAGTTCAGTCAAAAAGAATTACAGTTGCTGGTTACCTTTTTAATGGCGGAATACCCTGAAGATGGCAATGACATGTATTCACTTCTTGATGCAATAGATTGATTATGAGTAACTATCGCACAAATAATAATGATTTTTGTTTTTAACTATTTGCATAAAGGCTAACTACCGCAGTAATAACAAAGGGTTTACTGGCTTATAGTTTTTTCTGATTTCAAAGTGTAAATGCGGCCCGGTGGTTCTGCCTGTATTGCCTGATTTTGCTATTAATTGGCCGGTAGCAACCTTATTCCCTTTTGTTGCCGAAATAGTATTTAAGTGTCCATAAAGAGTAAAATAACCTCTTGAATGCTGTATAATCACTAAATTTCCATACCCGCCTTTGTACCCGGCAAAAATAACTATTCCATCGCGTGATGCATAAACAGGTGAATTAACAGGGCAGGCAATATCAACACCAGGATGAAACCTGTGTATATGATCAATTGGGTCATTTCGTACACCAAAATTTGAACTTAGTTTTCCTGTTGTTAGGGGAGAAACGAAAGCAGTTCCCAAAAATAATGAACGATCCAGATTAGAAATTGTTCCGCATGGTATGAAGATGTAGGGTTTATGTTCATTACAGGTTATTTTATTTATTTTTAAGATATATGGAAGTGGTATGCGATAGTTTACTGCAATTGATTCATAGGTTTCATTTTCATTTTTCTGATAAATAATACCACGCATATTGGGTATATACAGGGATATTCCTTTTTTAATATCTGAAGGTGATGAAAGTGAATTGATAGATATCAATGTGTCCATATCTAAATTGGTTACAGCAATAATGTCCCAGAAGTTTTCACTGCCTTTTACAACGTACTTATACATGGAAAGAGTGGGTAACTCATTAACGCTTCGATTACTTTTAATAGTATATAAGGATTGACGAATATCCTTTCTTATTTGCATAATACTCTGGCTATTTCGTGATAGTTCACTGATGACAGGGATAGCATACTGGGCATAACTATGATTATGAAACCAGATAAGACATAATACCATGACAGGATATACAGTAGTAAGCTTCATATCGTTACATCATATAATATAAAAATTTTCATTCTTATGATACACCTGAAAACCTATTTTTTCTCAACTGTTTAACAACGAAAAAGTGTTATTACCACAATCTTATTATTACAAAAATATTTTAAATTTCATTTCCAGATATTTACGTTCAGGTATCTCTAAAAATGAGCTTTTTCATTATGCACAATATGATAAAATATTTTTCACTACCTGTGCTATCAAGAGAACATCCAAAATCTAATTGTCAGAGATAACCTTGTTATTATAATATCGGTTATGTCATATACTACTTTATAATAATTGTTAACTATGATATGCTTTGTATTGACTGGATTTTGAAATTATGTTGCAAAAAAAAGATAAGTTTACTATTATAGTATAAAATACTTTGATAATTATATAGAAAAATATTTATGGAAGAAAGAGAAGAAAAAGCCAGGCAGATAGTTCGTTCTATACGAGCCCTTGAGGGTGTATTTAAAACATCACCTGACCCTAAACAGCGTGAGCGTGTAAAAAATGATTTAAAGGCACTTAAAGGGAAGCTTTCTGAATTATATCCCGATGTTGATTTAAATGAATTGATTGAAGCTATAGTGACCGATGACCTTGTTGCTCCCGTTGCAGATAAATCCCTATTGGAAGCCTATGAGTATTTAAAAGATATTGAGATAGAGAAAATATCAAATTTTAAAGATGACAGTGAGATTAATATTGCTGCCAGTATTTTAAAACATTTTTCAGAAAAAATATGGGGAGTAATAGCTGATCAATATACAAAATTAGACTATTCAAATTCTCTGGAACGTGATACTTTATACAGAAAATTGGATGAATGCCAGAGGGCATTAAAAATATTTCAACAAACAGTTGATGATATTGAAAAAGCAAACAGCAGTGCTCATATTTCTCAATTAAATTTAATGCGTACCCGTCAGGGAAGGCTCTTTTTAATAGATCTTTTTGCATTTTTTAAAGATGTTAATGATTTTATAACCAAAATACTGGCTGATCTGGAATTTAACGGAACCATGGTTCTTAATGCTGATGATATAATAACATATGCTAAATATGATGTATATAAAACATTTGAAGGTTTAGCGGTAAAGGAAGCTTTGCGCCATTTAAAAGCTTTTGTTAAGGAAGTTTTGATAATCATTAAAGTACCTGATAAAACAAAATTCTAAGTAAAATTTCATCTTGACATTAATATAATTATTATTTACCAGTGATAGAAAAATTGAAGGGTAGGTGCATTCATGGCTTTAGCAAAATCAGGTGGTGATGTTGCAAATAATGTTATTGGTGAAGATTCATACTTTAGCGGGAAATTTTTAATCAATGGATCATTGCGTATAGATGGGCGTTTTGAGGGCAAGTATTTACAGGCTGATCAACTCTATATAGGTCCAAATGGTAAGGTAAAAACCAATATTAACGCAGTATCGGTCATTATTGAGGGGCTTGTTATTGGCAATATCAATGCTACAAACAGGGTACTATTGATGCCTACCGCAAAGATATTTGGTGATATAAAAACTCCGGAGCTTATCATACAAAACGGTGTGATTCTGGAAGGGCGTTGCACAATAGCTAATGATCTTAAGATTTCTGCAAAAGATCTTATTGAAAGTGAATATGAAAAAAATAAATTAATCCCAGAGGAGTTTCTTGCAGAATAAAGTACCTGTAATAGCAATCACTATTGGTGATCCGGCAGGTATTGGACCGGAAGTTACGTTAAAAGCTTTAGGCAACTTTTCTGCATTATCGTTTATTCCCCTGATTATATGCAAAACTGAAGTGCTTATAAAACATTATCATGATTTAATGCTTCCTTGGGATAGCATAGCACTCAAAGATTTGCAAAAAATCCACACTATAGATAAACCCTGTTATGTTACGGTTGATTTTGATGGACCGGTACCCAATCCTTCAAATGGTAATGAACTGACAGGTAAAGAAAGTTTATGCTATATTGACGCGGCTATTGATTTATGGAAAAAGAATATAGTCGATGCTATGGTAACCGGCCCGGTTAATAAATCGCTGATAGAAAAATGGGTGCCATTTATTGGGCATACCGAATATATAGCTCAGCGTATACATGAACCTAATCCAAGAATGCTCATGTATTCAGGGAAATACAATGTGCTTCTTGTTACAACCCATGTACCGGTATATACGCTGTCATATCATATCAACTATGAATCAATTTTAACAACAGTAGAAATTTGCAATAAGTATCTCAAAAAGATATTGCATAAGCAACCGGTGCTGGCTATATGCGGGCTTGATCCACATTGTGGGGATAAAGGTGCTATTGGTGCTTTTGACACCGATGTAACAGCAAAGGTAGTAAAGGATGCAGTCAATAACGGTATTCTTATTGAAGGACCGTTTTCTGCCGATACATTATTTATGCCGCAACGATGGCAAACCTACGATTGTGTTATAGCTTTCTATCATGATCAGGGACTAATACCATTCAAGATGGTAGCTTTTGATGAAGGTGTGAATATAACAGCAGGACTATCTATAGTAAGGACCTCTGTTGATCATGGAACAGCATTTGATATTGCAGGAAAAAATTGTGCTCAGTTTAATAGTATGAAACGGGCAATTGAATTAGCCTGCTATCTATCAAAATGAGGATTTGTTTAGCATGAATACAACAATGCTTTCAACATCTATGATGATGTTTTCAGTTATATGGGGATTATCTGTTGTGCTATTGTGGATGCGTCCACGGATTGAAATACTATGGAAGATAGCAGCATCAGGGATATATGGGTTTTATATATGGTTTTTTTATAAAGACCTTTTGAAGGGATTTAAACAATTTCAAAAAGACTGGTATACGGTAACTATCGCCTTTATAAAAGAATTCAGCGGGCTATTATTTGCAAATATGTTTTTCCTATGGCCTCTGGCACTTGTCATTATCTTTTATAAGGCTGATGATGTGGGTGCTGAACGCTTGCTGAAATTTATGTGCATATTCACATTGCTGGTATGGATAGTATTTACACTGTATACTTTTTATAGCAAACAGATAGATACATTTTTGTTTGAAACACTTCGCCAGATGATTCCTGATGTTCAATAAAATAATAATCACATTGTTATTGCTACTACAACCTGATGATGCAAAATTTGCCTCTTCGTTATGTAATGAAGCTAAAATTTATGCAAAAAACAACAATTATAACGAAGCAGGTGAGCTTTTCCTGAAAGCTGTTTCCAAAAATCCTTATTATTTTTATGCACACTATGGTTATGGGAAGGTATGTCTTTATACTGGAGATATAAAAAATGCAGTAAAACATTTATCCATTGCAGTAACGCTTGATGCTTCATCAGCTAATGGGTGGTTTTATTTAGGTTTTGCTTACTTTTTTAGCAAACAATATATGAATGCAGTCAGTTGTTTTAAGAAAGCATATACAATAGATTCATCATGTATTGAGTCATTATATAATATTGCCGTCATGTATGAAATGATGGGCAATTCTTTTCTTTCACAAAATTATTATGAAAAATATTTTTTTGCAAAAAATAAAAAGGATACTGGAATATTATTTTGATTTTTCTTTTACTTCATCAATTGAGTTCAGGATTGAAAAATAATCAAGCACATGGGTTATCTTGAAAAGCGTTTTAATGGAAGGAGCAACATTAAGAAAATGTAGTTTGCAATTATTTTCCTGCAAGTTCTGGTGAATCTTTACCAGAGTACCTAATGAAAAGCTGTTTATATATTGAATATGATTACAATCAAGTATTATATCAGTTATAGTTTTGTTATAATTATTTTTAACAGCCAATTCTATATCTTCAGAATTTTCACGTATAATATCTTCATGAGGAGTTATAACAAGTATTGAATCATATTTTATAGTATCAATAAACATAGTTCAGTGCCTGAATATAAATGCAACACCACAGTGCTGTGCACCATGGTGTTGCTGTAATCATATTATTCAACAGATTTAATTAATGTTTCTGGTGCAATGACATCAACAAATACTGATAATACAGCAGTTGAAGATACATTGCCTACTTTATCAATGGCTTTTGCTTCGATCATGTGTTCGCCATTGGTATCAAACTTGATTGTTCCTGTATATGCTTTAAATTCGCCCTTGCCGTCCATACGCACAAGTATTGAAGAAAGTCCAGATTCTGTATCGCTTGCAGAAACTGTGTAGTTGTAATCAACTGTTGCAACCTTTTTGCCATCTTTTTCTAAAAATTCTTTATCAGCACGTATCTCTACCAGAGGTGCTTTGTTATCAACGTATACTGCAACATTGCCATCGGTTAAATCAATGGGATTGCCATTTTCATCCTTTGCAGTCATGACAAATTTCTCAGTATAATTGGCAACATTATCAGTAGCTTTGATACTCAGCGTAATAGCGCCTTCAACCGGAATGGTAAACGCGGTAAGGTAAGGCTGATAGCTGGTTTTATCAAAGCTATATTCCAGTGACTGTACACCTGATAGAGCATCTTTTGCATCAATGGTAAAGGTAAAGTTTTTAGATGCATACAGCTTGTCACCCGATTTAATAACCGGTGCAGAAACAGCTACATTAACTACCGGCGATGTGTTGTCAACGATCACTTTAAAAGTTTTAATATCTTCCTTATTACCAACCTTATCAATACTGTAATATGAAATGGCGTGCTTCCCTTCATCATAAATGGTAAAAGGCTCTCTATATTCAAGCTCACTGCCGTCATCCAATTTATACAATATCTTATCAGTGGCAATATTGTCTTTGGCAATCAGTTCAAATTTAACCTTTGAATTTACAAAGGTGTTAACGCCATTATTAAACGATACAGCTTTAAGGGCTGCTGTAACTATTTCTTCCTTTTGTACTTCAGGAGAAACAGGGCTCTGTACATCGGGCTGTATAACATTTTCTTCTGTTGCCTGTTGAGAAAATGTTACCGTTGAAAAGATCATGATAATGGGTAATAGCAATATGAGATATTTAATCTTCATATAACCTCCTTTTTGGTTAATAATCTTATTGTGTTTTTACGAATGTCGTAAAGATAAATAAATCTATCCATTTGCACAATAGTTTGTCAAATGAATTTTTAGTTATTTAAATAATTATTTGCAGTGTTCAGTATTGTACGAATTATCTGTGAATAGTTATTATTGCCAGGTATTGAAGGAGAATATTCTATTTTGCATTGTTGGCGATAGCTCCCGTTAGTAATTGTCAGCATATAGTAATTCCCCTGCATATAGCTATCCCTGCAATGCCATATCCCCAGCGAGTTCAATTGTTTAACAATGGTAGCATACTCATTGATAGCGATTGTTCTTTTTTTCCGTAAAAATTGGGGGTTATTGGTTGCAATATAAGCTTTTGATTGTGAACGAGCCAGTGTTATAAACCATTCTTGATGATAAAACGGTTGTGGATGGTACGACAGCGTTATTGAAAAATCAGATGTTGGTTGCAAAAATAATAATGCGATGATGTAAATGCTTTTAATCATTGCCAGTTCTTAATAGATGACTATATCTTCCTTTGGGAAAGAGCAATAGGGCGACATAAAAAAAAGAAGCAGTGCTGTAACAATGATTGAATGATTGATAGCGCCATTTTTCATATTGTTGATTACCTCACCCGTTTGTAATGTTACTATTTCAATATCCTCTGCAAGGTCAAGTGACTGATTGGCAACCTTGTGTGCATCCAGTGCACAATAAAAATAGATATAGTTGTTCATAATAGCAGGATTAGCAGCCAGTTTTTTTAAAAGTATAAATGTTTCAGCTTTATAGCCTGTCTCTTCCAGCAATTCACGACTTGCTGCCTGCAATGGATCTTCGCCCGGGTCAATAAGACCTGCAACAGTTTCAATGGTGTATTCATCCGTGCCAAGCCTGTGCTGTTTTACCAGTATTACATTGCCGTTTTTGTCTACAGCAACAATATTTACCCAGTCAGGATTGTTTAAAATATAAAAATCGTGCTTTATTTTTTTTTGGGGATGATAGCATGCAAGCTTTTCAACAGAAAAAACTGCTTGTTTGCTAACAGTATCTCTATCTTCTATTAACCATTTATGCATATACCGTACTGCCTAAAATATAGATTCAAATTTAATTTTATTATTGCAAAAGCATAAATGATATTCAATAGTCAGCTAAACTGTTTAGTACCAGGTATCATGTCAATTATGCATCTGCACTCTGTGTCGAGATAATACTGTGAGCTAAAAATGTCAAAA
>DCUV01000060.1 GCA_002328585.1 Spirochaetia bacterium UBA2205
TCAATAAGCATTTTTTTTGCTTCTTTAATACGATATTGATTAATAAATGAGTTAAAATTCATCTTCAATTTAACATTAAGCAATTCTGAAAGCTGGTGAGCGGTAATATTCAGTTCATTGGCTACTTCTTTCAGCGTAACATCTTCATCTAAATACAGACGTTCTTCGTCCATTAATTGTTTTAGTTTTTTACAAAGGCTTTCCACTTCACATCCTTTTAACAAGGTACGTTCATATCTTTTCCTGCGGGCTTCACGTATAAGAAGTTGTAAAAACTCTGGTCTATGTTGCCCAACTAGATACGCTGCAATAAGCAAGATAGCCATTATAATGACACTTATCTGTATCCCAATAAGGCTTCGCATATAATAACTCGCTAATAGAATCATCAACCCAGCAAACGAACTTATGCTGAATATTAATGTCACCACCATTATCGAGGTCAACTCATGTAATTGCCAGAATTGGAATAAACGGTGCAGTAAAAAAACGATGTATAAACTATCCAGAAGAAGTGCTGCAATAACTGCAATTCTTAACCAGTGATAGATACCAAATTTATCAAAGAATAAACTATCGATAATGGCTATCTGTAAATTGTAATCAGATCGTATAAAAAATATATCTATTATGCAGTAGATAACAGAAGGGAGCAGTAGTAATAATTTTATTTTTGGAAGTGAATCGTCAACCCGTATAACAAGGTAATAGGCATAATAAAGAAGTGGGCCAATACAATATAAAAATGTAAAATGAAAATAAAAAAGATACGGTTTTTTAAAAATAAATCCATTCACTATACATCCATATTGAAACAACAAAAGACCTAAAACCAGGAATAGTGCAAAAAGATTCAGGTTTTCAAGCCTGCGATGAGGTACGCACCATTGACCAGCTGCAACTAAAAGCGAAACACCTCCTGCAAAAAAAGCTATATATTCTGTAAATTGGAGCATGCATTCACCTATTCATTATATCCACACTCTTCATAAGGACTTAACTTTTCTTCATCTGCTAATGTAATGCCATCATAATAGGGAAAATCCTTGCACATTCTTGGCCTGATATCATAGATGCTACATAGCCCCAATCCATTTGAGTCAAATGTGAAATGTTTGCAGGTATAATGATATGGCAAATCTTCAGAAAGATTTTGATATTTAAAGGTTAACATGGGATAGATAAGGTAAATTTCAGAAAAATTAGGGTTTATCATGGATAATTGCAACCAGTATTTATACGCCTTTTGTAAAACTTCTGGTGACTCTGCAAGCCGTACATCATTGCAGCAGTTTCCACATCGTTTACATTCCATATAATTCACTTCAACGATTTAATAAAATACTATTCAAAAAAAACTTGCATAATTATTATATATATCATACGATATATATAATAATAGCATATTTTATTATAGTTGCAATTTATTATATATATTTATCTTTTGTTAAAATCATTTGAATTGAAGTATTATAATCAATTGAATAATTTTTATTTATAACTATAGTGAGAAATAGTATTGATGAAAGTACGAATAAAAATCTTTAAAAGCAATATTGAGCGAAAGCTGAAGGAAAAATATTATTTAAAGAAAAAACAATGGTTAAAAAAATGGGATAAGGTCCTTGAACATGGTCATGAAAAAATGACCATCATGTTTATCCCACATAACGAGCATAAGATTTTTAACTTTCAGATATCGCGCTTCACCATACTTTTTTTCACTACTTTAATGGTCATAGTCCTTGTCACATCCTCCTATGCAATAATTAAAAATACCACAGTTAAAAGGGAAGAAGAGCGATTGCTTTCTAATTACAAGGATATTCGATCCCAGATAATACGTTTTGAACAATTAACCAATGAATTAGATCAAGAACTTGATGAAATAAAACCTGATATAGAAGACCTTTACGAATTGGCTACCAATAACAATAATTCAACTTCCATATGGGAAAGTTCGATAGTGAGCACTGAAGACCCATCAATGCGTCAATATTCAGCAATTTTACCTTCTGATATAAAAATATTGCGCGGAATGCAGAAAGATTTACTCTGTACTACCAACACTGTCAAAACAATTAAGAATTTTATCGATGTTCGTAATAAGGTCATCTATGATACACCATCTATCATCCCCAATCCAGGTCATATTACCTCATTATTTGGATGGAGACGCTCGCCATTTGGCTTTGGGAGAGATTTTCACGCAGGTATTGACATAGCAGCTCCTCAGGGTACTGAGATTTGCGCTACTGCTCCTGGTATTGTCATCTCTTCATCATGGGGTGGGGGATACGGTTATATGGTCAGGATACAACATAAATATGGTTATGAAACAATATATGGTCATTGTTCTAAAATTATTGTATTTCCGGGACAGACTATTAAAAAAGGCCAGGTTATTGCTTATGTTGGGCAAACAGGATCTGCAACTGGCAGCCACTGCCATTATGAAATCAGGTTAGGAGGCGTCCCAATTAATCCTTATCCATATATGAGCAAGATGTGGTAATAGATTATTCCCCTGTCCTATACATGGTTATTACTCTGACACATGAAATCATTATCCAATATCATTATTGTTGGCACCATTCTAACATCTATAACAGCCATTGTTATTTCACAACAACTATCCCCCTCCTTTCATGAACGCATTAACAGCTATATTGATACCAATAAAGAACAAACAATACAACCCTCTGCCAGGGGGCTTGAAGATGTTTTGATTTTACAATCTCAACAGGAACTATCACCCTTTGAATATAACCCGGGAGATTGGACTAAATATATCATTGAACCTCGCTACTCACTTCCCATTATAGGCGCTGATCAAATATATGCAGAAGAGCCATATGATATCCTTTCATACGGTTCAATGAATATTAATGTAAACTATGGCAAATCTTATTTTACCAATGATAAGTATAAACGCTTTGATGAAGACAAACCAACATCAGCGCTCATTCAATCTGGGTTAACTATAGAGCAAAATTCACAGCTCCATATAGAGGGCAAAGCTGGCAAGCGCCTTACATTGTATATTGACCACGACAGTCAACAGCAAAATAATACCTATGTTTTACAATACAAGGCAGTGAATGATGATGAAGTAATACGTGAAATTAATGCTGGCGATATCAATATTAAGGTTAACAACTCTAAATACGCAGTATATGACGACACAACTTCAAAAGGTGTTGGCATTGATTTTACTATAAAAAAAGGTGACCTTAAACTCAAGGCATTTGGTTCTGTTTCCAAAGGGGTAAGTGAGATTGAACGGTTTAAGGGCAATTACTCCAATACAAGTGTCTCGTTGCAGGAATATCAATACACAAAAGCAACATATTATCAATTAGAGCCTTTTAAACGATTTGATAATGTAGATGCCCCTCCAGCTAATCCTTATTCTACTATAACATGGAATTCAAATCCTCCATCACCGGCAACCTATTCTCCTTATAGTGTTGGGATAGATAGTTCCGGTTTTGAGCTTTATGCTGATGAGGCATCATCTGAAAATAAAACCGGATTGCTGAGAATTTACAAATGGAATGATACATCAATAGTATTAGGATATTTTAAAAAATTACAGATGGGGAGTGATTTCACCATTAATTTTGCCACCGGTACAATTACCATGCTCAAGCATTTAAAATCACAAGCAAAACTTTTTGCGGTGTACACCAGAAATGGAACAACTCAGACATCAGACCCTTCAGCCATTACAAGCCACCCGCAATTCCCCGGAAAAATTTGTGTATTTTTAAAATATGCTTCTTCACTCCATGAAGACCTCAACTATGACGGAGTACTTGATAGTGGTGAGGATAGTAACAACGATGGGATGTTAAACTTTGACATCTATGAAATCAGGGGTATGTATGCTACTGGATTACAGCAACTGAGGAGCGACGATACAAAATTATCCTTCTTTAATAATCTTTTTCCAATGTCAAAGACAGATGTCGAACGGTTAGGTGGGATTATTATTGATTACAATACAGGAGTTATACAATTTAAGCTTCGTGAACCTTTTAAGCAACTATTATCAATACAGTCACAAAAGGTGATTTATTCTGAAACACAAAGCTTGTCTGCCTATACCGTATCACAATTCAAAATTGGCATCTCCGGATACAGTCAATCACGAGGTTTTCAGCTAAAACATATCAATATCATCCCCGATACTGTCCGTGTCAAGATTAATGGTGTTCAGTTAGCTGAGAGTCTCTATTCAGTGGATCCCACATCCGGGTTTTTCCAATTTACCAATTCAGGCAATCCTGTTATTACTCAGGAAACTGATATTGAGATAAGCTATCAATACCTCCCATTTGAAGGACAGTCTCAAGAATTTATGGGAGGTATACGAGCTGACTATGCTGTAAACAAGAATATAAATGTTGGCGGAACAATTCTTTATACAACACAAGGAAGTGCTTCAACCATTCCCATTATAGGGAATGAACCCACGCAAACCACTGTTGTTGAAGCCGATAGCGCTATTGATCTGACATCACATGACATCTCCAGTATTGCAGCAAAAATGAGCAATAGTAATGTAACTATTCCAGTTTCATTTAGAGGATACGTTGAATATGCAAAAAGTTACCACAGCATCAATACTTTTGGAAAAGGTTTGATAGACGATTTTGAATCAATTTTTTCCGGACTTACACTATCCATGTCAGAAAAAGATTGGATCTTAGGTTCACTGCCAGATAGTATAACACAAAATCAGCGCGCGCGTATCTATTATAAATTTTACCGTGATATCAACAACCCTGAAACGCTGTATGGATTGCACTTTACACCAATAAACATCCCCTACTCTAAAAAACCAGGACCATATAATGTGGCAACCGGTCACATTGCTGATTCCCTACAATCTGAAAATTCCCAGCGTTCACTGGCATTAAACTTTGATTTCAGTTCAAGCGACTATATCTCAATTGTAACACAAAAATTAGCCGTGGTACCAACGGATCTTTCCAATCTGGAATATTGTGAGATATGGTACAGAAGTACTGGCGGTACAGGAACCGTTAACCTATATCTGGATATAGGGACAATAAATGAGGATTCTGACGACGATGGTATTTTTGACACTGAGGATACAAATAGAAACGGCTATTTAGACTATGATCCCAACAAAAGCACCTCAGAAGATGTTGGCTATATATTTAGTAATCCTTTCACAACAGTGGTTGGTTCAGGAGCAGGGCTATCGTCAATAACTATAGGCGACGGTGTGCTGAATACTGAAGATCTAAACAACAATGGTATGCTGGATACTGCAGAGCAGTATATCCGTATCCCTGGTTTATTGGCTCCAATATCAATTGACTGCTCTAACACAACATGGCAGAAGATAAGGATTTATATTAATAAAAGTAACCCTTCTCAATATACTGCATCAGCGGATGCATTCGAGGATATTTTAAAAAAGATATACTCAATACGTTTACTCTTGAACCATGATACTGCCAGTACCGGGACCATCCTCATTGATTCTATCCGTTTTGTCACCATGCACTGGCAGATTACTGAGATCGATGGCACCACTCCCGGCGATACTAACAAAGCCTCCATTACCTTGATTGATTCATACAATGACAGCGAATATGCCGCAGAATCATTTGCACTGCAAAAAAACAATGTATACACCAGCCTGTATGGCGATAAAACAAAGAAAGAGATACAAAAAACAATAGAATCTGCCTTGAAAGTTTCATACAACGGCATAAACTCTACTACATTAATCCGAAAATTTTATAAACCAATGGATATTCGATTTTATAAATATATTCACTGCTGGAGTAACTTTAGAAATTATACCAGTGGTGATAGTATACATTTCAAGTTATTCTCTTCAGATAATGATTATATAGAGTATGCTTATACCCCGCAATTTGTTCACGCATGGGAAGATATTGTTTTATCGCTTCAGGGTGAAAAAACAAATGCACAATTCATAAAAAAGGAAGGATCCCCCGATTTGAAAAGGATCATTGCAATCAGTGTAACAGTACACAATACCAATACAAGTGGTGAATTCTGGCTTGATGATATATATACAAGTGATCCCGTTACTGTAGAAGATACAGCTCACTGGTATGAAGGAACCATAAAAATAACAAAGCCTTTAATGACCACTCAAGAAGGCACACCGGTACTTTCTGATATCATGATTGAATATGTAAAAAAAGGACATGGCAATGATTTTTATACCATTGGGCAGCCATACAATGACATATCCGAAGACTATAGCCAGGCTGTTTTTTCGTGTAACATACTTCCCTACTGGCACACCTCTATAGATTACCTGCAGGAGCAAACACAAACCGATAGTCTGAATGAAAATGTCATACCATCAAGACGAGGTACAACCTCAATAAACCAGCTACATTTCATCTCAACCCTGCTTCCACCTGATAAAAGAATTCCACAGATTGATATGATGTATAATTATGAACAATTTGATAACCAGCAAGAATATAAACAAACAGCCAATTCATATGATATCAGTAGTAATAAAATAACACATCAGGCAATCATTGGATTACAACAATCCCTGAACAATATATTTGGGGGTGATCTATCATACAGGTTGTTGCTTGATACATCGTTTAAGGATGATACCTATAAGGAAAATAGTGAATCCATATCAAACGGTTTCAGCAATCAAAAAAAACAACGCCAATCATGCAATGTATCCATACAGTATCAATACCCTCATTTTTATATTTCCCCCGGTATCCAGATACTATCAGAAGAATTTGTTACCTATAGAGGCACTGTTTCAGATATCAATCCTGTGATATATC
The DNA here is from genome assembly GCA_002328585.1 of Spirochaetia bacterium UBA2205. Classification (GTDB taxonomy): domain Bacteria; phylum Spirochaetota; class UBA4802; order UBA4802; family UB4802; genus UBA4802. The sequence goes on from DCUV01000060.1 coordinate 6,834, forward strand.
ACGAGATTAACTCAAATTTTCATCCACCTTTTTACTATGATGATACTATTCGTTTCATAGAACGATTAAAAAAAAGTTCACTTACCATTGGCCTCCAGCGTTATCAATTCATCAACCCATCCGTTTCATATGAATTTTCATATTTTGAGAATCAATTTAAGGATTTTTTGCCATCAGAAATATGGTATGATTATGGATTTAACCGCTCACATTCCACCTATGGATTTATGATGAACACCCTGTCATTGCCTATAAACTTTAGTCAACTTTTCCCATCAATTAAGAGTTGCATGTTTACCTACACACGTTCCGGAACTATTAATGAAATAAACGTTCCCTATGAAGGTGAATCTACTAATTTTTATAATGAGCGATATGGTGTTAAACGGTTTACCAGTGCAACCGCAAATGAGATATGTAATGTTATCAGCTACCCTCCATGGTACTTTTTTAAAGGGAGGTCTAATTATGCAAATAGCCGCGACTACGTAACCTATACCATGAACACTCAACCTGCTATCGGGGGAGTGCATTTTGCAGATTACAATAATTACTTCAGACTTCTTGATAATGCAGCATTTTCCATTAACTGGGAACTGTCGCCCCTTATACTTTTTTTAAACTCAAGTGTCAATTCAGTCTCAGACAGAAATGGTATCAATACCCCTGCTCAACAGGTTGTAACCTACAGCATTGTTTCGTCTGTTTCATGTGATCTCATGAAGATTTTTTCTTTTGGATTCTTCAGACCAAATAAACCTGATTTATCATACCATTCTGCAATACTGCTACTGGAATATCAGTATAATAAATATCTGCGAATTACGTCAAATATTGTACAGGATGAACATACCCCAACCATAGGGACAACTTTTAAATGGGACAGATCAAGTGTTGCTGTTAAATGTGGCATAAGCTACCGCACACAAAAGTGGTACGAATTTATCCCGATTGATGATAGGAAGCGAGATAATGATGATACCATTTACTTTGAGAACATGACTATTCAACCTGACTTTACCAATATTGACAAAGGTTATACATTCTCAACTATATATGAAACCGATGTACAATTTATTTATGATTTTTTTAAACATTGGTATACGCTTACTGCAATGCCCATTTTTCGAATTGAATATTACATGGCCCTTAATCGGTATAACTATACCTTTTACACTTCGCCGGAACCCTATGATCTTTATAGCATTTCATCCAATCTAACCCTCAATGTCCACAAGAACATCCAGGGATTAATTATAGCTCGTGGTATACTGGAGCGTTTCAGAAACCGAGAAACAAACTCAACAAACCGTGAAATTGTTTCTTACGAATTAGGATTCCAATTTAGCCTGTTATTTTAAAATCTACTTTTCTTTATTTGCTTTAATGAACAATTTTTTTATTGTCTTTGTTAATTTTTTAAATTTGCTCTGGATAGTAATTTTATACATTCCATCTCTGATGTTTTTTAGACTATGATGAGTGGTCAAAGCAATAATATCCCACAACTTCCCCTGATCAGGACAATACACAAAAAAATCTATATGCACCTGAAATGCTCCTTTATATTTTCTCCCTCCTCCATCAGCTGTTATATTTTTGATCAATTCATTTAAATCAAGGTCTTCCTTTTTGGTTCTTAGCGATGCATCGATATCTAATTTCGTATGATTATTATGATAGACAGCTCCATAAACAACTGCAAGTTCAACATGATTGTTTTCCAAAAGGTAATCAGCAATTATGGCAATAGTATCCCGGTGTTCTTCCTCAACAAATCCAACACCTGCTATCAGCCAGTCTTTATAGATAACCACATTAGCCATTGCATGTTGTAGTAACCGTTGAGAATACAGTGACAGTGGGACACTCTCAATTTTTTCAATCATTGAAGGTATATACAACTGGTTCAAATATTCTATTGCCATTACATCATATTTGTTTAAATGATTAAAATTATCAGAATCGGTCTTTATTCCCAAATATAATACTGTTGCCAGTAAGTGTATCACATCCCGTGGGAAGCATGATATATATTGCATCATGAGAGCACATAGAGTGCTTGTGGATGCTACGTCATCAGTTAAAATACGAAAATGAGCAGATACATCATCCTCCACCGGTGCGTGGTGATCTAAATGGATAAGACAGGGTATGACATTTACTATCCCTTCAAGTGCAGCTGTCTGAAAATCACATACAATATACCCTGAATAGCGTCGCATGTTAATAGCCTTTATGGTATCTTCAATATGTAATGGAATAGAAAATAGTGATATAATTTCCCTATTGGATGGTAATGATGCAGGCATAAAAGCAAACATCGTTGCTTGAACATGCAACGCATTACATAAACAATACAAAAAGTATGACGACGCTATTGCATCAGGATCAGGCGATCCTTTAATGAAAATCGCAATATGCTTTTGCACTCGAAGGATAGATATTATTGTATTAGCTGACTCTTTAAAATCCAGATTCATATTACATTTTCAAACTAACGATATACATTCACTCAATCCGAAAAATCACAATGCTGATATCTTCTTTTAATACAGTATTACTTATAAAATCATTGAGATCAGATGAAATACGCCGTATAATCAAAGCCGGAGTTTCACTATTATGGAGGCGGATTAGATCTTTTATTCTGCCAATGCTATATGGCTGTCCCTGAGCATTAACAGCATCAGCAATCCCATTAGAGTAGATACAGCCTATACACGGACCATGTGCTCTATATTCTTTGGATTCATAAATAAAATCGCGTTCAATCCCAATGGGTATCCCTTTGGTATCCAATTCTAAAAAGCTGTCCGAATGAATCTCATAGAGAATGAGAGGATTAAATGCCGCGTTTATATATTTCAATGATAGATCATCTGAATTAAATGTGAAGCATAATGCTGTAGCATATCTATCATTAAATCGGGAGGTACACACAACCCAGTTTAATAACTGCATTATTTTTTCAGGAGCATCATAAACAGGTGAACACGATTCAAAAGCCCCATATAGCTCCATGGCCAATACAGCGGCATCTACTCCACTATACGAACAATCGGCTATGAAAAATCCCAGCAAATTTTTGCGTAAAACTCGAGCATGGCAAAATTCGCCGCCAAGATTGGAATTATTCATCAATATAGAGCTGATCCTGATATGATCGATAAACGGTATTTGCCTGGGTTGAAGAGAGGTTTTAATAACATTAACCAGCAATTTATCATGTTCACCAATCTGTTTTGTTTTCACATCCTCTATCTGTAAAGAATTTACTAAAGCATTACCAAACTTTACTCTATATAATTCCATGAATTGAATCTCATTATAGGTATACGGGCGCCCTTTTTTATGAGGACCTATGAATAATATCGCGACAAGTTTTCCATTTGCGTCAAAAATAGGAAGAATAACTTCAATACTGTTACTCTTTACCAATTTAAGGACATCATCAAAAGCCTTGACAGTATCATCCGTATAAAATAATGATTGATGGATTGTTGTTTTTACCATTTCACATAACTGCACAATAGAATCGGTAGACACTACTCTTTTAATTTTTGTTTGTTCACCAATGTTGCGGCTTAAAATAAACGCTTTTTCTGACTCATTATACATCAAAAGTGATGCAGAACTAACATTAAACAAATTTTCCAGACTGTCAATGGTTGTGGAAAAAAATTTGTCCCAATATGCGGGATCCCCTTCAAATTCTTCAGCCTGAGATAATGCCTGAATAAATGTATTAAAACGTGTTTCCATGCGCACATATTCTCTTTTAAAGGATTTCTCCAGATATGGCTGGATAAAACGTGTAAATACAAATAAATATATACCATTGATAAAAGCAACAGCTACAGCAGGAATCTGCCCACCTCTTAAAAAAAACCTATAACTATATACAAGAATAAAATATGATGGAATTACCGTCATAGCAAATACTATACAATAAAAAACTATTTTAAAGTAGAATTCCTTAACATCAAGATAGCGTTCATCTGAAATGGCGTAATTATTTATCAGTAACAATATCAAGGCGGCAGATGCAATTCCAGAGCTGTGAAAATAATATATTTTAAAAGCATATGGTAAAATTATAAACGTTATCAAAATGATTAATGCACCAAAATGGTTCCCCATAAAAATATAGAACAATTGATATCTAAATGAAGTATTTTCTAATCGTTTGACTTTATAAAATAACGTAAAAAAAGTACCTAAAATATAAAAAATAAAAACGACTATATATACTTCAACCAATACCCCATAACTAAAGTTGATATGATCCTCAATAAATGATGACTGCATAATTATTGTATCAGTTGCTACACAAAGTATAAATGTAATAAATCCGGGTATAGCGGTTATTATGATCATCCATAAAGGGCTTTTCTTTTCCCACCGGGGGAAAATTTGTGTATAATGAAAAAAGCCCTGGTTAATAATTATTATTAAACCAAAATACCAGCGTGTCAGTTGAACAATATCAATATCAGGCATAAAATATGGTATAATTAAACATGAAACCATACCTGCTGTCAGAATTGCAATAAGTGAAAACAAGCGGTTTACTGCATAATAATATCTATTCACTATATTGATGATAGCAACATAGAGCGCAAATATAACAGCAATTGTACAGATAGTAATTATAGTATAGTTCAAAGCTAAACCATCCAAAATGTATTATATATGTAGTCCCATGATATAAAATTGAAGTACTTATACAATAGTTATCGATAAATTTCAAGCTAATTTATAATTTATGATATATCGTTATGGTGTATACATGTCCGAACCATCTTCATATAAAGCTTTTTATAAATTGTTTTCAATTGTTTATCAATAAAATAATATGTTGATTTACACTCAGCGGCAATTTCTGAAAACTTCTTATTCTGGTAAAATTTTTTGTACAGCAACGATTGCTCATCATAGCTCAATTCCTTTATAACATCATACAGAGTATTGACTACCATACCATCAATCATTGTTTCAGCCATATCGTTATTATTAACCTCTTCGAAACTTACCATTTGCGATAGCAAGTAACTATCGCCATTGTTATGGTGTCGCATTTCTTTGCGAATACGGCTGATGCAGGTATTTCGTGTTGCTTTAACAATATAATGCTTTATAGCAGGATCAAACGGATCCCCTTTCAAATCAACCCTCACTAATTTAAGGAATACATCATGGAATATATCTTCAATATCCTCATTGGCCGTAAAGTAACCGGCTATTATTTTTTTCACCAGATTACCATAGAGTACATAGCATGTACTAACACAATCATTTGTATCTTTTTTCATGTCATCCTCCAAAGTATTGAAATATTACATTTTTTAAGTTTGCAATAGCATAGTTTACTATTAAAATCTTCTTATTTTGCGATTTATCTGAAAATGAGAAAAATTTTTGATATAGTATGGTAAACAATAACTTTCTAAGGTTAATACCATGTTTAAACCACCACTAACATTACAGACCACAACATTATGGAACTACCCCTCCCAGAATTACGGCAATCAAACGCAGGGTGATCAAAATTACCAGGGTGCAACCCCTTCATATGTTATATGGAATTTGCTCATGCGGTATACAAAAGAGGGTGATATGGTTGTAGACCCAATGTGCGGCAGCGGGACAACCATTGATGTATGCAACGATCTCCATCGAAAATGTCTGGGGTATGACATCCATCCGTATAGAGCCGATATTATGAAAGCTGATGCACGCAATCTTCCCTGTAAAAGTAACAGCGCTGATTTTGTCTTTATAGACCCGCCGTATGGTGACAATATCAACTACTCAAACGAAGAACAGTGTATTGGGAAACTAGGTGCTAAAACTCAGGAGTACTTTGATGCCATGGCGATAGTTATTGAAGAAATACATCGCATTTGTAAACCAAAACACTCCATGGGATTATATGTTTGTGATTATTATAACAAGAAGGATGGATTTATCCCTATAGGATTCAAACTATTCTCCATATTGTTGCAACACTTCAAACCTGTTGATATCATCGCCGTAGCACGACATAATAAAACCCTGGCTATGGGCAATTATCACAGGGCTGCTGAAGAAGGCAATTTTTTTCTACGGGGATTTAACTATTGTTTTATTATGTATAAAGAGTAAAACAGCAAAAAACTACAGTATCACATTTCACGAGAATTCCCATCAATATCACAAACATGGATATGTTCCGGTAAAGAGGCATGAAATGAAAAACCTTGCTGCCAGGTACCATCACTGCTTTTGTAATACCATCGTTTCTCCCTGCATGCTCTGGTATAGTAATAGATATGCTCCTGTAACAAATGTATATCATCAGGGTTGTGCGGGAGATATTTCATTGTATTAATGAAACGGCACAGCTTCCATAAGCTTGCAATATCCTCTCGTGTGGCATTATTACCAAACGGATAGAGCGCGCTCCCTCTGCACAACCTCATATCATCCGGAAGCCCCATTGTTTCAAACATAGGTACGCCCGGAATCATATACAGTGGTGAAAATCCAATTATTACTGGAAGCTTTGCCAGCAATACAATATCCTGTATGCAATCATCAATACTGCTGCCAGGCAAACCTGCTATAACATAGACAATAACCTTAACCCTGCCTGTACATCGGAAGGCTATATCCTGTATCATTTCTTTTACCTGCGGACGGTTATAGCGCCTGGCGATAGCATCATTGGCTGAAACAAGCGACAGGTTAAACTCCAAAAATCCGGAATCAATGGCATCATCAAGTACTGCATGGAGGTTTGAAGCTGTTATTCCATTCATGCAAAGATAGTTCATCCCTTTTGCTTTGTAATGTTTCATGAGCGATAGTAACTGTAGAGCATAATCCCTGGTATATAAAAAATTATCATCCTCAAAATTAATTATCTGCACACCGTTAGTATAGAGATAGTGAAATTCTTCTTCAATTGACTGGAATGTTCTGCGTTGATAGGTATACCGCGAATGTATTGAACAAAATGCACATTGATGGATGCATCCCTTGCTGCAGATTACATTAGCAATCCTTTTACCATAGTATGTATACCATCCGCATCGTTCAGGGATTTTGTTACAAAAAAATTCATTAACCCTGTCATTGCTGGATTCGATAATCTCTGGAAGTTTATGGAAGCAGCCATTGTGTGATGTATAGATATCATGCAACAGTTCCGGCAATACAACCTCACCATCACCTTTTACATAAACATCAGCATATCTCTTTTCATCTGTGGGCATACTCCATACAGCCCAGCCTCCCACAATAACTATCGCACTGCTATGCTCCTTGATCTTTTTAACCAGCAACTCAACATCGTGGTGATATGCTGTAAATAAGGAAGATATACATACCACATCATACTTTTTTTCATTAATCAACCCTGCTATCCTGTCAAAAGAAGCTCCAAAACGCTTATATCCATAAAACAGGCTAAACCATGAAGTATCGTGAATATAGATATGATGAAGATACTGAAAAACATCAGGAGTTTGAAGTTTCTTTGATTTTGCTTTCAGCCGTGCATCATAGATATCAACATCCAGCCATGTATACTGTTTTAGCATTGCTTTGATATATAAAAGACCCAGCGGCTCAGAACGATGGAAGCTATAATAAAAATCAAAGACCGGCGGCGAGCATAGTAATACTTTTAATGGCATGGCATTAATGTTTTATCTTTGTTCCTCTAAAAAGTATTGTGGTTCTTCCTATTTGAATTTCGTCCCAATCGGTGAGCATTTTTGGACGCAGGAGCTTTTTATTGTTTAAAAAGGTACCATTGTCACTGGCACAATCAAATAGATAATAGCAGTCATTAATCTTTTTTATCTTTGCATGTTTCAGCGACACAGCATCATCGTTTATAACTATCGTATTATCCTTACCACGCCCAATGGTTACTTCATCCCAGATTAAGGGAAATTTTTTTCCTGTTTCAGGACCACTTTTCTCTACCAGCCATGCACTGGTATAGCTATATTCAGGTGAGCTTGACAGTAATAAGGCTGATTCTTGCTTTCTTCCAGCTTCATCTTTTTCAAAAAGCACATCATAGTTATGTTGTACTGGCCGTGGTATCCTCTGCATACTGACAAGTTCAACAATGTGTTTCCATTTATTCATGAAAATAATAAAAACAACTACCAGTGCAACAATAAGCAGCACAATAATTCCCGCCAGTACTACAAAAGGTACATTATTGAACCTATATGCTGTAAACGACGGTATTTTAAAGTTTACATATTTTATATCATTATCACTGACAGTACCATTGTTAAATCTGACTTCCACAGAGCCAATGCCATCAGCACTTGATGAGTGATAACTCAGCTCAAAAGGGATGGTTCCCGATGACATCCTGGATTGCATAAGCTGGAGTATTTTTTTATTGATATCATCACTTATTATAAACAATTTACCGTTGGCTGCTTTGCTCAAACGACTCACAACAGCTGTTTTCTTACAACCTTGCGGCAGTACAGTATAAACAGGGGTTGAGTGTTCCCGTGCATTACTGATAACATCGTCGGGAAGCATGTCACTTCCTTCATCCTTACCATCAGTAAAAAGCAGTATTGCCTTGGCTCCATTAAACTTAGAAAGATCTTCAATAGCAGTATATAAACAATTGAACAATTTGGTACATTTGCCAAGCTGTTGCAAATCTTTTATTTTTACAATATGCACCATACTATCGTCATCATGCGACGCTAATTGCACAACCTCATTATTAAATTTATACAGTAAAAATTTATAGTAATCCGGGCTTTTCTTTATTATGCTTATGGCACTATTTTTTAAACGCAAAAAATTATTTTTTGAAAGGCTTTTACTCGAATCAATACATAAGGCTATATATACATTATCCCCTCTCATTGGCTTTAAAAATATTTCCTTTACAACTTTCCCATTCTCCAACAAGGTAAAATTATCTTTTGTTATGCTATCAACTTCTCCTTGTGTTGTATGAAGCTTACCTGAAATACCAACACCGGGGAATGATGTTATATCAACATGTTCAATTTTTACAAGAGGGCCTGCATATATAATACACTGGAATATACATAAGCAAAGCAAAACAGCCATACTATACTTTATGATGAATGTTATTTTTAACATAGCCTACAATTCCATCAATTCCTAGTGTACTCTTTATTGTTAAGCACAGTGTTTAACGATTACGATATATTAATAGTATCGGTATGAATAAAGTGTGAATGCAATCAAATTTTATTCATGAGCGTAATCCCTTCCCTGTCTTTATAACAGGTGTACGGCATGCGGTAATACATCCTTATAACTTCTATATAATCAATAACTGCTCTGGAACTACCTGGTAAATTAATGTTTATTGACGTACTGATTTGCCTGTCATTGCTCATGACATCATAGCATGTTTTATTTTTAATAGCATTGCGAGGCTCTTATTGCTCAATTGCTTTTCCTTAAAAGGTCTTCCCGTTCCTGTCTGTATAATGTATCACTTACAACATCCACGACAACAGTTATCATGCTTCATGCTCCCTCAATCTCGATAGTCTTCACCGTTAACTCTCTGCCTGAAATAATCGTTACATTTGGCGAATGACATTGCGGGCAACTAAATTGCCAGTCATCTTTATTAAATACAAATGTAGTGCCACAATCCCCACATTGTAACGATGCCTTCACCATCTCAACAACCAATTGGGCATTCTCGGCTATTGTATCCTTGCTTACAAAATCAAAATAGTTCTGCATCCATTCAGGGATATAATCAGATAGCTCACCAATTAATAAATGAATTTTTGTAACCTTCACCGCCCCATTCTGCTGTGCATGCTGCACCACAATGTCAAGCACGTTGGACATGATAGATAATTCATGCATTGAACCCTCACAAATGCTAATCGTTTTATCATAAGTATTCGATATGTAACTATAAGCGTTTTTTATGAAAATAAAATTAATATGCCGATAGTTCCTATGCATAAAAAAATTGATACTTACATAACGCACAACACACATTATATCGATTATTGCTTAGAGCAACTAAAAAAAGATATATATCCTTCTTTATCCTATATTAGCGATGAAATAATTACTTCATTGGTTCAATTCCTTTTATCTGATGGGATAGAATCCCCAATCAATCTTTCTAATCTTTCCAAAAACGGTTTATGCGCAGCTCACGATCTGCTAAGGCTGATACGACAATGGGACATAATAAAATCAGGTGATATTATTGGATATATATATCAAAATATTAAACATAATACTGACAAAAAAAAGAAAGGGCAATACTTTACACCATCAGCAATAGTTAAACATATTGTTGATCATACATTGCAGTATCATGAAAACATCTTCACCATAAAAATTTTAGATCCAGCATGCGGTTCAGGCCAATTTCTTATATTCACCTATAAACTGTTATTGGAACGATACCAACAATTTGGTATAGATGAAAAAGAAGCATCTCATTTAATATGCAGCAACAATCTTTTTGGTTATGATATAGATCCCATAGCGTGTTCTATCGCACAATGGAATATGAAAAAAATTAGCGGTCAAAAAACAAATATTATACGGCGTGATATCCTTGATATAGATGATATATTTACTTTACCGCATAATAATGAAAAATATAACATCATCATAGGCAATCCACCATGGGGGGCTCATTTTACACAGGAACAAAAAAATATATTCAGGAACCAATACTATTCAGCACAAAGCGGGATAAACAGTTTTACCCTTTTTATAGAGCGTACTTTTTTTTTATTGGATGAATCAGGCGTCCTATCATTTTTAATTCCTGAAGCTTATCTAAATATTAAAGCTCATAAAAATTCAAGAGAACTTTTACTTAACAATGCAATTATAAAAGAAATTGTATTATGGGGTGATTGTTTCAAAGGAGTGTATGCACCTACCATATCAATAACGGCACAAAAAGAATCAGATTCAAAGAAACGGTTAAAAAATATTATCAATATAAAAAATTCAAAAACATTAGATTCTATATCACAGATGATACCCCAACATACGTATTGTATTTCTCATGAACATATATTTTCCATTAACTATTCCAGGAAAGCTGTGTCAATACTTGCACACATCGAATCACTGAATTACTTTACATTGAAGGAAAAAGCTAAATTTTTTTTAGGAATTGTAACCGGGAATAACAATCACCATATTGCGCCCCATCCGGATAATAAGCACCCCCATCCAATAATCATTGGGAAAGACATAGAACCATATAAAATTAATTTCAGTGGCCATTATTTTAAATATAACATTACAACACTACAACAGGTTGCCGAACAGCACTTTTACCTCAACAGCAATAAAATTATCTACAGATTTATCAGTAAAAAGCTCATGTTTGCCGTTGAAAACAATGGTTATTACACATTGAACAATGTAAATGGATTCATACCTGTAGATGAAACACTTGATCCCGATATTATTGTAACAATTCTGAACTCCCGACTTATGCAATATATTTATGAAACACAATTTTTTACCATAAAAGTTTTACGCGGGAATCTTGAGAAATTGCCTATCAAAAAAATTAATCCTGCAAATTGCTCAATACTAAAAAAATTTTCTATATTACTGCGTCATGAAGAAAACTTATTAAGCAGAAAAAAAATAATGGATACAATTGATGATATAATCTTCCATGAATACAATATAAACGATATCCACGCACATTATATCTATGAAACAATAAATTCAAAATATTCCATTGCGTAGTATAGCGTAGTATAATCTTATCGTTCTTATTGAATTTATCTATTACCTTAACTGCCAGTTTTAAATATAACGACACCGTCAATAGTATCATTATTGTCCTCATCAATTAAAGCTATACCTTTTTCAGCATATATATACAATGACCTATTGTCTTCTCGCAAACATGTTAACCCATAATTACCATAGATATATACAACCGCCATAACACCTTGTGATAACGGGACACCTTCTATGAGTATACATCGTCGATCCCATACAACAATAAATTCAACCGTACTATTGAAAAATCCAATGATACATTCAGGCTCATTGTATTTATAAAGGTAATTGAAGGGCAATGTTACCTGAGATTCCACTTTTAGAACATCCTTAAAAAAATCATGATTGGTTTTCTTAGTCTTTATAGCAGGCTTTGCCCTGGTCATCACAACATCTTTTTCCGTTGAACCAAGCAGAACACCCCCGCCTCCCATACCAGGAACTACTAGTTTTTCATCTTTTATTATCATTCCGGCAATCTTGTTATTATCAACCTGAGCATAAGCAAGATAATTTAATAAACCAACACTGATTAAACAAAGCATTAATAGTAAAAATATCTTATATTTATTTTTGACCATATAGCTACCGTAATTTTTGAATTATTCGCTTCACAACTGCATTCTTTCTGGGAAAACATAATGGTACAGGCTTATCTTTTATAACAACTAATCCCCCTTGCAACCCCCTCTTCATCAATTCTTCTTGTGATGCTAAATGCCCCCCACATTCTTCGGCATGCTGCAAAACTTTTTCCATCTGATAGCTGTCATTTCTTGCTAACCTCGTATTATTCTTTTTATCTGTGCCATTGCCATGACGGTATTCCCCATACAATCCATTCCCAATAGTACTCTTTATTTCATCTATACTTTGCTCAAAATTATCCACTTGATAGTATATATAATAAAACCCACCAACTTTGACAAATGGCAACCCATATTCAATTGCCATATATGGATGCGCAAAAGCCCTGCTTATAACAAAGTCAAATTTTTCACGATAATGAATATCATGAGCAAGGTCTTCAGCACGCCCATGAATTATTGTACAATAATTGTGCAAATCAAATTTTTTCACAGCTTCCTTTACAAATTGTATTTTTTTATTGTTGGAATCTATCAACAATCCATTTACCATCCCATGAAAGTAAAGCAATAATGCCAATCCTGGGATTCCCGCTCCGGTTCCTATATCAACGAAGGTTGTTCCACGTGGAACATTTAAATTCTGCAAGGGTGTTATACTCTTAACAATAAGCTCTTTATAAATAGCTTCAATACTATTAAATCCAGTTATATTTGTTATTTTATTATAGTCACTAATTAAACTTGCATATTCCCATAATGTTTCATTTATAACATTATAATCGATATTATCACCTGCATTCATCATATATACCAACTTTTGCACTTTTAATACAACTATTTCATCGCACCAAAGAGATAGTTGCCAATGTATTGTTTAATACTTGTAATTACTCAGCTAAAAATTTTCAATAGAAAATTATTTACTATTATGTTTTAGGCATATAGTACATTATGCCTCATGAACAAGGGAGATGCTGAAAAGATATATGACCCGTGTAAAGATGCAGTTTTAATCTTATGCTTCGGTTGTTTGGCAGAATAGAAAAACTCGGAGTTCAGCTCACGAAGAATAGCCACAACATCAGCAAGCCCCCTTCAAGTGATAGGCGACAAGTATTTGAAATTCCCCAAATATCTATCCATATGACAGAGTATAAGGCAGAGGTTAAGGATTGCCATCATGGCGGAGTTGATAATAAAGCTGATTTTCCTGAAGGCTTCACACATAATGCCCTGTATGTGAATTACCTGAAATGAGCGACACCATATTTCAGGAATTATCAGTTGATACCTCTGGATCGGTCTATAGAAATTTTTTTAAGATATATTTTCTATCCCATTGTTTGGAGGGATTTTTTTAATATCGCAAAGTAATGCGGCAGGTCATTAATGAGCTTTTATGACATGGTGATTGATAAGTTGATACATTCAAAAGTTATCAATTTTGACGAAACCCCGTAAATATAGGCTGAAATCTACATTGGTTTCATAACGATAGCCTGCCTCTTTTGACATCGTATTTTGGTCATCATAAAATGGGCGCCAGGTTAGAGAAAGCGAATAAAGAAAACCCAGTGGTCAACAAGTGGATAGAAACCATTTTAAATAATTAATTACAACCTTTCTATTCTATACACACCTTATATCATCTGTAATGTTTTTATGAAACATATAGATAATGTTACGCCCATTATATTATCAATGCGACATAATGTTCCACGTGGAACATAACGATTATTTAAGCTTGCACATATACTATTTCTACCATTTATGGTATAAATATACTTATAATACTGTTTTATTTTTATGCAAAGACTCTATATGAACCAATACTATTGAAATATCCGATGGATCTACTCCAGATATTCTCATGGCCTGCCCTATTGTTTCAGGCTTAACTTTTTTTAGCTTTTCGCGAGCTTCATTTTTCAGCCCTGGTATGCTCCCATAATCAATTGTTTCAGGTATATATTTATTCTCCATCATTTCCAATTTTTTTATTCGTTCAAGGTCTTTTTTGATGTACCCATCGTACTTAATGCTCATTTCAACAATCTTTGCCTCATCGTGTGTCATTGTTAACGAACTATCATGTTCATAAATATTAGGTAAAATGTCATCAATTGTTATCTCAGGCCTTTTTAACAGCTTCCCGACACCTAAAGATATCTTCTCATCAATTGGAACTTTTTTATTGTTTACAATATTCTTTATTTTTTCATCAATTACTATCGACAATGCAGACACTTTTTTAGTAAGCTCTTGTATCTTTTTGTATTTTTGAATAGTATTAAAATAAAATTCTTTATCGATAAGTCCAGCTTCATAGCCATATTTCATGATACGTTCATCAGCATTATCCTGCCGCAATAGCAATCGATATTCTGCCCGTGAGGTAAACATCCTGTACGGTTCATCTGCCCCTTTGGTAACCAGATCATCTATCAAAACACCGATGTATGCCTCTGAACGTTGTAATATTAGGGGGGATTTACCTGAAATTTTGTTGCCAGCATTTATTGCAGCAACTATTCCCTGCGCTGCAGCTTCTTCATATCCTGACGTCCCATTTATCTGACCTGCATGATATAATCCTGATACCCTTTTTGTTTCTAAGGTGTGGTATAATTCAATGGGAGGTACATAATCATATTCTACTGCATATGCTGGGCGCATAACCTGTACCTCTTCTAAGCCAGGTATTGTTTTAATCATCTCCAGCTGGACATCCTCTGGCAATGAGCTTGAAAATCCATTAATGTAATATTCATTGGTATG
Organism: Spirochaetia bacterium UBA2205; assembly: GCA_002328585.1. Classification (GTDB taxonomy): domain Bacteria; phylum Spirochaetota; class UBA4802; order UBA4802; family UB4802; genus UBA4802. The sequence goes on from DCUV01000060.1 coordinate 22,007, forward strand.
CAAACCCTCAGGTTCTAAAAAAAGCTGATGTCGGTTGCGTGTTGAAAATCGTACTACCTTATCTTCAATTGAAGGACAATAACGCGGCCCAATCCCTTTAATTTTGCCCGAATAGAGCGGAGAGAGATGTAAATTATTAACGATAATTGCGTGGGTCTTTTCGGTTGTATGGGTTATATAACATGGCACCTGCAGCCTATCTATAGTTTTGGTCTTGTATGAAAAAGGGGTGGGCACAGAATCAGGCTGTTGTATTTCACATTTATTAAAATCAATTGAATTTCCGTTTACGCGAGGAGGTGTCCCGGTCTTAAGACGTTTCACAGGAAAACCTAATTCTTTTAATGAATCTGATAGCATCTCTGCAGAAAAATCCCCCAACCTCCCGGCTTTTTCATTGTAATTGCCGATATGGATCAGCCCCTGTAAGAATGTCCCGGTACACAGGATAACTGCTTTTGCGATATGGTGTTGTCCTCGTATTGTTGTAATTCCCTTAATTTGATTTCCTTCAACTATTATCCTTTCCACAATATCCTGAACAATTGTTAAATTTTTCTGCTTTTCCAATACCTCTTTCATACGCAACTGATAGTTTTTTTTATCAGCCTGCGCTCGCGGAGCCCATACAGCAGGGCCCTTACTCTTGTTGAGCATCTTATAATGTATTCCGGTCTCGTCTATTGCCAGTGCCATCTCACCGCCTAATGCATCAATCTCTTTTACCAGATGCCCTTTTGCCAATCCGCCTATAGCCGGGTTACAGCTCATCTGGCAGATAGTATCTAAATTACCGGTAACCAGAAGGGTTGAAAAACCGCGCCGTGCTGAAGCTAAAGCTGCTTCAGCACCAGCATGACCAGCACCTACAACTACTATATCAAAATAGCGTATCATTATATGGTTACTATCGTCCTTACTTTTAATTTTCCAATAATATGCTTGCAATTGCTACATATTCTTGTAGTATTATCAATTAATAATACCGTTAAATATGGAATAAAAAATTATTTTTTATTACTCTATTAATACTATAGATTAACCAATGGATGAGGCATTATGAATAACTATGACAAAACTATAGTAGAACGAATCCACATCATCAAAGGTGATATCACCAAAATGGATGTTGATGCGATAGTCAATGCTGCAAATCCATCATTACTTGGTGGAGGCGGTGTTGATGGAGCTATCCATCGGGCTGCTGGCCCACAACTATTAGAAGAATGTCGAACGCTGGGTGGAGCTAAACCTGGTGAAGCTAAGATTACAAAAGGCTACCTACTTCCCGCAAAATATGTTATCCATACTCCCGGACCTGTGTATCGAGGGGGCAACCAGCATGAAGCTACTATACTAAAAAATTCATACCGCAACAGCATGCAACTGGCAAAACAATATAATTGTAGATCCATTGCCTTCCCTGCCATCTCTACTGGTGTCTATGGCTATCCAAAGGATGAAGCGTGCAAGATAGCTATTGATACAGTTCTTGATTTTATGCAAAAAGAAAATTTCTTCATCGATATATATTTCGTACTGTACGATGAGGATAATTTTTCACTCTATACAACCTATCTTAAGGAACTATCGAAATGAATTATTGTGAAAGTTTACAGTGGTATACACAGAAATATAACAGTATAGTGTGCATGGGTCTTGACCCAGTGATTGAAGACATCCCATTTTTCAAAGATTCTATACAAAAAACAATATATACATTCTACGAGGATATACTTAACAAATGTTTTGCTTCTCATATTTTCCCATCGTGTGTAAAACCAAACTTTGCCTTTTATGCACAGTATGGTATGGAAGGGATATTGGCTTTGATCGATATCATTAAACTATTTCATACTGAAGGGTTCCCGGTAATACTGGATGTGAAAAGGGGCGATATTGGTAAAACTGCTCAAGCCTATGCCAGGGAATCGTTTGAATTTTTTGGTGCTGATGCTGTAACGCTATCCCCTTACCTTGGATATGATTCTGTTGAACCATTTACCAAAGACTATCCCGATAAGGGATGCTATATCCTTGTTAAGACATCCAATAAAAGCTCTGCTGAAATACAGGACTTACCGGTGAATGGTGAACCCTTATATGTGCTGGTTGCAAAAAAAATACTTGCATGGCACTCACCAGGATTGGGGGCTGTAGTTGGAGCTACATTCCCAAAACAACTCAAGGATATCATCAACGTTTTTGTGCAATCCGGTAAAGACGTTCCGGTGCTCATACCAGGTATGGGGGCACAGGGTGGAGATGTTGATGCTTTGCTGGATATCATCAAAAATAGTAAGCATGCCTATCTTTATCGAATAAATGCGTCCAGCAGTATAAACTACGCTTATAAAAATACAGAGTATAATAATTTACAGTATGCTGTAGCAGCAGTAGAAGCATTAAAAAAACTTAATGACACATTTGGTCATTGAATCAATGAATGGTAACTATTATCAACTTTTTATTGTGACAACAAATGAAGAAGCAATCAGGTCCATATATTTAACTTTTTCTGGCCATCCATACACTATTACTATTACTAGAAGTGGCATGGAACTACTAAGTTTTATTTCCTATCAGCTGCCACATGTAATTATAGTTGGAACAGATATTACCGATATCAATGCTTTTGAGCTTGTGAGCATCATTAAGAAAAACTCAATTACGCGCTATGTCCCCTGCATCGTTTTTGGATCTCACAATGAGTTGAACGACAGAATTTCTGCCATTGATTCTGGTGCTGATGGCTACCTGACATTACCATTGAAACATGAGGAATTACAAGCTTTAGTTCACGCCAAGCTGATTCAACATGATGAACTTTATCTATTGTCTGTTACTGATGATTTAACAGGTCTTTTTACAAGAAAAGAATTCTTTAGACGTTTTTCATTTGAAATAGAAAATAAAATTCATGAGCGTTTTTCAATTGCTATCATTGATATTGATCATTTTAAAAATATTAATGATACCTATGGCCATCCTACTGGTGATATTGTATTAATACAGTTGGCTGATATTTTAAAATCTTTACAATCAAATAACCATACTCCTGCACGTTTCGGTGGTGAAGAATTTGCGATACTATTTCCCGGGCTTTCTTCTCATGAAGCTAAAAAAATCATTGATACAATACGTCTTCAATTTGCAAGTATTAGTTTTAAAACAAATATTCCAGATAAATCTTTTTCAGTAAGCTTCAGTTCAGGAGTGGCAGAATATCCCACCATGGGTTCAAACTGCTCAGAATTGCTGTCACGTGCCGATCAGGCTCTCTATTCTTCAAAAACGGATGGTAGAAATAGAACATACATTTTCAGTCCTATTATGGCTCGTAATGATAAGTTCTGGGAATATATTAAAACCAACAAAACTGCAAAGAATATTTTTATTGATCCATTCCTTCACGAGCCAACAACGCGATTCCACTATTTACCGGTTGTTTTAGAAAATCTGCTATCTTCAGAAATCTCTATAGATACCATCGGAATTTTAATGATAAAAGCTCTGCCTCTTATTGATTTTTATCAATACCGAGGATATAAAAACTTTGAATATGATATAGAAAATTTAGCATTACTTATTCCAAAGATTTGCGAGTTACATTTCCCCTATGAACGGCATATAACAATTGCTGATTTATATGATTATGAAATAGCAATACTTTTCCCCTTTCCCTCTTCTTTAAAGACAAATATAGTGGAATTTAATAAATTGTGTAAGGAATTAGCTCTGGATATATCATTACAGATTATACATCAACAAATAGAAATTCAATATGCAAATGGAATTGTTCCATTCCACAAAAATTTTGCTAAAAATATTTTACATAAAATAAAAGCTATCAGATCTCATTACGCACCACTTCTCTCTATTTCAAACGAAAAAAATATAATCAATGATTTTTCAAAAGCAATAGATACCAAAACCGCGACAAGTGATTATATATTTTTTCTGCCGGTATATCATCACACCACCTTTAAAAAAAGTTATTACCATGTATTTAGTAAACAGATGGTTTCTGCAAATAATTACTTTGATTTAATGCTAAAACATGGCATTTCATCTGCTAATGATTATTTACTCTTTTTCAATTCATTAAAAGATGTGATTTTAAAACAATCTTTAAAGGTTCCTTTAATTATCAACTGGACACCACGATTAGATCTCAAAACACAAGTTGACATATTACAATCTTTAATTGCTACCTCTGCAATTCCCAGTCTAATTCTTGCAATAGATGAAATCGAAATGGAAGAATTTCTCCCTCAATATGAACAGTATTCATCCTTTCTTGATAAAACTACAATAGAATTTGCTGTATCTAATTGCTATATTGGTAGCCAATTACTCCAATATCTATCTACTATAGAATTATCAATGATAATACTATCTGATCATATTATCCGTAATATACATTATTTTAAAGATAGAATTAAAATTATCAATGGATTACGTTTATTCTGTGACCAGATAAATGTGCCTATATATGCACCCAATATTTTAAAAGAAGATGAATACAAAATAATCAAAGATATCACCATTACCTACATGTCAGGTCCATATGTTGAACAGCAATTCACCCTTTTTTCCTTAAATCAAAAGGTGGTTTAGGAGGTGTTGCAATTATGTCTTTACTATCACCACACAACACAACAGTATCAAAAAACATCCTGGTTATCGACGACAGTAAACTAAACAGAGCAATAGTAAAAAATACTCTATTAAATTATAATATTCAAGTTTTTGAAGCAGCAGATGGTTTAGAAGGACTTACCGTTTTGCAATCACGGCATTTTGATTTAATTCTTCTTGATATTGTTATGCCTAACCTGGATGGTTTTGGATTTTTAGAACAATGCAAACAATACATTGGCGATGACTTTATTCCTGTTATTCTGATGACGGGTTTAGATGATTTAAACTCAAAGATCAAAGGATTAACAATAGGAGCTGATGATTTTCTTTTAAAGCCATTGAATCAAAAAGAACTGATTGCCCGTGTCCAGTCATTATTGCGGCTGAAACAAGCTCATGATGAATTATACGAAAAAAATCAACAGATACAAAAGGAACTGGAATATGCCAAACGGCTGCAGCAATTTATCATACCTAAAGATTTTTCATTTATTTCATATCCGTCAATCAGCGGTCGGTATCTTCCCATTGCTGACATAGGAGGCGATCTCTTTGATTGCTATAAAATTTCAGATTCAAAGATAGGAGTATTAATTGCAGATGTTACAGGGCATGGGATCGCTGCGGCACTGGTGATGAGCATGGCGAAGATGACATTCAATATCTATTCATATGAAATATTCCCAACACAACAACTGATGTCAAAGATCAATGAAGAAATGCGTGGCCTTTTGTTAGATATGCAGTATATCACAGCATTTTATATGCTCATAGATAATGACCACCAAAATATAGCTTTCACCAATGCAGGCCACACTCGTCCTCTTTACTATCGCAAAAGTACTGATAAAATTATTGCATTGGATACCAATGGACTTTTTTTAGGCATTCAGGATGAATCACTTTATGAGCAAAAATCAATTCATTATGAACCAGGTGATAGATGTATTTTATACACTGATGGGATTACTGAACTAAAAGATGACAATAATGAAGAATTTGGTGAGGTCAGATTGGCAAAATTTTTAAAACAACATAATAATACATCAGGTTCTTTTTGTGACAATCTTCTTCAGACATTAGAACATTTTGCACCTTTGAAGGAGAGAAGTGATGATATAGCCTTTTTATTTATTGAATTTTAATATAATAAAATTATTAAACTTCTTTATATGTATTATAATGCCGCTTCTCATATTTTATTTTCTATACTGTTCCATACGATAGATTCTTATCTAAAAAGATACTTTGACCTATCTGGTTTAGCATTATCACCGTTTATGATAGAAAAATTGGATACAACAAATCAATACATTGTAGTATCTTTTTACAAATCAGTAGCATCAGAAAACAATTTCCGGATTATAATATCTACCAGCACACCATCAGTACACCATTGCATACTGCAGTATCTTAACGATAATAGCAGCGCTATTGCCCTGCGTTTGAGTTTGATAGTGAAACATAAATTAAACATTACATTCACAAGCAATCATTTCTTGTGGAAAAGAGAAAATGAAGTACCAAACATTGTGATTAAATCATCTATCCGCGATGCTGGTGATCGAAACAGCAATAACACCTTTTCAATTTATTGTGAGAATGATTTCTTTAAACTTTTTAAAATAAACATGGATACCTCTCATCGTCCTATCAATACCTATGAACTTGAATCACAATTTTTGCATTTTTTTAAAGATCCCTACACACTATTTCCATCATTGCCCTTTATCCTTGAGGTGATGAGCGATGATGAATTCCAAAAGCTTATTTATTATTTATTAAATGAAAATCTACTAACTCCTTACCATCTTTTTCTTATTTCCAGAGCATACCCTCAATATTCACTGAAGATCAAACATAATATATCCAGGCATACTATTTCAGATATCATCAATGTGGGTAAATCAATCCATAAAATAACATACCGGGATGTTCTCGAAGCAATATATGCATTTGAAGAACTTTTATTTTTGAAATTACGTAGCAAACCATATTTCCATTATGGAACGTTCATTGAACAAGTTCATAGCATTTTACACCATATGCGAATGGTAACACTATTTCAACAAAAGGCTTTTGATGAATGGGTGTATGAATTTATAAAATCCAACCTTTTATATGCAGTCCTTGCAAAATGTGATGATATAACCATTGCAGCAGCTTTTTACAATAGCAGACATTTGATCTCACTTCTGGATAACTATATTTCATCAAAAAGGATCAACAGCATAACATCCCTTTTTGAAATGGGATGTGATATTAATAAGATTATCTCATCACAGCACAGAATGATTGAACTCTTTTTGAATACAATAAGCTCTCATAATAAACTGTACACGCAGCCATTCAATATACTATTAAAGAGATATATGACACCTGAAAACATGTATTATGTATTATTTGAAACAGGATGGTTTGTTATAGCAACTGCACTAAAACAATCTTCTAAAAAATTATGTTTAGAATGCATAAAACATTTTCCTGAGGGTGCACGGTACTGTATTATTGATGTCTATAACGGTGTTTTAAATCCTAACATTGTACATGACGAAATGCAGATAAAAAAAGCAAGGAATCAACTAATACAATCCATACTGAAACTTAACATGTATGGCATTATACATTTTCAGGAGTAGTACCAAATTTTTTATCATGAAGATATTCAGCAATTTTTGAAACTGCTTCCTGTAGCTCATTAAATTTATCAATTGAAAGTGCTACTCCTTTTTGTGTTGGTTTATAAACAACCGCGCCATTTTCAATCGATTGATACCAGATTCTAAGATTAATAAGTTCCTTCCCTTTAAATTCTGATATTTCCACTCTTATAATCTCAGTGTTATTTCTCTGTATATCCTTTATGATAACGCTCATAGAGTTGCTTCCTTTTTATAATGTAAAAATTATTAACAATTAATACACATGATTTAATATTTTTCAACTATAAATATTGATTTATTAACATTTTATACACACAATATCAGGACTTATTCTCACTATATCCATAATAATAAAAAAATTCATTCGTTAAATCAATTTTATTTATTAATTGGTTGCAAAAAAAAACCTTTATGCTGAAGTAGAGACAATACAGTATCATAGGTACTATAGTTATTATGCTGAAGCACTCAGTTAACCTTTTTTCCGCATGCTAAACGTATATTACGATATCAACAAAGTTATTAACAATTGTTAATAACTAAACAGGTTTGTATTATGATAAATTCAACAACAATCTGGAATAAAGTATTAGGTTCGGTAGAATCTTATATTAATAAGCAATCATTTAATATGTGGTTTAAAAATACTGAACCGGTAGCATTTAATGAAGATGTTCTTGTAATCAAGGTAGTTGACGATGTTGCTAAACGCCATATTTCTGATCACTATACATCTCTCATTCTTTCTATCATTAAAGAGCAAACAGGCAAAGATATTATATGCGAGTTTGTTACGGGAAATGGTTTTAAGGATCATTTAGAAGAAACATCGTCGCAGAAATTACAGGAGCAGAAAGAAACACTGCTATTCCCAACAATTTTAAATCCCAATTATACATTTGAAAATTTTGTTATTGGGCCTAATAATCAATTAGCTCATGCAGCTGCTATCTCGGTTTCTAAAGCACCAGCAACACAGTATAATCCTTTATTTATTTATGGCGGTACTGGTCTTGGTAAAACGCATCTGATGCAAGCAATTGGGCACAGGATAATTCAGGAACGTCCATACCTTAATGTTCTTTACGTTCCCTGTGAACAATTTATTAATGAGTTTATACAGGCAATTATCGCTAATACAATATCAAGCTTTAAAATTAAATACCGTAATGTGGATATATTGTTAATAGATGATATCCAGTTCATTGAGAAAAAGGAGCAAACTCAGGAGGAGTTTTTCCACACTTTTAATACACTGCATAATAATAAAAAACAAATAATTATTTCAAGCGATAGACCTCCAAAAGATCTATCTACCCTTGAAAATCGCTTACGAACTCGTTTTGAATGGGGTATGATTGTTGATATTCAAGTTCCAAATTTAGAAACAAGAGAAGCAATACTCAGAAATAAAGCTGAAAAAATAAAAATTGAATTATCAGATGAAGTTTGTAATTATATAGCTCGGAGAATAAAATCAAGTATACGAGCACTGGAAGCTGCTTTGGTTAGATTAAGTATGGTCTCGAATATCTATAATCATCCAATAACACTTCAATTAGCAAAAGACCACTGTAAAGACCTTTTTGATGTTGATAGTTCCAAAAAAATTTCTATTAATGATATAATGGTAAAGGTTGCATCAAAATTTAATGTAACTGTTGATGAATTAACATCAAAAAACAGACAGAGTAAAGTTGTACAACCTCGTTTTATTGCTATGTATTTATCACGGCGACTGACAGATTTAACAACTATAGAAATAGGAAAAGAGTTTGGTGACAGGGATCATTCAACTGTTTTAAATGCCATTAACAATATTGAAAAAATAGTCGATGATGATGTAGATTTTAAAGAAATAGTAGACGAACTAATATCTGAATTAAAAAGTTAATATACTGTGAATTAATTGTTAAAACAATGTGTTTTTTTTATAATATTTGGTTTATTTTTTTAATTTTTTTATCAATGGCTGTTTTTTACTATTTACTAAAGGTTTAATCAATAGTTATTAACAATATACTTTTTTTGAAATTGCTGAAAATTTCAGACTTTTCGATAGTTATTAACAAAAAAGTATTTACTACTACTACTACTTATTTTATATAAGGTTATTATATATTTAGTAATAATATACTTGGTGGTGTGAACAATGTTGATAGAAGTTGATAAAACACAATTAATTAAAGCAATTACTATAGCTGATTCTGTTGTTAGTTCAAAAAGTATTAATACCCTTTTAACACAGTGTCTTTTTAGTATTACAAAAGATACTCTTGTTATAACAGGTACAGACAATGAGATTGGAATTAAAACGGATATTGATGTTGTTGCAGATGAAAGTGGTTCATTTACTTTAAGTGGTAAAAGATTGGTAAATTTATTGAAAGAATTTCCTGATGGCATAATTGTTCTTGAAGTCAATGGCTATAATGTATCGATTTCTTCAAAATCTGGTTTGGTAAAAGGACAATATATTATGGTTGGAGCTTCTGCCGAAGAATATCCTGTTATTAGAGATTTTAGCTATACGAATGCTATTGAAATTGAACCAAAAACTCTTTATGAAATGCTCAGTAAAACAGTTCATGCAGCAGCTAATGATTCGGTAAAGCCAATTTTTAATGGTGTCTATGTTTCTTCTGAGGCTGAAAAATCTTTGACGGTTGTAGCAACTGATTCCAGACGTCTATCGATGATGCGAAAAGATACTAAAGGAAATGTTACCCTTAAAGAAGGTGTTATAATTCCTTTAAAAACGGTAAATGAGTTATTACATATCTTGAATGAACATGATACATGTCTTATTGAATTTGATGAGAGTAGATGCCATGTAAAGGCAGGTAGAACAGAAATTGTTTCACGGCTTATTGATGGGCAATTTCCTGATTATAAACAGGTTATACCAAACGATTATTTATTGAAATCAGTAGTTGAGGTTAAAAGGTTAAAAGAAGCACTCAACAGAATAAAAATATTCACAAATGAACCATCATGGAGGATTCTTCTAAAATTTTCATCAAATGTTCTTGTGATAGAAGCCAGCTATCCTGATCAGGGTGAAGGTAGGGAGGAAGTGCCTATTGAGTCGGATGCTAACGAGACTGTAACAGTTGGTATTAATGTTCAGTTCTTACTTGATTTGTTAAAAGAGATAGATTCATATTCAGTTGTTATAGGGGTAACAGGAATAATGAGTCCATTGGTATTACATCCTGAAGACAATAAAGAGTTCCTTTCAGTGATAATGCCCATTCAGATACGTTCAATGTAACAGGTAATGTATATATCCAGATTGTTATTAAAATCTTTTCGAAATTATGAAAATGAGACAATTTTTTTTTCACCGGGAATAAATATTATCACCGGGAAAAATGGTTCGGGTAAAACAAATATATTAGAAGCTGTTTATATACTGTCGCACGTAAAATCGTTTAAGAATTGTTTAGATAGCGATATTGTTACGTGGGGTAACAAGGAATACTTTATCTGTGTTGATGTGAAAAACTCACATAATTTGACAATTGAAGCAGGTGTAGGGATTGAAGATCATCATAGTATCAAAAAAGTTAAAATAGATAGCAAAGAAATAAAGAAATTAACCGAATTTTATGGTATAATTAAAGTAGTGGCTTTTTTCCCTGATGATATATCGATAATTTATGGATCACCTGATACAGTAAGAAAATATTATGATCGTTTTTTTTCAAAAATTGACAGGGAATATCTTGAGCTTTTAAGTAGCTTCAAAAAAATATTAAAAAACCGCAATAAATTATTAAAAGATCTTGAATTTAAAAGAGACATAATTAAACAGCTTGACATCTGGGACGCAATGTATTCTGATTGCGTTTATAAGATATCTAAAAAAAGAGTACAGTATATTAATATATTCAATCAGCATTTTAACAAGGTATATAAAGAGATTTCAGGATTTGATGATAATCTTGAAATTATATATACCACTCAATGTGATAATAACTCTTTACAATCGATACAGCAAATGTTGTTAAAAAAAAGAAATATTGATATTCAATGGGGGACTACAACAATAGGACCTCATAGAGATAGTTATTGTGTAATGGGGATGAATAAAAAAATTTTTAAATCATATGCATCAACAGGGCAGAGAAGATTAGCTTCAATAGCTATGAAGATGGCAGAGGTTACCATTGTTGATGCTATGAGTGGGCATATATCTATTGTCATGCTTGATGATGTATTATCAGAATTGGACGAAGAAAGACGAATAAATGTAATACACAAGCTTACTATCAATAATCATCAGATTATTATAACCTGCGCAAATATGAGCGATATACAATTTCTCAATAACTACAAGCTGTTTAATGTTATAAATAACAGGGTAGTTGAACAATGAGATTTCGCTATAAAGAAAAACGATACCATAGAACTGTATCATATAATGATATTGTCAATGATGTCATTTCTGAGATTGGTTTGTCGGATGATCTGATTATGGAACAAATACGTTCTTTATGGCCCAATGTAGTAGATGATATTATTGCAACACATAGCTATCCTTATAAAATAGTAAACAAGGTATTATATGTTATGGTTGATCATCCCATCTATGCAAATGAATTGAGTTTATCACAAGCAGTAATTATAAAAAAAATTTCTGAATTTGTAAACTTTTTGTCAGTGAATGCGGTAAAATGTACCACCGGAAGGGAAAAATATAGCAAGAAGAGAAGAAATGTTTGTCCACATAGGTGACAGAAAAGCTATATCTGATACAAAGTTGGTTGCAATATTAAATTGTGATACTGTGGCTAAGTCACCGGGTATGAATGCTATCCTGCTGCAAAATATAAAGGATGAAGATAAAACAATGGCTGTGTGCATTGATAGCATAGTAACAACAAAGGTCAGTTCATATACTGTGATTAAGCGGTATGGACAGATAAACGATGCAGTATGGAGTAAAAAATTATGACAAGTTATAGAGCAGATAAAATTCAAGTTCTAGAGGGACTTGAAGCAGTACGTAAACGCCCTGCAATGTATATTGGTTCCACTGATATTAATGGGCTTCACCATCTTGTTTATGAGGTTGTTGATAACTCTATAGATGAGGCTTTAGCTGGTTTTTGTGATACTATCAGTATAACAATAAATAATGATAATTCTGTTGAGGTTATAGATAATGGACGTGGTATACCGGTGGATATACATCCTGTTTATAAAACGTCTGCATTGGAGATAGTTCTTACAAAATTACATTCCGGTGGTAAATTTGATAATCAGTCGTATAAGGTATCAGGGGGTCTCCATGGTGTTGGTATATCGGTTGTTAATGCACTCTCAGAATATATGGAAGTAGAAGTATATAAAGAAGGCAGAAAATATTTTCAGAGCTATAAACGGGGTGTTCCTACTGATAAGGTTAAAGATTTAGGTGAAACAAAAAAAACAGGCACCAGGGTCCTTTTTATGCCTGATAAACAGATTTTTGAAGAGACAGAATTCCACTTTGAAACACTTGCCAAAAGAATGAGAGAGCTTGCTTTCCTCAATAGTGGCATTAAAATAACGTTAAAGGATTTACGAGGTAAAGGCAGGGAACATCTCTTTTATTATAAAGGTGGTATTGTTTCGTTTGTTCAGAGTTTAACGGAAAATAAAACATCAATAACCAAAAAGGTCATATATTTACATGATACAAGGCATAATGTAGATGTAGAAATAGCCCTTGATTATATAGATACCTATACAGAAACAGTATATTGCTATGCAAATAACATCCACACTAAAGAAGGTGGGACCCATCTTATAGGCTTTAAATCAGCTTTGACACGGGTATTAAACGACTTTTTAAAGCGTGAAGGCTATGACAAAAAGATTCCCCAGCTTTCAGGGGATGATGTCCGCGAGGGTTTAGTAGCAATTATCAGTGTTAAGATTCCCAATCCGCAGTTTGAAGGGCAGACCAAGATGAAGCTGGGTAATAGTGAGGTAAAAGGCATAGTTGAATCAATTACCAATGAGCATCTTGCACAATATTTTGAAGAGAATCCACAGACGGTACGTAAAATTCTTGAGAAATGTATTGATACAGCACGCTCCCGGATTGCTGCCAAAAAGGCGAGGGATTTGACAAGAAGAAAAAATGCCTTAGAAAATGACTCTCTCCCAGGCAAACTTTCAGATTGCAGTGAACGTGATCCGTCGTTGTGTGAGCTTTATCTGGTTGAGGGTGATTCTGCAGGTGGTTCAGCCAAACAGGGGAGAGATAGAAAATTTCAGGCTATTTTGCCTTTAAAAGGGAAGATACTGAATGTGGAGAAATCGCGGTTGGATAAGATTCTATCCAATGATGAAATCAAAACTCTTATAACTGCATTAGGTGCAGGCATTGGTGAGAGTGAATTTGATATTGCAAAATGTCGTTATCATAAGATCATCATCATGACAGATGCTGATGTTGATGGATCCCACATACGTACGTTATTGCTCACTTTCTTTTTTAGATATATGCCGGAGCTTATTGCCAATGGGTACTTATATATTGCCCAGCCACCATTGTATAATATTAAGGCTGGCAAAGAACAATACTATGCTTATAGTGATGAAGAAAGAGATGCTTTAATAAAAAAATTAGATAAATCAAAGGTTTCAATACAACGGTACAAAGGGCTTGGCGAAATGAATCCTGAGCAATTATGGGAAACAACAATGGACCCTGAGAAAAGGACCTTGTTACAGGTTACTTTAGAGGATGAAGTTGAGGCAGATGAAGTTTTTTCTATTTTAATGGGTGATGCAGTTGAACCAAGACGAAAATTCATAGAGGAAAATGCACATATGGTAGAGAATTTAGATTTATAATCATCACTATCGAGCATTATGCATAAATCTTTTAAAAAAATAGGTAAATAGTTACAATGAAGGAAGATGCAAAGAAAGACAAAAAAGTGGTAAATATAGAGATTGAAGAATCAATGAAACGCTCATATCTTGATTATGCCATGAGCGTCATTGTAGGACGAGCACTACCGGATGTTCGTGATGGACTGAAACCAGTACATCGGCGTATTTTACATGCAATGAATGAGCGTGCATGGCGCAGTGACAGACCATATGTAAAATCAGCAAAGATAGTAGGAGAAGTTATTGGTAATTATCATCCCCATGGTGATGCCGCAGTGTATGATACGCTTGTCAGGATGGCACAGGATTTTTCGATGAGATTACCACTCATTGATGGCCAGGGCAATTTTGGTTCTGTAGATGGAGATCCTCCAGCAGCATATCGTTATACAGAAGCTCGTCTTTCACCAATTGCTCAGGAATTGCTGAAAGATATTGATAAAGATACTGTAGATTTTGTATCAAATTTTGATGAAACCCGAAAAGAGCCCGTTGTACTCCCTTCTGCTTTTCCCAATTTACTGGTTAATGGTTCTTCAGGTATTGCCGTTGGTATGGCAACCAATATCCCTCCGCACAATTTAGGCGAAATAATTGATGCGATTGTCTATATGATTGATACGCCTGATGCAACGGTTAAGCAATTGATGAAATTTGTTAAGGGACCTGATTTTCCTACCGGAGCTACGATTGTTGCTTCAGAAGAATTGTTGAAGGCATATACTAAAGGGAAGGGAAGTATAGTCGTTAGATCCAAACTGCATATTGAAGAACAAAAAAACAAGTCACTGATTGTTGTAACAGAATTACCCTATCAGGTGAATAAAGCAGCACTTATTGCAAAAATAGCTGAACTGGTAAACAATAAGATTATTGAAGGTATCAATGAACTGCGCGACGAGTCGGATCGTAAAGGATTACGCATCGTTATAGGATGTCGTAAGGATGCAGTAACAAACATTATCATCAATCAGCTCTATAAGCATACACAATTACAGACGTCATTTGGGATTAACCTACTGGCTCTTGTTAATAATCAACCAAAACTTCTGGATTTAAAAGGATTAATATTCCATTATATCAATCATCGCAAGATTGTTGTAACACGCCGTACTCAGTATGATCTGGCAAAGGCAAAGGAGCGGGCTCATATATTAGAAGGTTTAAAAATAGCTTTAGACAATATTGATGAAGTGATTGCGATTATTAGAAGATCAAAAACGGTTGAAGAAGCTAGTGAACATCTTATAAAACGTTTTAAATTATCGGAGATACAGTCTAAAGCCATTTTAGAAATGCGGTTACAGCGGCTGACCAGTTTGGAAGTAAAAAAGGTAGTAGATGAATTAAAAGAATTACATATTTTAATAGAAGAGCTTGCTGCTATATTAAAAAGTGAAAAGAAGATATATGCAATCGTAAAAGAGGAACTGCTGACTATTAAAGCAAAATATAATGACAGCAGGCGTACGGAGATCATCTTTGAAGATACATCGGTAAGTTTTGAAGCTGAGGACCTGATCGCTGAAGAGGATATGGTCATCACCATTACAAATGATGGTTTTATTCGAAGGCTATCAACGGATACGTTTAAAAAACAGAGGCGAGGAGGAAAAGGTGTCATAGGCATGTCATCCAAGAAAGAAGATTTTATCTCTATGATGACTATCGCCTCAACCCATGATATGCTATTGTTATTTTCTAATAAGGGCAAGATATTTGGGATGAAGGTTTATGAAATACCTGTTGCTTCTAAAAATAACCGTGGTAAATCATTGAAAGGTATTATTAATTTAGCTTCAGGAGAGATAATTACGGCCATGTGTTCAGTGGATGATTTTAGCCAGAACTTTTTATGCATGGTAACCAGAAGTGGTATTATGAAAAAGACAGCATTAGAAGAATTTAGTAATGTAAAAAAGGGCGGCATCATAGCTATTAATCTCCATAAGGATGATGAGCTGGTTGACGTTAAAGTTGTAAAAGGGTCAGATGATGTTGTTATTGCTACAAGAAAAGGTCTTCTGTTACGTACAAATATTGCCAAGATGCGTGCAATGGGAAGAAATTCCGCTGGTATCATTGGCATGCGTGTTGGAACTGATGACCAGATTATTGCAATGGATGTTGTTAAACAAAGCTCTGACCTGTGTGTTGTCACCTCACGGGGGTATGGTAAAAAAACACAGTATTCCCTCTTTGCGACCAAAGGAAGAGGCGGCAAAGGTATGGCATATATAAAGATAAATGATAAGAATGGTTATGCTGTTGGAGTAAGGTCAGTGTATCCAGATGATGAAGTAATAATAGCTTCGAAGAAAGGTATGACGATACGGTTAAAAGCGAAGGACATATCATACCAGGGAAGAGCTGCTGCTGGTGTTATATTATTGCAATTAGATGGTGATGATGAAGTAACGGATTTTGCTGTTTTATATGAAGTAAAAGAATAATACAAAGAAATGATTGTTGATAACAACTATACCGCAGCATTGTGCAGCGGTATAGTAAACTTATTCTTTTACGATATAGCTTTCTTTATATTTATCGATTGATTGAATTTCCTGTAACATGCCTATTGCTTTATCTTCTTTGAGAATTGGTCCAATTTTTACGCGATAGTATGTTTTACCCGAAATGTCTGCTTTGTCAACAAAGGTATCATAGTTCATTGAGTGTAAATATTTTGCTTCTTTTTGAGCTTTGAATATTGTGTTATATGATGCTACCTGAATAGACCATGAACGGTGTGCTTTGTTTTTACTATGAATTTCTTCAGTTTGTGCCACTTCAACGATTTTATTTTTCTTTACGGTCTTTTTTGTTGTATCGGTATTTTTTTTGGATGTGGTTTTAACAGGTGTGGTTTTCTTCATTTCTTTTTGGTTTATTACCTGAGTTGAAAGAATATCATTGTTGGCTAAAGAAAAGCCTGGATTAGCTTCTTTATTAGTGACGTTTTCTGTAGATGTTTTTGGTTCTTCAACCCTGGGCAAACTATCGATGGGGTTGTCAGGAACATTATCAAGTGTTGAAAAATCGGGATTTTGTGGTGTCGTTCCTAAGTCGATTCCTTTATCAAGCTGTGCAAGTGTATCATTGGGTATATCAGGAGATACCAATGCAGTGTTAGAAACGACTTTGTTTTCGCTAAAGTTCATACCTAATAGAAAAGTAGTAACAACAATACCAATGATAACAGCACAAATCAGAATTATTCGAGGGATGTCCAGATGGAGAAGGAAAACATTTTTTTCCTTTGCTACTGGTTTTTCATTGAAATCAAAATTTTCCATAATTCTTCAACCTGCTTTTTAGTATTTTCTATTGATTCAGAATTATCTATGATATAATCGGCTAATTTCATTTTTTCATTAAGTGAAATTTGATGCTGCAATCGGTCTTTGATCTCTCTTTCTGTAATACCATCACGCATCTGTCCCCGCTTTACAACCTGTTCTCGGTTGGCTATAACGACTATGTTTTTATCCATATAGGTATAAAATTCAGTTTCGAAAAGGAGCGGGGTGTTTACCATGTAGATGGTTGAACGATTGGATGTCCTTTGCAGTACTTCAGATAGTATTGCAGGATGAGTGATAGCATTGAGTGCATTGACCTTGTTCGCATCGTTAAATACCGTATTGGCTAAATAGCGTCGATTGAGCGTTCCATCAGGGTTAAGAATGTCCCTGCCAAATGTAGCAACCAATGAATCCAGAACAGGACTTGGCGGGACAACAATTTCTCGTGCAATGATATCAGTATCAATAACTGTCGCCCCTAGCTGTTCAAACATGGAGCAAACAGTGCCTTTCCCTGAAGCGTAGATACCAGTAACCCCAATCCGCATAGTATTACCTCTTTTGTAGCAAAAGTTTCAATAATAATTTTAATTGCGAAGCATAACTATCGCCTACCTTAGAAGCTTTCAATAGCTCATTGAAAATGCTATCATTGTGTAAATATGAATATAGACGCTCCCAATGAATATCCAGTGGCTGTTTCAAAGCCTGCGGCGATAGTTTTTTATGATATTGTATGATTGTCGGCAATGTAAAGAAATCTTCTGTGGATAGAGGCACAGCATTTTTCAATTGAAGCCCTGAAACATTGATCTGGTACGTAGTGGTAGTATTGATAAGTGCATCGATTGCGTTGCGATACTGGACAAAGACCTTTCTAGAATAGCGTTGTTCAACAAGAGTACCTTTTGATGCATGGAAGATATACTGCATATTGCTTGTTTCGATTGGGGATAAACGGGTATGGGCTGCTTCATAGCGATAGTGATATTCTGTAGAGCGTGCATAGGTTATGAAATGAGGGAATGAAAAATCAGCACCCGCTATGCCAATAGGAGAAAATCCAGAAAATTGCGCAAAGGATACAGCATCACCAAGGACACTGCCGGTTTTACTATCGATTGAACCGATGGTTGCGGGGAATACCTGTTCAATGAGCTGACACAATGGATGAGTGTTCAGTGATACAATAACCGGCGATGAAAAAACGGCAGGGTGAGCCGTAAGCATTGAAATAATGGTAGCGTGATGGTGTACCCCAAAAAGGTGAGCATAAACGATTGGTTGAGGGTCTATTGCAATGATATAATCAGGCTCAATGCCATAGGATGATAACACTTTAACGGCTGAATCCACGCTAATGATATATACCTTGTTTTGGTTTTTATACAATAAAGGGAGGCTTTCCTCTAATGATGGTCCTGGAGCAACAATGATACACGGTATGTTTTGGTGTATGTTGTTGAACTTCATCACCGGATAGCATGTGGGCAATGCGGGTATATTTATGATTGCGTTTTTACAATAGCGAGCTGCAAAATAGTTTGATGTCAATTGGTTGGATAGGGATTTTTGTATTATTTGCTGGACTATATTTTTAATGGATGCAAAAGCAGATGGGAATGCTGTAAACGACGCCTGGTGGTCAATAACCTGTATCCCTTTTCTGCAATTGATTGGAATCATTTTGTATAGCTGTTCAGGCATCAATGGATCAATGATGAGGGTTTCAATTGCAGGATTTTGTAGCAGCAAATGTATGTGCTCGGGTATACAGGCATTTATAAGGTAGTCGTGTATATCAATGCATATAATGTGGGTAAAGCTATGGATTATCTCAGTTAAATAGTCTAAATGATACCCCAGCCCAATACCTAAAATTATTAAAACATCATATTTTTCAGGATTGACAATATCCTTTAGATATGATGCTTCTCTGGTAGGATAATATTTACTGTGTATATACTTAGTATTGCCATCTTCACCGATAACACGCAGTGTATGGAAATTTTCTTTTGTTGGTTCTAAAAAATATTCTATGTTGTACATAGTCATTGTTCATAGCATGGAAATGTAGTTAAATTTAAACAGATGACCTTTTTTATGTCAATACATTATAGGATAGCACAATGATTATAGATAGTCATGCTCATATCTTTACTGATGATATGATTGAGCATAAAGATCGCTACTGTGATGATAAACAGTTTGCGTTGCTCTACTATGGAAAAGCAAAAATTGCCAATGTCACACTATTGATGGATAGCATGCAAAACAATGGTGTTGATGCATCAGTTGCGCTTGGATTTACATGGCAAAAGAATGAATATGCACGGCGCCACAATGAATATATGGCTATGGTACAGGAACGGCATAAGGGTAAAGTATATGCATTTGGGGCGATAGCTCTGGATACTGATATTTATCAGCAAATAAAAAATATTAAACAGATAGGATTATATGGTATTGGCGAGGTTGCGTTTTATGTTAATGGATTTACTGAAGAAGAGGAAACCATAGTAAGTAACATCCTTGCAATAGCAGGGGATATGGAATTGCCCGTATGCCTGCATGTCAACGAACCCGTTGGACATATCTATACTGGTAAGTATACTACTGATATGCAGCGCTTATATGCACTCCTGTCACAGTATACAAACACGGCGGTCATCTGTTCACATTGGGGTGGAGGGCTGCTATTTTATGAATTGATGCCCGAGGTAAAAAAATCTTTACAGCATGTCTACTATGATAGTGCTGCAACACCCTTTCTATATAGTGATAATATTTATTCGATAGCGATTGCAATATGCGGGAAAGAAAAAATACTTTTTGGTAGCGATTTCCCGCTTCTTGATTATTCACGATACAACAATAGCATACAATTGCTTGGCGAAAATGCACAATGGATTGCTGATAAAAATATGAAAAAATTATTGAGACTATTATAACTATTGTTTCATACAATTGAGACGCTCTTTTCCAACCTCAGCTTTTAATTGAGGATCACTTTCAACTTTTTTTTCATATTCTTCATATTCTTTCAGGGAAAGATTGTATTTTGCAACGATTGATTCTTTTGTTGCAGGTTGCATATCACTTACAAGCATTTCATTTTGAATGGTCACAAAAAGTTTTGGGGTAATAGTTGATTTTTTACATGCAACAGGATAGAGTAAACTTAATGTTACAAGAGCAATTACACAATGTTTTATCATAGACCCTCCATAAATATTTATGCGACAATGTTTGTGTAGTATAATAATAATTAATTGTATAGTCAAGACATTATCTATAATGAATGTAAAACAACACTAAAAAAAGATTAAAAGGGGTATATATGATACAGATTGAGAGGCTATCAGATTTAACAAAGGGGGACCTATATAAACTTTTTCAGCGCTTTGGTGCAGACTTTACATCAATTATGGTTAATACCGTAATCCCCATTGTCCAGAGGGTACGTGAAGAGGGTGAGAAGGCTGTGCTTGCATTTACCAAACAGTTTGATGGTGTTGCATTATCCTCTGTTTATGCTACAATTGAGGAAATTGCGCAATCATATGAAAAAACTGATACAAATGTTATCGATTCGTTTAAAAAGGCTATCGACAATATTAAAGAGTTTCATCTACATCAGAAAAGAGATTCTTTTTTGTATACCCGTGATGATGGTATCACCTTGGGAATGCTGTACCAACCTATTGACAGCGCTGCCATTTATGTTCCCGGTGGTAAAGCCTCATATCCATCTTCAGTACTAATGGGAGTTATTCCTGCGCTGATTGCAGGGTGTAAAAATATTGCAATCATAACACCACCGGCTAACGACGGATCAATTCCTGCATATATTGGTGCGATGGCAT
Source organism: Spirochaetia bacterium UBA2205 (assembly GCA_002328585.1). Taxonomy (GTDB): domain Bacteria; phylum Spirochaetota; class UBA4802; order UBA4802; family UB4802; genus UBA4802. Next base: position 43,379 of record DCUV01000060.1, read on the forward strand.
ATCTTTTAGGGATTACAACCATCATCAAATCAGGTGGGGCGCAGGGGATAGCCTTAGCTGCTTATGGCAGTGGAGCAATACCAAAAGCTGATATAGTTGTTGGCCCGGGGAATATCTATGTGACGGCAGCAAAGGCTTATCTATTCAGTCAGGGTACTATTCAGATAGATTCACTGGCAGGCCCAAGTGAGGTGCTTGTTATTGCTGATGATAGTGCTCATCCAAAGTGGGTGGCATGGGATTTACTGTCGCAGGCTGAGCATGAAGAGATGGCCATTGCAATTTTGGTAACAACATCGGAAAGGCTGGCAAAACAAGTAATAGAATATATCGACGAAGATTTGTCCTCCGGACGAGGAAGGAGTGAGATTAAGAGAAAAGCAATACAGCATGCACGGATATTGCTTGTTTCATCGGTAGAAGAAGCAATAGATTTTTCCAATAAATATGCTCCTGAACATATGGAATTTATTGTAAAAAATCCCATGAACTATCTTACACAGATAAAGAATGTTGGTTCATTATTTTTAGGCGCCTATGCTCCTGTGGCAGTGGGTGATTACTATTCAGGAACCAATCATGTTCTTCCAACAGGTGGGGCAGCTCGCTTTTCTTCAGGATTGGGCGTTGAAACCTTTATGCACCGTACATCATTTCAATATCTTACACCAGATGGATTAAGGGATGCAGTACCCCATGTGTGTACCATGTCGCTGGTTGAAGGGTTTGATGATAAACATGGCGATTCACTTACTATCCGATTTAAGGGTTGATGATTGTTATTTTAATCCTTAAAAATTTTACGGTTAAATTGGTAAATGTATCAGGGCGATAGTTGGAAAGATCGACAGTAATGATGGTAGTTTTTGTTAAATCGCCGGGTAGCTCAATCTCAAATGTTGAGGGGCTTGCAATACGTCCCAACCCATTGCAGAGATAGCAGTCACGGTGTTGCCCATTACAGAGAGGGCATAAAATACGCGAGGGAAGTTGCACCAGAGCTATCGCCCCCTTATATATTTCTTGTTGAGTACAAACTATTTCAATATCATGGTCAAATTTGTGGATGATGTCTTTGCGGCGCATTTTTTTTGGGAGAAACTGATTTTTCAGAAGATCTTTCAATGATATGGAATAGCGTACCCTTTTTTGCGGTATATAGTATTTCAATGGTTTGCCAGTATGTTTGAAAAAGGTAGCATCATAGCGAGCTCGCTGAGCATCATCCATGAGTGTTCGGTAAGCTTCGATGATTTTCTGAAGTTCAAGCGTAAAGCGTTCGCTGCTAAATCCTGTTGTATCAGGATGGAGCGCCTTGACCTTTGAGCAGAATGCTTTACGAATCTCATTCTTTGATGAAGAGGGTGTTACCTCTAATAATTCATAGAGATTGTCATGATAGTTCATAATGCAGATGTATAAGAATATTTTAAAAATGTATAGTAAGTATACGCATAAAAAGCTTCCATTGCAAGTTAAATTATAACGGTTACACCCAATACGTGAATTTTTAAAGTTTTTTATGCCGTTGCAAACATCAAATAGTAATAAAACAGTTGGTTCCAGTGTTGTTGAGCAAAAAATAGCTATTGAAAATACTTATAATTAAAATGAATCATGGTGTAGTATGAATGAGCAGGTATCACTTTGTCAGCCGGGGAATGGGAAGGGATGTTGTGTTTGCTGCGGTCTATTCAATTTACGCAATGTATCAAGCAATGTGCTGTCTCAATTTTTAACAGAAGCCTCTATCGAGGTCAGTTATGGAAAGATTATCAATAACCTGTTCATACGAAATTATGATAGCATTAAAAATATATATGACTTCAGAGACAGTACAACGTATGTGTGTCCGTTTATGGGTTTTGTTTTTAGTGACACGCCGGGATGTTTGTTACATCCTTCTGTAAACAATGGAATTGATAGCAGGGATTGTAGCCTTTTTGGAAAAGAACTATGCAATGACTATTTCTGTCCTGCGTATAGAATTCTAAGCGATAAGGAAAAGAAAATACTTATTCGGTGCACCTATGACTGGTATAGCTATTCCATTGGTATCATGGATCCTTTAAGCTTAAGGTGGATCATTCAACAGGTTGAAGGTATTTTGAACATACAGATAATTCCTGGAATAGAACAAGAGAATGCTATAGTGCGCTGTATCAATGAAGCATTATTAATGGTTGGGATGTTATTGAACACTCTTGATTGTCCCCTCTTTTATTATAGTGAGCCTGAATATTATTTACACATGCGCATGGTGTCGCTGAATAGCGAGTCTATACTTAATAAAAATGTGAGAGGAGAGATAAAACGTTTGATTATAAACAACACCCACTATTGAGGCTTGTTTTTGATGTGATTTACTACCTCGCGTAAATTCTGTGATGCATTTTTATCCATTACCAATATTTCATCACCTGAATCTACCACAACGGCATCATTGAGCCCAACAACCGCTATAAGCTTTTTATCAGGAAAAACAGTACAGTTTTTTGAAAGATGGAATATTACCTGCTTTGAGTTGGATGAACGGTTCATATCGCTATCAGGATTAAGTATATCATCAATGGAAGCCCAGCTACCAAGGTCAGCCCAGCCAAATTCGCCGGGTATAACAAAGCGATAATCGGCTTTTTCCATGATACCATAGTCAATAGATATTGATTCTATCTCTGAAAAAATAGTACGTTTAATTTCCCAGGGTAGGTCATCATTTTGTGTAAGCTGTTCAACTGTTAAATCACGCAATGGCTGGAAGGCATTGTACAATTGTGGCATAAGTTTTTGATAATAATCCAGAATAACTGAAATCTTCCATACAAAGATACCGCTGTTCCAGAAATAATTTCCTTCTCTGAGATATTTTTTTGCTGTGTCAAGATTTGGTTTTTCAACAAACATCTCAACAGGTTTTACTTCTGATGGATCATCATACGCTTTAATATAGCCATATCCAGTTTCCGGATAGGTTGGAGTAATCCCGATAGTTACTAAATAATTGTTGTTTGCCTGTTGAATGGCTTTTTGTAGTACTTGAATGAATAAGTCAGTTTTCTTAATATAATGGTCTGCCGGAAGTACAAGCATAATGGCGTCTTCATATAGCTTTGATAAATATGTTGCAGCATAAAGGATAGCAGGGGCGGTATTCCTTGGCATGGGCTCTGAGATAATGCTTCCCTTTAACCCGGTTTTATGCAACTGTTCATATGACATGTCTTCATACATCCGGGCAGTTACAATGAGACAAAAATCAGGATGTAAAGGTTTTAATCTATTAATCGTTAATTCCAATAACGTGCCTTCGCCGGTGATGTTATGGAACTGTTTTGGTTTCTGCTCATTGCTGAGAGGCCACAACCGTGTGCCTGCACCACCAGCCAATATGACAGGTATAACATCCATAAATAACCTCGCCTGTAGTAATTAAGGTCAACCGTATGGGAACCTGTAAAAATCAGGATTATCATTATTCACACCATGATAAAACATTGTTCAACTACATGTACCCACAAGGGAATGTCCAGAATCTAATTATTAGAAATTACTTTATGACATAAGGTTATTATTTGTTCTATACGTCAATTATTAAAATTGTCAATAACCATTATAATGCACTATTACCAGCTAATAGTTCCATCGTGATTAATTGAAAATGGTATTGGCATAGTTGAGCCTTTAAAACTGGCATCCAATACCATAGAACCCTTCATCACGTAATGAATATTTTTTTTAGGAAGAGCAGCAACAATGCCTTTGCTTAAATTTTTTGTACTCAGCACAGTTAAACAATTTATTGTAGAGATTCCCTTCATTGATTGTATTGTAGGTTTACCTTTAGCTATCTCTGTATCGTGCAAAATAAAATTGTAATCAATAGATTTGCCGGTAAGCAATGCTTTAGTTTTATTCTTGATGATAATGTCAAATGACATGGATAGAGGAATATCCAACTGCAATATACTATCAGGTATGCTTTTCCCCTGGCTAAATGCCTGTATATCAGAGAACACTTTGTTGAGCTCCAGCATACTGATAGTAAGAGTACGGTTTTTCACCAAGGTGGCAAGTTCATTTAAGGTTGGCGGTATAATCTTAAAATGTGCAATATCTATTGATGGCTTGATGGTTGGTATTTCTTGTTTTATTGTAAAAGGGACATTAATGGGTTTTACGATCTGAATTGATGCTGGCAAGGAAAAACCAATAGTCCCTTTGATTGACAGCATTATGGAATCACGATTAATATAATTGTTAACAGCCTGCAAGAGTTGTTGGTAGGTTATGGTTGTCGCGAATGTCTTGATTGTTTTAGAATGTTTTGGTAGTTTCAATGAATCTGTGGATTGTAATACTAACAATGAGTGCGAATCAATATATATTTGACTTTGAATTGAATCTACATACAATGTGATAGGGTAAGGATTTTCAATTTCTATTGAAAAAAGAGTTGTCATATCATTAAGAGTTATTTCTTTAAATTGGAAACTATGAAATTGTATGGTAGGTTTTTTTTGAAACATTGCAGGGTCAAATGAAGTACAGGTGATAAGTAATGTTAAACAAATAATCGATACTAAGGATATGATGGTAGTTTTTTTCATTGTTGTTTTCCTGATTTTTACTATGATTTCATGCTATTTTGTATCAAAAAGAGTGTACAGTCAATCATAAAATATGATAAAAATAAATGCCCAAAAGAAAATGAACAAAGGTGTAATCATGAGACGAAGAATACATTTTTTCATGTGTTCGTTCTTTGTGATCTGTGGTACATTGTGTGGATTATATCATGATGATGGTTTTGCCCAGAGAACAAAGAGCAGCCAGCAAGCAGGTGAACAGAGGAAAGCAGAAAAAGGTTTGAAAGATAATGAAAGATTTTTTTATTATATTAATTTTTCGGTTTCTAACAGTGTAGTTGAACAGGAACGTCTGGTTTGCAGGAAAGCAATACTCTATGATATGTTTGCCCGGTTTTTATATATGAAATTTCGATTTAATGGTGCATACAAACAAATACGAAAATCTCAGGAATTGCTTATTGAATTATACTCAATGGTACTGTCGCGCGAAATAGAAGAAGGGAAAAAATTGCTGGATTCAGTATCGCCCGGTCCCATAATGAAAAATGACTATGTGTCAAAACATTACTGCAATTTAGGGTACTCTAATAATGAGCAGGCTAAAATATACATGGTGATGGCTGATAACTATCGTACATCACTATATTCAATGCGACTGTATAAATATATACAAGCCTTAAAAAAGGCAAAACAGGCTAAACGGTATGCTATTATAACCTATGTTACTTTCCGAGATAAAGAGTTTAAAAAGAATAGTACTATAAAAGATAAAGTGAATGATGAGCCGTACATCTATTCGTATTTAAAGATTAAATTGGAAGCTATACAGGATGAAAATGAAAAAAAATATTTATTAAACATTTTGGGCGATAGTTATTATCAATTATACAATGATTATTCTTATTATGATGATGTATGGAGCAATGGTTCATTGCATGAATTGCCAGAATATGCAGAATATGAAAAAGAGGAAGAATAATTATGAACAGCAGGTGTATCGCATTATTCCGTATCCTTGGTTTTGTTTTTATATTTTCATTTATCTCGTGCACTAATGTTGTGTTACCACAGGGTTTATCACAGTTGGGATTTTATGGGGATAGTGGAAGTGTAATCCAAACCTTAGAGAAAAAACAAAAGCTGTCGTATACAGAGCATTTTATGGCAGGGATTGCATACAAAAAAAATGGTGATTATAAAAAAGCTATGTATCACTTTGCTAATAGCTGTTTTGCTCAAAGGCAGGCTTTAACCTTAACTATCTATCCTCAACCCGTTTATAGATTTGTTAGCAGATTATCAACTCGCTCATCACTGTATAATGATGCAGTGTATGAAATTGCAAAAGGATTTATGTATTACCAGGAATATAGCTACGTGCTTAAATTTATTGATCTTATAAAAAAAGAAAAAACTGGTGTATACCGGGATGCACAAATACTTAAATCCGATGCACTGATACAATTAAAGAAATTTGAGCAGGCTAAAGAAAATATTGAGGAAACAATATCGCAATACGATGATGTTGATTCGCTGGTGTGGCTACATCTAAAGTTAGCATCATTATATGAAAAACAGGATAACTATTTGTATGCAGTGCAAAGTTATATCAAGCTGCTTACTATAAGTACTAAAAGCTGGAGGTCTCAGATTGCTGCAAAAAGAATTCTTCAGATTAAAGAAAAAAATCCGTATATTGTTCTGTCGCCCGATGATATAATTATGGTTGTTGAAGCGTTATATAATACTAAAAATTATAGTGATATAGTATCGCTTGACAGCACATGGGATGAATTTTTTGATAATGCCGCTATAAAGTATGAATTCGATAGCATAAGAATTAAAGCATTATGCCAGTTGGGTAAAACTGGTGAAATAAAGCAGATATATTCTCAGTATAAAAATAGTGATTTTTGGGATGATTGTGCTGCTGTAATTGCCCGGACCCTCTGGAATTCTAAAAAGGGAGAAGCTATATCATGGGTAAATAAGTTAGCTGAAACAACAGATGATGGCTTAAAAAAAACAGCCCTTTATTATAAGGCTTTGTATTCAATATATAGAAAAGAAAAAAATTCGCAGCCAGTAGATGAATTTGTAGCTAATTATCCTAATGATGCTCTGTCACAGGAATTGTTATGGTTATATGCCAAAAATAATATTACCAACAATAAAGTTGCACAGTACTATTTAGAGAAATATTACTCAATGTTTGGTATTAAGGGGAAATATGCTGATGAAGTCTATTTCTGGTTATATATTCTAAACAGCAAAGAGAATCCTGAAAAAGCCCAGACTATACTTTATGATTTAATAGCATATAGACCAGATTCTGCATATAGCTGGATAATGCTGGAACGGCGTTCACCTGATTACACTGTTGACCATCTGAGTCTTGATTTTTCTATGGCTATTCAAACGCTCAATTTTTCAACAACGCTTTTCACTCATGCGATGTTAACCTATAAAGAGAGAGATGAAGCAAAACGGTTAAAGAGGGCTGCTCTTATAAAAAAATCATTTAGTAAAGTTTCAGAATTGCACTATGATAAAATTCCGGGATTGAATGAAAAATTATCCTTACAGGATATTTCTAAAAATAATTTTGTCAGGATTGAACATTATTTCAGCATAGGATATTTGGAGGGCATCAACAGAGAATTTTCAGTATTTGCCAGTAGCAGTAATAATGATGTATATATTGTATCCTATTTATTAGGGCTACGCTATAACAATTATTTTGTGTCAGCGCAAGCTTTGGTGCAGTTGCTAAGGCGGATGAATCTGACTGAAAATATTTTTTTAATGCCACCTGATGCTATCAATAGTTTATTACCTGTGCCATTTGAAGCATGCCTACATGGTGCAGCAAAAAAATATGCTGTACAGGAGCCTTTCATCTGCGCTGTTATTAAAGCTGAGTCATTATTTAATCCGTATGCAGAATCTTCAGCCGGGGCTGTTGGTCTTATGCAGCTTATGCTCCCTACCGCTAAAGATATTGCTAAGAAAACAGGATATGGAACTATAACAAAAGATTTATTGCAGGAGCCCTGTATTTCTATAGAGATGGGGACATATTATATTGCATGGTTGATGAAAAATTTGAATAATAATATAACGTTGGTTGCAGCCGCATATAATGCAGGAATTGGTAATGTTTTGCAATGGAAACAAGATAGTGAAGATTTATTTACTATTAGTGTACCATTTGCTGAGACGAAGGGATATATTGAACGTATAAAAAAATTTTATTATCAATATATGCTATTATATGATATTAGAAAATAATAATTTTTTTCCTTTTTTGCATAATTGATACTATATTATAGTAAAAGTGTATATTATAACTGGAGGTTTGTGATGCAAAGACTGATTATAACCGTGATGGCAATTCTTCTGCTAATGAGTATTAATTCTTTTGCAAAACCTGTTGGGAAAATACTGGAATTATCCGGAGATATAGATATTACTTCTATGAAAACAGGCAAGCGGATTATCCCCGAAGAAGGGACTGTCATTGATGGAAATGATAAAATCAGAACTGGTAGAAAATCATTTGTTTCTATTGTATTGAATGATGGGAGCAAACTGTTTATACGAGAGATTTCGGTTCTATATGTACATGATATTAAATTAAACTTAACTGATCAACCAACAAGAATTCAGATAATCACCGGGAAATTGCGGGTTATTGCTGCAAAAACTATGAAAGGTAACAGCTTAGTTGTATATACACCAACTGCAATTGCTGGTGTACGGGGAACTGATTTTGGGGTTATAGCAACACAGTTGGAAACAAGGGTAGTAATTTTTCAGGGCAAGGTTGAGGTGGCTAACAAAGATAAAAACATTTTGAAATCATACATTTTAAAAGATAGAGAGGAAACTAAAGTAACCTATCAACAGCCACCGGAAGCTCCTGTTGTTGTTCCTGATTATATTTTATCAAAGTGGTTTGATATATATAGTATTGATGAAAAAACGAATATTATCATAAAGCGAAAGCAAGATGATAGTTTACTTGACCAGCTTTTACGAAAAAAAGATATTTAGTTGTCTGCTATTAGTATGTTTCATGGCTCTATGCTGCAGTTCAATCAAACCATTGACAAATTCAGATGCAGTTTTATCATATTACGAAGAAGGATATAAAAGTGATAACTGGGAAACAAGGGTAGAAGCAATAAGAGCTATCTCCGGTATTAAGGGAGAAAAAGCAGAAAACCTTATTATTAAAGCCCTTGATGATTCACATAATGCTGTTAAGATTGAAGCTTTACAAATTCTTGTGCATAGGCCAATCAAAAGAGCCCGGAACGTCATCAGAAATATAGCATTAAATAATAGCAATGATAATGTGCGGTGGAATGCAATAATAGCACTTTCTCAATTTAGAGACCCTCGTGATGCTTCAGTTTTTATTTATAACTTTGCCAATGAGGACTGGCTTATCAGGGAAGCTGCAATTGTCGGCTTGCTCAGTATAGATGATTTATCTACAAAATATGTTAATGTTGATGTTATTGTTAGGGCATTACATGATTCGTCTATAAGTGTTATTATGGCAACATTACGTAATCTGAACATACGACATACACAGATCTATTACACCCTGATTGGCATGTTAAAAGAAAAAAATAATATTACGCCATCCCTTACTATAGGAATATTAAATGCATTGCAGCTTTATAAGCTAGAAGAAAATGATAGAGAAATAGTAGTTAATTTTTTAACACACCCCAACTCACAGGTGCGGTTAGCTGCTTTCCAAACCCTGAAGAGACAAAACCTGATGAATAATATGTAACTTAATTCTTCTTTTCTTTTGCTATATAAATTTTATTTTGATTGTCTACAACATCTTTTTTATATTCTTCAGGCAACTGCTCTCCTAATATCTGGTATACTTTGAAACAATTTTCCTTAGCTCTCCTGAAGTAATAAATAGCATCAACTGGTTTTGATCGTATGAGATAGTCATTTGCACTTTTAATAGCATAGCTTGCGTTGCTGATTAATGGATCAACAGAGGGATTAGGATTTGCCTCTTCGATGGATGCCTTCAATGAATGGCGCACTCCCATTTTAATAACATTTATCTGTAATTTTTCGGTTTGTTCTTTATATATTTTTGCCAACCGCAAGGCTACCTCTTTGATGTCTTTTTCGTTCTTGGTAAAGAGATTAGCCGAAGCAACCATTTCATTTCTGAAATATAATGCACTGGCTTCTGCATAGGTATCAACAAGACTATTAAATTCCTGTTCACCACCACCAAAGTTGTAAATAGCCGTTCTTAATAATTTTATATTTTTAAAATTATCATAACTTAAACGCTGGATTACAGCTTCTGCGTCATATAATGGATTAAATTGTTTTGTAGTGTTTTCCTGTGCATGAGGTGATGTAAATATAGCTAAGCATAAGCACAAAACCATGGTTGATGAAATAAAATTGAAATATTTCATGTTACTATCTCCTTTATAAGACTTTTATACTTTAAATTTGTATTATGTATGGAATCATATAATAGATTAAATATTGAAGTCAAGTAAAATGTTATTGTTACTATTTAAAAAACAGGTTGACGAAATATATAGATTTGGACGTTATTAATGAAACATTGTTACTATCCAATTTTTTATTGGTTTCATATTGAGGACAATGAGATAGTATTTTGTTACCATAAGCAGGTGTTAAACGCTACATGTTATCGTATAGTTTTATACATAGTAATACTAAAAGGATGGCTTATTTATGATACGTGGTGCATATATATATAGTGATAAACACTATGATTATACAATGAAGATCTGTGGGTTATACATTCTTGAACGATTATTGTATACACTTCATAAAACAGGGATACAGCATATAGTTCTTCATCTTGATAGTGACGAAAAGGCATTTTTTAACAAAACAATAGTACCCTACATAACAAAAAAAGGTATTATTGTGGAAGAGTGGCCAAACAATAAAAAACCAGAAGAAGGCTCTATGGTGATACCATCAAATGTGTTTATTCAACCTCATTATTTTGATAATTTTAAAAAATATTTTAAAGAAAGCAAAAAGATATATGAACCTCTATTGCAGGAGGATCAATTTTTAATTAACTCAATCAACGATGTAAAAAAAGCAGAATCATTGATTGTAAAGTATATTATTGAAAACACTGGTGGATATATAGCAAAAAATATTAATAAACGAATTTCCATTCCCATAAGCTTACAATTGGCAAAAACAAGAATTCATCCCAATATATTGACAGTCATCAATATGCTGGTTGGTATTGTAAGTGCTTTTTTTATAACTCAGGCTACCTACTGGAATATGGTAATAGGGGGATTATTATTTCAACTGGCATCCATTTTTGATGGTGTTGATGGTGAGGTTGCGAAGTTTACTTTTACGGTATCAAAGATTGGCGGCTGGCTTGACACAATTGGTGATAATGGGACTCTTCTTTTGTTCCTGATTGCTGTGTCATGGTTATATTTTAAAAATACCTCTATAGGAGTTGCCTGTCTTGTTGTAAGTCTTTGTTTTATGGGTTTATTCTGGTTTATTGGCATGATGGTATGGTATCTAAGGAAATATAGTGAATCAGGTTCTCTGGTAGCGTATGATAAAGAATTTTTGCAGAAATTACCTCGGGAAGATATTTTTGTAAAATTTGCCCTTTCCATGAAGTACATTACAAAAAAAGAGTTTTTTGCGTTATTCTTTTTTTGTTTCAGCTTTACCGGGAAGATATTTTTATTAATACCTATTATAACTTTTGTTGTATGCGCCGGAGCCTGTGTGCTAACAATCATCAATATAAAGTATTTGAAAGCAGTTAATACAATACGGTAGCCCCTGGCGATAGTATCTGGTAATAGAGTGCTTGCATGGGAAGGAATAATGTTATTTACAATGTGAACAGTTTTTTGATGAGCATGCAGAACAAGATTGTTTATGGGAAGAGGCACTTATCAGTGATATAATTTTTTCAGTATTATGTGACTGGCACTGAGGACATGGTGAAGGGGTACTATCGCCCATCTTCCTGAGTTCGCTGTAAATATGGTTACAATTGTTACATTTAAATTCGTAGATTGGCATATAAGCAACATCACAGGAGTATTCTATAATACTATTATAGCACCTGTTTATTTTTTTAAAAAAATGTCTATAGTAAGGTAACTATCACGAGTAACGTATGAATATTTTAATTACCAATGATGATGGTATTGATGCGCAGGGATTACAGGTATTGAAGGGGGTTTTATCAGATCATTATTCTGTTTTTACCATTGCGCCTGGTACGGAGCGTAGTGGCTGTTCCAATGCCATACACATGCGCACAGAGATTAATGTAGAGCAGATTGATGAATATTCATTTGCTGTTGATGGTTTTACGGCGGATTGTGTCAATATTGGTTTACACAGCGGGCTTATCCCACCGGTTGATCTGGTGATATCCGGCATTAACCATGGCCCCAATATGGGTGATGATATATATTTTTCAGGGACGGTTGCTGGAGCACGAACAGCATATATTTTTGGTGTAAGCGGTATTGCTGTGTCTATAGACAGCTACCAGGAATCAGATTATTTTAAGGATGCGTCATATTTTATACTGGAATTATTGAAGGATTATCCAATCCATAGCAAACAATCTCCCTGGTTTTTAAATATCAATTATCCTGATTTGCCTTGTCATGCAATTAAAGGGATTCAGTATACTCAGTTAGGAAAACGGTATTACAGGGATGCATATCGTATTGTAAAACAATCAGAAAAATTTCTGACCCTGGAATTGGATGGTACCATTGAGAATGACCAAAAGGCTGGTAGCGATGTAACCGAGTTGCGCAATGGTTATATTGTTATTACACCGTTATCCATTGACTGTACCGATTATAATTATATGAACCGATTACAAAAAAGAGCGACAACAAATCATATATGGAAGAGTTAGCATTACACAAGCAGATACAACAGCTATTACAAGAAGCACACCTCTTGCTTAACGAAAAGAAAAATATTAGAGGTGCCATTGCTACTCTTGAAAAACTTGAAAAAATGGACCCTGAAAATCCTTTAGTTTTGTATAATCTGGCTATAGCTCATGCTCATTGTGAGAATTATGATAGCGCAAAAGAGTATGCAATTCGTTGTATTGCATTGCCTATGACTTTTATTGATGTGAAGCAGGTTAAGAAGGTATATATTTATACTTTAATTCAATCAGAAGATTATGAAAAAGCTTTCCGTGAGATTGAAACGAATGCTGACATAGATGAAGTGCTATTGCAATTTGAGGCATTTGCTTTAGAAAAGATGAGCAATTATAACCATGCATTAATGATATATGAAAGAATTTATGAAAAAAATTCTGATAATATAAATGTATGTAATGCTATTGCATACATCCTGGCTAATCTGCCAGAAGGCAATCTGGACAGGGCATTAGAGTTAGCAAAAAAAGCCTATCAACGTGAACCCCATAATGCGGCATATTGTGATACAATTGGCTATGTGTATTTGAAAAGGGGGCAACTGAATATGGCTAAGAAATATTTAAAAAAAGCTTTTGCAATAAAGCCTGACCACAGGGAAATACGCAAACATATTGCTGAACTATTAAATATACCATAGCATAATACGTTGTGAAAATCATATGCTAGCGATAGTTATAATATGTTCTTATTATGCTAAAGTGTTGAATTATAACAATATTAAATTTATAAAAAGTTGTTGACGTGAAAAAGAAGGTTAGATATAAAGTTTAAATTCAATAATCTTTTTTTATATAATTTCATATAAATGTTAACGATATGTATTATAGCATTGAATATTTATGGTGAAAGAGGATTGTTACTCTATGAGTAAAGAATTGCAGGAAAAAGCAGAAAAGATGATTAAAGATCTCCAGGAAGCATTACAACCTATAAAGGAAGAACTATTGCGTGTGAAAGGTGAAATAAAATAGAATAAATACTATTGAAAGGGGTATTATAATGCCAGCAAAAGGACAAAAAAGACGACAGCAAATAGTTGACACTGCAAAACAAATGTTTATAGAGCAAGGATTTCAGAGCACACATATTGGGCAGGTATGTGAAGAATTGAATATTGCGCGGGGTACTGTTTATCAATATTTTGGTAATAAAAGAGAAATTCTCTATGCAATTTTAGAATCAATTGAAGAAAGTATTGACGACATTCTTGATCCTGATGATTTGCGCGATCTTTTAAAAGATAATCCATCTCAGAAAGATATTATAAAATTTAATACTGAAAGAATTACAGAATGCGTGAAAGCTATTATAGAAGAACCCATAGTAATCAAATTAGTTTTTAAAGATATAGTTGGTATTGATGAAGAAGTTATTGAGCGCGTTGACCAGTTTTTAAAACATTTAATCAATATAGTATCACGAGATGTTGAAGAGATAAAAAAGAAAGGTCTTTATAAAAAGACATTACATTCTGATATTACAGCTATTATTCTCATTGGATCAATTATGCTATTGGTATATCAGTTTGATAAAGAGAAAAAGGATGTTACTGATAAAGAAGTTATCAATGCACTTGTTGCCCATTATTTCACTGGTGTATTGAAATAATAGTTGCAACAATAATAGTATTATATCCCGGCTTATATGAGCCGGGTTTTTTGTTGATATAAAACATATATACCAATATTGTGAACCAAATATTTGTATGGTGATAGTTTTATGAAAAAAATGAGTGTGATTATCATAGTTCTTATTGCTTGTATTGCTAATTCATTTGCTGATGTTGATTGCTCAAAGATTTTGAATGAACAGATATATGATGAACAATCGTATGCAAACCTTTCAGATGAATGTATTGAAAATTTTAAATATATTATTGTGAAAGGTAAAGATACAGAACAAAAGCTAAAAGCGTTAAAAATACTGCGGAAAAGTAAAGTGGGCAAAAACTGTGGTTTTTTTAAGGATATATTATTATCGGTTAATTCTATGACTGTTCAGCAAATGATAATTGAAATAATTTCAGAAATTCATGATAAACAAGTATTGCCCATCATACTACCCTATTTAGAATCACCTTTTTATGCAGTACGAGAAGCAGTCATAATGGCATTGAAGAAGAATGGTGATGACAGGATGTATCCTCATATTATTAAATTAGCAAAAAGCGATGATGCTATCAATAGAATTTATGCGCTGGAAGCATTATACCATCTGTATGACAATAGATTTTATGAAATTGTTGTACAATTATTGAAAGATCAAAATAAATCAGTGCGATATTTTGCTCTTGAATGCGTTAAACACAATGAAATCATTGCAACCCTTCCCTATATACGTGCTATGGCTATTAATGATGATAATGATGAGGTAAAGGTTGAAGCTATTTCGGTTTTAGCTTCGTTATATGATAAAGGTGCTTACTATATTTATGTTCGATCGCTGGGTAGCCATTTGGATGGTGTCAGGGAAGCGGCAGTTGACGCATTAATACAATTTCCTTCACGCGATAGTGCTCTTTATTTATCACGGCAGTTATTAGCTGAAGATGAAACCTATATTAAGCGAAAAATAGTTAAGGCTCTTATAACGTTCAGGACTGCTGGCGATATCCGGGGTATACAAAAAATTTTGAATTACGATGACAATCCATCGTTGCGTATGTATGCAGCCTATGCTTTCGGAATCATCAAAGATGAACGGGCAATCACACTGTTAATAAAGGCAATGGATGATGATGATTATAGGGTACGAGCTGAGGCAGCTAACGCACTGGGAAATTTCAAAGGAAAAATTGTTGTCATTGCTTTGCTTGAAAAGTATGAGAAGGAAAGCAGTACCTATGTCAAAACTGCGATACTCTATTCATTAAAAAAAATTTGCGATAAAGGTTCTTTGCAGAGATTATTCTCTCTATACTGTAATGAAAATGATGCTATTCATAAAATGATTTTACAGCAAACCATACATCATATAATAGCACGAAGTTTTAATCAATATTAGCGTGTAATTTCGCAATAATTTAATGAAAGTAAAAGGTAGCTTTATGAAGATAGCTATAGCGCAAATTGATCCGGTCATAGCAGATATTTCAGGGAATTATCAAAAAATTAGCAAGTATGTTCATCAGGCTATACAACAGGGTGCTGAATTGGTTATTTTTCCAGAAATGGCTACCATTGGCTATCCGCCAATGGATTTATTGGAACATAAAAAACTTATTGATGACAACTTGAAGTCACTGGAAATAATCGCAACATTGAGTAACGATTGTGGAATTATTTGCGGGTACGTGGATTATGATCATGATAATCCTCCTATGTTATTTAATGCTGCTGCATGTATGTACAAAGGGCAAATACAATCAAAGCATTACAAAACACTTTTGCCTACCTACGATGTGTTTGATGAATTACGCTATTTTTCGCCGGCATCGGTTCAGGAGCCAATGAAATTCAAAGGGGTAAACATAGGTTTAACAATCTGTGAAGATATCTGGAATGATATGAGTATAAGTGAAGATAGTTTTATGGAATATCGCCGTTATAATGTTGACCCTGTTGAAAATTTGATAAAAAAAGGTGCAGAGTTTATAGTAAACATTTCTGCTTCACCATATGTAAAGGGAAAAAATTCTATCAAATGGAACACGATACAGCATGTTGCAAAAAAATATCATGTGCCGATAGTTTATGTCAATCAGGTTGGTTGTAATGATAGCCTTATTTTTGATGGCAATAGTTTTGTCATCGATACAAAAGCAAATTTCATAATCATGGCAAAAGCTTTTGAAGAGGATTGCGTAATTTTTGATACAGCAGATACATATAAACCCCTTGTCTGCGAGGAAGATTTTTTATCTGATATTACCAATGCGCTGGTACTGGGTATAAAAGATTATGTATACAAGTCGGGTTTTAACAAGGTGGTGTTGGGTTTAAGTGGTGGTATTGATTCAGCGTTAACTGCCTGCCTTGCTGCGCAAGCATTAGGAGCTGACAATGTTATAGGGATTACCATGCCTTCTGTTTTTTCGTCCAAAGGGAGCGTTGAGGATTCAATGGCACTGGCAAAGAATCTTGGTATTACCATACATACCATCCCTATCAATGATTGCTATGATACCTATCTTGATATACTAAAACCATATTTTAATGCATTACCATTTGATAGTACCGAAGAAAATATTCAAGCCCGCATCCGGGGAAATATCCTTATGGGCTTCAGTAATAAATATGGTATGTTAGTATTGACAACGGGAAACAAATCAGAGCTGTCAATGGGATACTGTACATTATATGGCGATATGGCAGGAGGGCTTGCTGTATTATCTGATATTCCCAAAACCATGGTATATGCGCTCTCCTATTATATAAACAGGGATAAAGAAATAATACCTCAATCAATACTGGAGAAAGCTCCTTCTGCTGAATTGCGAGAAAATCAAAAAGATCAGGATACATTGCCTCCTTATGAAATCCTTGATCAGATAATTGAACGATATGTTGAATTAAAGATGAGTGCTGAAGATATTATTAACGATGGCTTTGATTCATCAATAGTATATAATGTTCTAAGAACTATCGACAAAAATGAATACAAGCGAAAACAAGCCCCCATAGGGTTAAAGGTAACAAGCAAAGCTTTTGGGGTTGGAAGGCGCATCCCAATTGTTCAGCGGTTTAAGCATTAAATCACCAACTATGGATTGCCCACCCTTGCAGTTGAGCAATCCGTAATAATTTTTGATCGGGATTAACACAGTGAGGATGCCCAACAGCTTCCAGTACCGGGATATCTGCGAATGAGTCAGCATAATAATAGGCATCATGTATGTTGAAAGTATGGTTTAGACATAATTGCAATGCTCTGTTTAATTTTTCTTTCCCATAGCAATACGATCCTTTAATAGAACCAGTATAATGATCATTGTTTACTTCTAATTGAGTGCAAAGCATTGCATCAAAATGCAAATATTTCATGACAGGTTTACAGATAAAATCTAGGGATGCAGATAGTAATACAAGATATGCTCCCTGGGCTTTGTGTATGTATAATGATTCCAGTGCCTGTGGATAGATATATTTTTTTACTGTTTGATCAAAAAAAGTTTCTGAATAGCGTTCAAGAAAACTGCATTGCATGCCAGCCAGCTTTGTAACCCATCTTTGTATTAATGATTCTGTGCTGATAAAACCCATGCGATAAAGCGCTGAAAGTACCATGCCCTTCCCAAGTGCAAGCAATGATAGCATGTTACGCAGGTAAAGGTCTTTTACAATTAATTGCCCTGAACTTGCAGCAATCAGTGTATGATCAAGGTCATAAAAGACTATGTATTCACTCATACAAACACCATACAATAAAAATATTTACAGGATGAATATACATGGATGTAATAAGAATAGTACAATGACACTATATTTTACAAAAATTATTGAAAATTTGATTGCAATTAATAGTAATTTCATAAAATTGATATAAAAAGAGGATGCAATGGACGCATTAATACAGCAACAATTACAGCTTTTTCATATCAGTTTATATAAGGTTTATAGTATCCTATGAATGGGTTACAAAGAAAAGATTTATTAGATATTCAATCGTTATCAACTGAAGAGATACTGCTTATCTGTAACTCGGCTAAATATTTCAAAGCCCTTTTTACACGGTCTATTAAAACTGTTCCCATATTGAGAGGTAAAACAGTATGTTTATTGTTTTATGAACCATCGACAAGGACAAGAATAAGTTTTGAGTTAGCTGCAAAACGTCTTTCAGCAGACCTTATTAATATTGCTGTACAGACATCAAGCGTGGTAAAAGGGGAGTCTTTGATAGATACGGTACATACTTTAGAAGCGTACAAAGCAGATTTCATAGTCATGAGACATGCGGCGTCATTAGCGCCGCATTTTTTATCCCGAAATATTAAGTCATCGGTAATCAATGCAGGAGACGGGAATCACGCTCATCCAACACAGGCATTGCTGGATGCCTATTCACTCATTGAAAAACGAGGTGATATTGAAGGGCTTCATATAGGGATTGTTGGCGATATACTCCATTCACGGGTAGCGCGTTCAAATATGGAGATATTCAAGCGGCTGGGAGCCAGGGTAAGTTTAATTGGGCCGCCTACATTGGTACCGGATGAATTTACCATGTATGCTGTGGATATCTACTATGATTTGAATACTATTTTACCACAGCTTGATGTTGTTTATATGTTACGAATACAGCGTGAACGTCAACAGGGGTCATTCTTCCCTTCTATTCATGAATACCATAAACGTTTTGCTTTAACCAATGAAAGGTTAAAGCGATGTAAAAACAATGTTATTGTTATGCATCCGGGTCCCATCAACCGAGGGATAGAAATTGACGATGAGGTTGCCGATAGCCCCTACTCTATCATCAATGAACAGGTTACCAATGGAGTAGCGGTACGGATGGCAATATTTTATTTATTAGCTGGCGGAGCGCCACTTGATGAAAAAGAGGTAGAATAATGACATTGCTCATTAAAAATGGTAGAGTCATTGATCCCTTATCTAAACTTGACAGATACTGTGATATCCTGATTAATGAAGGGACTATTGTCGCCATCGATACCAATATAAAACAACAAAGAAATATACAGATAGTTGATGCTCAGGATTGTATTGTTCTTCCTGGTCTTGTTGACATGCATGTCCATTTTAGAGAGCCAGGGCGCGAAGATGTTGAAACGATTGCAGGTGGATCAACGGTGGCTGCAAAATCAGGGTATACCAGCGTATGTACAATGCCCAATACAAATCCGGTCATTGATAGTCAGGCACTTGTGCGATATATAAAAAAACAAGCTGAGTCCGGACCTATTAATGTGCATCCAATTGCTGCAATCACGAAAGGGTCGCTGGGAGAAGAACTATCTGAAATGGGGGAACTCATTGAAGGTGGAGCAATTGCGTTTAGTGATGATGGCAAACCCGTTCTGAACTCCACAACGATGCGGCGGGCATTAGAATATTCAAGGATGTTCAACGTTCCAATAATTACCCATGCCGAGGATTCAACATTGTCCAGTGGCGGAATAATGAATGAAGGTAATAATTCAATCTTCCTTGGATTAAAAGGAATCCCTAAAGAAGCTGAAGAAATAATGATAGCAAGGGATATATTGCTGGCACGGCTTACAAAAGGAAGATTGCACATTGCTCATGTATCCTCAAAAGGTTCATTGGATATTATTGCAATGGCTAAACAACAT
This sequence comes from Spirochaetia bacterium UBA2205, assembly GCA_002328585.1. Lineage (GTDB taxonomy): Bacteria > Spirochaetota > UBA4802 > UBA4802 > UB4802 > UBA4802. The sequence goes on from DCUV01000060.1 coordinate 63,235, forward strand.
TCCCTGTCAGTGACCTGTGAAACAGCACCGCATTATTTTTCGTTAACTGATGATGCTATCGCAGATCATCTGGCAATGGCAAAGATGAACCCTCCCTTACGGACAGAGGATGACCGAAAAGCAATCATTGAAGGATTGCGAACAGGGCTTATCGATGTCATTGCAACCGATCACGCACCCCATTTATCACATGAAAAGATGCAGGAGATAGTATTTGCACCATTTGGTATCATAGGACTGGAAACTGCTGTACCATTGATTATTACCATCCTGGTAAAAGAAAATGGTTTTGACTATTTACAGGCATTTGAAAAGGTAACCATTAATCCATGCAAAATTTTAGGTATCAACAGAGGATATATCAAAGAAGGTGCTATAGCCGACATAACAATAGTAAACCCGGGAAAGAAGGTTATTGTTGATAACAATTTTATCATTTCACGATGTAAAAATACCCCATTTTTAGGCAGGGAATTTTTTGGATTGGTTACCCATACAATCTGCAATGGAAAGATTGTTTACCCATTCAGGTAAATAGCTCTTGTAAAGCTAATGACATGATATAGTATCCCTCTTCGGTTGGATGCACTCCATCAAACTGTACTAGCTCATTTAATGGTGTGCCCTTTTTTACTGCATCTTCCCAGTACTGATGAGTCATTGCAATAGGAAGATGGTACTCTCTTGCTATGGTTATCAGCATATCATAAAATGTGTATGCATGCTGTGCTTCTGGAGAATCACCAAACCATACTGAGGTAATGATAATGATATCACACTGTATTTTTTGTTGTATGGTACTTATAATTGCCCGTATATAGTTGCCAAAAATATCTGGTGTATAGCCATACACACAATCATTCAAAGCAAACTGGATAAGAACACAATCAGGATTATAGGGGATCACATCATACCCTACCCTGTGTAATCCACCATCTGCCGTATCGCCGGGAACACCTTTATTGAAGATTGTTATGGTAGCTCCAGGATATTGAATTTTTAAAAAATCATAAAAATAATCTACATATCCTGTATCAACCATCCATCCATAGGTTAAAGAATCGCCTAATGCCACAATAGTGACAGGTTCACCTTTTTTAAGCTTGTTTATAGTGTTAACTGGTTTTACCATATGCAACAATGTATCACAGGGAGTGGCTATAAACAATAATTGAATCATAAAAAATATACGACATAAAAAGCAAAAATTTTTATGGGCGATAGTTACCGGTGATATATTTTCTGAAAAAAATGAACTATACATTTTTGATGAGTTTATGAGCACAAAGTCTTGATAAAAACATTCTTATGAATGTTTATAATACAGAAAAATGTGGTTGTTAAAAGCACCGAACATTAAATATGCTTGAAAAATTACAGATGTTAATTTTAAGTCTTAATTACTTTGTTCATCTTTTTTAGGTGAATATTCAAAAGTATGGGAATGATTGTATCATATCCTTGTTTAATAAGTATTTCAACAAGAATCGTTGTAAATCTTAGCAAATATTTTCATTATACATGCAATGGGAGTATTATTATAAAGCAAAGTTAAGGCAACATACTATTAATCATTGAGGTTGTAGCATGGATATTACTAATAAGCGTGTATTACTTACTGGCGGATCGTCAGGAATTGGAAAAGCAATTATCGATGAATTGCATGGGTTTAATACATCAATAGTTGTGGGTGATCTTAACCCTGAGGCTATACAGCACCATGCAAACATTACTGCCATTTACTGTGATGTGAGTAAACAAAAAGATATTGATGCTTTGTTTAAAAAGGCACTTGCTATCATGGGTGGAATTGACCTGTGCATAGCTAATGCAGGATTTGCCTATTATGAAAAAATAGAAAGTGTAGATTACGAGCATATACAAAAGATTGTTACTGTAAATTATATAGCACCCATCTATTGTTTAGAAAAGATGATTGAAATTAATAAGGGCAAAAAATTCAGTGTTGCGTTTACCGCTTCAGCAATGGCAAAACTCCCTTTACCGGGTTATGCACTCTATTCTGCTACAAAAGCTGCTTTAGATGGATTTGCTCATTCATTCAATTTTGAAAAGGATAGCAATGTCCATCTTTTGATTGTATATCCTATTGCAACAAAGACAAAATTTTTTGCAACGGCTGGTAACAATATACCGGTGCCATTCCCAACACAAACGCCTGAAAGAGTTGCAAAGGAGGTAATAAAAGGTTTACAAAACGAAAAACGATATGTTTTCCCTTCAAAGCTTTTCAGAGGCATGATGATAGTCAACAGGTTCCTGCCTTTAGTGCTGTATTGCTATGTAAAGGTTGAGCAGTATACATTGAAAAAGTGGCTTAAGTATGCAAATGGTCAATGATTATGGGTATTGCCGGTGTTATCTTTGATCTGGACGGTACCCTTCTTGATACCATTGAAGACTTAGCCAACAGTGCTAATAAAGTATTAGCGCATTATGGTTTTGCCACTCATGACATAGAACAATATAAGCAATTTGTTGGTGATGGCATGGAGATGCTGATTCAGCGGGCTATTGGCAACAGTTCAGTATCGTACCTTAATGATATGGTGGCATCATTAAAAGAAGAGTATGCCAAAAGCTGGTTTGTCACTACAAAACCATATACAGGCATTGAACAGGTTTTAGAGGAGCTATCGCACAAAAAAATAAAAATTTCTGTCCTTTCAAATAAAGCTCATGAGTTTACTGTTACCATGGTACAGTACTTTTTCCCCACCATACATTTTACAAGCATTATGGGCTTGCAGGATGGGATGCCTCCTAAACCAAACCCTTGCGGAGCACTGTATATAGCCCAAATAATGGCGGTTGAACCAGAACATGTTGCATTTATTGGTGATTCAGGAACGGATATTGAGGTAGCGCATAGAAGCAACATGTACAGTATTGCGGTAAGCTGGGGATACAGACCGATTGCGTTACTGCAACAACACTATCCTGACGCGATAGCTCATATACCTGACGATATACTTACCATGATAGAAAAGCATGCGTAATGTGCAATGTCACCTTACAGATACTTTGGCTCTTTATACGAATAAACAGTATGAACTCCACCTTCTATTTGTGCTGATAACGAACGCAGCTCAAAACGCAATTCTTCTTTATACAGTTTATCATGAAGCGTTGCAATAGTTTTTATACCCATATCCTGAAATGCATGCTTCAAACCCTGCACAAGATAGGGAACATATTCAAAGAGTGGTCCTTTGTCTACAACCGCTCCGGAAACGCCCTGTGCTACCATAATTTTGGAATCTTCAGCAAAGTATCGTTTTGCGCCGCCTTTTTCCATAGCTTCAAGGGATGCCATTCCCCGATAGCGCTTAAGGCGTATGCCGTTTTCATAAAAATATTCGCCAGGAGCTTCTTCTGTTCCTGCAAACATAGACCCCATCATAGCGGTGGAAGCACCCAGTGATAATGCTTTTGCAATATGTCCAATAGTAGCAATGCCACCATCAGCTATTGTGGGTATATTATAATCTCGGGCAAATTTGCTGCAACGGTACACTGCTGTTGCCTGCGCGCGTCCTACCGCCATGGTAACCTGTGTTGTGCATATTGATCCGGGACCCATACCTATCCTGAGTGCATCGGCACCGGCTTTAATTAGATTTTCACACTGTGCAACAGTCACTACATTGCCTGCAACTACATCAAGATCAGGGTATTTCTTCTTTATATATTTAATCATTTCAACCTGATATATTGAATTGCCCTGAGCAGCATCAATGATGACAACATTAACACCAGCTTTTATAAGTTCTTGAAGACGTTCTTTGGATTCATCCTTTGTTGAAATAGCAGCACCAACCATTAATTGCTTTTTTTCATCCTTAGAAGCAAAAGGGAATTCTTTATTGGTAACAAGGTCATTTCTGCTCATCAAGGCTACAAGTCTTCCCTCATTATCCACTATTGGCAGTTTTCCTTTTTTTGATTGTTTCAGTATTTCATTTGCTTGTGCCAGAGTTATGCCTACACCTGCAGTGACAAGATTGGTAGTCATTACCTCTTTCAATTTTTTTGTTCTATCTGTTTCAAAATCTATATCACGATTAGTAACAATGCCTACAAGTCTGGAATTAAGTTTACCATCAGCAGTGATTGGTATGCCTGAAAAACCATGCTTTTCTCTGATTTCATCAATATGTGCTATGGTATGTTCAGGCGAAAGCACCACTGGATCAGTGATAAAACCGTTTTCATATCGTTTTACTTTTCTAACATGTGCAACCTGCTCTTCAATCGTATTATTATAATGAATTATTCCTATCCCACCTAACAAAGCCAGGCTAATTGCCATTTTAGATTCGGTCACCGTGTCCATAGGACTTGATACTAAGGGGCGTTTTAATGTTACATTGCGTGTAAATTTTGTTTCCAGATCAACATCATCAGGGTTAAAATCAATATAACCTGGAAGTATGATAAAATCATTATATGAAAGCCCTTGAGTAGAATTTAGAAGTTCTTCGGCTGAATAGCCATCTTTTGATTTCATACAGTACCTCAAAAAGTATAAAGCGTTATATTTTTAATAGTAGAGTTCAATATACAAGACATAACGTAATTATATATGATATAGCATTGTTTAGGATTTATTTCAATATTTGCTCTATAATTATTTCAATATAATGAACAATCAAAAATATGGGTACATCTGCACCATAATTTTTATTCAGATCAAAATCTGATTCAGGTATTTTACACAACTGCTCTTTGTCGATAAAAAATTTTGAAAAATAAAGTTGTATACCCATAAATTTATTGAGGCAGCAATAGTTTTGTCAACTCAACAATGGAAGTAATGGGGATTAATGTTGTTGCAACATCCTGTATTGACATTTCGTTAATATTATTTTTAGATAAAATAATGGAAGTAATCCCGGAATTGGTAAATTCTGTTATTCTACGGAGTACGTGGCTAACAGGGCGTATCTGACCGGATAGTGACAGCTCTCCAATAATACCAGTTGAATGTGGTATAGCAAAATTTTTTAAGCTTGATATAATCGCTGCTGCAATGGCTAAATCACATGAGGTATCGTCAACCGCAAAGCCTCCTGCAACATTAATAAATATATCAAATGAGCTGAGCGACAGCTTGACATGTTTCTCAATAACTGCCACCAATAGATTAAGCCTATTTACATCAAATCCATCTGCCATCCTTCGGGGATTGGTAAAGCTTGTTGCAGTAACCAGAGATTGTACTTCAAAAAGAATGGTTCGGGTTCCTTCAATAGTGGCGCTTATGACGCTTCCAGGGAAACTTGCCTTTTGCGACTGCACAAATAATTTGTTTTTATCTTTTACCTCTATTAAACCTTGTGAGGTCATGATAAAAAGAGCTATCTCATTGATTGAACCAAAACGGTTTTTGAAAGAGCGCAATATGCGATAGTCACGGGTAAAATCTCCTTCAAAATATAAAACAGTATCCACAATATGCTCCAGCACCTTTGGACCTGCAATGGAACCATCCTTGGTAATATGCCCAATGAGCACAATACAGGTTCCCGTTTGTTTGGCAATTTCCGTAAGTTTTGATGCAGTGTAACGTATCTGGCTTACTGAACCAACAGGTGAACTAATCTCTGATGAGTAGAGTGTTTGTATGGAGTCGATAATAACAAGCTGAGGACGGTTTGTTTTTATTAATGATTCTATATGGTCAATATTGGTAACTGATGAGATGTGAATTTTTTCAGGCTTAATCTGTAACCGGCATGAACGCAGGTATATCTGCTGCATGGTTTCTTCACCGGAACAATACAGGGTGGCAAGCTGTTGTGCTATCTGTAACGCTAAAGTGGATTTCCCAATACCCGGTTCGCCCCCTAAAAGCAGTATTGAGCCGGGGACAATCCCACCGCCGCATACCAGGTCAAATTCGTGTATACCGGTTCCTATGCGATTTATTTGCTTTGAGTGCATCTCTGAAAGCGGATGTATGGAATTTTCAAAAGGGATTTCATTTTTTTGTGTAATTGTCTCCGATAGTTCCTCAACAATGGTATTCCACTGAAGACATTCAGGGCAACGTCCCAACCACTTTTGAAAGGTTGCACCGCACTCATTGCAAACAAAAATTGATTTAAGTTTTTTTGCCATGATTATTTTTTTTGTTTAAAAAGCAGTAATGACGGATCTTTCTCAAGCCTTGAGAATAACTCTTTTGCTGAGATTGAGGCATCACGGATGTTTGTATATATCTCCTCATCATAAAGAAATTTTCCCATTGTACCTCTACCTTTTTCAAGGCGATATGCAATCTTATTTATACTTGTTGTCAGTTCTGATAAATTTTGCAGGGTAATGGTTATATCTTCACGATTTTTTTCGGATATATACGCCATATTTTTGGAAATGACATTCATCTGCTGCATAAATTGTTGTAGCTGTTGTGAAAATGTTGTAATAGCTGTACGTGCAGTACCAACCGATTGGCGCACATCATAACGGTTTTCATCAACCATTTTATTAAGATTAGCAACAAATTTATTTGAATTTTGAAAAATTTCGGCAAGTATCTGTGCACCGCTTTTATCCTGCATAAAACTTTGAAAAGTTTGCAGCATCTGGTCAAAGCTTGCCGGGTCAATACCATATTTTATGTCGCCTTCTTTCAGGAAACCTATATCTTCTTGCAATGGAGGTATAACAACATTGATATATTTTTCGCCAATAACCCCCGAGGTAAAAATGGAAAAGGTAGCTGCTTTTGATAATCGGTAACCTTTATCAATCCACACTACGACATCAGTCTTTTCACCGGTTTGTCGTATTTCATCTACATATCCTATCTTTATACCACCTGCAATTTTAACCGGCGCACCAACTCTCAGATCATTTAAAAACCCAAAATACACATGTATACGATACCCTTTTTGAGATATATTAAATTTGGTCAAAAGCCCTACCAGAATAACAAAAAGGGTGAAGCTTATCATAACCATGAACCCAACTCTTGCTTCATTACTCATCCGCATATAAACCTCCCAATGAAGGATGATTGTATCCAATATACTTAATTTCAATATTATTCAACCATTATTCATATTGAGAAATAAAAATATTAATTATTATTTAAAGATAAAAAATAATGTATAAAATGATTGAAAAAAAGAGCAGTATATTTATAAGCAAATAGTCAGTTGTATAATTTGCCAAACAATAATGCGGATTGTATTTCTTATGATATTCTTACCTGAGCAATGGCAATGTTCATCTATTTTTATAAAGAGGTAGCCAATGAGATATCTGGTGATTGGTTCTGGTGGGCGTGAACATGCAATAGCATGGAGATTATTACATGATGGAAGTGCCACTGAAGTGTATGTAGCACCTGGTAATGGCGGGATTGATGATAGGTACAGGGTTGCCATAGCAATCAATGATTTTGAGTCAATGTATACTTTTTGTAAAAGCAAAAGTATTGATGTCGTTGTTGTTGGTCCTGAAGCCCCGCTTGTCAATGGTATTGTTGATTTTCTTCACAATAAAGGTATACGTGTTTTTGGTCCCACAGCAAAGGCTGCACAACTAGAAGGAAGCAAGCTATTTGCAAAGTACATCATGCAAAAATATAATGTTCCTACTGCTCAATTCAGAGAATTTAAAGATAAAAACGATTTATTGCACTATATTGAATCGCTTACTGAATATCCAATAGTTATAAAGCTGGATGGGCTTGCTGCTGGTAAGGGTGTTGGCGTGTGCAATACAAAACATGATGCTATACAGTTTATTAATACTATGGTAAACCATGACACAAGGGTGTTTGTTGAGGATTTTTGCGCTGGTGAGGAAGCCTCTGTATTAGGAATCAGTGACGGGAATACCGTATTGCCATTCATAGCAGCACAGGATCATAAGCGAGCATTAGATAATGATGAAGGTCCAAATACAGGAGGAATGGGCGCCTATGCACCAGCACCAATAGTTGATAGCAGGATTTTAGGAAGGGTTCATAGAGAGATTTTACAGCCGGTTATTCAGGGGATGAATAAAGAAGGTATCCCTTTTGCAGGGATTTTGTATGCGGGCATTATCATCAAGGATGGAATGATTAAGGTGTTAGAATTTAATGTACGATTTGGTGATCCCGAAACACAGGTATTGCTGCCTCTTTTAAATGGCAAATTGGGTGATTATATCAATGCTGCAATAGATGGCACATTATCATCAACAAATCTTTCATTCCGGAATAAACACGCCATTACTGTTGTTTTAGCATCAGGTGGTTATCCTGGTTCATACTCAACAGGGCTACCAATACATGGATTAGACCAAATCCATAATGATATCCTTATATTTCATGCAGGTACAAAGCGTGAAGGCAATACTATTGTTACCAATGGGGGAAGGGTGCTCAATGTAACCGCCATTGCTGACAGCCTTGAGGAGGCATATAATAAAGTATATAGTGTAATACCATTGCTATCGTTTGAGGGAATGCACTATAGAAAGGATATCGGATTCAGAGCTTTGAAAAAACGTGCGTAGATCAATCCGCTCTTTTTGTAATAACGGTATATTCACTTCTTTTATAAATAAAAGGTTAATGCCTGCAAGCATGCTGTTGCAATGTTCTACATTTAAGATGTGATGGGTTGCAAATTGAATACCATTATTACATGGGCAAACATCGATTGTTGCATTCACCATAATTGGGTATCCGTGAGTTCTGCAAATAATAGGTCGGTAAGGGTATATTCTGCATGTATGCTCATGTAAGAATATACAATATTCATTATCTTTGGTGTTTGTTATGGCTTCCCGTACGGAGGGTGATTGGTTACTATACCAGTGAAGGATGTCAACCATCTCAATGGGGAAAACACTTTCCAGTATACAACATTCACTGCAGCCTTCTTTACATTGTAACAAGGTGCCATATACAGCAGTAACATCACTGGTAAATGCATCTATCCTTTTTACTAATTCGTTGTAATAATACAGAGATTTCATAGAATTAATGGTGCGGTATTGTCATCAATTGCAGTGTTTGTTGCGAATTGCTTATATCCATGGCTTTTTGTAAAGCTTTTAAAAGATCATTGGAAGTATACATATCGCGAAGTATGACCGGCTGGTAAAAATATTCACCTCTGGGGAAAATTGCTACAAATGGAATTGAACGGGCACCAAGGCTTTGCATAAGCTCTTCTGCTAATTCATTTTTTGTTGTGATATCTGCTTTATAAGTATGGATGTCATTTGACTTAATAAAATCGATGACCTTTTTTGATTTCAGAGTAGTTCCTTCAACCAATTTGCAATTAGGGCACCAGTCTGCAGTAAAAATTATCATTGATACATGGGAACTATTATTATGAACTATCGCATCCCAATCCAATTGTTTCAAAGGTATTCTGGATACAGATGGTTTTGTAGTAAAGAGCATTAACCCTGATATTATAACAATTGCCAAAAGAATAATAAATGAAATGATACGATGTATTAGCGGTCGGGCTATATTTCCAAATATTCCCCATTGCCATAATCCTAACGAAAGCAGCAGAATAAACCATAATGCCTGCGTAAGGGCTGTTATATCAAGGAGGGTTATCAGGTAAATTGAGGTTGCAACAAGCAAAAAACCCATGCATTGTTCAAAAATAATCATCCATTCGCCAGGTTTAGGGATAAAACGAACAAGTGATGGATACATAGCAAGGATTAGATAGGGAAGTGACATCCCTATACCAATATTGATAAATATCATAAAGATTACTATAGGATGTTGTGTTAATGTCCATGTTAGTATAGCTCCTAAAAATGGTCCACTGCAGGGGGTAGCCAGAATGGTAGCGAGGACTCCTTTAAAGTAACTATCGATATAAGGATTGGCACTTTGCAATTTAGAAGGAAGCGAAGGAACATTAAAGGTATAGATGCCAAAAAAAGATAATGCCATTGAAAATATAATGGCAGCCATTAGTATAATAAATGTTTTATGTTGAAAAAGTTCGCCCCAGTTGTAACCAGCAAAAGCTGCTAATGCTGCTAAAATAATGAAGGATGTTAAAACCCCAAGGGTAAAAAGCAACCCCATACTTTTTATCTTTCGGGGATTATTATTTGCATATGATACAAAACTAAATAGTTTCAGACTTATTACTGGTAATACACATGGCATAAAATTAAGTATAAATCCTGCTATAATCCCAAAGATGATGGCATGGAATATCCCTATTGATGAATTCCCCATATCGATAGCATTGAATGTGTAATTATTGTGTGATTGTTCAAGGTATGTTATTTGTTGCGGTTCTTTATACGGTGCTATGTGCGATTTTGGCAAATCGGCTGCATCTTTTTTCACTTTAATTTTTTGGGTGATAGTTCCAGTAATGGGTGTACAGGAACTATCGTTGCACAGTAATGCATCAATAGAAATAGTAAACGAATATAATCCTTCACGATTGGTTTTGACTGTAAAAGGGATACACAATGAGGTCTGGTTTTTATAGATATACACCGGCTTGTTATCTATGGGTGATATGTGCATCGTTCCGGGAAGATAGCGGGTACTGCTTAACTCTATGGGATCATGGGTTGTAGCTTTAGCAACAAGTGGTTTCCCTGTTCCTTTACCTTTAGGGTTTGCATAGATATAGCCATTTCCATTGATAGTGAGATTAATAATTGCATAAGCTTCAGTATGTGGCTTAACATAGAGTATGCTACTTTGTGGCTGTATGGTCACATCTTCTGCAAAAGCATGAATTGCAGATAATAATATACTGAATAGTATTATAAAAATTTTCACAAATGGTTTGTATAGCATGCTGTTTTCCTCAATAATATAAGGGGCTCTTTGAGCGTCCTTGTTGACACAAACTATCAATAATACCACTTTATTTCACCATGACAATCAGATGAAAAAAATGTTTCAAGGGATCATGTTATTAAGAATATAGCAAAAATTGCCGATATTGCAAATAGAAATTAGTAAAGGCACAAAGGAGGGTGTCCTATGATGGCGCAACAAATTACAGTAGTAGAACAAAGCATCGAACAGCTTAACAACCTGTTAAAAGGACTTGCTGCAGTAAGAACAGGATTAAGTGAGAAGCTTGTAGAAGTCAATGTTAAGGAACAGGGAAGGATAGAAGGATTAGGAACAATTATTGATAGCTATCAGTAAAAAAAGGTAGTGACTATGTATTTAGTATGCTTCTTTTTGGCATTGATATCTTTTACAATTTTTGCAACAATATCGCTGATGATTTCATGGGTCAATCTTAGTGTTTTAATAGGATGATAGAACAAATAGAAGAACGAGCAAATATTATCACACCACATGGCACCATACACACCTTGTCTTTTTATGTATCTCCCAATCAAACCCTGATATAGGAATAAAGCTTCATGTTCAGTGATTTTCCCTTCTATAATTTAATTTCTCTCTCTGTTACCGCTTAACTTTAATCCAATTCTACATTTGTATTAATTTGTTTGCAAGTATATTGTTCATATTGCCACTTTTACTATGATAGTTGAAAATATCTAAAAACGGTAAACATCAATGTGTTCCAATGGTATGGTAATTATTATAATTTTTCATTGAATGAAATGGTATTGCATAAAAACTTCTAAAAATTAGATTTTGACGTTGCCTTGTTGGTGTAAATATTATAAATATTAATTACGATGCTTGATTAAATTGTTAATAATTGCAACCCGATTATTAGAGGTATCAATAAATTGATGTTGACAGATAGTATATATACCATAATGTATACTTAATAAAAGAAAGGGTAAATGTTAATATGAAACAAAAATTATTAATCATCACAGTAGGATTATTACTTTTATGCCAGACTATTTTTGCTGCTAACACGGAGATAAACGGGACATTGGGGACATCATATGCAGATAATCCCTCAAAGTATGGACTTGACATTTCATTACATTATAATTGGTTATTAGATCCTTATTTTTTGACAGGATTGGAATCCGGTTTTTTCTGGGTTCAGTGGGATAGAAAAATTGGTGTAAAGCAAGAAGGTTCAGTCTATGTGGATGTTAAGGCTGATTCGAACGCATATACGATTCCTATAATGTTTAATGCTCAGGTTCGATTGCCCAATCTGCAAAGTAAATTATATGTTGTTCCATTTGCAACAGTTGGATTTGGTTACTCATTTATGATATTGCATTATTCACGCCCTGATTTTACTGATTCAAGTACGGGGAAGACATATGATTCGGATTCAATTACTAAACTTTTTAAAGGGCTTTCATGGGAGTTACTTTTTGGTGCTTCATTAAAACCTGCAACCGATTCCAAAGTTGATTTTTATGCTGAATGTGGTTATCGCAAATTGCCGCTGAAAAGTGGTGATCTGGAACTGGATATGTCTGGTTTTTTACTTAGATTCGGGGTAAGATATCCATTGTAGCATTAGTAATGTAATAATGTGGAAAGTTTTAAAGTTCTTGACTTTATATATGCCATTATTTTTAGTTTTGTAATACCAATGAACATGTGGGGTTAATATGGTACCTACAGCATATTTGTTTGATCCTGTTTATATGGATCATGATACAGGGTGGGGACATCCTGAGCGCCCTGAGCGCCTGGCGGCAATAGATCAGAAATTACGTCAGCAACCATACTATAAATCACTGATTAAAGTAGAGCCTAAAATTGGTGCAAAACGATATATTGAGCTGGTACATTCGCCAGATTATGTTAAGCGAGTGAAAGAAGAGATAGAATCAGGGGTCCACTATCTGGATTCAATGGATACTGCAGTATGCAAAAGGTCATATGAAGTGGCATTGTTAGCTGTAGGTGGCAGCCTTAATATGTGTGATGCTATAATCTCTGGAGAGGCAATCAGAGGGTTTTGTGCAGCAAGACCTCCGGGACACCATGCTGAGTATGATTATGCGGCAGGTTTCTGCATTTTTAATAATATTGCAATTGCAGCAAAATATCTCCAGGTAGAACATGGAATAAATAAAATAGCCATTGTTGATTGGGATGTCCATCATGGGAATGGTACTCAACACACATTTGAGCGGGATAGAAATGTATTGTATATTAGTACACATCAGTACCCACATTTTCCAGGAACGGGAGCTCGTAGTGAACGGGGAAAAGGGGAAGGTGAAGGGTATACATTGAATTTTCCTATGCCTGCAGGGAGTGGTGATCCTGAATATATGGATGTGTTTGAAAATCATATTGTTCCGGCACTTATGAAGTTTGAACCTGAAATAGTTTTAATATCAGCAGGTTTTGATGCGCACAATGCTGATCCTTTATCATACATAGGACTTTCCACTGAAGCATACTACAAATTTACGGTGCTTATCAAGCAAGCTGCTAATGAGTACAGTGGCGGAAGAATGATTGCCTTTTTAGAAGGCGGCTATGATTTAGAAGCTTTAGCCAACAGTGTAGATATGATGATGAGAGCATTCATTGAGGATTAACCTTGTTTAAATGCCATGAAGTTTTAGTCAGATAAACTACGAATGGCTACAGTGTAGTCGCCGACGGTTTGGTAAGATCACTATCCAGGGAAGAAAATGTTTGGCGATAGTTATCCTGAATACTGAACTGGCTACAGACAAGGATTGTTTCAGAGTGGCAGTTGTGTTCAATGGTTTATGATAAGATCCTGCCATGGCGGCAGTCCATGTCTTAGAATGATATTGAGGAGATAATTCTATTTTCGGAAGGCCGATACCGTATTGTACTAAGAAGGATATCCCAACGATAGATGCTATAAATAGATAAATAGATTAATAACAAATAAATACCGATACTTAAAACAATAAAAATTCTGCTGAATTGCTGTCAGTGTAAATTATTTAAATCTCTATTTTACCAGGACATGTTTTGTATAAGTAGGGGTTGGAGATGAAATAGTATTCTATTTTGTTAATTATCGAATTACAATATTATGTGCTATTTAGTAAATATATAAATAAAAATTAAATTAAATAAATATTCAAAAGTATGAAAGCATAATGGAGCACATTATAACGATTATGTTAGAAATTAATTGTAAAAAAAATTTATTAATAATTTCGTAAAAAAGTTGTAATATAAAACTGGTGTGTGGTAGAATTGAAACATAACACTGTTATGTTAAGGAGGGTATATGTATCCGCTTCTTTTTACACCAATAACCATTAATACATTACAGATTAAAAATAGAATTGCATATCCTGCGTTAGGATTACTTTATTCATATGATAGCTTATTAAATGACAGGTATTATGAATATTTCAGGGAAAAGGCTCAAGGTGGAGCTGGCCTTGTAACAGTGGGTCCAGTGGGGATTGATATAGCAGGTTCAGGTATGATGGCATTGTCATTAGCTGATGACGATAAAATACCGTCCTTTAAAAAATTAACAACAATAATAAAAAGTGAAGGAGCACAAACCTTTGTGCAACTATTTCACGCTGGGGCTTATTCATATTCAAAACTTACCAATGATGTTCAACCTATTGCTCCGTCAAGTGTATATTCAAAATATTCAAAGCAAGTCCCCCGCGAGATGACACTTGAAGATATAGAGATGGTTCAAACAGCGTTTGTTAAAGCTGCGTTGCGGGCAAAGGAAGCAGGGTTTGATGGGATTGAAATCATTGCTTCAGCAGGGTATCTGATTACCCAGTTTCTATCGCCCATAACAAATAAACGAACAGACCACTATGGAGGTTCTTTTGAAAACAGGGTACGGTTCCCCCGTGAGGTAATAGAAAAAGTAAGAAAAGCTGTTGGTTTTGATTTCCCTCTTGGTATTAGAATGGCAGGGAATGATTTTGTTAAAGGCAGCAATACGGATAGAGAAACCCCTCTGTTTGCAAAAGTTTATGAAGATGCTGGCGTTGATATCATAAATGTAACAGGTGGCTGGCATGAAGCTAAAATTCCACAATTGCCCATGGAATTACCTAGGATGGGATATGCTTATCTGGCGGCTACTATAAAAAAAGCAGTACATGTTCCGGTAATGGCTTCCAATAGGATAGCTACTCCTGAAGGAGCTGAAAAGATTTTGCGTGATAGCATGGCGGATATGGTTAATCTGGGACGTGTTTTGATTGCAGATCCTTATTGGCCAACAAAAGCTAAAGAGGGGAAAACAAATCTTATACGCCCGTGTGTTGGATGCAATCAGGGCTGTACTGATACATTATTTAGCGGGATGCCAGTAGGATGTGTAGTAAATGCCCGGGCAGGATACGAAGGTGCGCGCAATATAAAGAAAACAGATACTCCTCTCAGGATTATGGTCATAGGTGCGGGTCCTGGTGGGTTAGAAGCTGCAGTGCGAGCAAAAGAAGCAGGGCATGAGGTTGAATTGCATGAAATGTCAACTGATATTGGGGGGCAATTATGGATAGCTGCAGCACCACCTCATAAACATGAACTATTGGAGATTATACGATATTATCGTGCAATGGTGGAACATTTTGGTATCCCTGTATTTTATAATACTGCAATGACTGTGGAATTGATTAAAGAAAAAAATCCCGATCATATCATTGTTGCAACGGGTGCTGAAGCGTTAATGCCACCTATTGAAGGGATTGGATTGCCACATGTTTATTCTGCATGGGATATATTACATAAAGATCCTGTATTGGGAGAGAATGTTGCCGTTATTGGTGGGGGTGCGGTTGGCATTGAAACCGCACTGTTCATTGCTAATAAGGGGACAATATCTCCTGAAATTCTTCATTTTTTGATGTTTTTTGATGCTGAACCTGTTGACCGATTGAAAGAATTGATTACTCAGGGTACAAGCAAGGTTACAATCATTGAAATGCTACCATCTATTGGTAAAGATGTGGGACGATCAACGCGCTGGATTCTAAATACTGAACTGGAAAAATTTGGTGTAACCGTAATGACATCGGCAAAGGTTATTGAACTTACCAATCATGATGTCATTTTTGAAAAAGAAAATACAATGCAAAAGATTCCAGTTGATAATGTTGTAATTGCTGTTGGTTCAAAACCAGTTAACTCATTGCTGGGGCAAATTGAAAAATGCGGAATTCAATATACAGCAATTGGTGATTGCAAAAAGATTGGTAAGATCAATGATGCAATCCATGAAGGATTCATGGCTATTGTTAATTTGCAGAAAGAGGTAGTGAAAATATAAAGTATGATAAGGAGCGGTGCTTATCACCGCTCCTTACACATCTACTCATCTTTATACATGGCATCTATGATGTCTTTGTATTTGTCAGCTATAGCTTTTCGTTTAATTTTTAGTGTTGGTGTAATTTCTCCTGATTCTACGGTAAACTCATGAGGGAGAAGCGTAAATCTCTTAATCTTTTCAAATCGGGCTAATTCTTTTTGTGCTTCTTCTATTCTTTGTCTGTAAAATTCGATAATCTCAGGCTTCGATATGAGGTCCTCTCTGCTGGTAAAAGAGATGTTATGTGTTTTTGCATATTCTTCTAATGCAATAAATGATGGAACAATAAGAGCTGTTACATATTTACGCTGATCACCAATAACAGCCATCTGCTCAATAAAATGATCTGCACCAATAGTGCTTTCTATCATTTGTGGTGCGATATATTTACCTCCTGAAGTTTTCATAAGATCTTTAATACGTTCGGTAATCCTTAGTTCACCATTTTCCTCAATATAGCCAGCATCTCCTGTTCTGAACCAGCCATCATGGGTAAATACTTCTGAAGTGGCTTGAGGTTTTTTATAATAACCTTTCATGACATTTCCACCGCGAACAAGAATTTCTCCGTTATTTTCATCAATCTTCACTTCAACGTGAGGAAGGGGTTTCCCAACAGCACCAAATTTAAATTTGTATGGTTCATGGCAGGTAACAGTTGCAGTTGTTTCACTTAATCCATAGCCGTAGCAAATAAATATTCCGCATGCATAAAAAAATTCTTCGATATCCTGTGATAGTGGTGCACCAGCACATGGGAAAAATTTAATTCTACCACCAACCACTTCACGAATCTTTTTTAATACAAGTGTATCAGCAATAGCAAATTTAAAACGCAAAAATGGCGGAATAAACTGTTGATCCTTTTTCTTGTTATTATGTTTTGCACCAACTGATACTGCCCAATTAAATAATTTTCGCTTCAATGGAGAGGCAGATTCAAGCTGGTTAAAGACTGTTGCATAAATCTTTTCATAAAATCGTGGAACGGCACACATGATTGTTGGTTTTACTTCCTGGATGCATTCAATAATCTTTCCAGGATCTTCTAAATAGTTATTTGTCATGCCGGTTGCAAAGACATAGTATGTCCAGATACGTTCAAAGACATGGCTCAATGGCAAAAAGGCCAAAGAAACATCATTGTCATTGGGATCAATCAATCGCAGGTCATGCTCACCTTTTTGAAATATTACATTGGAATGGGTTAGCATAACACCTTTTGGCTCACCAGTCGTACCTGATGTATAAATTAAGGTTAGTAAATCGTCAATTTTCGCTTTTTGCATTCGTTCTGATAGAATAGTATCTTTATTTGATTGCTCACCAATTTTTAAAAAATCTTTAAAATACATTATTTTTTCAGATTTTTGTATTGGGACACTTTCTTTGAAGACAATTATTTTTTGTAAATGTTTGTTTTCAGGAAGTATTTGCATTATTTTTGAATATTGTTCAGCATCTCCGACAAATAGTACTTTGATCTCCGCATCGTTGATGATATATTCGGCCTGTTTGGCGGTATTGGTGGCATAAATAGGAACAGGGATGCCACGGATACATAGTGATGCAATATCCGCTACTGTCCATAAGGGCATGTTTTGAGAAAAAATACCAACGGTTTCTTGCTCTCCGATTCCACATTCCAGCAATGCTTTGCTTGTGTTACGCACTAAATCACCAAATTGATTCCATGATATTTCTTCCCATTTATCCTTTGGTTTATAACGCATAGCAACTCTATCGCCGTATTTATTGACCTGATCTAAGAATACTTGAGAATAATGTGTGTAATTCATATTGTTACTCCTTATATATATAAAGTTTTATAAAGCTTAATTTATTATTGTTCATTCAGATTTTAACATATAAAATATTATGAAGTCAATAATTTTTTTTGGTTTTTTTTGAAAACTATCCTATATAGAATAGTATAAATAAATGCTGCCTTTTTCAAGTGCTGAAAATATGAAAAGAATAGTTTTATAGATATATTTCGTCAATAAGCATATTGGACATTGATTGTTTAAAAATTTATCTAAATCAATCATGTTATAAAAAATCAGTACGGATAAACATGCAATAATTAATAATACTATATTGTTTTTCTTGGTAAATGATAGATAGTAGCATGATTTATGCTAAATATATTTGGAATTTTTGTAATTAAGTAATTGACAGGGCATATTTTATTATGCATTGTATGCTGGAAAATGTTTATCATTGGAGAATGTTGTGGGCTCATTGCTTGATTTTACAGATATTAAATATATTAAATTTTTAAAATCCAGGAATAAATATAAGGCTATAGAAGAACTTGCAGGAGTTTTTAAAGGTACTGATATCTGTTCAGATATTAAAGCATTTGTTGCTGCACTAAAAGAACGCGAAGAGATAATGACTACCGGTATAGGATTTGGTATTGCAGTACCTCATGCCAAACTGGAATCTATTCATAAAATAGCATTTGCTATTGGTATCTCTAAAAAAGGGATAGATTTTAATTCCATTGATGGAAGACCGGTACATATGGTGGTTCTGGTAGCAGCAGGTGAACGGCAACATAAAGATTATCTGAAATTATTATCAAAGATAATGTCATTGCTTAAAAATGATACTATTAGAGTGGAAATGATAAACGCTAAAAGTGCTAAAGAAATTATTAATATTTTAAGAAATGCAAAATAATGACAAACATATTTTATAAAGCCTCACGATGAAGAAATTGCATAGTTTGCTCAAGAAGTATAAGTATCATGTTATAGTATTTTTTACTGCCCGTTATGATATACGTGAATATATATTACAGATAGTAATAGCGTTGTGCATAGGAGCTATTGCAGGTTTAGGGGCAATGGTATTCCATACACTTATTGAATGGATGCGTATTGCCATTAATCCAAAACATTTTGCGGATTATTTAGAAATTCCTTCAATTATAATAGTTATTATTCCAGTCATTGGTGGTTTGATTACAATCGGGATGACAAAAATATTCCCAGGGCAGGCCAAAGAAAGTGGTGTAAAAAGTATCATACGATCTGTAATGCTTCAAAACGGACATATTCCAATTGTTACTACATTATTTCATCTGGTTGCTTCTGCTGTGACATTAGGCACAGGCGCCCCATTAGGTCCTGAAGGGCCATCAGCTAAAATTGGTGGAGGTTTGGGATCGTATATTTCAACTTTATTACGATTAAATAGCAGGAAAAAAATAACATACACTGTAGCAGGTGCAGGCGCTGCTATTTCAGCAATATTTAATGCTCCCATTGCTGGAGTTTTTTTTGGGATTGAGGTTATATTGCTCAATGATCTGAAAAATGAATCCTTGAGTGCGCTGGTGATAGCTTCGGTAGCATCTGATATGATTTCAAAAACATACCTGGGGAATAATTCATTATTACAGATACCTGTATTTCATATAGACATTACTGAATTCCCATATTTTCTATTACTGGCGATAGTATGTGGTATTATATCGTTGCTATTCATGGGACTATCTCATAATATTAAGAAGTTGTATAAAAAGATAAAAGGTGATGATGTCATTGTTCTGTTATTGCCGGTATCACTTCTGTTTGCTTTTGTTGTGTTTATATATAATGATTTATTTGGTATTGGGTATGCATTAATTAATAAAGTGCTTAGTAATCACTTCCCAATTAATGTGCTTATAATGCTATTAGTATTGAAACTATTATTTGTTGCATTATATATCCAAACAGGGGCTTATGGTGGATTGTTTGCACCATCGTTAGTAATAGGTGTGTTAGTTGGGTTTCTATTTGCGTCATTTTTTTCATATTTAGGGGTAAAACTTGATCCTGCAGGCTATGCAATAATTGGTATGGGAGGTATTTTAGCAGGATTAAATTCAATCCCTATCACTGCTATCTTGATGGTATTTGAGTTGACCAATGACTATCGCATTATCCTTCCAATTATGCTGGCTTCTGTAATTTCACATTTAACAGTTACATTTTATAATAAAGGCACAGTCTATGAATTGGAGCTTTTAGAGGATGGACTGGATGTTAGCAGAAGCCGTATTAATATACTTGAATCAATACAGGTGCTATCGATTTTGAAAAAAGACTTCCAGACTATAAATGCAAGAACACCCTTGAATCAAACATTGGATAAGCTTTTAGATAGCGATTCAGGACTCATTGTCATTGATGACAACAATGAATATGTTGGCATTGTATCAATAAATGAGGTACGTCAGGCGTTGCTATCAAGTAATATTGTGGAATTATTAATATGCCAGGATATAGTAATCCATGTTGAGTCACTTCAGAAAATAGATTCCGCAGCGGAAGCATTAAAAAAGATGGATAAACATGGTATAGATTTTCTTGCGGTGGTTGAGAAAAACAAGGTTGTTGGAATGGTACAGCATAGGGATATAATTAGCATTTACAATAAACTTGTGATGCAGTTAGAAGAAAAAGCTATGGCTATGTAGGTTTTTCAATAAATAGTGCTTATGATTCATATCATGGTACAAAATACTTGACGCTTGCAGTCATTTTTGTACACTGATACAGTACATTTACAAAATTTGTTTTTTGGGAGTTTTTCATAGCCCCATGGTAACTGTCCATGGTTTGGCAAGCTCACCAACTAAGGTTTTGAGTTGTACGCAGTACAGAATGAAACAAAATCGGTTCCAAAATAATTTTTTTAATGGTGGAGCAGCATTTCTCATATAAGAAAATGGTGAAGAAGATTAAGCACTATAACAATAATAATATTTTTTTTGAGGAGTTATCCATAGCCCGTCCAGGGCAACCAATAAAGGATGAAAATAGTTGGCGACAGCCATCCTGAATAACCCCTTGAAGTGGTTTCAGGATATCATTTAATTGTTTGGATTCTGGAGCAGGTCTGGAATGACAAAGGTGGCAAGAGTAGATTTCGGGTTACGCCCGGAATGACAGTAGTGCATATTTCTATTTTCGGAGGACTTAAACAATGTCAGAAGCTGAATATAATCCAAAAAAGATTGAAAAGAAGTGGCATGAACGATGGGATGAATCATTTATATTTCAATCGAAAAAAGATACTGACAGGAATAAGTATTATATATTAGAAATGTTTCCCTATCCTTCAGGGAGAATACATATGGGTCATGTTCGAAACTACTCTATTGGGGATGTTGTTGCACGATATAAACGTATGCAGGGATTTAATGTATTTCATCCTATGGGTTGGGATGCTTTTGGTCTGCCCGCTGAAAATGCAGCTATCAAACATGGCATACCCCCTAAAAAATGGACCGACGATAACATTGATTATATGAAGAAACAGTTTAAAATGTTAGGTTATTCGTATGATTGGAACAGAGAAATTGCCACTCATACTCCAGAATATTATAAATGGAATCAATATATATTTATTAAGATGTATGAGAAGGGACTTGCCTATAAGCGTAAAGCTCCGGTCAACTGGTGTCCTACTTGCAATACGGTTCTGGCAAATGAACAGGTTGAAAATGGAGTGTGCTGGAGATGTGAAACACAGGTTACACAGCGTGAGTTAGAGCAATGGTTTTTTAAGATTACTGATTATGCTGAAGATCTATTAGCGGGACATGAAATATTAAAAGAAGGTTGGCCTGAGCGTGTAATAGTTATGCAACACAACTGGATAGGGCGTTCTACTGGACTTATTGTCAATTTCAAGGTAGCTGATACTGGTGAAGATTTTCCAATTTTTACCACACGCCCGGATACCATCTATGGTGTTACCTTTATGGTGATAGCTCCCGAGCATCCATTCCTTGAAAGGGTAAAAGATCAGAAGGTAAAAGATTTTATAAGGCAGATTAAAGCACAATCACTTATTGAACGCCTTTCAGAGGAAAAAGAAAAAGAAGGTATCGATACCGGTATTAAAATCATTAATCCTTTTAATGGTGATATTGTGCCTCTGTATGTTGGTAATTTTGTTCTTATGGAATATGGAACAGGTGCGATTATGGCAGTACCTGCTCATGATACTCGTGACTTTGCCTTTGCTAAAAAATATACCATCCCTATTAAGGTTGTAATAGATAATCCTCAACATCCTGTTGATAGCAACACGATGAAAGATGCTTATATAGATGATGGAATATGTGTTAATTCGGGACCATTTACAGGTTTGCATAATAGAGATGCCATCGAAGCAATAGCCGATTATGCAGAAAAAGAAGGCATAGGAAAAAGGAAAATAAATTACAGGTTAAAGGATTGGCTCATTTCACGGCAGCGATACTGGGGATGTCCTATCCCCATTGTATATTGTGATAAGTGTGGTGCTCATCCCGTTGACTATAAGGATTTACCTGTTATTTTGCCGGTAGATGTTGACTTCCACGGAGATTCTCGTTCACCGCTTACCATGATGCCTGAATTTTATAATGCTACATGCCCAGTTTGTGGTGGAAGTGCTCAACGCGAAACGGATACTATGGACACATTTGTGGATTCATCATGGTATTTTGCTAAGTTTACTTCGCCACATTCTACAGAGATATTTGATTTTGATGAGGTAAATTATTGGACACCTGTTGATCAGTACATTGGCGGGATTGAACATGCATGTATGCATCTTCTGTATGCACGATTCTTTACCATGGTTTTGAATGATTTAGGATTACTACAGTATCGCGAACCATTTACACGGTTGTTGACGCAGGGGATGGTCATTAAAGATGGCGCCAAGATGAGTAAATCAAAGGGGAATGTTGTCGACCCGGATGATATTATCGATAAATATGGTGCTGATACAGTGCGTTTGTTCATGCTTTTTGCTGCTCCACCCGATAAAGATCTGGACTGGTCAGATAAAGGAGTGGATGGGTGCTATAGATTTGTTAATAGAGTGTGGCGTATAATACAGAAGTATAGTGATTGTTATACCACATATAATTTTGATACTATTGTGTTAGATAGTTCTCTGAAAAACTTAAGGAATGAAATCCACAGAACAGTTAAAGCTGTTACTCATGATATTGAAGATAGAATGCAATTTAATACAGCTATCGCACGAATGATGGAACTTGTCAATGCACTCTATCTGGCAGATGAAACTCTGATACAAACTGACAGGGGCAAAATGGTTGTATCCGAACTTTTTGACAAGCTTTTACCCATGTTAGGACCATTTATACCCCATGTTGCGGAGGAGTTATGGGAGCTATTAGGGCATAAGGATTTTATCGTCAATGCAGCATGGCCAGACTATATTGAAGAATTAACTACGAAAGAAGAGATAGAATTAGTTTTTCAAATTAATGGGAAGATACGGTCAAAGTGTAATGTAGCTGCAAACATAACAAGAGAAGCAATGGAAAATGCCGCGCTGGAAGATGATAGAATAAAAGAAATGATTGCAGGGAAAACTGTTAAAAAGGTTATAGTAGTTCCTGGTAAACTGGTAAATATTGTTATATAAGTCAGATTTATTGTAAAAAAAAAGCTACTGCACAAACTATTCCAACAATTATCTGGAATAGTGCATCGATAATAAGTGCAAGACGGCTGCCTTCATGTCCTAATTCATCAAGACCTTCAAGGAAAAGTTTTTTAACCTTTTCCGGATATATTAATATAAATGGTCCGGTGAATACTATAATTAATCCAATAATGAAAAGAGGTATTGAAAGTGAATTGGACGATGGTATTTGTGTAAGTGGAAATCCTGCTATAATAAGTATGATACCATGGATAAAATATAACTTGCTTGAAGTCCATCTAATCCATAATGACATCATAACTTTTGGGATAATAATTTCCAATAATCCTATACTAAATGCAACACAACCAAATGTTAAAATATAATACATTAACATAGTCTATCCTTGATAAATACAATATATTAGATTAGGAGGATTTACATTAGGAAATCATAAATATGTCAAGAAATTTGGGAAATTAATAAACCATAAGAGGCTTAAAAGCTCCTCTTATGGTTTTTTACTGTATCAGTCATTTTTATCTATAATTTTTTTTGAATATTTATATACGCCTTTCAGTGTTTTTAACGGTTGATCCTTTGCAGAAATATTTACTATCCATGCTGGAAGTGAGCCGCCTAATTCTGGATGTACCTGATATATCACTTCAACGTGGTTTTCATCTTTTTTGATTATATCCCATCGTCCCTTTAAGGAAGTCATTCTGACATAGCCACTGTCCTTTTTATATTCACTTGCATTAATAGATGTCATAGTTACCCATGCTGTTCCTTTATTTTCATCCCAGCCAGATTCAACCTTAACTACTACATCACGATCTTTTACAACAGGAAGGTCCAGTACAAAGTACATGTCTAAATCCTGTGGATTCCGTACAGTGATTGCATATAAAGCATCGCACATGCCATACCATTTATGATAATTTGTATAATCCTGAATCACTTTTAATGCAACATCAAATGGTATGTCGGCATAGCTCACTCCTTTAAATTCTTTATAGATAGAACCTGGTAATTCTCGTGTATAAATTTTGAGTACGGCATTGTCCTCTTTTCCTTCGTATATCAATTTCCATTGCTGTTGACCAAAAACAAAAACTGTTACAGTGATACATATAAATGTAAGTAGAAAGGTAAATGATTTTTTCATGGCAAACCTCCATGGTTTAGTATATTTTTGAAATACTATTATAATTAATTAACCTTTTCTATCAGTAATGCGCCTGCATTACCAAATGCTCCACATAGTGAAGCAAGCCCATATTTTGCAGCAGGGAATTCAGTTGATAAAACATTAAGGAGTGTTACAACAATACGCGCTCCGGACTCCCCTAATGGATGACCTAATGCGAGTGCTCCTCCCCACACATTAACACGTTTAAACGGTGCATTTTCATTATCAAGTTTGAGCTCACGGATGCATGCTAATGATTGACTTGCAAAAGCCTCATTAAGCTCAATAGCACCAACTTCATCTAAATTTAATTTTTTACCTGCCACAAGCTTCTTAATTGCAGGTATTGGCCCAATACCCATAATAGTTGGGTCACAACCAGCTAAAACTCCATAAGAATATTTATACTTATATGATAACCCCATGGCATCAGCCTTTGTGCGACTCATGAGGAGAAGTGCGCATGCACCTTGAGTTAAGGGAGATGATGTAGCTGCTGTCACAACACCATCAGGTTTGAATGGTGACATCATTGTTTTCATTTTTTCAGGTTCAATTTTTTCACGAATCCATTGGTCTCTATCAACCATGAACTCGTTGCCATTGTCATCCAAACCTTTTATAGGTACTATCTCATTTTTAAATTTCCCGGCGATAGTTGCTTCCCATGCTTTTTTGTTTGACCATATCGCCATATTTTCCATATCTTCACGTGCAATTTTCCACATTTCAGCAACTTTCTCAGCCGTTGGTCCCATTAAAAGATCTGCACCGTTGTAGAATTTTAATAATCGGGGTGGAAAATCCATATTGGCTCCCATGGGAACCTTTTCCATATCCTCAACTCCTGCTGCTATGATGATGTCAGCTTCACCGGTCATAATTGCTCGTGCAGCATGCATGGTAGCTGACATGCCTGATGGGCATTGATTGGTAAGGGTGTTAGTTGGTACTGAATCAGGAAATCCAGATGCCAGCCATGCTAATCTTCCAATATCATTTTGCATTCCGGAAGGATTAGCACAACCTACAAAAACTGCATCAAGCATATCGGGAGTAATTTTGCTGTTACGTTCAAATAATGCATTATAAACAGGCGTTAAAAGCTCATCAGGTCTTAAGTGCCTAAACCAACCTTTCTCTCGATGAGCCCTTCCATTTGGTGTTCTTACACCATCAATGAAAACACATTCTCTCATGGTAACCTCTCCATAAAAAATAAATAATATTATTTAGATTTTGTTGCTAATTTTCTTTTTGATCTGGAAAACTCTTCAACAGCTATCTGGCGTAATAATTTTTTATCAACTTTTTCTACTGCTGTGCGAGGTAAATCATCGACAATCTTTACAAATTTTGGGACTGCATATTTTGCTACCTTTGCTTCAAGATATGATATAACATCTTTGGCAGTTAATTTTTTCATAAACTGCGGGAAAGGCTGTACAAACACAACTACTATCTCACTTCCTTCTCTTTCAGGATCTGGAATACCAACTGTTGCTGCAGTTTCTATCTGAGGATGTTCATAAAGAATTTCATCTATTTCTTTTGAGTAAACTTTGAATCCTGAAACATTGATCATATCTTTTGTTCTATCGACAATATAAAAATAACCATTGCTATCAATCTGAACAACATCACCAGTATGTATAAATCCATCGTTGTCAAAACCACTATCTGGTTTTGGCCAGTAACCCAGCATTCGTTGTGGACCATTTAAGAGCATTTCGGCCCTTCTCCCGGCGAGCATATCTTCAATGGGAATCAAATTTCCCGTTTCAAAATCCAAAAAGCGAATTTCAGTATCAGGGAAAGGAATGCCAATGGTACGTCGTTTTTCGACTGATTTCTTGCGGGTTTTTTTTGAGGTTGATTTCATTCTCCATGCTATAATTTTAGTAAAAATATGACCAAAATTTTTAGTCCCTAGTAGTTGAAATAAACTGTTATTTAAATACAGCATGAATGGAATTTTAAGTAACAGGGTAATAAGTAAAACCCCTGTTTTACCTCCCAGAATACGGTACATTATGGTTGAATTAAGATGTGTTACCGGTGACATTTCTGATAGTCCATATCCCTCCATAATGCCACTGTGTGATTTTTTTTCAAATTCCTCCTGTGTTGATTCTGAAAGTGGAGCCGAACCTGAAAGCCCAAGAATACCTATGCCATCAAGTTCTTCCCTTGCTAATTTCATAAATTGTGTTGGAACACCAATTTGCATTACCGGATAGTGTTTTTTAATATTATCTACCATTGCTTTTGTATCACGTGAGTCATTGATTAAAATTAAATTAAATCCAAATAACATCATTGTATGCATGAGACAATGACCATAACTATGGAAAAAAGGTAATCCCAGAATGGCTGAGATTGCACCTTTAAACGAAATACCTCCTAAACCAAGAGCATGTAAGTTCTGAATACAATTTGCATAAATATTTCTGTGCGTTAGCATACAACCTTTAGGAACGCCAGTTGTACCACCAGTAAATAGCAGTGTTTCAATATCATTTTGGACATCAATGGCAACGGGCGATACATTGCCTGATGATGATTGAATAAGTGAATAGAGCTCGTATACATGCTTATGTTTTAGGATTTGTTTTGGATCAAATCTCGAAATATCGTTGCTTTTGCGTATTGTTGTTACTATAATGAATTGTAAGGAAAACTTTTTCATTAAATTTTTTACTACTGCAATATGATCGTCAATAACAGTGCAGATAATAGCTTTAGGTTTTGCTTCTTTAAACTTGTGCTCAAGAGCTTCGGCTGGTTCCAGTGCACTACATGGTAAATGGATGAGACCTGCTTTTGCTATTGCATAATCACACATAACAAATTCTGTTGAAGTTGGAAGTATCGTTGCTATGATATCGTTCTTTTTTAATCCAAACCCCTGGAATGCTGATGCAAGTTTGTTAACATATTCTAATAATTCTGGATATGATAAAAAGAAATTTTCTTGTATAAGTCCGTTCTTTTTATATTTTTTTGCTGCAATTTCAAGAATCTCATACACTGGTTTTCCAGGATATGGTTTAAAGGTTTTGGGTATGCCTAAAATCTTATATTCTTTATACCACGGTAGTGCTCCCATTGCTTTCCTCCATAACGCATAAAAATAAAAAAATATCTCAACCACATTAATGTATGTGGTTGAGATAAAAAATCATTTATCAAGTGAATAGGGGTTGGGTTGCCATAGCAAAGCTCATGTCGCCTTCAATCTTCATTGCTCCTGACATGAAAAGATTTACTGGATTGGTTTCTTTTTTCATCAAAGCAGCAGAATCTTTTGTACTCATCCGGAAAATAGACTGCGGGGATGTGGCACCGTTGAGAATTGCTTCAATGGTAAATTCTGAGCCATCATCATTTTTTAGTTTAGCTATAAAGCTGCCTTTTAATGATGATAGTGCATTGTAACGGGCACGTGTCAGATCTTTTTGCATACCCAGCAGCATATCAAGATTATTTGTGTCGATCATCTTTTTAAGATCGGATCCAGATATTTTTAATCTGAGCATGGCAGTGGGGATATCACCACATGGTGTAATATCTTTCCCATCTTTAACTTTGAAACCATACGACTTTCCATCTACTTCAACTACCATTGTTATTTCTGTACCGCTTAATTCTTCAGGTGCATTAGAATTTTGGAGCATGTCCAAAGCTTCTTTTGGCATAATCTCGGTTAAAAATTGTTCAACCGTGGTATTTGATGTAGTAACCATAACCATCCTCCTTTATAATATAAAAAAAATTAAAAAAAGGGATAAATAAAAAATTTTCTTGAAATACTGACATGTCAGTATTATATTATTTTGTCAAGGTTATTTTTTTAAAAAATTCGGATTTTTAGTAAAAAATTTTTTTTATTGATTGATATATAGTTAATGGTTAGATGGTTGATTTAATTTTGATTATATTATTTAAGAATTTACTATGTGCTGGAGGTATCCGATGTCAAAAGCTGATGAAACCCGTGAAAAAATTTTATTGTATGCTAAACAATTATTCTCTGAAAAAGGATATTACTTATCTCAGATTTCCGATATCGTGGAATCAGCTAAAATTGGCAGAGGAACAGTCTATCAATATTTTTCAAATAAAGAGCACCTTTTTATATCCTTGCTGGAACGATTTTTGATTGAATGGGAAGATTATATAAAAGAACTATCAATCAATGAAGATTTAAGTATGATCTCACATTACACCTATTTACAAAAGCGTTTATATAAAGCCTTTAAATTTTTTTTCAGCGACAGAGATAGAGCAAATATAATTTTAAGATCCGGGCTGGGTTTACCAGATCATTTTGAACAGAAAATACAACATTTTGAAAATAAGCTCATAAACATGATTATTATTGATCTGGCAATAGCTGTTGAATTTAAACACATTGAGACAAAAGAGGATTTAAGTTTTGCAGCTAACTTGATTGCAGGTGGTGTATTCAGGATAGCTCATTATTATCTTTCCATAGAGGTTAATGATACCATATTGTTACAAAATTTGAATGAAATTACTGATAAAGCAGCAAATTTCATAGGCAATGGTATTTTCGGGAAAAAATAGTTGACTAATTTTTGTAGTTGTATAAATACTGACATGTCAGTATTTATACAAAGAGGAGGTAATTATGGTAGAAGAAATTAGTTTTGCATTGTCTGAGGAACAACAGATGATGCAGGATACTGTACGACAGCTGGTGCAGGCTAACATTACGGATGGTATTCATCAGATGGATGAGAATCGGCAGCTTAACAATCAGGCAGTACAAAAATTTTGGGAATTGGGGATTATTCAATCAATGATTCCTGAAGAATTTGGCGGTTATGGGATGGATAGTTCACCTGTATTGCATACGCTTATGTTGGAAGAATTGGCTTATGGGGATATGACATTTGCAATATATGCGATGCTTCCTGCCGTTTTTGTTTTGCCAATAGTACATTTAGGAACAAAAGAACAAAAAGAACTATATCTTCCCGAATTTTGTAATACAACATTTTTCCCTGCTACATTGGCAATTAATGAATTAAGCATAGCCTTTGATGTATGGAACTGTACAACTACTGCTGAAAAGAAAGGGGACAAATACGTTATTAATGGTAGTAAGTGCTTTGTGCCACTGG
Organism: Spirochaetia bacterium UBA2205; assembly: GCA_002328585.1. Taxonomy (GTDB): domain Bacteria; phylum Spirochaetota; class UBA4802; order UBA4802; family UB4802; genus UBA4802. Next base: position 93,252 of record DCUV01000060.1, read on the forward strand.
CTGACGAATCAAACTTTATGATTGTAGTGGCTCATTATGAGGGTAACCCGGAGCTATTTATTGTCACAAAAGATAGCACTGGAGTAAAAGTTGGCGACCGTGAAAAAAATTCTGGATGGTGGGCATTACCTACTTTTGAAGTAGTGTTTGAAAATTGTATCATTCCTGCATCGAATAGATTAGGTGATAGTAGTGCTATTACCTGGTTACTGCAGAGAACAAAAACTGCGCTTGCTGCAATTGGTACAGGTATTTCACGAGCTTCATATGAATATGCAAAAAAGTATGCAAAAGAACGTCAACAATTTGGCGAATCAATAGCCAGCCGCCAATCAATTGCATTTATGATAGCTGAAATGGCTTACGAGATAGATGCTATGCGATTGTTAGCATGGAAAGCTGCTTCAACCATTGAAAACAAATTAGATGCTACGAAATTATCATATTTAGCAAAGATATATGCAGGTGAGATGGTCATGAAGATTACCGACTATGGTGTTCAGATACTTGGAGGACATGGTTATATTCGCGACCACCCTGTAGAGCGGTATTACCGCAATGGTAGAAGTATAGCCGTGTGTGAAGGTATGGCAATTATATAAACTATCGGAGGCATATGTATGATTCAATTAGTTACACCTGAATATTTAGTAACAATGCAAAATAATCTTCATAAATTAGCTGAAGGAGTTTTACGTCCTATATCACGAAAATATGATGAAGCAGAACATGAATATCCAAAAGAATTGGATATGTTTAAGAATATAAAAGTTATGGCTCGTCCCAAGAAGAAAAAGGAAGGTGAAACATCATCATCAGGTGAAGAAAAAAAACCAAAACGTGGTGCAAATTTAGGGATGGTAGCTACCATTGAAGCGATGTGCTGGGGTGATGCAGCACTGCTATTATCGTTTCCCAATGCTGGTCTGGGCAATGCAGCTATTATTGCAGTAGCAAATGATGAACAATTTGAACGATTTGGGAATAAATGGGCGGCGATGGCAATTACCGAGCCGGGCGCTGGTTCTGATTCAGGCGCTATTACCACAACAGCAACTCGTGATGGGGACTTCTGGGTATTGAACGGTGAAAAGATATTTGTCACCTGTGCTGATAGATGTGAGGTAGTAGTTGTTTGGGCGACAGTTGATAAAAAGGCTGGCAAATCAGGTATTAAATCATTTGTGGTGGAGAAAGGAACTTCAGGATTTACATTAGAACATCTGGAGCATAAATTAGGTATCAGAGCTTCTGACACTGGAACGTTTGTGTTAAGTGATTGTAGAATACCCTATAACAACATATTAGGCGATCCAGAAGTAAAGATGTCCACTGAAGGTTTTAAAGGAGTAATGAAAACCTTTGATAATACCCGGCCAATGGTTGCTGCAATGGCTACCGGTATAGCACGAGCAGCAGTAGAATTTACTAAAGAACAATTTGAACAAAAGGGATATACATTTGATTATAAGAAAAATGTTTCAAATGTTTCAGCAGTTGAACGTGAATTGTATATGATGGAGGCAAATGTAGAAGCAATGCGTCTTTTAACATGGCGTGCTGCATGGATGGCTGATAATGGTCAATTTAATAATCTTGAAGCTTCTATGGCAAAAGCAAAAGCGGGACGGTATGCAACATTGGTTACTCAACGCTGCTGTGAGCTTTTAGGACCTGTTGGTTATTCAACTCATTATTTAGCTGAAAAGTGGATGAGAGACAGCAAAATTATGGATATCTTTGAGGGTACAGGACAAATTCAGCATCTTATTGTTGCTCGCAATGTAATGGAGATGTCTAGCAAAGAGCTAAAGTAATAAAGATTTATAATCATTATTTCATAAGGAGGTGTTTATGAATGATATCAATGATGTAAAAAAAATTGCGGTTATAGGTTCAGGAGCTATGGGGCATGGGATAGCACAGGTTTGTGCTCAAAATGGTTTTCCGGTTACCATGATTGATATTAAACAGGAATTTTTAGATAATGCATTAAAAAAAGTTAAGGAAAGTTTAGAGTTTTTAGCATCAAAAGGAAAACTGAACGGCACAGTTGACGAGGTTATGAAAAAAATAAATGCAACAACGGATATAAAAAAAGGAGTATCTGATGCGCAGGTTGTTATTGAGGCGGTACCTGAAAATATGCAGCTTAAAAAAGATGTGTTTTCACAAGCTTCTGCTGCATGTACTGGTGATGCAATATTAGCAACCAATACTTCAACGATGAGTATTACAGATATTGCAACTGCAGTAAATAATCCTGAACGATTTGCCGGGATGCATTTTTTTAATCCTGTAACAAGAATGAAATTAGTTGAATTGATTTATGGCTCTAAAACATCAGAAAAAACTATCGATATACTGTATGAACTTGCTAAAAAGATAGATAAAATACCTGTTAAGGTTTTAAAGGATAGGCCGGGTTTTATTGTCAATAGAATCAATGCACCAAATCAGGCATTGCTGAGCGCTATTCTTGATGAAGGAAAAATTCATCCTGCACAGATAGATGGCAAAATGAAGAAGATGGGCGTAAAAATGGCGCCTTTTGAAACAGCAGATTTTGTTGGACTTGATGTATTTTGTCATACTCTGGAATATTATTCACAGACACTATCGCCACAGTATAAGCCTGGAAAATTTTTGAAGGAATGCTTATCAAAGGGAAATTTAGGGATGAAAAGTGGTAAAGGTATTTATGAATGGAACAATGGGAGAGCAGTTATACCTGAAATGACTGATACAGAAGAGATTACCCCTCTTCACCTTATGGCTGTACAGGTAAATGAAGCGGTAAAAGTATTTAAGGAAGGGATTGCTGCAAATGTTGTTGATATTGATGATGGTGTTAAATATGGAATGAATGCATTTGCAGGCCCTTTTGCTTTAGCATCTGGAGTGCAACCTCAACAATTGACAGAATGCTTGCATTATCTGGCGCAACGATATAAACTTGACATTTTAAAGCCAGAACCTGAAATAATTGATGGTTCATTTAAAACTATAGGAAGATAGGAGGTAGGTAATGTCAGATGCAGTTTTATTAGAACAAAAAGGAATGGTTGCAATTTTAACTATCAACAAACCCAAAGCAAACCAGTTGAGTCATGATGTTTTTGAAACAATGCGTAAATATCTTGATACGCTGGAAATTGATAAAAACATCCGTGTGCTTGTTATTACTGGTTCAGGTGATAAAATATTTTGCGCTGGTGCCGACTTATCACAGGGCTTTGGTGATTTCAGTGCCGTTGATTTTTTAAAGCGTGGTCAGGATATATGGAATAAGATAGAGGACTACCCTAAACCAGTCATTGCTGCAATAAATGGTCATGCATTGGGGGGCGGATGTGAACTGTCAATGGCATGCCATATACGAATAATGAAAAAAGGTGCTCGTATTGGTTTAACGGAAACAAATCTGGGGATAATGCCTGGGTATGGTGGGACACTCCGTTTGCCGCGCCTTGTTGGACGTGCTAAAGCCCTTGAAATGATACTTTTTGGAAAACAGTTAGAGGCAGAAGAAGCTTTAGCGTTGGGTCTGGTACACAGGGTATGTGATGAAGGATATATGGATGAGGTGATGAAATTTGCGGAAGAATTATCTACACGTCCTCCATTGTCAATTAAGGCAGTATTAAAAGTTATGTCTGCCGGTCCTTCTATGTCACCTGAAATGTATTTAAAGATGGAAAGAGAAGAATTAGCTAAATTATTTACCACGAAAGATTGCATGGAAGGGATGATGGCTTTTGCTCAAAAGCGAAAACCAGAATTCAAAGGTGAATAGATAGAGAGCTATAAAGAACCTCCTGCTTATGAAAACCTCACATTGTTTTGTGAGGTTTTTTTCTTGTTTTTAGAATTGCATTATTATAGTATGGCAAATGATGATATATTCATCTATTAATATTAATATTTTGCAATAATAATATTAATAGATAAAAGAATATATAAGCTTTAGTTTTTGCTACCATTGTGGGTATAGAATAATGGTATATTATTTTTTTGTTAAACTTTGAGGAGTGTACAATGGCTGGTACAGGTGTTAGAGAAAATGGCAAACAAAGAAGATTAATTATGGAAAAGTCTCAGGTTCTTTTCTGGGAAAAGGGGTATGCCGAAACAAGTATGAAAGATATTGCTAATGAATGTGGTTTCAGACCGGCAAATATATACAATTTTTTTGCAAGTAAAGAAGAGATACTTTTTTCTATTTTAAAAGAAGAGATGGAAGAAATTGTAAATCCCATACGGTTTCTGGAATATGAAGAAAACGATCCTTTACAACAATTACGCTTTCTTATAGAAATCCACGTAAAAATTACTTTAGGAGAGAAAAGAGCTTCCAAATTATTATTTGATACAGAACTCAGGAATCTTTCAGCAGAAAGAAGAAAAGTAATATTAGATTTACGCGATGATTATAACAGAATAGGATATGCAATACTGAAAAGAGGTATTCATAAAGGTTTGTTTAAAGCTATGGATGAAAAGATTGCATTAAATCTAATTGCTTCAATGATTGTTAGAACACGCTTATGGTTTTCCCCTGAAGATTGGATGACAATTGAAGATTTAATAGAATTTATTTTTCAATTTGCTCTTAAAGGGCTTTCAAGGTAACTATAATTTTTTTATGGTAAAAAAAGAATGTATACGTTGTGGTGCATGTTGTTTTGTCGATATGGTTGCTTATGCAACAGCTGAAGATTTTTTACGCTGGGAAAAAGAAGAAAGATATGATATACTTCATATAATAGAAAATGAAAACAGTATATGGGCAGGAGATCATTTAATATCAACGCGTGATGGACATTTGATTGGACGATGTCCATTTTTGATAATGGAAGACAATGGGTTATATAGCTGCATGATTTATGATACAAGACCTGCTGTATGCAAGGATTTTGAACCTGGTGTTTCTATAATGTGCCCACTGTTTACATTAAAAGAATAATAAATTGCCATTCAATAACTGATCAGGATAAAAAAATGAATAAAAACTGGGCTGTTTCCATAATTATAGTAAATGGATTAATTTTTTTAATTCAATTGTTATTACGTAATGTCTTTGTTCCATATGATATTGCCGGGAATGTTGTATCAATTGATATTGCAACGTATTATCTGGGGCTAATTCCTCAATTGGTAGTTGAAAAATTATATATATGGCAAATTATTTCTTATATGTTTTTGCATAGCACATCAAGTTTTGCTCATATCCTTTTTAATATGTATGCGGTATTTATTTTTGGTATGCCTGTTGAACGATTATGGGGTAGTAAAAAATTTATTATATATTTTTTAATATGTGGTATAGGGGCTGGCGTAGCGATTTTTGCGATAGCCCTCATTACTGGTGGCATGGGATATTATATACCTACAATCGGAGCATCAGGTGCTGTTTTTGGATTACTTTTAGCATTTGGAGTATTATTCCCGAATGTTGAGATATTACTCTTTTTCATTATTCCGATTAGAGCAAGGACATTGGTCATACTTTATGGAGGATTGGAATTATTTTTAGAATTATCAGGAGGGGCAGACAATATTTCACATATTGGCCATTTAGGAGGGCTTGCAACAGGTATTCTCTATTTTATTGTTACTCGTAAGCATGCTATCCGTTATAAAACAAAAGGATTTGTTGCAGCACAGATGAAAAAAGAAGCTATCCCTAATGAACCGGATATGAATTATAAAAGGGAAGCAGAATTACAAAGAGCAATTGTAAAAAAACTTAGGGAGCATGGAGTTGAAAGTTTAAATGATGATGAAGTCCAATACATACACTATAAAGAGATAATGATTGATATAGAGGAAGAGGATGTAACCTGTGATTTGCAAATATTTTTAGATGACAATTGTAACGGTTGTGGGAACAGAGATGCATGTTTCATAAAAATTGTGAAATCCTTTAAGAAAGAATAGAATACACCAATAAAATGATTTTGATAATGTAAAATTAATCTTTACAACAAAGTTGTAGTATACTAACAATGTACAAGTTTTAAAAATTAATATTTATATAAAGATTCTTCTTGCTGAATAATGTAAAAAATATGATTATCATTTTTGTAATGATAATAACAAAATTTTATTAGAAGGGAGAATTGCAATGACAAAACGCGTATATCTGTTTGGTGGTAATGTTACTGAAGGTACTGCTGACATGAAAAACTTATTGGGTGGTAAGGGCGCAAACCTGGCAGAAATGGCAAGAATTGGAATACCGGTGCCGGCAGGCTTTACAATTACTACAGAAGTATGTAATGAATATTATAAAAACAATCAAAAATTGCCGGAAAGTTTAAAAGAAGAGGTTACGACAGCATTACATAAGGTTGAAGGGATAATGGGTGCTAAGTTTGGCGATCATTCCAATTCCTTGTTGGTGTCGGTTCGTTCTGGTGCACGTGCTTCAATGCCTGGAATGATGGATACTATTTTAAATCTGGGTATTAATGAGGATGTCATAAAAGGTCTTGTGAAAAAGACAGGAAATGAACGTTTTGCATGGGATTCATACCGCAGATTTATTCAAATGTATGGAGATGTTGTTTTAGGACTTAAACCAGGAAATAAAGATGAACATGATCCATTTGAAGTTATAATGGATGAATTAAAGGAAAAAAGGAAAGTAAAAAACGACCTGGATTTAACTATTGATGATTTAAAAGAGCTTGTTACACGCTTTAAAAAACTTATACAGGAAAAACTTAAAGTGACCTTTCCTGATGATCCTTATGAACAACTTTGGGGAGCTATAGGTGCTGTATTACGATCGTGGAACAATGAACGTGCAATACTCTATCGAAAGATGAATAATATTGATGATAGCTGGGGTACTGCTGTTAATGTGCAGGCAATGGTGTTTGGTAATATGGGGAATGATTGTGCAACAGGTGTTGCATTTACAAGGAATCCAGCAACAGGAGCGAAAGAATTTTTTGGTGAATATTTAATTAACGCTCAAGGTGAGGACGTAGTAGCTGGTATAAGGACACCACAGCAGATAACACTTGAAGGTTCACGACGTTGGGCACGGGAAAATAGCATCTCTGAAGATGAACGTAAGAATAAATATCCTTCACTTGAGGAGTACATGCCCGAAGCATATAACGATCTTGTTAATGTTTATAAGACGTTGGAAAAACATTATCGTGATATGCAAGATATAGAATTTACTATACAAAATAAGAAATTGTGGATGTTGCAAACACGTAATGGCAAAAGAACAGCTCGCGCGGCTATCAATATTGCAGTTGATATGGTTGAAGAAGGTTTAATTACAAAAGACGAGGCAGTACTAAGAGTTGATCCTCAATCATTAGATCAGCTATTACATCCAACATTTGATCCAAAAGCTCAGCGTAAAGTGATTGCTAAAGGTCTCCCTGCGTCACCAGGGGCGGCAACAGGGAAAATTGTATTCAATGCTGAAGATGCACATGATTGGAAGGGGCGTGGTGAAAAGGTTATTTTGGTAAGAATAGAAACCTCTCCGGAGGATCTTAAGGGAATGAATGCCGCAGAAGGGATTTTAACAGCTCGAGGTGGAATGACTTCTCATGCTGCAGTAGTAGCTAGAGGTATGGGTAAATGCTGTGTGTCAGGGTGCGGAATGCTGGATATAGATTATACTAAACGGCAGATAAAATTTGATACTACAATTCTTAAAGAAGGAGATTATATCTCAATTGATGGTTCAACAGGCGAAGTGATGCTTGGGAAAGTTGCTACTATGGAACCTGAAGTAACAGGAAAATTTGGTACTATTATGCAGTGGGCGGATGAAATAAGGAAATTAAAGGTAAGAACAAACGCAGATACTCCGCATGATGCCAGGGTGGCTCGAAATTTTGGGGCTGAAGGAATTGGACTTTGTCGTACGGAGCATATGTTCTTTGAAGGTGATAGAATAAGAGCTGTTCGTGAAATGATATTGGCTCCTACCTATGAAGGCAGAAAGAAAGCTCTTGATAAATTATTGCCAATACAACGTGAAGATTTTTATGGTATATTTAAAGCTATGGAAGGCCTTGGCGTAACAATACGTTTACTTGATCCACCGCTACATGAGTTTTTACCTCAGGATATAGAAACACAGAAAGAGATGGCAAAAGAATTAGGTGTTACGGTTGATGATGTAAAAGCAAAAGTTGAAGAACTCCATGAATTTAATCCAATGTTAGGACATAGAGGGTGCCGTTTAGGTATAACCTTCCCTGAAATCACTGAAATGCAATCACGTGCAATATTTGAAGCAGCATGCCAGCTGGTAAAAGAAGGTATTGATGTTAAACCGGAAGTTATGGTTCCTTTAGTTGGACATGTTAATGAACTTATCATGCAAAAGGAAATCATAATAAAAACGGCTGAAGTCGTTATGAAAGAAATGGGAGTAACAGTTAAATACATGATTGGGACAATGATAGAAGTTCCACGAGCTGCTGTAACAGCTGATGAAATTGCACAAGTTGCTGAATTTTTTTCGTTTGGAACAAATGACTTAACCCAGATGACCTTTGGATTTAGCCGTGATGATGCTGGAAAATTTTTAAAAGAATATGTTGATAAGAAGATATTATCTAATGATCCATTCAGGGTTATTGATCGTGATGGTGTAGGACAGTTAATAAAAATGGCATGTGAAAAAGGCCGTTCAGTGAATCCAAACCTAAAATTAGGTATTTGCGGGGAGCATGGTGGTGAACCAAGTTCCGTTGAGTTTTGTCATATGGTTGGTCTTAATTATGTAAGCTGTTCACCTTTTAGAGTTCCCATTGCACGGTTAGCTGCAGCTCATGCTGCTATCCGTTTTCCAAAATGATGCTTGTAGAGAACGTCTATCTATGAATTACAATAGATAGACGTTCTATTAGTTTGCAGGAGGTTCAGATAACTATGCGATTATTAATTGTGATAATTTTAACACTTAGTAGTATTGCACCGGCATATGCTCAATATGATAAGGCTGTAAAGCACTTTGAGCAAGGTAATTATGATGCGTCGTTAGCCGAGATAGCTTCTAATCTTGATGTATCGCAAGATTTTGAACCAAATTCCCTCAATTATAATTTGCGTTATTTAGCTGGACATATTCATACAAAAAAAGGTAACTATGAATCCGCTTTAGCACATTTAAAACGTTGTGCTGAAATTAAAAAAGATAGCATTGATCCAATTATTGATATTGCTTTTATATATATTGATCAAAAAAGTTTTACCGATGCTATTATGTGGGCAAGGAAAGCTATTCAAATAAAACAATCAGCCATAGCTTATTATATATTAGGATTATCGTTTTCAGGGATTCAATCGTATTGGCAAGCAAAAGAGTATTTAGAAAAAGCTATTGCAATTGATCCTGAAATGTATTTTGCCTACAATGAATTAGGAAATGTATTAATGCGTCTGGGTAAATTAAGTCAGGCTCAAACTGCCTACTCTGCTGCGTATGCACTTTATCCCTCTTCAGCATATATATGTAATAATTTAGCACTGTGTTATGCTAAATCAGGAGATATCAAAAAAGCTAAAGAAATGATTGGTAAAGCACATACATTCGATGCATCAAATACAATCATAACGACAAATTACAATAGAATTATTAATGTAGCGAACAAATAATTTATGTTGCAAGTGTATTACGGTGTTTATCAAATGTAATTAATAACAGGTTAGGTACTTAAGTATTTTTTATATCGTATTTCTGATAGTGAATTAATAAATAACTATATTTATTTATATCCTGCTTTTTGTATCCAACCTATTATATAACAAAAAGAAAGAGCAATTATTAGTTATAGAAAGCATATCCAGCAGAAACATGAAAAAGTAAAGAATCAATAACAGCACTTTTTTTGTTATAAAAAATTTGATGAGTTTGTGGATTTTCTGCATTGGGGGTAGAAGAAAATGTTATATTATTACGAATCCATTCCCCGCCAAGTTGTATAACAAGGCCACCACTAAAAAATATGCTTAACAGTAAATCAACACCATAGGTTAAGCTGGTAAATTGTTCTGAAGGTGGGCTGTCATAACCATCCAGTAGTTCTTTTGCTATAGGAGTGGGATTATATTGCGAAAATGCTATACCAATTAAAGGAGACAGGGCTATATCCCATGGTTTCCGAGATGTTATATGAAAAGACGGACCTAAATAGATAGAGTAATCACTATATAATGTTTTTTTCCATGATTTATAGTCAGAACCAAAATTTGTGTTTTGTATTATTATAGACCTTCTTAATTTAGAACGGATACCTATGTAATCTTCAGGCATATATTCGCCAGAAATTGTTATTCCAAATGCCAGATGGGAAAGATAGATGAGCTTTGAAGTGTCTGGTGTAAGTTGATACGATGATTTTTTTGTGAATTTTTCTTCTGCTGATATAAGATTGCCATATGGCATACCAATTGAAACAGCACCAAGTATAAGAAGCTGATCCTTATGCATTCCTTCGGGAGGTTTATCCAATTCATCAAATTCGGATGAAAATAAATTGGAAAATGGTACAGCTATAAATAAAAAAAACAATGAATAAAAAAAAGTTATTAATAAATATTTCATTTATTTTTATCATTTTCCATAATGACTAGTATTTTTTTAACCAGTTGCTTTGATAGATCATCATATTGTGAACTTTCAACTAATATATCATTGGTGTCCCAGATTAATGTAAGTCCACAACAGTATTGTGCTCTATAGCGCCAATCCCATGCTATGCCTGGTTCCTTACGCACTGTCAGAAGAATCTCGCCATTTTCAGTATTAATAGCTTTGAGAGTAAATGTATCAATACAGTTAGGTTCATATTTATTTTTACGATATGCATGGAGTGCTGTACCTCGACCGATTATTATTACATCAGCACCAAATAATTTTCCTAATTTTATAGCCTGTTTTTCGTCAATTAATCCGGAAGCCTGCAATTGCTGTTCCTGCAATATTTTTTCAATTGCTTCTCTTTCAATTGTTGCTACCTTGCCACTTTTAAAAAATTGATGGGAGATAGCATCGGCAAATTCATTGCCCCAATCAGCTCCGGTTATCTCAAAGGGTAAAACTGCAACACGCTTCATTCTTTTTTGAATGATCTGTTTATTGGTATATGCTACATCTATGCTGGTACATGAAAATAAAGAAATTAAAAGTATTAAGCTAATAAATTGTAATTTTTTCATCATAGAACCTTTTGAATTATTTAAATAAATTTATAAATTATTTAATTATATCATTTGAATGTAAATTTTGGCAAATATTATTTTATCAGATTATTAATTATTAATATACAATTTACTTGATTCCTTTTTATTGTAAGATTCAGCATTAAAACCGATTATAATTATAATAGTATAATAAAAAATACAAATATGAAATGGTTATGATAGATTTGAGTATTAAAATAAAATGCCATACTTTCAAATATATTAGTGTTGCAACCATTATAGGTCTTATAATTTTAATTTCGTCATGTACTAACAGGCAAATAACTAACAATTATAACAATCCAGTAATATCTTTTTTTTCACATTATGTATGCGATATGCAAAATGCAACTAAAATTATTATCAAATATGAACTTATTTCCAATTTGACCCATCTGCTTATAATGGATAATGGTGGGAATAAATATTACTTACTGGAACATGAACATATTACCGAAATGCTCAATAATGTTACCCATAAGCTTTATGATGATCTTATAATTACTAATAATATCTATCAGGTTGTTTACTCCATGCAAAATAAAAATTATTATGGACGCAGAATATTTGATATATCACCTCTATTACAGCAATGTTTAATGAAATGTAATTATAAGGATATATCTATCTATGAACCATCTGAATATCCTGTGATGTCAGGAAATTTTAACTTTTGTGTTGTTTATCCTATTACGTCTAACGAAAGAAATAAAGGTTTTCTTATCGGATTTATTAATCAAATCAAGCTTTATGATGTTTTACCAGAAGATGCAATAATTGTGGATAAATACGGAATGGTTATAATAAAACCTGAGAAGAGTATTGTAAACACTATACCCATACCTGATTTACAAAATAATTATGGTACATTTGAACAAAAGCAATATTCAATCATGGAGGTTAAATATAAAAATATTGAATGGTATTTGTTATCTCCTTAACGGTTATTGTATATTTTTTATAATATCCTTGATGGTATATATGTTTTCAGTATTATCGATATCAATATTTGCTTTAACCAGAGCTCTTGCAATGTTTATTAAACAATTATCGTTTAAGGTTTTAATATCATTCATTAACATCATATCAATAATACCAGGCAAAAGAAGATATGAGTTTTCTATATTAAGATATTCGTTTGCTTTAACACCCCTTTCTTCAGATATTAACATATCAAAATGAATGGCTGGATTAGACAATACTAATTGTCCTTTCTGAAGCTTATAATAATCGATATTTTCACAAATATCTGATACAAACAAAAGTATATCTGCATTTTCAAAGACATTATCAGTGTTGGTTGCTATACCGCTTTCCTTTTCAAAATAGTAAAGGTTTTTTTCATTAGGATCAAAACCTAATACTTTGCTACACCCAATACTGTTTAACAATCGAGTACATCGAAGTAAAGATGTTGTTACGCCAATGAATCCAACAACGGAATCTGATAATTTGATGTTATGCAACTTCAATAGATTCATTATTTTTACAGTAATATAAAGTGGTATCTCATCAAATTCTCTATTAATAATAGGGGGTGTTACCTCACTCATCTGATAGAATAATGATATATCTTCTATGTTATTCATAATGGCAACACGCATCAAGGCATAATTGCCTGAAACAGAGTAAAGTGTTTTTATAATATCTTCTTTTGATTTATATTTCAACAAAAGGGGTTGAGGATTATAATTATTGCAATGGCTAATAATGAGTGAATCACGTTCGATCAGGAGATAATTATATATTTCATGTGGTTGGAATTCATTTTTTTCTTCATTTAGGATAATCATCCCAATATTTTTTGATATACCTGTGTATCGATAGGTATCTTTTGTTATGGTGTTATCTTTAATCAACTCAAAATATCCCAGAACTTTGCCCTCAAATTCATCTGGAGTTTCAAATGGTATCTTGCTACAAACTTTAAGCAGTCCACCATCTATGCCTTGATTCATCATGTCACTGCATTCAATTAGTGTGCATTCTTTCGTTATCCATTGTAATATTTTTTCTTTAAATAATCTTCTATCAGTATAAACAAGTTCTGCTTTATATATTTTATAGGTATGTTCAGATGATATATAATTAATGCTTTGAATGGTACAATCTGTTTGGATGACTTTTTGAATAAATAATAAAAAATTTTTATCATCACATCGGAAGGTTAGAGTAATATATAATTTCATATTTCCTCCAAAAAAAGATGAAAACAATCACTATCATTGTTTTATCGGGAAAAAATTGCTAATAATAAACATTTATCTACTTTCAGTAAAGTCAAACTCTTCAAAGTATCCTTGTAAACGGGAATACATAACCACTCATATTTTTATAATACTGTAAGTATATATCGGGTTGTTTGTTCTACCTTTTTCATAATATCGGCATTTTCTATATCATTTTTGCTATTTATATTTGGCAATAATAAGAAGTTGTCCTCATCATAGTGATACTGTAATGAATTGAAATAATGTCGTAATGTAATTTTTCCCGGCATAAACATATCATAATAATTTCCTCCACCAATTAATATAGCCATTGCATGTCGTTTTGTTTGTGATGGATTATTCTTATAGTATTCCCAGAAAACCTGGCAGCGGTCGATAATTGCTTTTAGAGGTGAAGGAAGATGCGAAAAATACAATGGTGATGCAACAATCAGGAATGTACTTTGTTTTATGGTAGCGTAAAGCATATCCATATCATCGTGGAAAATACAGCCAAATTCATTATGGCAAAATCCACAGTCTATACATGGATGTACATGTAGTTCATAGGCAAAATGTATTGTTTTTGTTATGTTCGATAGTTCCTTAAAAAGTAATTGCAAAATTGCAACTGTATTTCCTTCTTTATGAGGACTTCCGCAAAGAACAACCACATCATAATTAGTCTTCTTTGATTCTTGCAAAGATCATTCTCCCTGCGGTTGTTTGGAGTACTGAAGTAACTATCACATCGACCGTTGAATTTAACCGTGATCTCCCATTTTCCACTACTACCATAGTCCCATCATCAAGATATCCAATTGCTTGATTGGGGTCTTTCCCTTCTTTTATTAATGAAACAGACATCTCCTCGCCCGGTAGCACTATTGGTCTGAGAGCGTTTGAAAGCTGGTTAATATTTAAAACTTTAACGCCATGGAACTCAGCAACTTTGTTGAGATTAAAATCATTGGTGATAATTTTTGCAGTCATAAGCTTGGCTAATTTAACCAATTTTGCATCAACTTCTGAAACTTCTGGAAAATCAACATCAGAAATTTTTACTAAAATTCTCTGATCCTTCTGCATTTTATTGAGTATGTCTAAACCTCGTCTTCCTCTATTACGCTTAATAGAATCAGATGAATCAGCTATCATTTGCAATTCATTCAATACAAAATTGGGAATCACAAGAATACCTTCAATAAATCCAGTATCACAGATATCTGAAATACGACCATCTATAATAACGCTGGTATCAAGAATTTTATATGATGCTCCATCCCTTGCTTCATCACGTTTTACAGGAACTATCGCATCAAAAATTGCAATATCATCACAATTTATTATAAAAAATAATACCGATCCAAATCCTATAATGTGATAAATAATGGCACTTATAATGTTTATTGTGTTTGATTGCATGGTAAGGGGTAATGATTTAAATGCTATCACTAAAAGATGTGCAAAGATGAGCCCTATAAAAATGCCAACCAGCGCTGCAATAACCATCCTTGTTGAGATAGTATGTGAAATATATTCTATTGCAATAATTAGTATAAGTGCTATAGCAGATGCAATCACAGCAGCTATTATAGCTGATTGCACTGAAATCTGGTAAAAATATAAACCGGTAACAACAGCTGAAGTAATAATAAATAAGAAACGTATAATTGCTATCATGGATGTATTGACTCCTTTATATATATTAAAATAAAATTTTGATAAAAAAAACATAATGGAACCATAAAGTTAAATATTTAATAAATAAAGTGACTGATACAAAAATTATAAACTGTAGTGAGCAATTATGAGGAAAGTGCATCTGATACAATGTTGCCAGCTTCATCAACATCAATATCCTTTGCTAAAGCTATCTCATGTATCATGAGCTGATAAGCATTCTCGTAAAGCTTACGTTCCATTATAGAAAGCTCTTTATCTTTTCCACGTTTATATAGATCCCTGGCAACCTCAGCCACTGCAAATATTGATCCACTTTTAATCTTATCAACATTGTTTTGATAACGAATTTTCCAGTCATCCTCGGTCTCAATGTCTGTTTGGCGTAACAGATTTAATACTTTTGTTACATCCTTTTTTGGAATAACCTTCCTCAACCCTATGGACTCTGCCTTTGCGGTAGGAATCATAACCTTCATGCCACTGTTGATGATTGTTATAAGATAAAATTCATTTCTTTTGTTTAATACTACCTTTTTTTCGATAGCGTTTATGATACCTACCCCATGTAAAGGATACACTATCTTATCACCTATTTTAAACATAGGATACCCTCAAAATAAATTAACCCACATTAGATAACTTATAAATTAATAATTGTAGCACATAATTTTAATAAAATCAAGTAGAAAATTTTTTTTAAGAAAGTATTATAGGATAGTAATAAAGTTTGTTATTTTATCGTGAAACTTGATAATATCTATTAATCCTCATTTTTCAAACCTTCTTTTTCCATATATTGTTCAAAAACAGATTTCATATTATAGTGTATTCCATTACAAATGCAACGAGGAGTTCCGCCAGGTATCATTAAATCACTGATTAATTCATGACAATTTGGACCAGGTGCACAGCCTGAATATTTACAGGTAGCACCATAAAAAACATCTTTTGGTTGAGCTGGCCATTGAGGATCCGGCATCCCATTGTAAACTTCTTTCATATAAAATCCCCATATGGGCGCTGCTACTGCTGCACCAGCCTGATGTCGTCCCAATGACATAAAAGGTTTATCATATCCAACCCAAACAACTGTTGCGATATCAGGAGTAAAACCACAAAACCATGCATCTGTCCAGTTTTGCGTAGTGCCTGTTTTCCCTGCACATTTTTTGTCAAATTTTGCAATTAAACGCAAAGCCTCAGTAGGTGTACCACTTTCTGCAACAGTCTGCATTAATGATGTCATTATATAATTTACATTTTCAGGAATAATCTGAATTGAACCGTTTGCTTCTTTTGCTGCAATTATATTGCCAACATCTTCTTCAATATTTTCTATTTCGTTGCCATCTCTATCGGTAATATAACGAATGGAAAATGGAATGACATCCCTCCCTCTGTTAGCATAAATCGCATATCCTGTTGCCATTTCTAATGGTGTTAATTCTGAACTTCCTAAAGCTAATGATGGCCCGGGATGGAAGCGTGAAGGAGAAACCTTTAATATGCGCGATGCAAAATCTATGATAGTATCTGCACCTATGATATCATATATCCGTACTGAAATTACATTGATTGATGCGGCAAGAGCCCTCCTTAAATGAACCATTCCCATAAATTCGCCTTCATAGTTATCCGGGCTCCAGGTGCTTCCCTGAGCATCAATATCAACAATAGGTGCATCTGGAAGAGCCATGGCTGTATTAATTAATTTTGACTCAATACCTGCACCATAAACAAATGGTTTAAATGCTGAACCAGGCTGACGGCGAGCCTGAGTTGATCTGTTATATTGATTGCTTACAGCAAATTCTGATCCACCCACCATTGTCGTTATATATCCAGTTTTAGGTTCAATAGCTATAAGAGCCCCTTCAACTTTTAATGAAGAAGAAATCCCACTGGTCACTATCATAAATTTTTCAATATCATTATGCATTGCATCAACATTGCATAATAACGCTAAAAGCTCCATTTCATTCAACAGATTATCAACCATATATTTTTTGAATATTGTTTCTGTATCACTTTTGACGATAATTCTGGGTAAATTAAAAAGAAGTCCTAACTGGTGGTATACAGAGAATAATCCTCTATCAACAGCTCCTGAAAGATATTGATTGGCACGAGCAGATATCTCATTTTGCTTGGTTAATCCTTCCACAAGATATTTTTCACCTGCTTGTTGTCGTTTCAAGTTTAATGTGGTATATACTTGTAATCCTTCATTATACACTACATCCTTTCCATATCGGGAAATAAGAATCTGACGCACGTAATCTGTAAAAAACGGGGCATTATCCACGATTTTTGAATATGCGGTTTTAGTAGGAAATTCAGTTTTTATTGTATCAACAAAAATGGGCCAGAAAGATGTAAATACTTCTTTGGCTTTTTCATTAGTTAAATAGCCACAGTCAACCATTCTGTTTAGAATATCCCAATTTTTAATATAAGCATTACGGGTATTCATAAATGGGGAGTACCGACCAGGAGCTGAAGGTAATGCAGCTAAAACACTTCCTTCGGCCAGGCTAAGAAATCTAACCTCTTTATTGAAGAAAAGCTCAGCAGCAGATGCAATCCCATAACATCCGTGTCCTAAATAAATTTGGTTAAAGTACATTTCAAGAATTTCATCTTTGGTGAATTTCTTTTCAATTTGCAATGTTAAAACTAATTCTAATGCTTTGCGGGTAAATGTTCTTTCGCCTGATGTAAAAAGCCGTTTTGCCAATTGCTGGGTAATGGTTGAGCCGCCCTGTACAATTTTAAGAGAAATAATATTTTTAACCATTGCCCGTGTCATTGCCATCGGACTTATTCCTATATGCGAATAGAAGTCCTGATCCTCAGTTGCAACAAAAGCCCTTATCAATGTTTTTGGAAGTTCTTCAAATGATACTAGATCACGTTTTTCTTGAAAAAGTTCGGCAATAAGTTCACCGTTAACATCATACAGTTTAGTAGGAACACTTGGCTGGAAACGCTTTAAATTATCTATACCAAGACAATTTTGTACCTGAGCAACAATGTACCCAAAAAGCAAACCGCCAATGAGTGATACTATTATAATCCCGTAAAACCATGTGCGAGTGTCATGCATGTATTTAATTATAAACTGCTTAAAACTGTTTAACCAGACTTTCAAACGCTCTTTCACGTTGTTCTGACCTCAAATATTTATTATAGCAATATGGCTTTCAATTGGATAGTGGTGTCAAGTTCTTTACCGAGAATGAGTTTTATATATCCGAACAATATAGCCAATAATTATTAATACTATCGCTACAGCTAAAACAACTGCTGCTCCATAAGCCAAAAAGCCTATTATAAAGCCTATTAATTTAAATAATAGCGGGATAATATAGCGAAAGGTTATATATACTACAGCGATTATTCCCGCTATTATTAATATATACTGTGCATACTTATTCATATTGTGTATACTTTCAATAACTATGGCCTTTCTTTTACCGTAACAAATAAGTAGATTTTTTGTTTATTACGCCATACACCAACTTTTAAGGTTTTGCCAATAGGTGTCTTGTTGACAATTTCTATAAGATCTTCATACGATTTGATATTCTTATCATCAACTGATATAATGACATCACCTGGTTGTATACCAGCTTTTTCAGCAGGGCTGTTTTCCATAATACCACCAACAAGAGCACCTTCAGTATTTTTAAGCCCCAATTCATTTGCATATTCTTCAGTCAATGGAACTATCTGTACGCCAATATAGCCGGTTTTAACTTTTTTATACTTCTTTAACTGCTCTAAAATAGCTTTAGCCGTATTAATAGGGATTGCAAATCCAATCCCCATATAACCACCACTCTGGGAATAAATCATGCGGTTAATGCCTATAACCTCCCCATTAATATTAACCAGAGGCCCACCAGAATTTCCGGGGTTAATTGCTGCATCAGTCTGTATATGCGACTGTGAACCACCCATCATATCTACATCCTTTCGGCTTGTAGCGCTGATAACTCCAACAGTAAATGTACGATCCAATCCAAATGGATTTCCAATAGCAATTGCCCAATCTCCAACCTTTACTTGATCAGAGTCACCTAAAAAAACAGGTTCAAGCTTTTCGCCAGGATTTATTTTCAGTAATGCCAGATCTGTTCTCTGGTCATATCCAACAATTGTGGCTTTGTACTCTTTATTTTTAACCTTTACCTTTACTGAATCAACATTTGCAATGACATGGTAGTTAGTACAGATATAACCATCGCTTGATAGAACAAAACCACTCCCCAATCCGGTACGTTTCTGTTTACGTGATTTTTGTTCGGGAATCCCAAAAAATTGGCGGAAAAAGGGATCATCAAAAAAAGGGTTTGGAGGCAACTCAACCACCTGTTCGGTTGTAATAAAAACTACCCTGTCTTTATATAATTCATAAATCTTTCTGAAAGTGTCCTGAATCTCAATAGCACGAGCTGTTTCCTGATCCCCCTTCAATGGGGAACTACTGTTGTTGCCAAATACCGAAGGTTCGCTATTGGAACAGGAAAAGTTATTAAAAACAAAGAACACTACACCTATGAGAAGTATAATAGGAACTATCTGCAATATTTTCCTTTTCATTGTTATCTCCTAATTGCTATTAATTATTAAATCAGAAGTTATCATATAGTAGAGGCTACGTTTGTCCAATAATTTTATAATTGAGTAAAAAATTAATAAAAAATATACACCATAATAATATATATTATCATTGTCAATATATAATAGCAATATTTATATCACAACAATTTCTTTCAGCAAGCTGTAGTGTTCATTAATCTGTTTAATCATCGCCATATCACCGTTATACCTATCGGGATGGTATTTTTTTACCAGTTCCCTGTAGCGCTTCTGTAACAATGACCTGTTACAGGTATCTATTGCATTAAATTGAAAGAAAGATAAAGCCTTCTCCACCTCCTTAAGGCTGGCAATATATTTATTAAAACCACGGTAAACCTTGATGAGCTCAACTGAAAATTCATAATTAATATTGTATGAATCACAATAAAATTTCATTAGTGGATCATAGAGGCAATTATGGTTGTATGGTTCGTAAAAGTTATAGTGAAACGAGCAATATATTCCATCAACTGTTTTCCTATTACAAAAGGCATCGCACCATGGGTCATAATGAATACACGCATTGTTTGTGGGATAGTTTCGTATAACAATATCCATGGGATGGATATATACCATTAAATGAAAATATTTTGGTGAGGTCTTAATAGTATATAAAGCATGAAACAGCGAAAAATGCTTTTGATATAGTGATGGATTATCCCCATTACATAGAGGATCAACGCATTCTCGTATAACAACTGATTCTATAGCAGGATGTGACAAATTGAGGCAGTATGCAATCAATTTGTCTTCAGGAATAATTATGAGCTTATTCATCAAAAGGCCCCTTTTTATATCGGCTGGCATCTTTTTTTTCTTTCTCGATAATATCTTTAAAAATGATAGAAAAATCATGTGATCCATCGATCTGTATCTGTTCCATGGGTACTTTGTTATCTTCATTTTTTTTGCACGATACCCCAAAAAACAGAATAGATATTATTAAACAAATTATTATCTTCCTCATAGAGTATAATCCATTATATAAATATATTCTTATATCTACAAACATACAACACATGGTGTAATTTTTCAATATTGATTTTTTTGATCTTCAAAATTTTACTGTTGACATTATTAATTCCATACAATACACTTACCGATGAACAGGGAGGATTCCATGAGGATATCAAATAATTTGCCTGTACCGTCAATGATGGTACCATCAACAGGCAAAAAAACAGGTGCTCCTGTTGCACAAGTAAACAATGTACAGAATCATGTATCGTTGCAAAAATCGATTTCTGCATATACGGTTGTTCAGGAAGCTCATCAGCTTGTTACTATGGCTCTTAACATTTCATTTGAACTTATACAAAAAGCTTATTCTAAAGAATCCAGTTATACAGAAATAATTGCTAAACTTGCTACCATAGACAGCTATTTCAACAGATTATCACCTGGTACAGCAAATGTTCCTGCTATCTCACCTGCTGATGTTGTTGAAGAATCATCTCAAGAAATTACTCAACTACAGAAAGCGGTTACTAACAATGATATAAAAGCAATGAATGCTATACATAATAGTTTAATTAATAACTCACAAATACTGGACAGCTATAAGCAAACACTATCACGTGCCTTAGGAGGTACCGATACCGATAGTCCCGATATAAACGTAATTAAGAAAATTATTGAAGACAATGCATCAAACGCGTTGATAGTTCATCAACCGTTACATCATGACAATGTTAAAAAGTTGTTATCATAATTATTGATTATTATGAAAGGGTGAAACATGGAGCTTTTTGACGGTTTTATAGCGGCAATAGCATCAGAATTTAAAATGAAGTTTAATAAAACTTCAGAGGGCGCATATACAACGACAATAGAATTTGAAAATAACCGATCTCAGGAGATATTAATTACTCTTAATAAAGATGAATCTGGAGATAGAATAATTAATTATTATTCTGTAATTGGGACAATCAAGAATGAATCTTTTGAATTATATAAATTTTCATTAAAACTCAATAGTACTTTTGACTATGGCGCTTTGGCATTATTAAATGATACACTTATTTTACGTAATTCTTTATTGCTTAAAGATTGTGACCCTCAGCGGTTTATGAAATCGCTTGTATATATTGCTGCAAAAGCTGATGAATTAGAGGAGATGTTAATTACTAAAAATATCTATTAATCAAGCTTGCTTGATAGTTTGTTACCTAATTCTGCAACATACTTGTAATTGTTTATATCATCAGCAAACAACATAATTGCTATTTGCCCTTTTATTATCAAAACTATTCTATCCTTATTATATTGATGGAATTCCTGAATTTTTTTTATCTCGGTTGAAGCAGATGGTTGATCCTTGAACATCAACACATAACATACTAAATCATCACCAAATGGTTTTGTTGATTCTGACATTATTGCAACATACATGTTTTTTATATTATATGGATTGCCGTCAGGGTAAAGTTTGCTAGCTAAAAACTGGATCCCTTCAGTGCTGACAATACAGGGATTTTCAGGGAATACTTTTTTTGCAAACTGTGGTATTTTCCCAAACACAAAACCTGCAGGGATATCTTCAGAAGATATTCGTAATGTATTAAAGGTAGTGGTATCATCTGAATAAACCATACCAAGTAATACTATTTCTATAGTCATAAAGAGTATTAAGCTTAGTATTATTGCGAATTTTTTTATAATCATACTTCATACCTTTTTGTAGTTAGTATAGTATAACTATCGGTAATACCATCTCAAATTAAAATTTAAATTTTTTCTTAATATTTATACGATAGTGATTTATATAAATATATGTTTAGTGATTTATTTTTTTAGCTAGGTGACATAATTATGATTGACTTTTTTATTTTATTATTCTAACGTAATATATAAAAATATATCATATCAAACCAATAATAACCATTGCATTATTTATTATATAGTGAACGCGTTGGTTTATTTCTTTTTTGGGAGTCTTTATATGTCAGATGTAATAACAACAACCCCTCAGTTTATACAGAAACGTGATGGCAGGGTAGTGCCATTTGATATTGAAAAGATCACAGAAGCAATCTTTAAAGCAGCAAAAGCAGTTGGCGGTACCGATAGGAATGCAGCAGTACATATTGCGGAATCAGTTGTTGATATATTATCCATATTGTATAAGGATAAACATATCCCAACGGTAGAAAATGTTCAGGATTTAGTTGAAAAGATGCTCATTGAAAAAGGGCATGCTAAGGTAGCCAAAGCATATATCCTCTACCGTGAACAGCACAGAAAGATACGAGAAAGTAAAGACCTTCTTAATGAAGGCATACAGCTCATTGAAGATTATCTTGACAGGTCAGATTGGCGGGTAAATGAGAATAGCAATATGAGCTATTCTCTTCAGGGATTAAATAACCATATTGCTTCTGCAATTACTGCCAAATACTGGCTTGAACGTATTTATCCACCTGAGATACGCGATGCTCATACCAATTGTGAACTGCATCTTCATGATTTAGGGTTGCTGTCGGCTTACTGTGTAGGCTGGGATCTGCGAGATTTATTATTAACTGGTTTTGGAGGTGTTCCCGGAAAGGTTGAAAGCAGGCCGGCAAAACATTTCCGAAGCTCATTGGGGCAGATAGTCAATTTTTTTTATACATTACAGGGAGAATCGGCCGGTGCACAGGCATTTGCAAATTTTGATACGTACCTTGCGCCATTTATACGTTATGATAATCTGGATTATGCAGGTGTTAAGCAGTGTCTTCAGGAATTCATCTTTAATATGAACATACCAACTCGTGTAGGATTCCAGACGCCATTTACCAATGTTACCATGGATCTGACCGTACCTCGCTCAATTGCCAATGAACATGTCATTATTGGTGGAGAATGTATGGATACAACCTATGCTGAATTTCAGAAAGAGATGGATATATTTAATACAGCTTTTGCAGAATGTATGTTTGAGGGTGATGCGCGACACCGAATTTTTACATTTCCCATACCAACGTATAACATTACAAAAGATTTTGATTGGGATAATCCTTCCATACACCTTTTGTGGGAGATAACATCTAAATATGGTATTCCCTACTTTGCAAATTTTGTAAATTCTGATATGGACCCAGACGATGCCCGCTCCATGTGTTGCCGATTAAGGCTTGATAATCGTGAACTGCGAAAACGAGGTGGTGGACTTTTTGGAGCTAATCCTTTAACGGGAAGTATTGGTGTGGTAACCATCAACATGCCAAGATTAGGGTACCTTTCTAAAACAAAGGATGAATTCCTTGCAAGTTTATCACATTTGATGGATGTAGCAAGCAATTCATTGGAGATTAAAAGAAAAGTTTTAGAAAACTTTACCTCTCAAAATCTTTATCCCTATACAAAGTTTTATCTACGTGACGTATATAAACGATTCAAGAAGTACTGGATAAATCATTTTTCAACAATTGGACTTGTTGGTATGAATGAAGCCTGTTTAAACCTTTTAGGGCAGGACATTACAACTGATGAAGGGAAAGCTTTCACCGGGGAAGTGCTGGATTTTATGCGCAGTAAAATAGCCAGATATCAGCATGAAACAGGCAATTTATATAATCTTGAAGCCACCCCTGCTGAAGGTGTTAGCTATAGGTTTGCTCGACATGATAAAAATAGATTTTTGGACATTATTACTGCTGGTAAGAATGAACCATATTATACAAATTCGATTCATCCACCGGTGGGATATGCTCACGATATATTTGATCTCCTTGACCATCAGGATCAGTTACAAGCAAAGTTTACCGGCGGTACTGTTGTTCACTGTTTTATTGGAGAGAAGATTGATGATCCGGAAATGGTAAAAATACTGGTAAAATCAATAGCTTATAACTATCACATACCATATTTTACCATTACGCCAACGTTTAGTATTTGCCCTGTTCATGGATATATACCAGGGAATCACACATATTGTCCTTATCCACATACAAAAGAAGAGCTTGAGATGTTTGGAATAGAAGTCGAAATAAAAGATAGGGAACTATCAAAACCCATAGAGACAACCAATCGGATTGTCTCGTAAACGTATATGTTGTTGGATAGATTGTATTTTAAAGTATTGCTTGACTGTATATTTATTTTTAAAGAGTTGTTGGTGGCTGCATTGCAGTTATGTTAAGGGATAAAAATGGAGTACTATTGTCACTCTGAACAAAGTGAAGGATCTCGTCGTTTTATGAAAGATAGATTCTTTAGGAGTGTGTATCTCAGAATGACAGCGTGGGGCGTGTTATCCTGAATAATGTCCTGAATTGGCTTCAGGATCATTTCAGGATAACAGTTACAAATTTGGATTCCTGAACAGGTCAGGATTGACAAAAGTGGCAAAAGAGATTCCTGGTCAAGTCCAGAATGACATTGGCACATAAATCTATTTTCGGAGGGGGTTCTGATGCAAAGAAATACTGAAAAGAAAATACCCGTCGAGGTATATTCCCGTGTTGTTGGTTATTTCCGACCGGTGAATCAATGGAATAAAGGCAAGCAGGAAGAGTTCCATGAAAGAAAGGAATTCATGGCAAAAGAATTATTGAAGGTTGTAGATCATGAATATTCGGGGTATACAGAAAACATCACTCATTGATTATCCGGGCGCTATTAGTACAGTACTTTTTACTGGTGGATGTAATTTGCGGTGTAGTTATTGTCATAATCCATCATTAGTATATAATGATTGTAACTTACACTATTATTCAAATGAAGAAGTAATTGATCTTTTACGAAGCAGAAAACATCTCATCGGGGCAGTAGTACTGACAGGTGGTGAACCAACGATTGCAAAAGGGATACTGCAATTTCTTGAAAATATTAAATCGCTGGGAATGAAAATTAAATTAGACACCAACGGCTTCCAGCCTGATATTCTAAAAAAAATTATAATAGAAAATCTTGTTGATTATGTTGCAATAGACATAAAGACATCTCCTCAAAAATATTCACTTTTAACAAAAACAAAGTTATCGTTTAATTGTATCAAAGAATCTATTAGTTTGCTTAAAGATCATGATATCCAATTTGAGGTGCGCACCACCTGTGTGCCAGAATTTGTAACATTACAAGATTTACAGAGCATTAAAGAACAGATTGGGCAGGTATCCCATTATTATTTACAGCAATTTAACAATGATAACACAATGGATGAAGCCTTACACAGAGTAAAACCTTATCCACAAGAAATATTATTATTGTTCCGCCAATTTGTGCAAACCTTTGCCACTTACTGTGACATCAGAGGGTTATAAAAAATCTGTTGACAGTATTGTATGGTTTTTATCTGTTTCATGTAATTTTGCATTTAGCAATCAATTGCAATTTTTTCATCAATTGGGCAAGTTAAATATAATACTAAAACAATTACTAATTATAAACAATAATTGCCATTATAAAATGAGTATAGCAGTTTGAAAAATTGTGTTATATTATAAAGAAACGAAAGAAACGACTCCTTATCATGATACAATATACAATCAGGGTAAAGAAATAAATTGGTTGTTAAAAATTTTATTTCCCTGACAATGGCTACATTATTTTTTTAAAGGAGGACCTGAAAATTTATGAGCAAGCAGTATAGTCCAAGGATTAAACGCAAGCGAGCTAAACGAAGACTCAAAAGAAAAAAGAAACTAATGGCAAAGAAGGTGGCGCGGTAAAATTAGTTGCTTTGTTTGCTGATAATCTCACCACCCACAATAAGTAAAATATTTGATATATTGGGTGCTTCTGTTGAGGGGTATGCGTTTTTATAAGTTAACCATATCCCCTTATCAGGAGTTAAGGGTATATAAAGAAATACTGTATCAAAATAAAGATTATTTTTTTTAGCGACAATCCTTTTTTTTGAATCCCCCAGTGCAATGCAGGAGATAATACCTCTTTTAGCTAATAGGTATCGTGCGTAGAGCATAGCATCAAGCTGTGTTCCTTTATGAAGAAGAGTCCATTGTACTATAGAAGTGATACTATAAGCATTGTCAGCAATAGTATAGGTTTGTAGTTCCTGAAGCACTTCGTGTATTGCCTCATCTATGGAGTTACTCTGTATTTCTTTTATGTCTAACAGTTCAATACCGCGTTTGAACAGGGCATTCTGTTCTTCGAACCATTCAATGAGTGCTTGTGGTTCGATAGCCATTATAACAAATTCCCTATTGTCATGTGCTGATAATTCATTGCTGTTGCAGGTATAGTGATGAATATAACTATCGTTGTTTGTTATTTTAGTGAGGTTCATTGTTCCCGCGACGGTAACATCTGCATCAGGAGATAAAACTATAATGTCACAATCAAATGGGGATTGGTTATAATTTTGCAGTATATGCATTATATTAATATTTTTTTGCAATAGAAAAGATGTTTCCATCACGACAAGTTCACAGTGACTATCGTTTAAATATTCCTGTATCTTCTGTTGTATGGTATGGTTCCCGGGATAAAAGGTGTATGATTGCATTTTTCCTCTGTTATTATATGCATACAGAGTATAACTAATAATCTCAGTGCCATGGGAAAATTGGTAGTTATTTAATACGGATATATCAGTAAAATGATATGCGTCAAATATTGTACAATATAGTGCATCATGAACCATCCGCACTGCATAACATGAATACATTAATTTGTTCCTAGTATTATTGATGATTTCATAAGCAAGCTGTGTAAAAAAATATTTTTTTACATAATCATCAAATGTGGCTTTCATGTAATCAGGATGCACAACAAGACTATTTACAATTGCATTATGCTTTTGACTATACATGCTGTCGTCATAGCCTTCTAATTGAGCTATTGTGGCTAATAGCTTATAAGCTTCAGTGTCAAAACCCTGTGCAATTGTTTTAAACAAAGCACTCTTTGCTTCACCATATCTGCCAAGTGCAATGAGGGCATAAATATAATCATAAAAAAATTTATGATCTTTCACATCGGAAAGAATGGCTGCTATTTTTTCATATTGTTTATTTTCATTATAGCAGTGAAGCAGCAATGTCAACTCCATGTTATTCAAGTTTTTATATGTTTCTAATATCGTTATTGCCTTGCGATTATCATAGAATGAATAAATAGATGCAATGGTAAAGGTAAGTTCGCGACTCTGCGGGAAGCGTTTCAGCAAAAAATCTAAATCTGCTTTTTTATTAATTAATTCTTCTTTTTGCATGTATAAAGTTTGTATAAGTATGGGTAGCCACTGTATTTCTGCAATATTCATGGACTCTGGTGAATAGAGAATATCGTAAAAATAGCCACCAAGCACTGTTTGAGGTTGTACATTTTTTTGTACGATAGTTCTCAACAGCAAGGTGTTGTCTGAAAATTCAAGGCTGTATCTCAGTAACAATGAGCATAATCGGTATGTGATATAATCCTTGTGTGAACGCAATGCCTGGTTATAATATTTGAAAGCCTCCGTGCTGTGAATTGTTTCTGAAAAAAGAGCAAGTTGCAGAGCATTATCAGGTGAATGATTGCTCATATAGTTTGACAGAAGTTGATTCTGATATTCATAGAATATCTCATAACAGTTAACGGGATTATAATACATAGTGTCTGTACTTCGCAACTGCATCGTTGCATTGGTTTCATCACGAAACAGTATTTTTAAGTACATATCATTGTCTGGTTTATAATATACTGCTATGCTGAATCCATCGATTGGTTCAATATGAATGATGCGAATCTCTTTTTTTACTGTTGTAGCCGCATTGACACATACTTTTGTTCCATTTATAAATATGGCATATTCCATATTAGAAAAAACGTACATAGAAACTGGTTTATGTAATTCAAACGATGTGCTGCATAGTCCTGTTGCGTGCAAAATCTGGGTGTATTGCTCTACAGGTATATACCCGGCGCATGATTGCATTACTGCTATTTTGTTTTTATCAGGCAGTATCAGGGTATCCAGTTGTGTTTGGAAAGACACCATGCTTCTGGGCATTGGTTCCTTGCTATTGTCATAGATATACCAGCGCTGATTCCCTTTTATATTGTTTTTATTGAAACGTTCTCTGGATATATCTGCAATATCGTTGATAAACATTTTTTCGTATGGTGATTGTGCATTAGTAGCAAGCAATTCAAGTAGTGCTATAGCTTTTTCAATTCCCATTATCTGCTGGATATGTTCACTATCTGCTAAAATGAGCAAGCTGGGTATTGTCAGATTTTGTACACCCTGTATATACTGTTTAACGAGTGCTTGCGAATCTCCGCTGCAATACATGGTAACGGTATCATGATCTATGATATCTGCAGATGCATCAACAGTAACTATCGCCACTATACATAAGCTTATCAATATAGTTATGCAATATTTTACCATTACCATGCCATCATTTGCCTATACAGAAGCGTGAAAAAATTGAATTGAGAACATCATCAACAGTAATTTCACCGGTTACTGAACCAATAGTGTCAATGACATCCTGCAATGCTGATGCAATGATCTCGTGGGGGCTTTGCTTGAGTATCTGTTCCAGGACCTCATGGGCACCTGTGCTGGATTGCTCTAAAAGCTGTATAATACGGATATCAGCAATAAATGAATTGGTATAGTTGACATATGAGGTTTGGATAAAATCAGACACAGTAAGCTCCAGCACATCCATACCATAGCCTGTTGTAGCTGCAAAAGCAATCCCTTTTTTGGGCAATTGCGCATTGATAGCATTGATTTGTTCTGGTGAAGCAATATCGGATTTATTAATAACGGGAATATACGGTTTGGAGCCGATGCGCTCAAGAATATGGGAGTCTTCAACGGTAAAGCCACGTGTAGCATCGAGGATAAAAAATATGAGTGAAACCTCGTCAATAATCATGTAACTTTTTTGAACTCCCAGCAGTTCAATTCCTGATGCTTCATCACGAATCCCTGCTGTGTCGTACAGATTGCATTGAATTCCATGAATGGTAACCAATTCTTTTATAACATCACGCGTTGTACCCGGCTCATCTGAAACAATTGCACGTTCATGATTAACCACACAGTTTAAAAAGCTTGATTTTCCTGCATTGGGTTTTCCAACAATAGCAATATCTATCCCGTGTGATAGGTTGTTCCCAACCTTACATCTGTTGATTATTTCCTGTATGGCATGAATAATATCTTCTATCCTTTGCTGTGCCTCCTGATAAGAGATTATTTCGATATCCTGATCAATAAAGTCAATAGCACATTCAATATCAGCTTTTAACTCTACTATTGTTTGTTTCAGTGTATTGATAGTATTGCGTAACGAGCCGTGTTTTTGCTGTATTGCCGTAGCGATTTCCCATTCACTTCGAGCTGTTATGATATGATTTATAGCTTCAGCTTCGGTAAGGTCCATTTTTCCGTTAAAAAAAGCTCGTTTTGTAAATTCTCCCGGCTCGGCTATACGCACATGTAATGCTAGAAGGCGATTCATTATTTTATTAACAATGATAGGATTGCCATGACAGAATATTTCAACCATGTCCTCGCCAGTATAGCTATGCGGTTGTGCATAATAAATAACTATCGCATCATCAATTTCATATTCTCCATCAAAGATTGGCCCATAGTATGCATGGCGGGGGATGGATATAGTTTGTTTATTGTGTGGTATAAAAATAGAAGAAGCGACCCGTAAGGATTCAGGGCCGCTTATTCGTATAATTGCTATTGGAGCATGTACAGGCGGTGTTGCCGGAGCACAAATGGTTGCTTGCATCTTACCTGCCTTTTTCAATGGGCATAATTTTTACTTTTCGGTATATTCCCTGGCCTTCACTTTTTGTTGTCACTTTTGAGTCATTTTGTAATGTTAAATGAATAAGCCTCCGTTCAAACGGATTCATGGGTTCAAGTGTCCATGGTTTTCCGGTTCTGGCTACTTTCAAAGCTATCTCTTTAGATAGTTTTCGTAAAGCCCTTTCTCTTTTTGCTCTGTACGATTCGATGTCGAGGATAATCTTTTTTTCTGAACTGGTGACCTTATTAACTAAAAGATTTATCATGAATTGCAATGATTCCAGTGTTTTACCTTTTTTACCTATTATTAATCCTGAATTTAAACTTTCTAACTCTACATATACCTTATTTTCGCTTTCTTTAAAATCTTTAACAGTAGCATTTACATCCATTAAGGACATTATTTTTTCTATTATTTCTTTTGCTTTTTCACCAACATCATTTTGCTGCTGATAGTACACTCTAATCTTAGCAGGACGTGATATGCCAAAACCAAATATTCCGCTTTTACCTTCATCAAGGACTTCAATGTTGATTTTGTTCATATCATCAATTTTTAATTGCAATAATGCTTTTTTTGTTGCTTCTTCAACGGTTTTTCCTTCAATATCTAACACCTTCATCTCCACGCCTCCTACGATACTTATAATAATAATGAATTATGATAATAGTATTTGTTACACACCTCCTGGAAAAATCAAATATTGCTAAATATCTCATATTGTATTATTAATGTACTATAATTTTTGCATTAAGACTTACATTTTTCCTCATTTCGATATTGCTACTTTTCAGTCTTTGGCTTCCGGTTTACTATCATTTGATGAGCTATTTGTAAAACATTCTGCATGATCCAGTATAATACCAATCCGGATGGCATATTCCAGAATATAACGATAAATATAAGTGGCATAAACAAAAGCATTTTTTGCTGTTGAGAGGCCTCGCCAGTAGACATTTTTTGTTGTAAATATGTTGTTGCTGTCATCACTATTGGTAAAATATTAATGTTGAATCCTGAAATGGTAAAAACAGTATCTGGTAATGAAAGATCCTTAATCCACAGAATAAATGGTGCCTGCCATAAATCTACGGAATTAATCAGAGCGCTATAGAGTGCAAAGAAAAATGGCATTTGCAGCAATAGTGGTAAACACCCACCCATGGGGTTGACCTTGTTCTTTTTATATACCTCCATTATCTTCTTATTCAAAACATCAGGCTTATCTTTATACTTTTCGCGAAGTTCTTGAATAACTGGATTTAATTCCTGCATCTTCTTCATTGACTCAGTAGAACGTTTGGTTAAAGGCAAGAACATTATCTTGGTTAAAAGGGAAAATATTACTAATGACCAGCCTAAATTCCCTAACAATTTATTAATGCCAAGCAAACACCACATCATAAAATCGCGTATAGGCTCTATCCATTTGCTTACATCGGCTGCATCTCCAATCTGTTTATCTACAGCTAAAAGTTTATCTTTATTTTTAGGCCCAACATATACCTTAAAAATGTGTTCTATTTTTTCGCCAGAATTTAGAGGTTTTACCGGTACAATAATACCCGTCCTGAATCCAGTATGTTCCCTGTTATCGTAAACAACACCAGAACCCTGAAAACCTTGCGGTATCATTATGAGCAGATAGTACCTGCTCATGATACCTGCCCATTTTACGACACCATTAATTTGTTTAATATCTTCATGTTTTGAAAAAAAACCCGAGCCTTTTCGTGCTTTTTCAAAATCATCATCAAGATAATATATACTGTTCAATTCATTGTACGAATTATTAAAATCCATTGAGGGCCCTAAAAAATCTGAAGGAGAATAAATTAATCTACCTTCGGGGAAAGAAAATTTGTTCTTCCCATTATTCGTTATACTGAATGACATCGTAAAAAATTGCCCTTTTTCATCAAAGGTAAATGTCTTTGTAATGTGCAATGGATTATTTTGCACGATAGCACCTGTAAAAAAGCGTATAGAGCCAGCTTCTTTTTGTAATTTCCAGTTTGTATAATCACTTTCTGTTGATAGCAAAAATTCTCCAGTTGTAACATGTACAGGAAAATCAAAAATACCCCTGGCAATATATTTACTTTTATTTACCACAAGCTCAATATTTCGGGTTTTATCAATAAAAGAAACACATGCTGCACCATGATTGGAAAGAACCGCTTTATAATAATGTGAATCAACAGTCACATCTTCCTGTAATCGGGATAATTCAAGAAATTTTGAAAGTTGTTTTAATTCTGGTTTTTTTATTTCAACCGTTTGTTCTACTTTCACTTTCTTATCTTGAACTGCAGGTTTTTTTTCCTGTGGTGGAAATAAATAAAACCATAGCATCCATATCAGCAAAGATAATAAAACTGCTATTAAAGCCCTTTTTTCCATAACAACCTCTTGTTTAACTTTCTAGATATAAAATGAAAAAAAATATGACTATTGTTGAAATATTATAATAGGTGAAAAGGAGTGATATGAGGGGTAACAGTTAGAAATTATGCTAAGGAACAGGATCATACCCGCCGTCACAATATGGATGACAGCGTAGTATACGCTTGATTGATAAAAAACCACCTTTAAAAAGTCCATGTTTACTCAATGCTTCTATTGCATAGCTTGAACATGTTGGATAAAATCTGCAAGCATTGGGTAACAATGGTGAAATAATAAGCTTATACATTTTTATCAATAATATTGGCAATGAAATAATGTTTATCTTCATTGTTTGAGCACTCCTGACCTAAGCAACAATTTTGTAATTAAACCTGAAAGGTGAGTATATGGCATTGTCTTACAGGTTTCATCAGGAAAAATAATAACAGCAAAACCCTGTTGTATCTGAGGCAAAAGAGTATTAAGTATAGATTTTATTCTTCTTCTGATTTTGTTACGTTCAACTGCAACCCCAAAATTTTTATTAACAGCTATGGAAAAATGCGTAACTGATTCGTTGCCAATTAACAATATTTCATGTGCTGGTTGTATATGCACTATCATTCGTATACCTTTACTATAAAATCGCCTGCCGTTAACAATAACATCTTTAAAACTCCTCCGCCCTTTTATTGAATATCTCCTTTTCACCGGAAAATAATTATACAAATATATGCTACTTTACATTACGTTTTTCATCTGATACAGTTAGTTTACAACGCCCCTTTTGTCTTCTTCTTTTAAGTATTTCTCTTCCAGCTTTGGTACTCATCCTTTCTCTAAACCCATGTGTTCGTAATCGCTTGATTACACTTGGTTGAAATGTTCTTTTCATTATTCCACCTCATTATTATGAATGTAATACGATAAAGTATTATATTTAAAAGTTTCATTATTACGTAGTATATTAAAAATGATAGCAAAGGATGTATTTTTAAATAATAGCACAACTTTATAATCAAACATAACAAAAGTACTATCTTATTTTTAAGAGCATCTATGTCAAGAATTTATTCTATTACTTTTTCGCTATTACCATTATAGTATCTGAAAAACAAATACTATCAGATAGTTTTATATATATTTTTTTATGTTTTGATGCCAAAGAGCAAAACCGTTCAGGATGATATCCAGAAGGATAGCACTTTACTTTTACAAAACCTATGTTTTTTAATAATCGTGTAATACCTCGTGGTGATACATCAATTCTATGGTCTGCGGGGTGATTTTTAATCCAGATATCTCTGTGACAATAAAACAATGGTCCAAAATATGATGGTAACGTGCATGCAAAAATACCATCATTATGTAACATTGAATATACTTTTTGAAACATTGCAAAGGGATTAGCAAAATGCTCCATAACATACCATGCCGTTATAACATCATATTTTTTAGCTGTCAGGAACTTTTCAAAATCAACTGAAGTAACTGATATGGAAAACTTTTCCTTACAATATTGTGCTGCATATTCCGATATTTCTAATCCTTCAACTAATTGAAAACCACTGTCTTTAGCTGCCTTACAAAAAAAACCCAATGCGCATCCTATATCAAAAAGACTCTTCCCGGCCAGATTATTATTCAGTAATTTTTTTATTTTTTTTATTCTCAGCAATGAAGCAGCATATATTGCGTCATGATCATCTTCGTATGTTTTTCCGTACTGATTTTTGTATTCTGCACTAAAATAATCAGCAAAATAAGGCAATTGCTGATATGCATTGTTAAACAATATATTGCAGGATTTGCATAAAAAGATATCGTTTGCAATTTGTTTTGATCGTGAGTCCTTGCAGATTGGACATAGTAAAGGTATCATTTATCTCATTGTTTTTTCTTTTTTGCTGGTTCTACTACGATAGGAATACCTTTAATCCTTGCTTTATCAAGTGATACTAATACAAGTTCAGCATATTGCTCAGGTATCTCAATAAACGAATAAGTGGAATGTATATCAATTTTGCCAACCAGTTTGCCATCAATACCCGAACGTTTTGATATCTCACGGATAAGATCACCAGGGGTTATTTTATGATTTTTACCAATATTTATAAATATACGTGCTTTTCCATTTTTAATATCTTCAAAGACAATTGTTCCGTCTGGTTTTGCCAGGTTTAATGACGTTATTTCAGATAAATCCAGTTTTGAGATATCCCCGATGCACTCTTTCAAAAGCGCTGCAGTAATCCTTTTTGTCGAACCAAATAAGGGTAAATGTTTTCTCATAGCTTTAATGAGCAAAAAATATGAAGTTAAATCCTCATTCAAAGCAGATTCTAAAATCTTTTCAATGTTTTTAACCTGATTCATAATTACTCCTGAAAAAACTGATTACAAAAACTTAATAAAGTTTTTTTTACATTAACGAAAAAACATTTATATTGGCAAGCATATTTCTTTAATCAATCCTTACACTTATAGCCAACATTTCTCACTGTTTCAATAATATTATTGAATTCATCTCCTATTTTTGAGCGTAAACGGCGGATATGAACATCGACTGTTCGTGTACCGCCAATATACTCGATACCCCAAATTCGTGATAATAATTCCTGACGTGTAAAAACTACACCTTTATTTTCAATAAAAAGTTTTAACAATTCAAATTCTTTAAATGTTAATGAAACTTTTTCATTGTTAACCGATACAATGTATTTGTCAGGTTCAATAGCAATATTCCCAACTCTAATGACTGCATCTTTTATTTCAATTTCCGAACCTATTAAACAGTCTATCCTGACCTTAAGCTCACCTTTTCTGAAAGGGAAGATGATAAAATCATCAAAAAACCAATCCCTGTTTATAGACTCAAGGTATCCTGTACGAACGATGAGAATAACCGGTACATGAGAAAAACGTTTTCGTATTTTTGATAAATAAAATTGTGCATCACTTATGTCGATCTGCTCACTATCAAAAAGTATTATATCAAATCCTTCATCTTTAAGAGTATTAATTGAACCGTGAATGCTTGCATCCAGGGGTTGTACTAGTCGTACTTCTGAAACCAGTTCTTTACTCCGGGTAATAAGTGCTGTTTTAATTTTCATTCATATCCACTAATTGATAAAAAATATCAATATATTGCTTAGCTACATTTTCGGCATAAAAAGTTTCAATCTTCTTTTTATTATTTTTTGAACATCGAGCATAGAGCATTTTATTATTTTTAAATTGTATAATACTCTCAGCACATTTTTGTATATCACCTACATCAATCAGCAAAGCATTGTGTTCATTTTCCAGAAAATCAACCTGCCCGCCGGAATTAGTGGTGACAATTGGCAAACCACAATACATAGCTTCCATGAAGACTATCCCAAAACCCTCATGCAATGATGTTAAAACAAAAAGATCGGATACTGATAAATATGCATATTTCCTGTCATCAGATACAAACCCTAAAAATGTAACAATATTTTCAAGAGCTAATTCTTGAACCAGTTGTTCAAGATACACTCGTTCCGGTCCATCACCCATAATAAGCAATTTTACATGTTGATTTTTAATCTTGGCTATTGCTTTGATCAACACATCTATTGCTTTTCGTTTAATTAGCCTTCCAATTGTTATGCAGATAAAATCTTCTTCATGCAACCCTAACAATTTCCTTGAGGTCTTTGGTATGGCAGGAGGATGAAAGGCAAGAGGTATGATACCTATTTCCTTGTTGATTTTATAGTAGTGAAGGGCGTTGTTTCGAGTATTTGAGGATTGTGCTATGATAGTATCAGCCTTGTTAAGAAGATATTGGACTATAAATTTGAAGAAACGATTGCGATGTGGTGAAAATTTTTTACTGGGGTCATAAATATCACCACCATGAAGCGACAAGACATTTGGTATTTTAAACAGCTTTGATAGCACATATCCCAATGGTCCTGATGGAACAACAAAATGTGTATTGATTATGTCAAATTTGTATTTCTTAAAGAGCGACAGTGCTCTGATAAAACCTGCTGGTAAATAGCTAAACATCGAGATGAATGTTGCTGCATCACGAGACTTTCTAAATAAAATCTTAACTCTATGGACATGTATCCCATTGATATATTCATATGGGGGTAAACCTTTGAAAGAGGAAGTTATTATATGTACATTGGCAACTTTTACCCACTCTAAGGCTAAATCATAGGTTGCTACACCGCCGCCACCACCTAACGGTGGAAATTCATAATTTATAATTAAAATATTGATTTTTTTGTGTAATTCCATGTGCATTATCCTATGGTATTGCAAACTTTTTTCATTTATTATTGGAATTGAATAATACTTCATTGCACTTACGCTATTGTTGCGTTTTCTTCAATAATTTTTTTCCCAACATTGCAATATTTTTTAAAGAACTATTTGTTATAAATATGCGATGATATAAAAAATTGACTTTTTAAGAGTGCCTTTTAAAACTGATTATTGTATGTTATAAAATTGTAAAAAGTAGTTTTATTACTGTTGTGTGCTCAGAAAAAGATTAATGTTTTATGGTGTCACTCGTATTTTTTTATCTGTTACAGATTTATTAATAAATTGATTGACAAATTACAAATTTCATTTTCTAATTAATGCAATAATGTGTAAATATAGTAAAAAAGCATGGTGAGTGAATACGCTATAAAAATATACATATAAGGTGGAATACAACATATATTGTTCAATATAGTGCTTATATAAGATAGTTGTCGATGGACGGCGTTGTGGGCTCACCCGCAGGGGATGAAAATTCCGTGTTAAGCCCGGAATGACGAATGTGAAAAAAGAGATTCCGCACAAAGTCTGGAATGACATTGACACATAATTCTATTTTTTGAGGAATTATATGCTCTTTTGGGTGGGGAAGGAGCATTGAGTTGTATTTATACAAATACAATAAACGATAGGGTAATGTTATCCCGCGGGTAAGAACTGGCAATGCAATGATGTTGATATAGAAAAGATATTTTTGTCAAAATGCGATAGGTTGTGCAATGACTATGAATAGATAAATGCGATGCCAGGATGCATCACTCCGATACAAACACACTGAGGGATAGCATAGACCACGATATTGTATTTTTTTGGAGGGAAGTTGTTGTGAGTATAAAAGATATACTGATTTATTTTTATTTACCCGTTATATTATTTACTGTATTATGTTTTTGTGTAATTATTGTAGGTATTATTTACTGGATAAAAAAATATAAAGAACTTTTAATAATTCTTTTTTATTTTTTAATACATGCAGGAATGACTGCAATGTATATTTATCCATTTAATGTATTTGCGTTTAGTTTGCAATATGCGTTCTTTTTATTTTGTCTGTTGATGTTTTGTTTTAGTGCAGTTTTCATGTTGTCACCGGATACATGGAATAATTCAGATTCATTCTATAGAGCAGTGCAATGTATTGTTGGGAAAAGTATTCTTGTTTATGCCAGTATAGTGTTTTTGACGCAAAAAGAGCAATTAATAATAAGCAGTGTTGATTGTATGGTATCCTTAGCATTTATAGCAATGAAAACTAAACCTGCAACAAGCTGTGTTCAACCATTTGCAGAAAAGGGAAGATTTATTTTTATAATCGTGATTACAATGATTTTTTTATGGATAAGTATAGCAAAAATATTTTTATATTATGTTTTAATATTGGGTATGGTTGTCCTTGGCATTATCAATGTTGCTTTTTTATGTGTCATAGCATTGAAGGTATATGTCAATGAAGCCATGAATTTTATTGCAATTCAGCAGGAAGGTTATTGTGGTATGTATGAAAAACATTTTAAAATTGTTCAGATAATTAAGGAGCATATCAATGAATACTACACTCACCCAATTGATAAATATACAATAGCACTCCAGTGTGAGATGAATCCTGATTATCTTTGCAAGATTTTCAAAAGTAATGAAGGAGTTAGCATTAATGAATATATAAAAAATATACGGTTAAAGAAAGCATTGGAAACATTGTCAAATACTGATAGGAAAATAATTGAAATTGCCCTGGATGTAGGTTATGATAACTTAGCAACTTTTTACAGGCATTTTACACAGTTTTATAAAATATCACCAAATAAGATAAGGATAAAAAAAAGTAAAGATGCAACAACTGTTTAAAACTAACAGGTACATTTCATAATAACATAATAACTATCGCACAAATAAACATGCATCATAGTAAAGGCTATTCAGAGATTATTCAGGGCAAGTTAAAAAGTTTTTTAAATATTTTTTTATTGACTTGAAAATGGAAATAATACTATTATTTACTGTTTATTAAGTATATAATTTAAATAATTCATACTACAAAAGTAAAAGGTGAACAGTATGATTGAATTGACAGATAAAGGGAATGGTACATTTGTTGTAAAGATTAATATGCAGGAGGTTCATACCCTTGATGTCCCCGACCTTAAAGAAAAATTACAACAAGCTATTGTGAATAAAGGGATAAAACGGTTGGTTGTTGATCTTGCAGATGTTAAGATGATAACAAGCTCAGGGATAGGTATATTTTTAAATATTAATCAGAATTTGAAATCTCAACTACGTTTAGCAGCACCAACACCGGAAGTACAAAAGGTTCTGGAACTTACTAAAGTTACATCAATGATAAAAGTTTTTAATTCCGTAGATGCTGCCCTGCAAAGTTTTTAATGCGAAGCTATCAACAAAAAAATTATTTACCCTGCATGATTTATGTGCTATATTTTTATATAATTATCAATTGTTTTTTTATAGTATTAATTGTTGTAACACATTGTATATAGCACGATTATAAAGAGTAGTAATCGTACTATCTTATCAAGAGTGGTAGAGGGACTGGCCCTGTGAAACCACGGCAACCGGGATGAAAAAGGCCGGTGCCAATTCCAGCGGAAGATATTCCGGGAGATGAGATAGCAATAAGTATCCGCTTATAGGTTCTTCCGGTAAGCGGTTTTTTTATTTTAAGGGGGAGTTGATTATTTACTTAGATGAAAGCGGAGATAATACCTGAAAATTCGGCTGGTATCGTTACCACTAATTATTATACTTTTGCTGAGCCACCTGATGAATTGTTATTGGTTTCAGGGAAAAAACTTGGGCCAATAACATTAGCCTACGAAACATACGGTACTCTTAACAGTGACAAAAGTAATGCCATATTAATACTTCATGCCCTTTCAGGTTCAGCTCATGCTGCAGGGTATCATGCAAAAAAAGATATGTATCCAGGGTGGTGGGATAATTATGTTGGTCCCGGTAAAACTTTTGATACATCACACTATTTTATTATTTGTTCCAATGTTATTGGCGGATGTAGCGGGTCAACCGGCCCATCATCCATTAATCCTGAAACGGGAAAAGAATATGGTTTGGATTTTCCCATTGTCACTATTCAGGATATGGTAAATGCGCAATATCATTTAATTAAATTTTTTGGGATACAAAAGCTTTTATCAGTTGTTGGAGGTTCAATGGGTGGGATGCAGGCATTGCAATGGTCAATATCATATCCTGATATGGTGCAGTCTGTGGTAGCAATTGCAACGGCAGCGTCTCTTTCAGCACAGGGGATTGCCTTCAATGAAGTTGGCAGACAGGCAATTATGCTTGATCCCAACTGGAATTATGGAGATTATTATAACAATGAAAATCCTAAGAATGGACTATCGCTTGCACGTATGATTGGACATATCACCTACCTGAGCGAGAAGCTTATGCATGAAAAATTTGGCAGAAGATTGCAACATTCAGATATTTTTAAATTTCACATGGATCTTGAGTTTGAAGTTGAGTCATACCTTCACCATAAAGGGAATGATTTTGTTCAGAGATTTGATGCAAACTCATATTTATATATCACAAAAGCCATTGACTATTTTGATTTAAAGAATGATTTTAATGGTGATCTGGCTAACGCTTTTGTTAATGTAAATTCTAATTACCTTGTTATAAGTTTTTCTTCTGACTGGTTATACCCGACTTCACAATCGCGGGAGATTGTTAGAGCATTGCGTATGAACAGCAAAAATGTTATTTTTACCGAAATACAGAGTGATAAAGGGCATGATACATTTCTGCTGCCCCATGAACAATTAGAGCACAATATAGCTAATTTTTTAAAACGGGAGTTTGAAAAGGTTCACAGGAAATGAAGGAATACAGGGTTGCGTATGATTTGATTCTGGATGAGATACCCTATGGTGCACGCGTGCTTGATTTGGGATGTGGTGATGGTCAGTTGTTGAA
Organism: Spirochaetia bacterium UBA2205; assembly: GCA_002328585.1. GTDB lineage: Bacteria > Spirochaetota > UBA4802 > UBA4802 > UB4802 > UBA4802. Next base: position 134,410 of record DCUV01000060.1, read on the forward strand.
GTTGCTACAAACTACAAAAAAAGTTAAAGGATTTGGTGTTGAAATCTCACCTGAAGGTGTAAGCCAATGTGTTGAAAAAGGATTGTACTGTTATCAGGGTGACATTGATGAAGGGCTGAATGATTATAAAGACAATTCATTTGATTATGTGATTGTGAATCAGACGTTGCAAAGTACAAAAAAACCAGAGGTTGTTATACGTGAATCACTCCGTATATCACTCAACGCTATCTTCAGTTTTCCTAACTTTGCCCATTATAGCTTGAGATTGTATAGTTCATTCTATGGCAGGATGCCTAAAAATAAATTATTGCCCTATGAATGGTATGAAACGCCTAATATACATCTTTTAACAATAAAAGATTTTAGAGATTTTTGTAATGCGTTTGGTTATCCTATAAAAAAAGAAATGCATTTTTCAACCATTCGTTGTCATTCGGTAAAGTTACCTGCTATGCCCAATCTTTTTGCAGAGTATGGTTTTTTTATATTGGATGGGGGACCATTTACCTCTGATACTATATGATTCCATCCCATTGAGATAATGTATTACGTATTTTCTGATGAGTAGTACAAAAAATAATAAAACAAAAATTTTGGCTACACCCAACCCAATGTTTTTCTTTTTTAAAAGATAATAATATATCCTTCAAAGGTATTCCGCTACATAATCATCGTTTTACTGATAGAGTAATTACTCTTACAATTACCAGTTAGTGTAGCCAAAATAAACTATAATTTATTGATGCAGTTTTTTTATCTAATAGTAAACTTTAAAGATAAGAAATTACTATTCATTTTATGTCAAATATTTTTTTATATTAAAATAAAAAAATATATTATTTATATAATATGTTGTTATAAAATATAACATATAATTATATTTAACCCTTCTATTATTGAAAAAATTGCGTTTAAATTTTTTACATGACAATATGTGCATTGAAAAAGTACAGTATATGTATTGTTGATAAATTCAGGGTAAATGATTGATAAAATTATTGATTTCAAATAATGTATAACAATAGTTGTATATATTCAACAGATGCATTTATAGTTTTATAAATTATGGAATAAATAATTGCAGGCGATAGTTACTTGAAGATATCAATACACCATATTGATCCATTCCAATGAAGATTCAATTTGTACAACTTCCGTTGATTGATCATGGTTTGCAGTATGTTACAGGCAATATCCCTAATGCTGCTGGAACATTGCACGCCTTTTGTGAGATAACCTCTGGTAGTACTATGAAAGGATTTCAACTGCCGTATAGCATCCAGAACTATGGCTCTGACCCCATGATTGTGAATCACATATTACGCAATGAGCCAACGCATGTTGCATTTACATGCTACCTGTGGAATGTAGAGCGTTCACTGACAATTGCTAAAACGATTAAGGCTCTGGCACCACATATCATAATCCTTTTTGGCGGGCCTGAAATACAGGTTAACTCATATATCCTGAAACAAAAGCAATCATTCATAGATATATTTGTCATTGGCGAAGGAGAATATTTTTTCAATTATTACTATAACAATACCTGCAAACAATTTATTCATATGGTCAATGGTAACGCTGTTTTTATTCAGGGCTCTGACCCCTTTATTCCACTGTCACAGATGGTGGAACCGTATACCGCCGGCTATCTGAAACCAATGCATGATAAAAGCCTGAGCGTTGAAGTGATACGTGGATGTCCTTTCAAATGCACCTACTGCCTCTATTCCAAAAATGCCAGCAGGGTCAGAGCCTTACCGCCGCACAAGCTTGCCGATATCATACAAAAAAGTATGAGCGATGAAATACAGGAATTGTATCTTTTGGCCCCTACATTTAATCAATCCCCGCAATTCAGGGATTATCTGCAAACACTGATATCCAGCAGATTTTCTGTCTCACTGCATACCGAGCTCAGGGCTGATACCATTACCAGGGATATTGCTATGACCTTGAAGAAAGCCAATTTCCGTAGCGCTGAGGTAGGCATTCAAACATTAAACAAAAAATGTTTACAAAAGATTGGCAGAAAAACAAATCCAGGAAAAGAGCTACAGGGGATATTCCATTTAAAAGATGCAGACCTGACACTCCAGGTTGGTATAATACCGGGACTTCCCTATGATACTCCTGAATCATTTTACACAACAATGGACATTCTGCTTGATGCAGGGCTTGGGAATGAACTGGAACTTTACCCACTGATGGTGCTGCCGGGTACTACTCTGTATGATGAGGCAATTGCTGCAGGTGCAACATTCATGCAAAAGCCACCCTATTACTTCATTGAAGGATTCAATTTTACACAGCATGATATGACTGCCATAACACATTATTTTGAAGACACTACAGGATTTACCTTTGACACCCCATACCTGCCATCGTTCATTTTTAAGCAGGGGGAACTTGTAGCAGGCGCTTACATTGACCTTACAAAGCACCGTGCCATCCCTATAGAAGTATTTAATTATATGCAAACAAGTCATGGTACCTTTTATTTGCTGTGCGATAGTTACCTGCAAATTGAACATGCCGTAGAATTAATAATCCAGCAGTATCCATGGGACACCATGCTCTGCTCAATTGTCCTTATTTATGATGCAGTCCTTAACGATGAGGATATTGCCAGCAAACTTTTTACGGCCACACATAATACCTTTTATTTCAGAATGATGCATTTTCAGGATACCTATGATAAGCTGCCTGTGCGTATCTTCCAGGTATTTGAATCATTTGCAGCATATCTCAGAGCAAAAGAGCATTACCGCTGTATTAATCCTATCATTAAACTGTTGCGCAGCAATTATAATGAAATTACAAATTATCACTTTGCCTATCCTGTGCCGGCTGTTGTGGCAAAAGGTTGTGCAAGGATGTATGTCCAATGGATAAAAGAACAGTATGCTGAGTGTATTGATATTATAAGCTTTGAGGATGAGGATGATCAAAAGATAATATTTGCAACATTGGGGATTGACGGTAAACCGACAATCCCCTTTACAACACTCTATGTTTAAAGCATCTCTTTTAATGGCATTACAAAGATACTAACGCCAGCATCTTTAAATTTAACCTTTAAAGATGCTATATCGGACGCAATAGCATCTTTCATTTTATTATCTTCTATTGCTACCATCAAACAGTTGTTAAGCCCTCCCCATATATGCGTCCCTAATTGTGGCTCTTTATTCCCTTCACCTAGTACACCTACAAACTTTGTATACCCTTTTGCATACTTTTTTGTTATCTCAACAACCTCTTCATCAACAGCATTGTGATATACAATAAATAACATCACCATGGTAATTCCCCCTTAAAACTTTGCTTTATGTTTTGCCGAATACTTTTCACGCCTGGTTTCAACGATCATGTATATAACAGGAATAAATATAAGTGTAAAAATAAATCCCGTACTCATGCCACCCATAACGGCTCTGCCTATTGGTTGTGACATTTCAGATCCATCACCGCCACTGAATGCCATAGGGATTAGCGAAAGTACAGTTGTGAGAGTAGTCATCATAATTGGCCTGAGTCGTTTTGTTCCGGCTTCAACCAGCGCTTCGCGTAAACCCCATCCCCGTTGTATTAGAATATCAGTATAATCAACAAGAACTATCGCATTATTGACCACTATACCTACCAGCATAATGATACCTAAAAGTGTAGCAACACTGAACTGTGAACCTGTTAAAAACATGAATAATGAAACACCAAACATACAGGTAGGAACTGAAAACATTACGATAAATGGCCTGATCAGTGATTCAAACTGTGCTGCCATAATAACATAGGTTAGTATGGCACCCAGAACTAATACAAGGAGCAGATCATTAAAGGTATCCTGCATATCCTCATACGATCCACCAATTGATACATAAAAATTTTGTGGTTTTGGTATTTTTGTGAGCGCTTCGTTGATGTCTGCAGCAACAGTGCTGAGAGCTCTTCCTTCAGCCTTACAGTTAATGTATACTACCCGTTCGTGATTCTTTCTGTCTATAGCAGTTGGCCCTGTTTTGTCAATAACATCAATTATGCTCCCTATCTTTATTCGTTTTCCCATAGGAGTGTCAATTTCCAATGACTTAATCTGTTCAACCGTTTGCCTATCAGCCTCGCGCAATCGCACATTGATGTCGTACTCATCCCCCTCAAAACGATAGCGAGAGGCTACAAAACCAGCAACATTGTTCTTGATAAGATTGGCAACCTGATAGGCATTGATGCCCATCTTTGATGCCTTTTCCCTGTTGACCACCACTACCTTTTCGGGTAAGCCTTCTTCACGGGATATATCGATATCTTTTAAACCAGGGATGTTTTTAATACTGTTTGTAATACTCTGAACATATTGGTTTGATTGTTCAAAGTCATAGCCATATACCTCAATGGAAATGGTAGCTCCTTCGGAACCCATTCCTATTGAACTTGATCCCCTGCTCTGGTAGGTAAAGTTATAGGTAACTCCTGGGATTCCCTGTAATGCCTTTCGCAAAATATCACGTATTTCAGACTTTGATCGTTCGCGGTATTTTAGCATCTTTAATTCTATCTGGATCCTTGCTTTGTAGTCGGTTAAATCGTTAAATGCTGCATTGGTTCCCTTTCCATATCCTGCCCTAACCATGACTACCTTTAATTCTTCCTCTTTAAATATTGGCAATGTGCGCTCTTCTATTAGTTTCATAATTCTGGTAGTTTCATCAAGATTGGTCCCTATAGGAAGGGTTGCCATTATGGTTATTCTGGAATCGTCGCGTTCAGGCATAAACTCCATCCCCGATAGTGGTATCAATATTAAACCAATAAGGAAGGTTATGCCAACAAAGCTAATAACCTTTTTTTTATTATCCAATGCCCAGTTTATTGCTTTGCCGTAAAAGTTCTCTAAATCAATGAAGAATTTTTCACTTTTATCAAATAGAGGCTGTAGAACATTTGATCTGCCGGTATAGCGATGCTCTATTGTAGGTACAAACTTTGCAATGACCATGGGGATAAGGGTTATAGCAACAAACAATGAACTCATCATTGAAAATGTAATGGTCAATGCCATGTCAGTAAACAACTGAGCGGCTAACCCTGCACTGAACATAAATGGCACAAATACCACAAGGTTGGTAAGGGTAGAGGCTGTGATTGCTCCCCCCATCTCATCCGTTCCAAGTTTTGATGCCTCATTAAGGCGCGCCCCTTTTTCACGATATCGAAAAATATTATCGGTTACAACTATAGCATTGTCAATAACCATACCAACACCAATTGCCAACCCGCCCAGTGACATCATGTTGAGGGATAGATCAAATAAATACATCAAAACAAATGAGGTGATAACGGATATTGGTATTGATAACCCTACTAAAAGTGATGCCCTGATATTACGCAATATAAGCAGAACAACAGCAATAGATATAATACTTCCTTGAATAAGGTTATTTAAAAGGTTTTGTATTGAGAACTGTATCATCTCCCCCTGATCAAAGATGGGACGTATATCAAAGCCTGCAGGAAGTGTTGGCTTTATCGATTCCAATTTTTTGTAAACATTTCGAACAGTCAGAACAGTATTTTTGCCCGACTGTTTCTGGATAAGCATTACCGTACCATTTTCACCATTGATGTGTACAATATCCTTTACCTCGCCAGGCTCAAATGAAACACGAGCGATATCGCGTAAATAGATAGGTGTATTGTTGCGTACAGCAACGACAATGTTACGCATATCATCCAGGGACTTAAACTCACCCTCGGTACGGAATGTATATTTTGTATATGCGGTTTTGATGTCACCACCGGCTATATTTTGATTTTCAAGGGCAAGAGTCTGTATAATCTGGTCAATTGATAATCTATAGGCATCCATTCTGCTCTTAATGAGCTCAACCTTAGCTTCAAGGTCCTCACCTCCTACAACCTGTGCCGAAGCAACACCATCAGTTTGCTCTATAAGATTCTTTATATTATCCTCAGCATATTTCTTGATATATGACCGCTCGCGCTCTCCGGTTATTGCCAGTCCCATAATAGGAAGCATTGATATATCAAACTTTACCGTCACCGGGTTTTCAATACCCTCAGGCAGTCTACTTCGTACCATGTCAATGCGCTCGCGGATATCGGCTACTGCCTCTACCATGTCAGTACCCCACTGGAACTTAATGGTGATTGAGGACATGCCTTCTTTGGAAATGGAAGTAACATAATCAACATTATTAACGGACCCTACTGCCTCTTCAAGAGGTTTGGTCACCGAGTTCTCTATCTCCTTTGGTCCTACATTTTCATATTCAACGTATACTACAGCAATGGGGAATTCAACATCGGGGAAAAAGTCTAATTCAATAAAGTAATAACTCACAACTGAGAGTATAATAATACCAATGTACAGTATGCTAACTGTTACTGGTCGGCTAACAGAAATATCTGTAATTTTCATACCATAAAACTCCTTATAATGATGCTATCGCTTAATAATTAATCTCTTCCATATATACCAGCAGTTTAACGCCGTGCTTTACATTTTCTTTTCCTAATGTTACCACAACATCCCCATCATTGATACCTGATACAACCTCTGTTATATTTTTGTGTACATAGCCTGGTGTTATTGATTGTTTAAATGCCTTGTTGTCGATTACCTTAAACACATGGTAATTGCCAGAAGCATCGCTCATAATGCAGTCGGACGGGATAACGACAGCCTTTTTAACAAAGCCAAGTATTATCTGAATATCTGCAAACATGCCATGCCTCAGTTTTAACTGAGGATTATCAATAAGTATACGTACCTCCTGCGTTCTGCTTGCTGCATCAAGCACTGCAGTTTTTCGGTACACCATTCCCGTAAAAGAGGTGTTGGGAAATGCTTCAACGCGCACCTTAGCCTTCATACCAATTTGAACCATGTTAATCTGCTCCTCAATAAGCTGTGCTACAGCCTCAACCTGATGCATGGTAACAACCTGAGCAAGTGGGGTTTGTGTAGTAACTGACATGCCTCTGTCCACCATGATGGTGCCAACATAACCTGTTAATGGTGACTCTACCACAGCCGGCATATATTCCATTCCAATTATGTCCCTGTCTATCTTGAATACAACCTGCCCCTTTTTAACATACTGTCCTTCTTTTACCAGAATCTCCATAACCTTGCCTGGTACCTGTGGAAATACATGAACAACCTCTTTGCCAACAATATCACCGCTTAGATCAAGGGTCTTTGTGATATCCATACGAACAGCTTTTGCAGCCTTAACAGCAACAACATGCTCCTCTTCCACCTTTTTTGGGGGATTTATTAACTTAACTACAAACATGACCAATCTGTAGGATGCAATGAGTGCAATTATAATAGCAACAATAGTTAAGATTGTTTTTGCCCTGCCTTTTTTCATTATAAAACCTCCATGGTTCGTTTAGCAATTATTGAATTGTAAAATAATCAATACCAGTTGCTTTATTCAATTCGGCCTGTGATACCTTATAATCATATAATGCCTGAATATATAATGTCTTAGCCTGGATAAGAGCTACATTTGCTTCTAAAAATTTTGAATTATCAATAATACCATTTCTAAACTGTGTGGTAGCAGTCTTTAAGGATTCTTCGGCAGTTTCCACATTACCCTGCTGTGAATAGATAGAGTTTGACGCTGATTCCAATTTTAAAAATCCACTCTGGATATCAAGGCGTATGCTTTTAACAAAATCCTGTAGTTGTAAATCAAGCTGATTTGTTTGGCTTTCTAACTGTTTAGCTTTAGCATGGGTGCTATCCAGTGGTGACCATCCACCCCACTGATAGGTAGCACCAAAGGTTATCATCCAGTTGTCGTTCCAGCCACTGGGAGCAAAACTATCGGACATACCCTGACTCATAGCCAGTAAAATTGGGTCTATAGTTGGGTCCCCTGTTGGCGTAAGCCCTCCCCCACCATCCTTTGATATATTCTTGCTTGAGCCGTAGCTACCGCTCACAAAAAAACTTGGCCATAGATAAATAGATGAGGTTGCATCGGTTGCATATTCCAGTGCTGTCTTGGAATAAGTCAATTGCAAAAGTTCCGGACGATTTTTCAAAGCCAATGCAACAAGCTGTCCAACGATCTCATTTTTTTTGGCTTCTTCAAGGACAAGGTATTGTAAATCTTCATCATGCACCTTTAAAACAGATTCATCCAGTATAAGAGCTTCATTTATTTCACGGTTTAAATGAATATTAAATGTAGCACATACTGTTAAATAATCATTTTTTGCATTGATCAGCTGTGTTTTTTCGTTGTTGTAGGCTACCTTGGCGCGTAAAAAATCCAATTTTGAAAAAGTTCCCTTTTGATAGCCAATTGTCACTATACGTAAATTTTCTTCCAATGCCTTTAGTGATTCCTCATGCATGGCTATCAATTCCTTTGTCAGCAATATCTGATAGTAGAGCCTCAGCGTTGTGATAGTTGTATCAGCCTTTACCCTCCTTGCATCATGTTCACTGGCAATAAAATTGTTACGTGATGATTGTAATGTATTATAAAATGTGCCGGGATTAATAGATATCTGTCCATTAATAATTTTCACATCATATTGTCCTTCAATCTGCGATTGGAAACCAGCCTCATACCATTGGCGGGTATAGGAAACATCAGTAGAAAGTTTTGGCCATAACATTCCCCAGCTTTCGCGCACCTTATAGCGGTTTTCTTCCACCTTCAACAAGGCTATTTTATAGGTATTATTGTTCTTGATTGCTATATCTATAGCTTCTTTTAATGTTAATGGATTTTGTGCATAGATTGTACCTGTTGCGGTAATCATAAACAGTACCGAATACATGAATACTGGTAGTATTGTTTTAAAAATTGTGTTGCATTTAACTGTCATTTTTCATGCTCCGAATTGTTTTTAAGTTTTTGCATAATTTCTTCAAGTTTATGTTGTAAATCCTCATTTATGTGCGGTATCTCACAAGCTTTATGCTTTGGTGCTAATGACTTGAATGTGCTTTTTAAGGCAAACTCAAATAACTTTTTTCCATTATCACCGCCATAGAAGCGATCATACCATGGTGTGTCTTTGAGATATTGTTTGCTATTTTCAAATGATAAAACCATATTGGTAAGGTTAAAGACAACAAGAAAAGGATCATCAGTTTCAAAGTCCCCGCTTTCTATACCCTCCTGAATTACCTGCGACAGCATGTTGAGTTTGGGTAACATATAATCGGTAAGGAGCATTTTAAATTTATCGCCACCCTGCGCTAATTCCCATGAAATAATTTTATTTATTTCAGGATCAATGGCATTATGATGCAGATATACCAGTATGTAGATTGCTGTAAAAAGAGCCTCTTTAGGATTTAATGTAACATCTTTCAGATGTTCCCGGATAATGCTGATTTCTTCATGGTGAAACAGGTATTGCAGCACTTCATGGTATAGTTTTTCCTTATTGGAAAAATAATAGTGGATAAGTGCCTGGTTTACCCCCGCTCGCTTAGCAATTAAACTTAAACGGGCACCATCATAGCCTTTTTCAGCAAATTCCGTCTTTGCAGCCTGCAATATGACAGTTCGACTTTCCTTTGAATATTTAAATTCTTCCATGTAACCAATAACCATACTTTTAAGTTGGCATCCATGACATTAATCAATTATATTAACTAAAAAATTAAATTGATTAGTTAAATATATAGCAATTCTTGTCAATAGCAAAATAAAAAAATAAAAAATTTTAAAAAAATATTGTATTATAAATCAAACGATAACACCTATAGAATATTATTTTAGGCAATTTTAGGGTAGTTGCTTATGGCAGAGCATTCATCCAGCCATAAGGGATGAACATATTTAGCGTCTATCATTCTGAGCTGAAGCCGTCTGTGTGAAGCGAAGTCGAAGAAAAAAATCTCACTGTGGCATGGGGATGTCATTCTGAACGAAGTGAAGAATCTCTGCTTTTTATGAAAGGATAGATTCTTGGGGACTGGGTCTCTCAGAATAACACGGTATTCTATTTTAAGAGGAATGCAATCATTTGAAGATGAAAACACCATGCTTTTCATTATACTTTAATGTATTTTTTACTATTGACAATTGCTGGTGTATAGTTTATTTTTATACCAGTAAAGTGGTTTGAGGTATGTATATGCAGCCATCAAATGGCATAGTCTATGAATTTTTTATTTTCTGTTTTAAAGTTGCTTCATTGATTATGCGGCATAAAGCTCATTTAAAAGGGAAAGAATATCTAAAAAAAATCCCCCACCTTGTAATATTTGCCCCTACGCATGATAGCTATTTTGAGGTGCCATCCCTTTCAAAGGTATATTATTCATTGAAACCACGTCCACACTTTGTGGTAATGGCAAAAAAAGATTTTTTAAGTGGGAACTATCTGGCATCAAATTTTGGAGAAAAGAATAAACTGCTCTATTATTTTTTTTATTTTTTAGATAAAACAGGGTTGCCAAAAGCTTTTTTCAAAAAGATGAAACTGATTGATATTCCACGCCCCTTCATAGAAGATTTTGACAATAAAAATCAGGTGAAACATGAGATACACTCTCAGATGGTAAAGTTTAAACATTCTATACATAGTGGTTTTTCTACGCTTATATTTCCGGAAGGGACAACGTGGAGTTTTGGAGGTTTAAAAAATTTACGCAGTGGGATATTCCAGCTTGTTGATAGTACCTATCGCCACTTCAGGCAAAAATTATATATACTGCCAATTAATGTTAAGGTTGACCGTTGCATAGCCGGTAAAAAGGATATTTTTATAAATGTTGGGGAGCCCTTTTTTATGCTTGGGGATAAAGAAAAATTTTTAGATAGAGTTTCTGAAATTTTAAAAAGTTTACATACCATAACCTTCAGTCAGATTGCTGCAACATATCTCCAGCGCATGGCAATGGCGGTTGAAAATATTGATAAAGCGATAGTTCTTAAAAAAGAAGAATTGGCATCACAGTTAGATACTGTCATCAATGATATTATTGTGCTGGTCAAAGAAGGGAAACTGCCCGGTATTGATGAATACCTTTTTGATAGTAACTATCGCCACAAAAAATTAAAACGGTTTTTAAAATTTTGCATCAAGAAAGGGTATATTGAAAAGATTGATGGACAGTATATGATCAATGCTCAACGGGTGCTCGCTTCATTTCATATCAAGAGCTACAGGAAGGAAAATCCCGTTGGATTTACCGCTAACGAATTTTTATCTATTAATTATAATTGCATTATGACAATATATGAAAAGTACTGTAATAATTACAAAGTAATTACAGCGCCTATACAGTAACAGGTTTAATGAATATTGCGTATCCCTCGTTTTACGCCTTCTTTGATGTTTTGCTGAACCTGCGGAGTTGAAAGTAGATTTTTAATAAATGAAGGGTCCAGGCTATAGAAAAGCGCAACTGATGTTAACAGTATTACAAGCGCTAACCAGCGGGTATAGATACCTGCAGTTTGCTTAAACAAAAATACAGCAATAATGACAAGAACAACCGGTGCAACATATGCAACAGGTATAAGCTTTGTATTAACCGGCAGTGTCATAAATTTTGATATATAGGGGGCAATATCAATCATGGTATTTTTATAGATAACATACAGCGCTGCAATGGTAACGATCAGCGCTAACCATGATGCCAATGTTGTAAACACACCCTGTGTTCTGTATATTTCATAGACAATAGCTGGAATAATACTGAGAGCTATAATAAGTGGCATACTTTTCCATATGCCTATACCAGCTCCTGCTAGTGCGATACCGGTAATAACTGCACAAATAATTGGTGCATTTTTATGTTCCTTTGCCATTGCAAACCTCCTTTAGAATAAAATTATTATTCATTTATCATCGCAAAAGGTTGTCCTGTTGCGTCAAGTACACTGCTATAGAAGCGCGAATGGGGATCTATGCGCTTTCGTTTTGAAATTGCAACCTCAACCGGGACATGAGTGTATATATTACTCCATTGGCCAATGACTAAATCTGTTTTCCCGGCCATACCGGCATGAACGGCATTCTGCCCTAATAATGTACAATAGATAGAATCATTGGGAACTGCGGGGGCACTGCGTATCATATAGCTTGGATCAATGTATTTTAAATTAATTTCAATCTTTTTTTGTTTAAAATATTCCTGTATCTTTTCTTTTAGATAGACACCAATGTCAGCCAATTTTACATTGCCTGAAGCATCATATTGTTTATCAGAATCTTTTTGCAGTATTTCCTGTCCTGCACCTTCAGCGACACATATGACAGCATGTCCTCTTCTTTGCAACCTATTTTCAAGATGGGCGCATAATCCATTTGCTCCATACAGTTCAAAGGGAACCTCGGGCAATAATACAAAATTGACATCATTGCTTGCCAGTGCTGCATTTGCCGCAATAAAACCTGAGTGCCTGCCCATAAGTTTAACAAGTCCTATCCCGTTGGGTGCTCCTATTGCTTCTGTATGCGCTGCATAGATTGCCTCTACAGCAATAGAAAAAGCTGTCTCAAATCCAAATGAACGCTGAATAAAGCTTATGTCATTGTCGATAGTTTTTGGGATACCAACTGCTGCCAGGGGCAACCCTCTTTGTAATGCAATCATGGCAATGTCGTGTGAGCCCCGCAGTGTACCATCGCCACCTATTGTATAGAGGATGCTGACGTTTAGTTTTTGCAGTGTATCAACAAGTTTTTCCATATCCCTGGTGCCACCACGCGATGAACCCAGAATGCTTCCGCCCTGCATATGGATTGATTTTACATTGTCAGGATTTAAGGGGATGGGGGTATAATTATATTCAGGATTTAATCCATTATATCCATAGGGTATGCCAATGATGTCATTTATTCCATATCCATAATACGATTCCATCACCAGTGAACGGATAACATCATTAATCCCCGGGCTTAATCCTCCGCAACTGGTAATAGCGACTCGTGTTGTTTCAGGATTAAAAAAAATTTTTTCACGAGGTCCTGCAGCTTCAAAGCTTTCAATTGTTTCTCCACCGGAGGGAGGTTTTTTACCTATAAATGCATTAAAACGAACTCTAATGGCATCATTAATAAAAGCAGCTTCACGCTGGCTATATTTTATTGCTAAAGGAGAAACAACGGTGCATTGTCCTAAATTTTTTATCGTTGTCGGCATATAATTTTCCTCAATAATATGATTATTTACCGTTATAATTCCAGGTTAACGCAACACATTTTGTCATTCTGAGGGACGAAGTCCCAGAAAATATACTCTTTCATAAAAGACACGATTCTTCGCTGACGCTCAGAATGACATATCCCCACAATGGCACGATTCTTTGTTTGCGCTCAAAATTCTATTGTCACAGCATATAAGTATGGTAATGAATTTATTCAATAACTTTTCATAGGTTTTTTTACAATCACTTTTTTGCCGATAACTATCGCCAATCATACTAATTTGTTCCATAATTCCATATATGGTAATCTACTTTGCTATTGTTCATAGAGCATGTGTAAGCACAACGATAGGATGCTGTATAATAATTTTTTTATTGATTTTTTTATAGCAACTCAATAATGTAAAAAAGATGTTTTTATAGTGTAGTACAATAATAAAGCGAGGGTGTTATGGCGCAAAAAGAAGATATTGTATTTCCAAAGGGATTTTTGTGGGGCACCGCAACTGCAGCTCATCAGATAGAAGGTGGCACTACAAACAACAACTGGTGGCTTTTTGAAAAAGAAGGTACAATCAAAAATAATGACAGCGCCCTTGTTGCCTGTGATCACTGGAATCGCTTTAAACAGGATTTTGATCTTTTAAAAAAGCTCAACTGTAATGCATATCGCATGTCAATAGAGTGGTCACGGGTTTTCCCCCAGCCCGGGACGCTTGATAAAAAGGCACTTGACCATTATGTGACGATGATAAACGAGTTGCTAAAGCGCAAAATAACGCCTTTTGTGACATTGTTTCATTTTACACTTCCTATCTGGTGGTGCAACGAAGGCGGCTTATTAAACAGAGATAAAAAACACCTTGAGCATTTTAAACAGTTTTGCGATGTTGTTGCTAAAACATTGAAAGGGAAGGTAAAATTCTACAATACCATTAACGAGCCAAGTATCGTCATGCTTGGCTATATTACCGGTACATCTGCTCCTGGACAAAAAAATATGCTCAAAGCCATTAAAGCGCTGGGTACAACAATGCTGATGCATGCCATTGCTTACCATAGCATTAAATCTGTTGACCCTGATGCAAAGGTTGGGATAGTGCACAATGTTCAGATTACAAAACCGTACAATCCTGACAGTATCATGGATAAGCTATTTACAGCGTTTGCTGATTATTGTTTTAATGGAGCTATTATCCGCTCCTTAAAAAAGGGAAAATTGCCCTTGCAAATTTTTTCATCACACAGGGAGCTAATCAATACCAATGATTTTATAGGCGTTAATTTCTATAACTTCATCAGGCTATCATTGCGATTAAAGGATCTGGCCGTACCTGCTACTGACAACCCCATATGTGGCAAAAAAGGCTTATGTGTCAGCCTTGGATGGGAACCATACCCTGAAGGATTTTATCTGGCTATAAAGCGAATGCATAATGCTTTCCCTCATATTCCCATGTATATTACCGAAAATGGCATAGGCACCAATGATGATAGCTGGCGACAGCGTGTGCTTATTGACCACCTCAAGATGCTTCATAAGGCAATCACCGAAGGTGTTGACATCCGAGGGTATTTCTACTGGTCGCTCATTGATAACTTTGAATGGGAGCATGGGTACGAACCACGCTTTGGATTGGTACATGTTGATTTTAAAACCCAGAAACGTACCATAAAACCAAGTGGTATGGTATATGCTCACATTGCCAAAAGCAATGCGCTGCCTGCAGCGATACTCAAAAAATTTCCTGAAGAAATTTATAAACCACAATTTTAATGGGGGCGATAGTTACTGTTTAATACATCCATCCCAGGAAACCAAGTGCTATTATGTTCATTATTATTGGAACAGCATAGATGATGCCAACAGCAATAATCTTCTTTTTGATAGTGGATAGTCCAATCACAATATTAGCAAAGAAGAAGAAATGAAAATATCCAAACAAAAAGATGAGCCACACTCCCTTGAATGACAACCGCCAGTATTCGTATTCCCAAACAAGGTGACCCCCAACATTGAGTAAACATTCAACAAACACACAAAAAGCCGAATACCCAATAGCCCAGAACCATTGTTCGGGAATACCTAAAATCTTTATGTTTTTGCCGGTTAACGTGTGATAAAAAATAATCCCTATAATGCTAAACATAAACATTATTTCAATATTCCAGCCAACCATGGTGCGCAGTGCAGTATCCCCTGGTGTTGTCCATACTGCTGAACGCTGTGTAAGGTGCATAACCCATCCATTCCATGTTTCATTGAAAAAATCCACACCAAAAATCGTAAGTCCTGCAAAAATGGCATTCCAGTTGCCGCTTGTTCGAGCCTCTTTCATCTCACGTGTATAGATATAGAAAACAATAGCCAGTAGTGGTATTACATACCACTTAATCATTGATAAATCCCGCAAACCCTGTAATGCCTGAATAGTAGCCTGAGTCATTGTATACCTCCTGATCATAAGGTACTTATCTAAATTGTATTAATAGCCTTATGGGCACAGAACAATAATAAAAACAGCTTTTCAATTGGTGAAGAAATGAAAAAAGCGGTTTTTTCAGATACCTATAAATAGTATTGACATACAACGTAATGATTTATTATATGGTACTCATAAATTATTGTAAAGTATTTTTTATGCGCTATACTCCGTTTTTAATATTTCATTACTGTATTTATCCTTCTTACAAAAAAAGGAAGTACCCCCTATGAAGCTTTTTATACTTATTTTTTATGGTCTGATATTATTGTTACTCTCAATATTTGGAGCTCACCGCTATTATACGATGTATCTTTTCATTAAACATAGTAGAAACAAAGTTAAACCAAAAGCTGTTTTTAAGAATTTACCAAAGGTTACCGTTCAATTGCCTATCTATAATGAGCAATATGTGGTGGAGCGCCTTATCAACGCGGTAACACAGTTAGATTACCCAAAGAAGAAATTAGAGATTCAGGTTCTGGATGATTCTACTGATGAAACATCAGCGTTAGCTGAAAAGATCTGCAAACAAAAGCGTAAAGAAGGCTATACTATTGCCTATATCCACCGAACAGATAGAACAGGTTTTAAAGCCGGTGCGCTGGAAAATGGGCTTACATATACTGACAGCGAGTTCATTGCTGTATTTGATGCAGATTTTATGCCCAATCCTGACTTTTTACAAAAAACCATACATTATTTTACTGACCCAACTATCGGCATGGTTCAAACCAGATGGGACCATATTAACCGCCATTATTCACTATTAACTGAGTGCCAGAGTATTTTATTAGATGGTCATTTCATGATTGAGCATACTGCCAGGAATCGTTCTGGAAGATTTTTTAACTTTAACGGTACTGCCGGTATATGGCGAAGACAGGCTATCATTGATGGTGGAGGCTGGCAGCATGATACAATTACTGAAGATTTAGACTTGAGCTACCGTTCACAAATTAGTGGCTGGAAGTTTTTATATCTTCCGGATGTTACGGTACCTGCCGAATTGCCTATTGAGATTTCAGCTTTTAAAGCACAACAGTTCAGATGGGCAAAAGGCTCTATCCAGGTCTTCAAGAAGCTTTATAAAACTATCCTCAATGCTCAACTTCCATTGAAAATCAAGATTGAATCATTTATGCATTTAGGTGCAAACTTCGCTTACTTGCTCATGGTATTTCTTACTCTTCTGATGCCTGTTGCCCTATGGGTGCGATATTATGGCGGATTTAAAAAATTTGCGTATTTAGATTTGCCTATTTTTATATTAGCAACGCTATCAGTAATAATTTTTTATTTTTACACTGAATTATCCATTCTTTATCATAATAAAAATAGCTTTGATTCAAAGTTTAAACCATTGCTCTATCTGCCAATGGTACTTGCTGTTGGTATCGGCTTGTCCATCAACAACAGTAAAGCTGTCATTGAAGCCCTGTTCAATAAAAAAAGTGATTTCAACAGAACACCAAAATATAATGTTGCATCATTGCATCGTATCAATGCACTAGGGCATGTAAAGACTTTGTTGAAGAATAAATATAGCCTCCATACTATTAATGGTGTATCAATCATTGAATTTATTCTGGGGCTGTATATGTCCCTTGCTGTGTATTTTGCTTTTGATAAAAACCTCTATGTTTCAATACCACTTATAATGCTATTTCAGGTGGGCTATCTTTATACTTCATTATTTACCATAATCAATAGTATTACCCATCACATTATTGTTATAGCCAATAGTTTACGTCGTGGTGTGGTGAATGATTAAATAATTATTTCTGTCAACAGCAGTTTATAACACACCTCATAGCCCAGCAATGTCATTGCTTCTTCGCTGTAAAAAATTTACTTGCACAAAGTAGATTATTGCTTCATCATAGCTATGTAAAAAATTAATGTGAGGGAAGCATTATGAATAGTGTCATTCGTTTTGGTGTATCAATAGATGAAAAGCTTCTTGATAGGTTTGATGCCTTAATCAATGAAAAAGGATATGTCAATCGTTCAGAGGCAATACGTGATTTAATCCGTGATATGCTTGTTAAAGAAGATGTTTCCGACCCCAATGCTGAAGTTATCGGGACATTGACATTAGTTTACAGCCATGATGTTCGTGAGATAGCTGATAAACTCAATGATCTGCAACATGACAATTATAAATACATCATTTCATCAGTACATGTTCATATGGATGAACATAATTGTCTTGAGGTTCTATTAATGCGGGGTACCGCTCAACAGGTTAAAAAAATTGCTGATAATTTGCTGGCTATAAAAAATGTTCGACATGGCAAGTTAACTGTAACAACAACTGTCGACTATCATGAATAAAAAATAATTAATTACTCAATTCTGCAGAACAACTATCCGATATAATGATAAGGGTTACTATTACTTCCCGGTAATGTGCTAACAAACGGAACATAAGGAGATGTTCCATGTATTCATGGATGAGTGCCTTTATTATAACACTATTTATATTGGTTTCAATTAGTTGTGTCCCACCTGCATATAGATCCAAACCAGATACATCCCGTGATAAGCACAATTACTATAAGTTTGAACAGCCTGAAGAGTATACCCCCTTTCAGGATGATACTATGTATATTCAAAAAAATAAAAAAGATACAACCATGCCAGTGTGTTATGATAAATATAGTAAATATGAAGAAGATGGTACTAAACATATCATGAGCGATAGTTATCAGCACATTAATCCGGTACCTGAAAATAATAGTAAATCCGGGATATGGCATACTGTTAAAAAAGGTGAAACATTATATAGACTTTCAAAAAAATATGCTGTTTCTATTAATGACATCCAGACTATGAATAATATCACTAATCCTACTGCCATTAAAGCAGGTCAGCGTATTTTGATACCCATATCGGATGACAGCGCAGATTGTGGAATAAATAAACAAAGCAAAATCAGCAAAGGAATTATTAAGAAAAGTACGTCAAAACCCTTGTTTATGTGGCCGGTAATACATGTTGCTGCTGTTGGGCGTGATAACAAAAATGGAGCGCGACCCATTGGTATACTCATTAAAAGCACTCCAAAAAGCAATGTTATGGCAAGTGCAAATGGCACCATTGTAAAAATTGGGTCAATGCGGGGGTTTGGAAATTTTGTTGTTATACAGCATAAAAAGGATTTTTACACAATATACTCTAAACTAGATGCAATCCGGGTTAAGGAAGGGCAGGTTGTTGGTTGTGGGACAACAATCGGGATACTTGATGCTACCAATCCTTCACTTCATTTTCAGATTAATCAATCGGGGAAACCGCTGGATCCTTTGATGTATCTGGCAAAGAAGTAATGGTATATCTAAAATTGTAATGTTTTGTCCCACAAAATCCTGGTACAATTATTTTTTGCATGCTGATCAGATGAAAATTTCTATTTTCTGAGGAGTTACCCATGGCTGGCTTATGATCTCCATAGGGGATGAAAATAGCTGGCGACAGTCATTTTGATGCAGAATTAAGCCTGGAATAACAATGTGCAGAGTGTCATCCTGAATTCATTTCAGGATATCAGTTAATTATTTAGATTCCTGGTCAAGCCCTGAATGGCACTGGTGAATAATGCTATTTATAGAAGAGTACATATGTTATATCTTCCCTGCTGTAACCAGTTTTACAAAATGTTCAAATGATCGGTCATATGTCTTTTCTGCTTCTTTTGGGAAGGCACAAGCAGGGAGTTCACTGCTTTTCAGGTGATATGAAATACAATCACAGCATAATCCTTTCCGTGAGCAAGGCTCATAAGTACAGGTGCATGCTTTTAGATTTCGATCTTTTTTACACTCCATATCGTTATCCGTCCTAATTTTTTAGAATTCCAAAATGAGTTCCGCCTAAATGGTGGATTAATTGTACTTTGTTAATATCAATGACACCATCAGGTGTAAAGCAATGTATTTTTGCGTGAGCGCATGTAACCTGGCCAATAACGATAGTATGATCACCAGCCTCCACCATTGAATAAAGCTGGCATTCTATGTAGGCAACACATTCAGCAATAAAAAATCCGTCAATGTCTGAACATGGTAAGGCAGTCAGATGTGCTTCTTTGCATTTGTCCACTGTTCGTCCGGAATAAGTTCCACAAAATATAACTGTATCAAGCATAGCAAAATCAGGAATATTTATACAAAAGCTTTTGGATTCTTTGATTAATTCCAGGCTATATCGCTTATTTGCCAGCGCGCATGATAATAACTTTGGATTATTGCTTACTGGCATATGCCATGCAACGGTTGTTATAGTCTTTTTTTCCTTGGACTGAGCCGAAATCAATATAACATTGCCTGCATTAATGAGTCGATGAGAATCCTGTATTGGTAATGGTTTGAATTCATTCATCAAGGATATCCCTTTCATTTGATAGCGTTTTTACTGCCATGAATGTATTAAATATTGATTCTGATAAAAATTTAAAATTTATTGTTCCATAGGTATCGCCTTCTGTATGATAGTTTTTATTCCTGTAAAATGCCGTATCAGTAATCATTATTGCCGGAAATCCAAATTTATTAAATGAATAATGATCTGATAAATTTATTCCGGGTATGGAAGCTGGTCCTATCATATCAACTATCTTATTTTTTGCATATTTATTGTATTCTCTTTTCCATTTATATGCATATGGGGCATAGCTTGGTAATGAAACCACAGCTAAAAAATTTCCATATGGTGGATATTCGTTTTGCATACTCCTTAATGGGTAATCCTGCTGCATTCTGTTCCCTGCATATCCTATCATTTCAAGGCAGATCATTAAATTAATGTTTTCACCTTTATCTTTACATCCCAGCGCATGTACCATGCTGCCCATATACGGTCCCGAGAAGAAAGGTGGCTCCTCAAGAGTAAATGCAACAAAACGCAATGTCTTTCTGAATGTATACTGTGATAACATCCTGTGCAGTTCAAGCAGACCGGCTACAGCGGATCCATTATCATCAGCACCGGAAGTGTCTTCTATAGTATCATAATGTGCGCCAATAATTATTATTTCATTACTATGTTCAAAACCTGGTATTTCAGCAATAATATTGCTTACTTCCAAATTATCTACCAGATATTTTTCTTCATATACATTGTCATTGTTTTGTTGTAAATAATTGTATATGAATTGACGGCTTTTATTTAAATTATCATATTTTCGCAATGTTCGCTCGCCAACTTCTTCAGATAAAACATGCAAAATGCATTTTGTATTATTCTGAATTTCCTTTATTTCGTTTTGCGTTGCATCAATTAAAGACAATAACCACATCCCCGGACCTCTTGTTTTTATATTTATGAACGCCTTTAAAAATCACGTTTTCGTTATTAAAAAATAAAAAACATGCTCTCAATGCTTGTGTCCACAAGGAAACATTCAGAATATAATTATTAGAGGTTCCCTTGTTTAAATAATTTTACAGATTAATATTAATAAAAAAAATCATTTTATTAATGCAAGTAAAAACCAAAAATTTTTAATATATTAATATTAGTGAAGTAAATAAATGTACAGTATTTTTTTACCTTTGCAACTTTTTTTTATTTTAATAAAATATTAATTGACTAAAAATTAATTCATGATAGCATGTTTATCAATTAATTTCATAAGCTGATGTAACTATATATTGTGTTGTTTTATTCCTTTTTGGCACATTTTATTTAAAATATTTTTAACAGTGGATTTCCTTATGGCTACAGGGCATCTTCCTAAATATGATGGGAATAAAGCATTTTTGGCATTCTTATGGTGAAGCCTATAGCCATTCTAAAGCAATAGTGCCTGTGCTGAGCGAAGTCGAAGCAATGCATGTAGTCGTTGTAAGGGTATGTCATACTAAGCGTTAGCGAAGAATCTTGTCATTTATGAAAGAATATATTCTTCGGGGTTTTGCCCTTCAGAATGACAATACGGACAACAAGATTCTTCTGTTAGTTTGCTCATTAAGAATGACACGGTATTATTCCATTTTTGAGGGAGTAGTATATAACTATGAAACATTCTGCTGATGTGATAACGCATCGGTTTAAATCATCAATTAATACGCTTGCACTGTATGCACTTGAACATGAACTATCAAATGATTTAATTGCAAGCGAGATTGATAAACGATTTAATAATGTAAAATCAATAAAAAAAGATAAAATAATGCAGGATGTTCTTCAATCCTGCTATAGATTGGTATGGAACGTTAACAATCCCTTTGAAGCTGGGTTTGCAGCAAAAAAAATACAAAATGATTATAGAGAATGTTTAAATAATTGTGATGTAATGATTATTGCACGGTGTATAATCAACGTACTTAAAAATACAAACCAAAAACCAAAAAAAAATGAACGGCTATCAGCGGATTTTTACTCACAATGCGTCAATAGTTTATTGAGCAATCCCTTATTGCAGTATGATAGTGATTTACTTACTATATACTGTAAACAAACTGTCATCATATTAAAGGTTGCCGGTATTATTAATGAGAATAAAATAATGGAAATAAACAGTGACGATCTATATCGGCAGATGTTTTTAGCTTTCTGGAATAAGTGTAACTGGAAAAGCCTTTTTCCATCGGGTGGATACATCTCAAATGAGATTAAAAATAGCCGACAGCTACTATTGGATATCATTGTAAACACAAACAAATCAGTACAGTTGGACGAGCTTGCACAGACATTTTTTGAACTAACCGGGATTGCAAAATATAACGACCTGTTTGCTGTTTCATTGCTTGATTTTTCGGTCATTACATGGTTATCATTTTTTGGCATAATACGTTATACAGAGAATTCTTTTGACAAACCCGTAACAATTGCATTAACTCAGCATGCATTCCCACTTTTACAGTTTTTGTTGTGTTAGTGTCTATGCCTTCAGTAGTTGATACAGCAATTACACATCATAAAGAATATTTTCCTCAATCTTCTGATGTCAGTGTATTTGTTTCTCCAGGGCGTATCAATATTATCGGTGAACATATCGATTATAATGGTGGCACCGTTTTCCCAATAGCTATCGATAAACATATATATATATGTGCATCACGCAATAATGATGGCATCATGCGCTTTGCTTCTTACCAGCAACATGAGCAAGGGGAGATAGCTATCAGCAATATACACTTGCCAAACATCAGGGATGTGGCAAAACATAAATGGTGGGTATATCCTTTAGGTGCCTGTGCACTGTCAGATATACATTTTGAATCTGGATTTGATATTAGTTTTTATAGCACCCTGCCTGTTGGTGCTGGCATGTCAAGCTCTGCGGCCATTACTGTTGGAACGCTGTATGCGTTATGTGCTCTGCATGGCAAAAAAATGAAAAATATAGATGTAGCCTTACAAGCACAACAGGTGGAGTGGAATTTTGCAGGTGTTCAATGTGGGGTAATGGATCAAATGGCAATTATTAATGGGAGGAAAAACAATGGGCTTTTGCTCAACACCAAAACCATGGAATTTCAGTATATCCCGATTGATGCATCTGCAATCCGTTTTGTCCTTGTGAATAGCGGCGTAAAGCACAATTTACGCGAATCGGGCTATAACGAAAGAAGGAGTGAATGTCAGGGGGCGCTGACGCTGTTACAAAAGGCTGGATTTGCCATTAATTGTCTTTGTGATTGTACTATTGATGAGCTTGCTACTATCAAGGATATTCTACCCATTACTGAATATAAAAGGGTGTTTCATGTAATCTCTGAGAACCATCGTGTACATGAGTTTGCGCAGGAAATTCAGAAGTATAATCTTGCTAAAGCTGGTAGGCTTCTTTATCAATCGCATCATAGTCTGAGCAACTACTTTGAAGTAAGTATTCCTCTGATAGATGCAATGGTTGAATGGGTATCAGAAATTGATGGTGTGTATGGCTCACGACTTATGGGTGGCGGTTTTGGTGGTTGTACTGTAACGATGATAGCCCTGTATGCAGTTGAACACTTTAAAAAAACTATCGCTGAACGATTTGAAAAAAAAGAAGGACGAACACCTGATATATATGAATGCACCATTGATGATGGTGTACACCAGTTAGTGTAAAAAAATAATATTATTTCACTTTATTTAGTTTTTTGTTTGTTTTTTGGTATAATAATAGTGGTTGAACCACTGAACCACTATACTAAAGGTGGCAGTATGAAAAAAAATACATTAGGGCATTTGCAAAAAAATACCCTCCGGGAGCAGATTGTTACCCTGCTTGCCAAAAAAATTATTAACAATGCTATACAGCCCGGGGATAAACTGCCTTCCGAGCGCGATATTGCTGCAGACCTGGATGTTAACAGGGCAACAGTACGTGAAGCGCTGAAGAAGCTGGAAACATTGGGGCTTATAGAGATACGGCATGGTGAGGGGATTTTTGTAAACGATTATCGTTCAAGTGGTAATTTAGAACTTTTCAGGATGATGATTTATCTTAATGATACTATTCCTTTGTCGATATTACAGGATGTTCTGGAGATGAGAAAGATCATTGTACCTGAGATGGCAGCCAGAGCGGTACAGGAGTGTAGTGTCAGCGATTTAGAAGAATTTACCCTGATAATTAATGAACAAGAAGATATTCTGGAAAAGGATCTTGCAGTGCATCATTTTATTGCAAAAACCAGTAACAATATGCTCTACATATTCATTTTGCATTTCTTTAATCAGATTTTCAGAGACTTTGGCTATTTGTATTTTGAAAATCCTGATAACAGAAAACGGTCAGAACAATTCCACCAGCAATTATATAAAGCATTTCAGGATAAAAAGGCAGAAAAGGCATTTTCCATTACCAGAGATGTGCTGGAGTACACTGAAAAAAGAATTTTTGACTACTATACTAAAACTTATTCCAATAAGAGGTAATGCTATGAAACGTTTTATTGAAGAAAATAGCAAAGAGCAATTTGATGTTATTATCATTGGTGGCGGCATTACCGGTGCTGCTGTGGCATATGAAGCCGCAACAAGGGGTTTAAAGGTTGCATTGCTGGAGAAAAAAGACTTTGGATGGGCTACTTCGGCTGCAACCTCCAAGCTTATCCATGGTGGATTGCGATACCTTGCGTACATGGAGATTCCCCTGGTGCGCGAGTCCTTACGTGAACGAAGGATATTAGAGAATATTGCCCCTACGCTGGTGTACCCTTTCCCATTCATGATGCCAAATTATAAAAGTCTGCTCAATAACCGCTGGGTTTTAAAAATGGGTATGATTATGTATGATATACTTTCATTTGATAAAGGCTGGACCTGGGATAGATCAAAAAAGATTCCGTTACACTCTCAAATTAGCAGGGAAAAGGCATTACAGGAAGAACCCAATCTAAAAGCTGAAGGGCTGACTGCGGCTACTATCTATTATGATTGTCAGAGTATCTTCCCTGAACGGCTAACACTAATGTTTATAAAATCTGCGGTGAACTATGGGGCAAAGGTTGCAAATTATGCTGAAGTAAAAGACTTTTTGTATCGTAACAACTCTATTGCTGGTGTTACAGTATATGATACTCTGAACAATAAAGAAATAGATATTGAGGGGAAGCTTATCATTAACTGTGGTGGCCCATGGGCTGATATAATCTTAAAAAAGGCTGAAAATGGCACTGTAAAACACCAGATTAGAAGGTCAGAAGGGATTCATATCATCACAAAACCTATAGTACATAAATATGCTGTAACGTTGATGAACAAAAAGGGTAGACATTTCTTTTTAATACCGTGGCGAGGATATACCCTTATTGGCACAACTGATAAAGAATATGTTGGTAATCCCGATAACTATCGGGTAACCAGAGAAAGCATTCAGGAATTACTTGATGATGTTAATGAATATTTTGGTGATGGCACTTTATCGTATAATGATATAAAATATACCTATGGTGGCTTGCGACCTCTGGTTGATGATCAGGTTGAAGGTACCTATCAATCTTCACGGCGATATGAAATTTATGATAATGCGAAAGAAGGCGTGCAGGGGCTTATAACGGTTGAAGGTGGAAAATATACAACCAGCAGAAATTTAGCGGTCAAGGTAATGAAGGTTGTTGAAAAAAAATTACAATATTCTCTACCAAAATCCATAACCCATAAACAGCATTTAGCTGGGTGTGAAATAAAAGATTTAGAGGCATTTTTTAATACAGTTTATACCTCAGATACTTCGTTTGATAAAAAGTCACTTGAGGTATTGGCAAAATACTTCGGTTCTGAAATTGATACTGTAATCAAAATAGCTGGATCAAATAAAAAGTTCAGGGAGATAGTTACCCATGATGGAGAAATTCTGGCTGAGGTAATCTATGCTATCCGCCATGAAATGGCTCGTACATTGCCTGATATTGTCTTCAGGCGAACAGGTATTTGCACAGCAGGAAATCCCGGTAATGATAAACTGACACTGGTAGCCGAAACAGCAGCAAAAGAGCTTCAATGGGATAAGAAGGAGTTGTCAATGCAACTCAAAGAGGTAAAGCAGAGGTTGCAGCTTCCAAAATAATAGTTGATAACAATAACATTGTTGCTATTCATGTTTATAGATATCCAACAATAAGGATGGCAACAATGGTACAGGTACATCTATTGAATCATTTTCCACAGTATGCTTCTATTTTAGCCTATTGGTCATATCATGAATGGTATACTCAACGTGATATACAGTTTGATGTTATTATCCGTTCATATATGGAACGTGCGCATTCATCAACCATTCCATTGGCATGGGTTGCCATTGATGAAAAAAAACTTCCAGTAGGGATGGTTTCATTGAAAAACAATGATCTGTGGGCACGAACTGATCTCAATCCATGGCTTGCCTCTTTATATATTGTTCCTGAATACCGCTTTCAGGGTATAGGCACTGCTCTTGTACAGGCAGTTATAGATAAAGCAAAGGAATTAGGGTATAGAACAGTGTATCTCTTTGAAGGGCATAATGATACAGTTGATCTGATTCACTATTATACTTCACGTGGATTTTGCATCTTAGAAGATGCCCTTGATAATGACGGCAATCCAACAACGATTATGTGTAGTACTTTATAAATAAACTATTGACATTTAGGTCATAGTGCAACGTTATTTAATGTTCTTAGCCTGTTGTAATGTAATTTTATTTTTTGGAGGATTGATATCCGTGTATACGATAGTATTTCTTGATGCTGCCACTGTTGATTTTGGCGATATTGATCTAAAACCACTTTCGCAAGCAGGAAAGCTGATAACCTATTCCATAACGAAACCTGAAGAGGTAATAGAGCGTAGTAAAACTGCAGATATCATTATTACTAACAAGGTGGTATTTACTCAAAAAGAAATAGAGTGTCTGGAGCACTGTAAACTTATTGCAGTGGCGGCTACTGGATACAATACCATTGATATTGAGGCAGCTCACAAAAAAGGGATAGCTGTGGCTAATGTTCCGGGTTATTCACGTGAATCGGTTGCCGAGCTTACCATGTGCTTTATACTGTCACTGGCATGCAATCTCATTAATTATAATGAAGCAACCCATGACGGAAGCTGGAGCAACTCACCAATCTTTACCATGGGGAAGTGGCCTACTATGTGCATTTCCGGCAAGGTATTAGGCATTATGGGTTATGGCGATATAGGCAAACGTGTTGCACAGTTAGCTACTGTCTTTGGGATGCGGATTATAGCTTTTAAACGTGGCAATGCATTGCCAGGTGATAGCTCTATACCACGCTATACTACCGATGAATTTTGTAAACTATCCGACTTTATTACTATTCATATGCCACTCAATGATTTTACCTATCATTGTATCAATAAAGATTTTATTATGAAGATGAAACCAACAGCATATCTCATCAATATGGCACGGGGTTCAATCATTGATACGAAGGATCTGGCATGGGCACTGAACAATAACGTCATTGCTGGTGCAGCTCTGGATGTACTGGAAAAAGAACCGCCTGACATCAATGATCCTATACTCAAAGCACCACGCTGTATTATAACCCCTCATATTGCCTGGGCTTCTAAAGAAACCAGGCAGGTCTTAATCAATGAGATTGCAGCAAACATCCATGCCTTTTTCAATGGGGAAAAAAGAAATATTGTGAATGCTACTGTATAGGGAGGTTACGATGATAGTAGGAATTGTAGGTGCAGGTACCATGGGAACAGATATTGCTCATCTATCAATTGAACATAACTATCATGTCATAGTGCATGATACTGATGAGACGCAGTTAAAACTTGCCTATGAAATTATAACAAAGCGCCTTGATCGGTATATCGCTGAAAAGCGTTTAGAGCAAGCAAAGCGTGGTGAGATCATTTCACGTCTGAAATTGCATAACAATATAAAAGATATGCGCAATGCAGATATCATTATTGAATGTGTTCCCGAGGATGTTGCATTGAAGAGAGATGTATTTAAAGCGCTGGATGCTGTATGTAAATCAGGGGCTATTTTAGCAAGTAATACATCATCATTGTCTGTTACCACCATTGCATCAGCTACTAAACGTCCTGAATATGTTGTCGGGATCCATTTTATGAATCCTGCACGTGTCATGCGCCTGGTGGAGATAGTAGGTGGTATTGCAACGACGCGTGAAACCATTGAATCAGTGAAAAGCTTTGTTAAATCCCTGGGGAAAACACCTGTTGAATCAAAGGATTTTCCTGGATTTGTATTAAACAGAATTCTTATGCCAATGATTAATGAAGCGATATTTACTCTGTATGAAGGTGCGGCTAATGCTGAAACTATCGACAAAACTATGACATTGGGTTTAAATCTGCCCATGGGACCGCTGCAACTGGCTGATATGATAGGACTGGATGTTGTCCTTGCTATTACCGCTGAACTGTATAAGGGATTTGGGGATCCCAAATATCGTCCGTGCCCGTTGTTAAAAAAATATGTAGAGGCAGGATATTTAGGAAGAAAAGCAGGGCGAGGGTTTTACACCTATTAAATCAGATTTCATTAAATTAAACGCATGGAAAGGTCAAATGCTTTGACCGAATGAGTTAAGGCGCCAACAGAAACATAATCAATCGGTAAATCAGATATCTCTTGCAACGTATGCTCATCCATATTTCCGGAAACTTCAACTTTAGCCTTACCATTTATGATGGATAGTGCCAGTGAAATCGTGTCTTTTGTCATATTGTCGAGCATGATGATATCAACACCAGCTTCTACCGCTTCCTGCACCTGATTCAGTGTTTCCACTTCCACCTCAATGGTATACCTGTTTGCATACTTCTGTCGTACCATCATCACTGCCTGCTGTATTCCGCCTGCAGCCTTGATATGATTGTCCTTAATCAAAATCATATCAAAAAGTCCCATCCGATGGTTGGTTCCGCCACCACAAAAAACGGCGTACTTGTCCAGTAATCTAAAACCAGGAACTGTTTTGCGGGTATCAAGTATTTTTATAGCTGTATCACTGACCAGTGAAACAAGGCGTGCAGTTCGAGTTGCTATTCCACAGGTACGCTGTAAAAAGTTGAGCACTGTACGCTCGCCAGAAAATAATGCACGTACATTCCCTTCAATATCACACACAACATCATCTTTTTTTATTGCAGCTCCTTCATTGCGGTATATTGTCACTGAAATTGAAGGATCAATAGTATGATAAATATATTCTATTAAAAATCCTCCACAAAATATCCCATCATTTTTAGATGAAATTCTGGCACATGCATACTGATACTCATCAAATAGTGCAAGGCTTGTTATATCACCGCTGCCAATATCTTCGTGTAATGCTATTGTTATAATTGGAGATAGCTCCTCATACGATGGCTGTTCCATAGTATCATACCTTTTTAATAGTATCTATCGCCCGGATGCTTTACTCACTATATCGATTTTCTTCTCTATATCAAACATCTGGTCTCGCAAAACAGCAGCTTTTTCAAATTCAAAATTGTTTGCCGCTTCACGCATGTCCTGTTTAATTTTCTCATGTACCATTTTCAGTTGCTCAACATTGTTGGTGCGATATGCATTTGCATACTCTGATACAAGATCGGCAAAAACATCGTCAGAATGATATTCACGCTCAATAATGTCAACAATCTCTTTGGAAATGCTTTTTGGAGTAATGTTGTGGAGGGTATTAAATTCCATCTGGATTTTTCGGCGCCTTGTGGTTTCGTCTATTGCTTCCTGCATTGATCGGGTAATGGTATCGGCATACATGATGACTTTCCCGTTGCTATTGCGTGCTGCTCTGCCTGATGTTTGTATAAGCGAGCGTGTTGAGCGTAAAAATCCTTCCTTATCGGCATCCAGGATTGCAACAAGTGAAACTTCAGGGATATCCAGACCTTCGCGCAAAAGGTTAATGCCAATAAGACAATCAAATATGCCTTTCCGCAAATCGCGGATAATTTCAACGCGTTCAATGGTTTCTATCTCCGAGTGCAGATAGCGAACCCGTAATCCCACCTCGGTAAGGTACTGTGTCAGGTCTTCTGCCATCTTTTTTGTCAGTGTGGTTACCAGTATACGTTCATTTACCGCAATCCTCTTTTTAATCTCGCCAATCAGGTCGTCAACCTGACCGGTTGCAGGGCGCACCTCTATTTCGGGATCTATCAAACCGGTGGGGCGTATAACCTGCTCAACAACCTGCGCTGATATTTGCAGTTCATATTCTGCAGGGGTTGCGGAAACAAACACAACCCTATCAATCATGGTCTCAAATTCATGGAACTGTAAGGGACGGTTATCCAGTGCTGAAGGAAGCCTGAATCCATATTCAACCAGATTGCTTTTACGGGATCTATCGCCCTCGTACATCCCCCGTACCTGCGGTATGGTAACGTGCGACTCGTCAACAAACATCATGTAGTTGCCTTTAAAGTAGTGCAACAAACAGTGCGGAGGCTGGCCGGGCTGTCTGCGATCAATGATGCGTGAATAATTTTCAATGCCGTTGCAATAACCCACGGTGTTCAGCATCTCTATGTCATAGAGGGTGCGCGTTTCCAGCCGCTGTGCCTCAACCAATCTGCCGCTACGGGTAAATTCGTTTATGCGATACTCCAGCTCCATCTGTATCATCCTGATTGTTTCTTCCATCTCCTCCTTGCTGGAAACATAATGCTTTGCAGGGTAGATATGCGCTTGCATAACCGATTCTATCCGGTTGCCGGTTAGTGGATTAATTTTATACAGCGCCTCAATGTCGTCGCCAAAAAAGACAATGCGCAATGCATATTGTAGATTAGCAGGAAAAACCTCCACGGTATCGCCTCTGACCCTGAATGTTCCACGGGTAAATGCAATGTCATTACGGTCATAGTGTATGGAAACAAGTTTCATCAGAAGCTGTTGCCTGTCAACCTGCTGACCAGCGGTAAGCCGTATGTGATTTTTTTCAAAGCTTTCGGGATTACCAATACCATAAATACACGAAACCGATGACACAATAATAACATCCTGGCGCTCCACCAGAGATGAGGTTGCTTTTAAACGCAGGCGATCAATCTCATCGTTGATGCTGGCATCTTTTTCAATATACAAATCCTGGGAAACCACGTACGCCTCAGGCTGGTAGTAGTCATAGTATGATACAAAGTATTCTACGGCGTTCTCAGGGAAAAATTCTTTAAACTCGCGGTACAGCTGGGCAGCCAGTGTTTTGTTGTGTGTCAGTACCAGGGTTGGTTTTTGAATCTTCTCAATGACCTTTGCCATGGTATAGGTTTTGCCCGAGCCGGTAACACCAAGAAGTGTCTGGAACTTCAATCCTTTGTTAATCCCATCTGCCAGTTGTTCTATGGCATTAGCCTGGTCGCCCGAAGGTGTATATGATGAAATAACTTTAAATGGTGGCATAGTGTATAAAGCTCATGATAAGGATAGCTGTGTACTACATAACATAATACTAATTTCAGGTAAATCAAAAAAGATTTTGGGCGATAGTTACTTTTTATATACCATTGCATTGGCACTCATTCTTTTGTATGCACTCTGGTTACAGCAAACGTAAATCCAGCAGCTACTTGAGCAACATGATATGAAGGATTCTGTTGTTTGTCATAGAGCATGACAAAAAGTTACTGACTATAGAAGCACCGTTCATACATAACCCAGTCATGGATGATAGTAAATAGTTATGTATATTCATTGAAGAGTATCATCAAGCCATACAATGAGTTTTACTATGTAATGGCACAAAAATATAAAAATACTATCTAAATGGAGTAAACTATTTAACAAATACTTAAAGAATAGTTATGATAGTATCATATAATGATATCATGGAAGCATATAATGAATCAAATTACTCTAAGACAAATACCAAAAAAAACATATCATCAATTGCGTATGCTTGCAAAAAAGAACAGAACAAGCATTAACAAAACTATACTTTCCCTTATTCACAAATCTCCTGGGCTTGAAGAGAGAACTTCAAGGATGAGGGATCTTGGCGATATTGCAGGGACATGGAGTGATGAAGAATTCAGGGAATTTTCTCTCTTGATGAAAGATTTTGAAAAAATAGATAAAGAAGTCTGGATTAGTGGAATATAAAGTGGTCAGAGCAAAGTTTGTAGGGTTTTGTTTTTATACACAGATAAAAGTATTTTACGGGTATGGTTGTGTATCATAGTAGATATCCTGCTTATTGTTGCGCCTGTCATACCATATGAAAATACCTCCATAGGGTGTTGCGCCATCATTGTAAAATGCCGCTTTTAATCCTGAATAGGGTTTATACCATATATTCGTAATGCCTATAAGAACACCGTCGTAATCAGTACCGGCACCTGGATCAGCATCCCACTGCCGTGTGCCTGTTGAATTGATAGCCTGTGCCATAACAGTATAACCTAATTGTGACAGGTAACGCTCATCAACCCAGCTTATGATGGCACCATCATTCCTATCAGGAGCGATTGTTAGATTGGTTGCATAGGCATACGGGGTCAGAGCAACAATGGTTGTTTCACCAAATGCAACAGCACCAGCACCGGTAAATCCTTGAGCAAAAATCTGGCTGGAATTAGTTGTTTTGTTATAGGTTACAATAACACCTGTTGCTGAACGGCACATTGCAGCATCAACAACACCTGCGATAGTATTTGTCCATGAAATTGCCATAGTGGATGATATTCTGCGAATGTAAATGTCATTTGTAATTTTATATAAAACAAATATACCGCCAGCATCATCAGATAATGCGTAAAGCAGTGTAGCATTGGCAGGTGTTGCCTGTACTCCCAATCCACCGTTTACTGCATTGTCTGCTGCATTTATAACACCAGTACCATTGATACGTTTGGCATAGTAGGTATAGGTTGGGCCTGCGCCACTCCGGTACAATGCAATAGCTCCGGGATTGGTGCTTGTGTACCCCGATGTGATAAGCTGTACATTGGCCTGAGTCCCTGCAGCACCACAGATGGTAAATTCATTCAGATAGGTGCTGCCGTCTCGTAATCGGATAACCTTACCATAAATATCATCAGTTCGTTCATAGGCAACCAGCACGCGGGGCTGGATAATGACATAACGATCTCCCGCTGCTACCATAATAGTATTGTTAAGTGTAAGCTGGGTAGCTGAGTTGACAGCTACTACATAGGCACTTGTACCGGCAGTAAGGTTGTGGACAATATCACCTACACGTGCAGGTCCATTGGCTGAAGTAAAGTTTGCATTGATATCAGTAAATGGATTACCTGTAGCAGTCACTGTGCCTGTTTCAATCAACGGCTCATTGCTTGCAAAGATGATAAAATAATCATTTATTGTCATTATATCTTTATTCAAGGTAAGCGTGTCATTATCATCGACATTGGTAACAATAGCATAACGATTGTCTGTAATGTTGTAGATCAGATCACCTTTTTCAACAATACCAGAAAATCCAACCGATTTTGCTGTTGATATAAGCTGGTTTGCCAAAGTGGAAGTTGCCCGCCCAATAACAAGTATGGGCTCTGCTGGATTTGTAAAGCTTACAATCCAGTAAAGCTGGCTGTTGGACATGATATTTGCCAGAAGTCCTAATGCACCAGCAGAGCTGTATGCGATATTATTGACACGTGAATAGGTATACGCGGAAAGATTAACAACGATATCATTAAGAGCAACAGCGGATAAATCAACACCATCATCATACAGTGGATTTGTCCCTGGAGTGTCAGCAGTACCACCAGTTATATAATTATACAGGGTAACGGATTCGCCATTGCTGATAAGCCCCGAGGGAAGGAATGATATGGTATAAAAACTAACAAAAGGCGGATCCTGAACATGTGTCCAGCAATAGGTTCCATTCCATATTGAATAATTTTCAGATGTTGCATTAAAAATATCATCGTTCAGTGGCAGCCATGTCTCAGTTGTTGCCACGGGATTAGCAATGTAAGAATACGCAGGGGCATCTTCATTTTTTACTAAACTGTATTGGTATACAGGTGAAGTGTTGGACCTGATTAAATAGTTGTCAAAACTGAAAAACACATCAGAAACACCTGAATCGGTTAAATTAGTCGTAAGTAACACCTCACCAGCATTTGCCGTTAAATATCCCCAATTAGTTCCATCAGTAATGAGGTCATTGGTACCCCACCCGGTGAGATTATCGCCATGATCGGTATAGGCGTTGGTGCCGGAATTGCTGTACGGTGTTTGTGTACCTGCCGTTGTGTTGTTTACGACATGATCGGTGGCGGTAAAAGCAGTGCTGGTAGTATTGTCAGCAATACGATACGTTTCAGTTGCCGCTATTACATTGGCTGCGGTACCCAGAACATGACGATAATTTTGTCCGGTTATAGTAACGGTGGTTTGATTATAAGAACCATCTATAATATGATTCCCTGTTGCAACACCGCTTAAATCAACATCATAATCAAAAAAATAGTTAGCCCAGGGGATGTTCATTTCGGTTGTGTTTGGCACGGTGCCAGCGGGTACCACTTTTGCTACAAAACCAGCGCTGACATTGTTAGCAGTCTGATCCCCCCATAGCATTGTTACGACAGGATTGGTACCGGTGGAAATGCTTAAGCCCCAAGCTGCTGCATTTGCGCCAAAGGTTACATCAAATGTCAGGACACCTGCGCTGTTATAGATACGTTTAAGGTATACATTTGTTCCATCTCCTAATGCAACGAAACAGTACCCCATAAAATCAGAAAAAACCCGCAACACGGTTCTATTATTGGAATCAACTGCACTGCCATCAGCACCCCAGAGTTTGGTTGGGACTGCATCGTTATCAATATATGAGGCGTAAACGGTGCCGTCAGGGTCCTTCCATGCTATACATGAAGAACCATCCATGGTATAATATGGTGATGCAGAAATAATAGTTTGATTTTGGGCGATAGTTAATAGTGATTTATCTCCGGCAGTATCGGTGATACTGTCATCATTGGATGTTGCTGTATTATCCGCAGTGATAAAACTGCCTGTTGCAATGACCGCACCATATTGAATCCTGAAGAAATATTTGGTTGAAAGTGTTAAACCTCCTATTGATGCCTGATGCACAGTGCGGGTCCCTGCAGGTTCTGCTGCAGAAGAGCCATAAGCAGAAGTTAGTCCATAGTCAACATTAATTGCTGTTTGTGCAATGCTTGTTGTCCAATGGATTATAGCGCTGGTATCAGTGATATCAGTAACCCATACGTTGCTTATGGCCAATGCACCGCTTGCAGGAGCAGGTTCAGTGGTAAATGTCCATGTATGGTTTCCGTCAAGGACCAATGGGTTGCTGGATAGATCTTCAATTGCAGCGGTTAAATTGACAGTGTGTACTGTCCCATAAGCGAGTGGTGTTGAAAGGTTTAATCTGAACGTTTGCTGGTCCAGTGAAAAGGTAACACCTGTTCCTGAACCGGGTGTTATCTCAAAACTGGCATTTGCAACTACGGTGGTATCATCGATAGGTTTGGTAAAGGTTACATCCACAAAACTTTGATTTATACTTACATTGGCAGCTAATGGTGCAGGATAACGGGATGCAGCTACAACCCGTGGAAGTTCAAATGTTGAAGTGTCTGCAGATGTGGTGAAGGTAAAGCTATAACTGGTGATAAGGTTGCGCTGAGGAGCATCCTGATCAAGGATACCTGTACCTATATCAATGGTATATAATGTATTGTCTAAAAGATCGCCTGATGTAATAGTTAAAATAATTGTTCTGCCATCGGACGAAGCTGATGCACTATAGGTAACACCTCCTGAAATGTCAACATTACCAGGAACTATCGTACCCAGATCAACAGGTTCTGAAAAAACAAGGACAATGGAAGTATCTACCGGGATGGAGGTATCGCCATTTTCAGGGTATGAGCCCAAAAAATCAGGGGCATCTATACCAATACCGGTACCCCCCGAGCCGCCGGGAGGGGCAGGGGATACACGAGGAGCTTCATTAGAACATTGTATGGAAAAGAATACAATGCAGGCTAATAAAGTAGTAATTACAATAGTATTTTTTTTCATGTAATAGTGCCAATGTGATGGCTTATACAATATCATAAATAAAAAATATTGACCTTTTTAGCTAAAATATGATACTATGAGGAAAAGTGCAAATTAATTTTCTTTAAATATAATATGAAAAAGCTAAGATTCTATATACTATGGTTGTTAATCATAATCTTAAATACCGTTAACAGCTATGCAACTATCAGCAGTGTTGTTTTAACACCAGCCAACCCAACTTTTTTATCTATGGGAAATGGCTACTATCTGGCGGGGAAAGCATATACATTTACGGTACAGGTAGTTGACCCTGATGTAACAGCATGGAATCAGATAACCGAGGTTGTACTGACAATACCAAATTCCACCAATATACAGTTGCGGGTTTCCGCAATAACTGGTACAGGAGCTGGTAATCATACCTTAACGATAGTTTCCGGGATAGCGGGGTGTTCATCATCAATTGCTGGCACATGGAATAATTTTACCGTTACCTTTACCGTTACAATATTGTGGAATACTCAGGAATCAGCATGGGCATTAAACAGAAGCATTGCAGCATCAGCAACCACAACAGTTCCTGCAATTAATACGTTGACCGATACAAAACTTGTTTCGTATGGAATATGTGCATCAATCCGAATAATAAATTTTGCTCAGGGTGGAGTTAGTGCTGATGCAATGATCAATCCATGGCACAGCGCATTCAATGTTACAGGAACTATCGCATATAATGTACCGGGCGCTGCTGCAGCAGATGCTGTGCACCTCATTGCAGATGCTGGTGCAGGTGAAATTACCAACGCCGAATTGCGGCGTAATGGAACAAGTACGGTTACCAATGACGGAGATGAAACCGATGGATTGACATTAACGGTTGGAGCTGAGTATTTTTATAATCTGGATATAACACCTCCGTATAGTCAATTGGGAAATCATACATGGACAGTCCGGATAACCTGTGCAACCGCAGGGGGCCCGGAAGCTTCAAACAATTCCCTGACTATTACTTGCGACCTGGTTGAAATTACCAATATTGAAATTATAAACGGGGGAGGGGTCAATGCATCTCCCAATTACTGGCGAAGTGTCAACGTTCCTGGGACTCAAGTCAGGGTTACAGCACGGATGCAATGGTCAGGTACCAATGTTGTTGGCAATACAACAGTAAGAATACAGGATAGCGAAGGGAATAATACTGATGTGTTAATTCCCAATGGTCAGCCCAATGCAGTGGCAAATGTTACCTACCCGACAGTACTTGCGCAGATAACTGATACCATTACCTATCAGGCAATAATGGTAAACGGCGGTGCCTATGATGATGAACAGAATGTAGCAGCGCGTATCCCCCAGCCTGCAACAAGGACTGTTTACTGGGAAAATGCTGACCCGCCAGGAGTTAACACCCCACCATTTATACCCTTTAGTGGATCATCTTCCACAGCATTTACCATTACTGTTAACTGGGTACCTTTAAGCAATCCTATTGATGGGGATTTTGACAGTTACAGGATTTATTATAAAGAGAGTTCCTCAGCAACATGGCTGCTCCTTGATAGGACTATATTAGCAGCATTGGGGAATAGAGCAACTGGCAGTGCAACCATCACTTCCTTACAATCGTTAACTGATTACGACATACGGATTTCAGCCGTTGATGTTTTTGGCTATGAGGTTGATGGAGCCAACCAGATTACTACTGCAATAGCAACAACAGCAGAAAGTGTGGATGTTTCCATTACCGATGGTATTACGGAATGGGGTGATACAACCTTTGGTACGCTGGCTTCCAACAGGCCATTGCGCAGAACAGCCATACGGGTAACAATAAGCATTACAACCGATTCACCGGATGCGGTTAACCTTATTGTTGCTGCAGGGGATATAGGGGTGGGTGTTGATTTAATTGTTGGCGGCGTCATTGATCCAGCATTAATTGAAAATACAGATTATTACCGTATAGCTGCAACCAGGACAACTTCCACTGGTTGGATTAGTTACATCCCTGATACCAATCCCTTGATAACGCTTGGAACGGATGTGCGTTTTATACTTGAAACTATTAAATCAGGGGTTGCCTCATATTCAGATAGCGATTCAGATACAGAAGCTCCGCCAGGTAATCCTAATGATCTTGAGTATTCATTTACAGTAGCAATACAACCACAGTTTACTCCCTGGCCAACCCGCATATTAAACAATGTCATTACGAATAAAAATCCACTATGCTACCCTGCATACTATCTTACTGATGATGCATTGGTAACCATTACGGTGTATGATATAAAAGGACGGGCTGTTGTAAAACTGCTGGATAAAGCATTCAGAAAAGGTGGTCAAAACATCAAAGAAGGCGGGTGGAATGGCGATAACAAAGCAGGGAACAAGTTGGGGGTTGGGCTATACTATGTTCATATACGCGCCAAACGGGTAAGCGACGGCAAGGTGATATTAAATTCATTCCAAAAAGTGGTCATTGCAAAATAATATTCATTATTTTTTGATCTGACGCAATGTGCAATTCCGCCAAGTGACTCTGTATATATTCCCTGTTCATGGGCAGGTTTGTAGCAAGCAATGCTTCAACATCAAGTATGTCATGTGTTCTTCCCGCTGCTAACGTTATAATAATAAGATCGTCCAGTAAAATAACGGGGATAGTAGTATCAAGCAATGTAATATGTGTACACTGTGCGATGGCCTGTTTTAAAAATTTGGTATTGGCTATGATAATGTCCAGCACATAATCTCATTTAGTTTTTCGGAAACATCACTTCCCATATTTTTTTATCCATTGGATATCTGCTAAATCTTTATCTCTCCCGGTAGCTTTTTTGTTTTGTATCAAATCGTTTAACGATAAAATAGCAACATCAATGTTTCCAAATTTGGCTTCTATTTTTTGTTCCCATGCTTCTTGAAAATCTATACCATCTATCGAAGTTAGGATATCTATACGTTGAGGTGGCAACCCTAATTGAATAACTTTCTCGGGCTGTATAAGATCATCAATAGTAATGTGTAGTGAAGCAAAACCAAATTCATGTAATGCATGTATAATCTTTTCTGCATTTTCGTATGATGCTTCAATCCATATATCAATATCTTCAGTATACCGTGGCCGTGAATGATAACCTAAAGCATACCCACCAACAATGATATACTTTATATTATTTTTGTTTAATAATTCTAATAACTCTTTGGAATCCTTGCTTACCTTCACCGGTTATTTCCATGTGTCGTTGTCTAATTTCTTCTAAGATAGTTAACTTTTTGTTTGGATCCAGTGATTTCCAGTATTCAACTTCGTTGTTTTCGGCTTCTTCAAAGCTGTTGAATATCTTTATTACCTGTTTCATGTTTAAAATATGCCATTTGTGTGTATGAATGTCAACCATAATTGCATCAGAATCCATTGTACTATTGTACCAACTGTTTATAGGTAACTATCAAAAAAATGTTTTGCTTTATTTTTTTATATGTGCCCTGAAGATTTTCAAGTCTTTAGGACCATCGATATCGTTTTCCCAGTGAGATGCATTGTGCTTAATGTGAAAGATATATCCTCCAAATTTTGACAGATCTAAAGTATATACTCGTTCTATTACATTAATTGCAGCTTTGTAAAATCTTTCTTCTTCAATGCAATGTCGCTTTATCTGTCTGATAAGGATAAAATTTTTAGTTTTCCATAAATAGTAAATAATTTTAGAAAAAATATTTGGTGCCAATGCTTTGCGAAGGCTGTAAAAAAAATCAATAATTTCATATTCAACAGCACTATCAAGACTTTGATGTTTTAGTAGCGCAGCAGAGTTGCCAATGCGTGCTTCAAATGTGGTAAAACCAACAAAATTTTTTAACTTCCCTTTGTTTTGTCCTCGTTTAATGATTTTCAGGCGATGATTAAGCCATGTATCATCCTTTAAGTCTTCATATTCTACAATACCATACGCCACATGTGCGGTTATTCCCCGATAATCTTTTGCTTTTCCTAAAATTGTATCATACTGACTATTTACCCATTCAACATCTTCAGAGGTTATGCGGGGGGTATCACCAAAGAAGATGTCAACACGTCTTCCATACTCTAATTGATTAAAGTAAAAATCCTTCAGGTGCCCGCCTACAGACTGTTTCATCTGCATGACATACAGGTTATGATATTTTCTGGTATCTATCACATCGGTGAAGTTTTTTACATCATTGTACACGTATATTGTATCGTACAGTGGTTTTCCCTTCTTTTTTGCATGGTACACGGCATCAAGAACATACTGGATTACAGGTTTACCGGCTAGTTGTTGTAAAAATTTATTTTTCCCTATATAGATACTATCGCCATCATAAGCTTCAATAATCTGTTTTTTACGCTTGATCATGGTTGATCGATCAGGTTTATCATATCCAGCAAGGATAAGCGCATAGGGTTTGTTGCCATTTTCTTTAGTCATAATTATTATTGTTGAATATTAAATAATAAATACAATGGTATTATCATAGCGAGTATCAGTCAAGCGTTTAACAAATGAAAAGAAAATGCAGCTATCATTGTAATTTCACTTGACAGTTACTCTATTTAAGTTAAGAACCAATAAACAAATAATATTAAATAATGAAATATATTTTTGGAGTAAAAAAGATGAAAAAATATGTGATTTTTATCTTAATTGCATTTGTTGCATGTGCTACCGGGAAAAACACCGCTCATACCAAATCCCTTTCCAAAGAATTAAAAAGCCTTGTTAGTCAGTCATGTTTTGAGGTTGTAGTAAACAAGCCTGAAAAGGATACGTTAACCTATGAAAAAGAACTTCCTTGGCATTTGATTCCCTATAATATTCGTGTTGATAAATATTATTCAATTGGCACTGCGTTTGCCGTTTCGCCAACAGAGCTTTTAACTGCTTTTCATGTGCTGGATTTAAAAACCGATTCCCTTATCTATAAGGATTTTTATATACGGGACACTCAGGGTAACGTTTATGAAATAGATAAAATTTTAGCGTTCGATAGTCATCGGGATTTCATCCGCTTCACGGTAAAGAACAAAACATTTACAAAATATCTTAAACTAAAAGAAGAGTATGTTGTTGGTGATACGGTATACGCGGTTGGTAATGCATACGGTGAAGGCATCGTCATGCGTCAGGGTGAGCTGATTGGCACATATCCTGAGCCTGAGGATAACAGATTTAAGCTGTTAAAAAGCTCATCCGATGTTAACTTTGGCAATAGTGGCGGTCCTCTTGTTGATGATGACGCTGATGTTGTTGGTATTGTTATACAGCGTAAAGATAATATCGCCTATTCACTGCCGGTAAGTGAGGTGTCAAAGACGGGGAACCGGGGTGTTTTTCATGTAAAGATGAATTTTGGATTTACATTGCTCCCTGAAAAAACGATAGTTAAGGATTTTGATGACGAGCTGCAACTCCCCATGGGGTATAAAGAAATAAAAAAAACATTTAACCAGCGATTCAAAAATTTTTATACTGATACTATGGATCAATTTCTTGCTCAGGAAGGCAAAGGTATGTTTCCCCATGGTGATGAATCGCTTATCCCACTTTTTGATTTTACCGATAGTTACCTGTTACAGGTCAATTACTTGAGTAAGGATAACAACAAATGGGCTATCTCCAATATTGAATATAAAGAAACAAAGATACGGAATAATGGTGTTATACGGATAGCAAATCCTGATAAGCGGTTGCTGTTTATTGATATTTCCCGTCCTGATGACGTAAGCATGATGGATATGCTTAATGATCCAAAGGTTGGGATGAAGCTGGTATTGGAAGGGCAGAGCATTACGCGTGATTTTGGAGATGTTAAAACGCGTATTCTTTCATTAGGAGATCCAATAGCCACTGAATATCATACCGATAATTATCAGCGGAAATGGCGGCTGTGTATATGGGTAATGGAATATTCAGATGAAGCTGTAATAAGCTGTACAACACCAACACCTGAGGGTATGGCTGCCATAGTATTTGTATGCGAAACATCTGAAATTGAATTCTGGAAATATGATACCCTTAAACTGCTTAATTTTATACAGCTTTCATATTTTGGAAAGCTTAAAGATTGGAATGATTTTTTATCGGTCAATAATAAACTGCTACCAGAAGTCTTCAGCAATGTTACCTTAAACTATCAGGTTCAGGAAAATCTTAAATTAAATTGCGCTGATTTTACCATCAATGTTACCAATGATAGTATTGCAATAAACAATGATGTTAAAATGGGTGTAACGTTTGGGTATATCAGAAATAATAATGTTGCCCGGTGGACAATACGTCGGGTAATGCTCAGTGAAGATCAAAAAGATAACTATTTTGTGCTTATAAACTGGTATGCGCCGGATACACAATTACCCAAAGATTATATCACTTACTGGGACAGCATTGTCAAAGGCGAGCATCCCTACACCATGAAACCATTTGCAAGCGATAGTACCACAAAGATTGCTGCGGTAGTAAAAAAGATACAGGATCAACCTGAAAAAGTTAGCAAGCTGTATACATTATTCATGGGGAAGGCAGGCAAGGTTGAAGAAGAAAAGATGATACAGGATTTTAAAATCCTGATGAATGGGATAACAATTAATAAATAGTGAACATTACACGCTGCCTAAGGCAGAGTGTAGTAAATAATTGTTATTCTTCTGATGCAATGATTTGTGCCAGGCGTTTTGCCAGTTGCTGCTTTTCTTTTACATTTGATTCGCGTGCAATCATGATACGTTGAGCCTGCGGTGAGCCTGCTCCATGCATTGATTCGGTCAAATATCCTACTGCTGCAGTTCCCATGGTTATATTTTCTATAAGGCGTAACAGCTTAATACGGTTTTCAGTTGGGACATCGTTTTTTGTTTTAAAATATTTTTTAATCCATTTGCCTGCCTCAGGATGATAAAGATCGTCGGCTGAAGGAAGGGTAACCAGTGCTCCGCCAGCTATATCCTGTGCTAAACGGGCAATCTCATAGGGGAAGCGGGTAATATTCTGCTTATGAACATTGGCAAGCAACGTATTGACCATATAGGTACCCGGCTGTTCACACTTGCCTTCAGATGCACAGGCAATACAGCCACAGTATAACGTTTCATTAAGATGTATCATTTCAACAATTTTGTCCTTCACATGGGAGGCTTTCTCGGTGCCATTGTATTCAGCTATTGTTTGCGTTGCGCCAATCAATACATCGCCAACGCCAACCTTACATGCATAACTCTGCCGGTGGTATGAAGCAAAGCGTTCAACTAAATGTCCAGCAAAATCATATTCCTTATACATAAATACCCTGTCCCATGGCACAAAAACGTCATCAAAAACAATGAGTGCTTCATGACCACCAAACAGCGCATTGCCCTGATCAATAGTATACTTTTCTAACTTGCGTGTATCGCACGACTGCCTGCCATAGATATAAATAATCCCCGGTGTATCAGCAGGTACTGCAAATGCAACAGCCCAGTCTTTATCTTCTTCGCGCATGGCGATAGTTGGCATGACAATAATCTCATGCGAATTTATTGCACCGGTTTGATGTGCTTTTGCACCGCGCACGATTATGCCGTC
The DNA here is from genome assembly GCA_002328585.1 of Spirochaetia bacterium UBA2205. Lineage (GTDB taxonomy): Bacteria > Spirochaetota > UBA4802 > UBA4802 > UB4802 > UBA4802. Next base: position 178,109 of record DCUV01000060.1, read on the forward strand.
TTTTAATTCTTTGACAACTCTTAAATACAGGTCGGGATCATCCTGCTTATGTGGAGGGAGCGATCGGTCCCCTTTTGGATCGGTCATGGCACCATCGCATACCAGATCATTATTCTGTACGTATTCTAAATATTGTAAAAAGCGTTGATAATAGGTTGTATTATACGTTTTATCAATTGCATACGTTGTCATTGACAGAGCATTGAGTGCGTCCATTCCAACGCAACGCTGGAAACAACAACCTGTTTGTGAACCTAACAGCCTCCCCATCTTACTTTTTTTTACTAAATCATCAATACTTTGATGAATATGGGTAAACCGGTTGATGATATTCCCGGTGATGTGGGATTTTGCTGTCATAATATCGTTATATTCATCCTTTTGAGCAAGAGCATAGGTCATTGCTACCGCATTCAGTGAAGGCTTGATGATGGGATGATCAACGGTGTTGTCTATTTTTTGACCAAACATGTAGATGATTCGGTTTAAACTACGGATACTTTCAATATAGTCAGAAGGTGTTTTCAGTGGCATGACTATCTCCTTATAGTAATGTTAATGTACATTCATACATATACACTAAATAATAAAAAAGTCAATAAAATTTATGAATTTGACAGTATATATCATACACAAAGCTAAATAATTGTATACAACGATAAGGCAATTCTAAAGGGATAAGGGCAGGATGTCCAATCCTCTTTTTACTTTCGCCGCTAAAAGTTCACAAAACAATTGTCCATTGTAAAAACTCTACTTTTATAATATAGATATTTTTGGAGCATTTTTTATGTTTGTTTATAAATCATGAAAATACAATAAAAGTAATGTGAAATTGTGTAAAGAGTAAAAAATAAAAAAAGATTCAATTACGGATGCATCGTAAACCATGACAGTATATACTGCAATATCAGGTCTACATGCTTTTTTGATGTCAATGTATGATCCCCGTCAGGTATGATGTGCATGGTGTGGGGTACACACAGGTTTTTTTGTATATCATGCGCATGGGTAACGGGCACCACCATATCATTATTGCCATGGATGATACATACCGGGACATCAATACGAGGAATTAAGTGTATAAGTTGTATGCTGTTCAACTGATTGAGGGATGATACTGCAATGGTATATTCACCTATAGCAATACTATCACCATGGATGCCCTGCGGAGCAAGCATTGTTACTAAATGATGCAAATGGACGGGCGTTGCAATGATGCTGACACTTTTTATTGAAACAGTATACGGCATCATGGCACAGTAGTACATGGCTATTGTCCCTCCCATACTGGAACCTACAATATGAAGATTTGCATTATAATGAACGGCTGCATATTCCAGTACGGCGTTGAGCTCATGAGCACAGGCAGGGAGCTCTATGATAAGCGGAGTATCTGATGCATAATCCCGTGTATAGCAATAGCTAAAGCTTATGACAGTATATCCACTCTGACATAATGCAGGGGCAATCTGATTTATTTTATAGGCATCTTTAGAAGAAAAAAGGCCATGGCTATAGACAATAGTGCCTTTTGAATTATGAGCACTATAGACAATGGCGTCAATAGGTTGTTTATACGGAATGGTAATGGTGCGATAGTTCATGCTATTTGTTATTGTTTTTGCAACAGAATCACAGGTTCAAAATAACCTTCGGATGTTACCCCGTCAATTACTATGGACAGAGGTTTGAGTTCAAGCATTTTTTTAGTATCTTTTTTTACTAGTGCAGCATGAAATAAAAAGTACGATGATTTAACATTGGAAAATCCACCTGCGCCATAGACAGTATTGATGTTATTAACATTTTTCATCTGGCTTATGTTGATACGAAGTGTTTGGGGGTTATCCAGCGTATATACGCCTTTAAATACTACAGCATTGTTCTGTAAATAGAGTATGCAAACAGCCTGATAGTTTTTAGCAAACCTGAACTCATAGCCGTAGTTGCCTCTATATAAAAGCTTCCATCGTCCATGAAAATCAGTAAATTCAAGAGCAGCACTATTGCCAGCAATCATCACAAGAACTGCAGCAACAATCAAATAATATCTATAGATTCTTTTCATGCAACTACCGCTTAACAATAACTATCGCCCCATAAAAGGTTGGTACACATTATGATTCAGTGAACGCACGATATCACTGCTGATATCGGTGATGGTAGCGCAGCCAGTCAGTATCATGGCCTTTTTTAGCTCTGTCTGCAATGTTTTGAGATAATAAGATACTGCTTCAGAGCCCATGCCTACTGCTGCTATAGCAACAGGACGTCCTATAAGCACGTATTCAGCACCCAGTGCCAGCGCTTTTACAATATCAGCACCTGTTCTAAAACCACCGTCAATAACAATATGGATGTATCCCTTAACTTCACGGACAATATCCTCCAGAACATCCATGGTGCCTACCATTTCATCCAGTACCCTGCCGCCATGATTGGAAACAACGATGGCATGAGCACCTGATTCAACAGCAAGTGCAGCATCCCTGACATTCATAATACCCTTCAGTATAAAGGGAAGATGTGTTGATGATATAATTTCGGTAAGCTCTTTTAAACTCTTTGGTTTAACCGACTGATGCTTCAATTCCATGGTTTTAAAGACAATGGCATCAATATCCATCCCAACAGCAACGGCACCTACCTCTTCGGCTGCCTTTATGCGCTTTACTATATCCTCATTGTTGGCGCGCGGTTTAAAGATTGGGATACCCATACCGTTGTGGTGAGCAAGCGCTTCAATAATAATTTTATACTTTTCGGGATCTGCACCATCCCCTAAAAAGGCAATACTGCCAGCATCCATACATCCTTTTATAACGGCAAGGTTATAATCAAGTTCTTCGATAGCACCACCAAGGTTTGTAACCGCACCAGTAATAGGTGCTGCCATTACAGGGAATGACAGATGTACTCCAAAAAGCGATGTTGAGGTATCAGGATTGGTGACATCATGGATAACACGAGTATTTATCTTGTAATTGAGCAGTGCTTCGCTGTTGCGTTTAAACGATGAGCCGTTGCCAATACCGCCCATACCGGGTACGCCACTGGCACAATCCTTCCCGTTGCACTGTTTGCATACATAGCATACCTTTCTAAGACGCTCCCGTGCAGACATGTTGATGGTATCCATTGAAAGTTCGGATTCATCACATATTTCAATATTGATACATTCTTTGCACCTGCGCACAGCCTCCTCTGCTTCTTGCAGCGAATCGGATACGGCTATGATGTGACCTGCTTTTTCAACATTGGATGTTGGCTTCCGTACTTTATCGCCGGGCTTCACATTGATAATAATCTCAGCAATACCTGTAATCTTTAGGGCTTCTTCCAATCCGCAGATTTTTTTTACAATCCCTGGTTTTGTTATAATTGCCCGCTCAATTGCCACCCGGTTATACAGCGGTTCAAGGTTTCCGGGCTCCTGACCCAGTGCAACCTCTATGGCAGCACGCATCAGATTAACACCGGTAGATAGGGGATAGGTGTATGCTGACATAAATCCACCTGAAAGGCGGGCAGCCAGTTCGCCAATCTTTGGTCCTTCATCGGTCAACTTTATATCGCCTTTTGCACAGCCCATTGTAATACCCAGCGCTTTTATACCAGCTTTCATTATTTCACAGGCGCTGTCCTGTTGCTCTTTTGGTAGCTGTGAAGGCATGGTATGTCCTGTTTCAACAAAGTGTGGCGGATATTCTATAATACGGTCAGCAATGCCGGTAATGGTAATCTCGCCATTATACACAACGGCATCTATGGACAACTCCTGCCCGTCCATGAATTCCTCAATGATAAGTTCACCGCTTGGCGAAGCGCTTTTTGCAAAAGCAAAGGCATCAGCAACCTGATTTTTGTTGTCAATGCGCACAACGCCGCGTGCGCCCATATTATCCGATGGCTTTATAACAACAGGGAAACCCAATACCTTGCTTGCTTTTTTTGCGTCAGAGAGCGACCAAACCGGGAAAAAGTGAGGTGATGGCACGCCATGCTCAAAGAATCGGCTACGCATCTTTATCTTATTAGTGGCTGCAATGGCATCTTCAAATTTTATACCGGGGAGGTTAAGGGCATTTGCTACTGCTGCAACAGTAACGGAAGCATCGGTGCCAGCGGTAAGGACACCGGATATGGGGGTTATCTCATTTTGTTTTTTTGCAACACGTACAGAACCTTCAATATCACGGGTGCTCATGACAATAGGAATATCGGCATATTTCATACCCAGGGCATTGGGATTATAATCAGTAACTATCACCCGCAATCCCATTTTTTGAGCCGTCTGGATAACGGGCACCTGTAATAAACCGCCACCAATCACCATAATCGTTTTTTTCATGGATTTTCCCCGGCAATGATAAAGTTATAACCTGCTGAGTTGCCTCTACAGAGTTATTATTGGCTTTTTTTAGCAAAAACTTGAAGGTAATTTTTGGTTGCATTGTGAGGGTTGTTGTCAATACTTTAATATTGCCGGCTATAAAGTAAACAATGATTATGGCGATAGTTACTGTATATGTTGTAACAGGTAAAAATTATTTGACTCTGAACAGTAAAACAGGCTATCAACAAACAACGCCACTTAAAGGTACGATAGCTGACATACAATTTTCATGGACAGTTGATTATATCATGCAGGAGGTAGCATGTACCATGGACTATCACACCATTACACAAAGTGCCATTGCTATATGCAAACAGGCAGGGGCAATTATTGTTGAAGGTTATTACCGTGAGCATATAACCATAAATTATAAAAGCAGAACAAATCTGGTTACGGATATTGACTACAGGTCCGAAAAATATATTGTGGATGAGCTTAAAAAACAATTCCCTGACTTTGATATAGTTGCTGAAGAAGGGAGTTTGGAACATGCTGATGGTGAGTATGTATGGTATGTTGATCCTCTGGATGCAACAAATAATTTTGCTCATAAAATCCCATGGTTTTGTGTTACCATTGCACTGTATTCAAAAGCGCTGGAAGCGGCGGTTGCCGGCGTTGTGTATGAACCGCTCAGGGATGAATGCTTTTATGCATGGAAAGGTGGCGGTGCGTATTTAAATGAAAAACGAATCTTTGTATCGCAGATAAACGATATAGGAATATCAATCATTGCTACTGGCTTTCCGTATAAAAAGGACGATCCTTCATGCAATAATGCAAAGCAATTTAATAATGTATTGCCACATGTTCAGGGTATTCGTCGTATGGGGTCTGCTGCGATTGATTTGTCGTATGTTGCATGTGGAAGATTTGACGGCTACTGGGAACCACTGTTATACCCATGGGATATGACCGCTGGCGCTTTACTGGTTGAGGAAGCTGGCGGCATGGTGACACAATATAACGGCAACAAATTTGATCCGGAATTTCCTGAAATCTGCGCTACCAATGGACTGATTCATCAACAGTTGCTGGAACTCATCAATAAATAGGGTACGGTATTCTGCTCAATTTTATTAAAAAAATGCCCGATAAATGGGTAAGGATAATTATAGCAAAACTGTCTACCCACTATGGGTTGTGATGGTTAACAATTATGATTGCAGGTGGCTTATATGACAAAAAAAATTATGTGTCTATGCTTTGTACTGGTGGCTTCCACATTGCTTGCTCAGAACACTCAGAGTGTTGATATTCCAGTACAATCCTTATATAGCAATAAGGTGCGGATAAAAGATGTTTATTTTAATAAAAAGGTTGATCTCACCGGTAAGGGGGAGGTACTGGAGGTTGAAGCAATACTGGAAAACTTAACCGATGATCCTATGGATGTGTATGTCAATATTATTGCTACCTATGAAAAAGAGGAAAAAACAAAATCAAGTTTTGAGATGCCAATACCTGAAAAAGAAAGAGTTAGAAACTTTGTTCCTTTTCCAGATGATATTGCAAATTACCAGTATCCTGACGGGAAAGGAGGCAATAAGCTTAAAGCATATCCAAAGAATACAAAATCTGGCATTGATCCATTAACAGGGAAACTATATCATCTACCGGTAAATGATATAGTACTTGTTAGATCTACCAATCTGGCACCATACAGGAAAGATTTTATATTTTTTAATTATGTTACTATCCTTGTTTTTGATAACAATGGCAATCCCATCTTACGTGAAGTATTTGAATTGAAGGGGAAAAGAAAGTAGTTTGCTAATTCATATAAAATAACAGTTGTTAGAAATGCCAATAAAAAGGAGTTGTCTGTAAGACAACTCCTTTTTATTGTTATATAAGTTTACGAACTTTTAATCCTGCTATACTAATCTGGGCTACCTGCTCTTTTGTAAACTGAGCAACATTGATGGTAATATCATACGATGCCGGGTCATAGGCATTAAATTTTATGTATTGTGTCATAAACTCATGTCGCTGTTTATCTTTTTCTTCTATTAGTTTTTCAGCAGCAAGCCTATCTTTTATTTTTTGGTTTTCCATAACCTTTTGTATGCGGTATTGTAAGGGAGCAACAAAGCGTAGATGCAAGCCATATCGTAGACCTTTTGTAATCACTACAGAACCACGCCCTATTAAAATAGCATTTCCGTGTATTGCTATGGTACGTATTGTGTTGGCTAATTTCTGAAATACTGCTGCTTGTGGTGGTAAGTCTGCAAGCATGGTACGCCATAATTCGGACATCTCTTCACGCTTTCGGGTATCAATAGTTTCAACTATTTTTTCAGATATATTATACTGTTGTTCAATTTTATTAATGAGATTTTTATCATAGATTGACCATGTATTATTAGTAGTTGTGGTATTCAGAGCTTTTGCTATTTCTTCGGCAATATCATTAGCAAAACATCCATACTGACGAGAGATAGTAATAAAAGGACGTGGTTTTTCCTCTTTTTCAATTATTTTTTTTTCAGATTCCCAGACCTTCATTTGATTCTGAATCCAGCGTTCTAACGTTGATTCTTTGATTGGATTGCTCATAATTAACTCCTATAATTGCTATAGTAAAATAAATGATGATGACAAAATTAATCCAACTATCTAACAGCATATTTATTTTTCAATTATTTTACTTTGTATGATATACAATTTTTATATATAATTGACCAAAAATTGTTTTGTAAATAAAACAGCTATTGTATATTTAACTTGACCTGATGCTCAAATATATGGTTATATGAAAATGTAGATTTTAAAGAAAAGGTATAGCATGAAAGCAATCATCATGGCAGGAGGCGAGGGCACAAGACTGAGGCCCCTAACCTGTAACAGGCCGAAACCAATGATACCTGTTATGAACCGCCCGGTTATTGAGTATGCAGTATATTTATTGCAGCAACATGGTATTTCAGATATTACCATGAGTCTTTTTTACCTTCCTGAGAATGTTGTTAACTATTTTGGTGATGGCACCTTCTGGGATGTGGCAATAGATTATTCTATTGAAGAAATACCATTGGGAACAGCAGGAGGGGTAAAATTAGCATTGAAGGATTATGATGATACATTTATTGTGCTAAGCGGTGATGGGCTATATGATTTTAATTTACACGATATTATAGAATTCCATAAGAAGAAAAGATCATTGTTTACGATAGCTCTGGCACATGTGCATGACCCTGTTGAATATGGCATTGTTGTTACCCATGAAGATGGCACTATTGACAGGTTTTTAGAAAAACCATCGTGGGGCGAGGTATTCAGCGACACAGTGAATACAGGATTATATATCATTGAACCAGAGATTATTGATAAATTTGTACCAGATAATGATAAATTTGATTTTTCGTATGATCTTTTTCCTTTATTACAAAAGAATGGAGTACCTCTTTATGGCTATATAACTGATGGGTATTGGTGTGATATAGGTAATCTGGACGCGTATCGCAAAGTACATCAGGATATACTCAATGGAATTGTAAAGATTAATTTTCCAGGTAAAAAAATAGGTGAAAACATCTGGGCTGGCGATGATGTTGAAATTCATGCAGACGCAATACTAAAGGGACCTATTGTGATAGGAAATTTTGTCAATATTAAAAAAGGTGCCGAGGTGTCAGAGTACAGTGTTATTGGCGACAATACAGTTATACATGAAAACGCTTCCGTACGAAGGAGTGTGGTATTACATAATACAATAGTTGGTACCAAAACTGAGATACGTGGAGCTGTGATCGGCAAACGCAATGTTATTGAAGATAATGTCTCAATTTATGAAGGGGCTGTTATAAGTGATGATTGCCAGATAGGAAACAGTGCTAAAATAGCTACCGGTATCAGAATATGGCCTGAAAAGGTTATTGGTGAGGGTACCCAATTGAGTTATGACCTGATCTGGGGAAAAACTGAAAAAAAGATTTTATTCACCAATGAAGGAATTTATGGCTCATTCAATGTTAAAATTACTCCTGAATTTGCTGCAAAATTAGGGTCCGCCATTGGAGCTTTTTTGGGGAAAAACAAGAAGGTAATTGTCAGCAGGGATACAACAAGAGCAGCACGATTAATAAAAAGAGCGTTAACTGCAGGATTACTATCCATGGGAGTAGAAGTATATGACCTTGAGATAGCAAGTTTACCAATAAATAAATATTCGGTGGTTTATGAAAATGCTGATCTTGGTATATATGTGCAAATATCACCCCATACCGATTTGCAATTTAACCTTATAAAAATATTTAATAGAAAAGGGTTTGAGTTGAGCAATGTTGAACGGCGAAAAATAGAAAATATATTTTTCCGTGGTGATTATCCACGCCAGAGTGCTTTTGAAGTGGGCAGGTTATATTATCCCACTCATAATGTTGAATCATATATAATGTTTGCTACACAATTTGTAAACAAAGATAGTATAGCAAAACGACAGTATAATGTAATTGTTGATTGTTTTTATGGGACTACAACACATATTTTTCCATCTCTTTTAGCAGCTTTTTCATGCAAGGCAACAGTATTACGAGGGCAGATACGAGAATTCAACAGTTCCGAAGACATACGCAATGAAAGTAGGGATGCAATAAATAGCATAAAAAATATGGCAAAATTAAATAGTGAGATAGGAGTTATTGTAGGCCCTCATGGCGAACAGGTAACAATTATTGATGAAGAAGGAACAATCTTGCAGTGGGATGATATTTATACATTATTAGGACTATTATTTATTAAACACAGAAACATCAAAAAATTATTCATGCCTGTTATATCATCTTCGCGTCTGGAGCACATTGCAAAAGATAGTGGTGTGCAAATAGAGCGAATAGCTAAGACACTATCAAATGATGAATTTATTAACATTTTTTCACGAGATGCAGATACGGTTTACCCGTACATGATATATGAATATGATCCCATGATAACATTTTTATTAATTTTAGAACTGGCAGCACTAGAAGGGAAAAAATTATCTGAGATACGAAAATCATTACCCTGTACTAATATGTACCATACTGTGTTACCATGCCCGGTTGATGCTAAAGCAATAATTATGCGTGAGATTACAGCAACATCTAATGGTCATATTGAACTGGTAGACGGTATAAGGATAGTGTATGATGAAGGATGGATTTTAATCTTACCCGATCCAATCCAGCCTGCTGTACATATATACTGTGAGGCGCTAACAGATGAGGCGCGGGATACAATAGTTGATGAATATAGTGTTAAAATAAAAAGGTTAACCGCAAAATATACATGAGGCATATGAATATGAAAAAGACACCGCATGTTAATGAAGAAAGACTGATTAAAACTTTTATTGACCTTGTCAAAATTTCTTCTCCGTCATGGGAGGAAAAAGGTGTTATTGATTATATTGTTAATTTCGGTAAATCAGCTGGTGTTGAATGCATAACCTATCCCTGTAATAATTCGTATAATGTATGTATAAAGATTCTGGGTGAGGATAATTATGTTCCCATCCTTTTTTCATGCCATATGGATACCGTTACTCCCTGTGAAAATATACAACCGGTTATAAAACAAAATAAAATTGCTTCAGATGGGAGTACAATTTTAGGTGCTGATGATAAATCGGCTGTTGCAGGATTTTTGGAAGCAATACTGTGTCTTAAAGAAAGTACAATACCACATGGAAATATTGAATTTTTATTTTCCTGTGCTGAAGAAACCGGATTGTATGGAATAAAAGGTTTTGATGTAAAACAGGTGCAGGCAAAATATGCATTTGTTTTTGACAGTGATGGACCGGTAGGGGGGGTGGTTGTTGCAGCACCATTTCACATCAGTATGAAAATATATGTTAAAGGGAAAGCTGCTCATGCAGGGATGGAACCGGAAAAGGGCATCAGCGCAATACGGGTAATATCAGAAATAATCACTAACATCCCCCATGGAAGAATTGATGATGAAACTACTGTAAATGTTGGAACTATAAAAGGCGGGCGCGCAACCAACATTGTTGCAGAAGAAGCGGAATGTACTCTTGAGACTCGTTCACGTAAAAAAAATAAGGTATTTACCATAAAAAAAGAAATTACTTCTATTGCTAAAACAATTGCACTAAGATATAAAGCAAAGATTTCGGTTACAAGTAATATGGATTATGAAGGATATAGTATAAACGAAAATGACAGTATTGTTTCCATAGCCATACAGGCATTACAAAGCATCGGGAAAAAACCACTTTTAGCTGTTTCAGGAGGAGGTAGTGATACCAATATATTAAATGCACGTGGCATAAAAGCAGTAAACCTTTCTTCTGGCATGCGTCAGGTGCATACTACAAAAGAATATATCGCCATGCAGGATTTGTTTGATGTTCCTTCATTGGTACTGTCGATAGTTCAGGCTGCTAAAAAATAATGATCTATTTGCCACAGCCTAATTTTACAATAAAATAAGCACCGCATATCACAGTCAGAGGGAGTGTTAAAAAATATGTAAAAAGTTCTGACATCTTAACTGCCGATGGATGTAAAACCTTTTTTCCAAAATATGAATAATGGAAATGCTGGGGATCATGAGCACGTTTATAAATATTTGAAGCAATTTTTGCTTTAACAGAAAGCATTATTAAAAAAACAACTCCTGATTCAATAAAAAGGATACGTTCCAGATTAATTTCTTTAAGTTCCTGTGGAAAAATTAAGATAAAAACAGACAGGAATAGTGCTAAAAATATATTTGTTATGGACGTGAAAAGAAAGCCCTTAAAATCCTTATCCTGTTTCTTTGTAATATAATTTATAATATAATATACATGAATTACAAATGATATTTGTAGGATTATGATAAACGTTAGAACAATCATAAATTCAAGGCTCTTTTCTAATATTTTTGTATTATAATTTATTTACTGTACAAGTCAAGAAAATCATTATTATCACTGATAGATTTACTTGTATTTTTAAAAGAATTATGTATAATAACTATCGCCAAAAAGATGATGGAAATTACCTGTATGAACCAACAGCATACCTATAACCTTTATGAGATTTTTGTAAAGAAAAGCTCACAACATCCTGATGATGTTTTTATTGTGTATAATGATGAAATGGTAAAATACAAAGATGCTTTAATGAACGTTAGCAAGATTGCCTATACCCTCCGCAAGGCAGGAGTTGCCAATAGCTCAAATGTTATCATGCAGATAGGGAATACACCATATTTTATCTATTGTTTTTTCGCAATTTTGCAATGCAATGCGATACCTGTTTTAGTAAATCCACTGGCAAGGCAGTATGAGCTTAAGTATTACCATGACATCACCACACCCGCGTGTATCATTACTCAGAGTTTCATTGCGGATAGATTAACGCAGTATGGTCTTGTATCCAGGGGGTGTAAAATGATCGTCATTGACGATAGTAGTAGTTTCACTTCAATAAAAGCAATACTTGATGCTGATGGTTATGACATGGATTATGTTCCAGAAGAAAAAAATGGTGCTGCAATAATTTTTACTGCTGCCATGGATGGGAACGCATTAGGGGCTGTTTTAACTCATACTGGGATATATCACAGTGCAGAAAGTGTTGCGTGGATGCTTCCTCACTATGCCTCAATGATGATAGCAGCACTACCATTGTTTCATGCTTTTGGACTTACTACCTCACTCATAATACCGCTGATATCAAAGACTGAAATATGTCTTGTTGACAGGTTCTCACCTAAAAGACTATTAAAATTATTGTTGAACAGGAAAGTTCGTTATTTTGTAGGTGTGCCCGCCATGTATAGTATTATGAAAGCGCTTTTTGAACGTAATATAGACTTTTCGGGTATCAGCTTATGGGTAAGTGGCGGAGATTATCTTTCACGTGAGCTTCAGGAGTGGTATGCTGAAAAAGGCATTATTATACGGCAGGGCTATGGATTAACTGAAGCCTCTCCAATTGTTAGCTGGAATATGCCTCATATTGAAAATAAAATATGCTCAATTGGAAAACCAATGCCCTATAATGAAGTCATGATAGTAGATGAAGAAGGAGTGATGCAATCACCGCTTAATAATGGTGAAATCATTGTTAAGGGGATTAATGTTATCAACCATTATTATAACAACGATCAGATGACACAAAATTATATCAAAAATGGATGGCTTTATACCGGGGATGTAGGGTATTATGATAATGATGGTTATTTATTTATAACGGGCAGAAAAAAGGATATGATACTGAAAAATGGTTATAATGTATATCCAAAAGAGGTTGAACGTATATTACAGTATCATCCATGTATAGAAAGTGTCCGAGTGACAGGACATGTTACATTTACCGGTGACAGCACTATTGAAATGCTTGTTGCAGAGATAGTTTGTAAAGGTGTAAAAAAGATTTCGGTTGATGAAATAAAAGCATGGTGTATTGATAACATTTCGTTGTATAAAATTCCTGATACCATAATAATTAGATAAATTATAATATAGATATACATCAATAATGCTTTGCAGCCTTTTCATAAACAATAGCATCCGTACAGTAAGTCATTCTGAAGGGGCAAGGTGACTGAAGAATCCCTTGCCTGCTTTGTCGTTATTATGGACATAGTTCAAAAGAATCTATTTATCGTATGAAGAAAAACATTTTTACAGTGGCGTGTAATATTATGGCGTTCTAATAGTAGATAATTTAATCGAGTGATTAAAAAAATAAAAAAAAGAGGTAATCGGGCGATTACCTCTAGCTCTACAAAAGCATAGCGGAATACTTTGGAAGGAAATTGTTGTGTACCAGGATTTCCCCAGCTCACTCTTATATATAAGCAAACCATATGCCAGCGTCAAGTAAAAAACGGATTTTTTTATAAAAAAGAATGAAAATAATTAATTTATCCAAAATTATTGTCATTTTCACAAAAAATGTAAGTATAATAGGTAAATTCCTGAAGATTGTCTACCTGTATTTTTGACAAAATCATCATTGATGCTATCTATTCGGTGAAAAGAGTGGTTGGGCATTGTAGAAAGTGTCCTCATAATAGGACACATGTTGCTTAAACCGTACAAGTGGACTAAAAATTTCACTATAGTGGTATTAATTGCAGAAACATGAAAATGAAATAGTGAAATACATAGCAAAAAATTAATTGCTTGACTTTATAGTTTTATTGTTATTTCATTTTATTATGAACAATAATGACAAATGGAGTTTATTCTATGCAGCATAGGGTACTACAAAAGGGTGATTTGCTTGATAAAGCGGGAAGGCTTATTGAGAAAGGATATGCAACGGCATTGGTGCGGCAATATAATCCAGAAACTATTTCACTGTATCCATTACCTTTTCTCAACAAAATGAGAATTAAAGAATGGGACTATTATGGTATAACCACACAAGATTATTTTGTATCTGCTACACTATCAAATATTGGATATGCAGGATTGTTGTTTATTTATTATATTGACTTTAAAACAAAGGATTACATAGAAGATACGCTTATTACCCCGTTTGGCAAAGGTTTTACGTTAGGTAAAACCAGTGATGATGATAGCATCTTTAAAAAGGGGGATATTGTTTTTAAATGTAGTAAAAAAAATAAAGAAAGAGAGATTTTTATAAATTGGCCGGGTTTTGGAAAGGGGAAGGGTTTTAAAGCGCACTTGATTTTGCAACAACCACCGGGTGATTCTATTGTCATGATGACGCCAATCGGTGCTAACCGTTTCTATTATAATCAAAAGATAAACTGCATGCCTTCAGAGGGAGCATTTATACTGAATGGCAAAGAATATGGTTTTACATTTAATAAAGCTCTGGCAACACTGGATTGGGGTAGAGGAGTATGGGAATATAAAAGCTACTGGAATTGGGCAAGCAGTTCATGGTTCTTGCCAGATGGAACACGGTTTGGGCTTAATTTAGGGCTTGGTTTTGGTGATCTTTCCTATGCTACGGAAAATTGTTTTTTTATTAATGGTAAAATACATAAACTTGATCGTGTAACATTTAATTATGATAATACCAATTTTATGAAGCCATGGTATTTTGGGTCTAATGATGGAAGGTTAGGGCTTACTTTTACGCCGTTTTTTGAAAGGGTAGCACGATCAAATCTTTTGGTAATTACCAGTGAGGTGCACCAGCTCTTTGGGCATTATCATGGGTTTGTTATCGATGATAATGGAAAAAAAATTAATATTGCACATTGCATTGGTTGGGCTGAAGAGCATCATGCACGCTGGTAAGGGAGTATAGCCATGTCAGGATATTTTACGTGTCATTTACCTTCATTTTCATTAATGCATGTTCATTGGTCAATAGATAGCCCTAATTGGGAAAAAATTGTATCAGGGGCAGTGACAGATATTTATGGTGACCCGGTTCTATTTATCAAGGTTATGAAAGTACATGGGAATGAGTGGATACAGGACCAGCAGGTTGATGTCTTTGGGAAGAATAATCACTGGGTTGTATCCATAGGTACTCATTTACATGGCAGTACAATAAAAGTATTGCTTGCTACAATAATTGAAGAAGGTCAGGAAATGATTATTTTTGAATCTGATCCTATAGCTTTACCAGTTTCACCTGAGCAGTTACAGGAAACTATTCCGTCCTATACAAAAGATATACGGGATATAAATAATATTCATGATTCATCTGACGATAAACGCATATCGTCATGAGTTTGGAACATCCTGATAAAATAAAAATCTGTATTATATTACATGCCCACCTTCCTTTTGTGTGCGATAGCTCTCGCGACCTTCAGCTTGAAGAGATCTGGTTGTATCAGAATATAGCTGAATGTTATATACCACTTGTTATGATGTGTAATTCTCTCCTAAAAAAAAATATACAACCATCGATTGCACTGTCGCTCAGTCCTACACTGATAACAATGTTGCAGCAGGACTATTATAAACACAGGTTTAAACAATGGTGTTTACAACTTTGTGAGTTTTCGGATATATTAAAAAAGCACAACCGTAAAGCTGTAAAAGCTTTACATTTTTATGATGCCTTTATAACTGATAGATTGCACTACATTGAAAACAATGATGTGCTGGATGAATTGCAATATCTGGCTTGTAATAATGCTGTTGAACTATTAACAACTGCGGCTACTCACCCCTTTATGCCACTGTTGCGACATTTTCCGTATATGATGCGTTTGCAGATAAAACTGGGAATTGATACCTTTTATAGCAGATTTGGTTACAAACCAGATGGCTTCTGGTTGCCCGAAATGGGCTATTGTTACGGCATGGATAGCTATTTGATTGATGAAAACATTAATTATACCATTGTAAACGATAAAAGCATTCTGTTGAGCAATGATGTTCCACGGTATGGAAATTTTTTTCCATCAGTGACAAAAAGCGGATTGATGGTACTGCCACGCGATACAGTTCTTTCAATGAAGATATGGTCGGGACAGGGATACCCTCGAAATCCATACTACCGGGAATTTCATAGGGATGCACTATATGAATTAAAAGAACTATCGCCCACACCTGATACTACCCTTTTAGGGCTCAAGATTTATGCAGTTACCGGAAGTGATGATAAGAAATATTATAATCCAGACTGTATTCCTGAGATAGTAAGTAAACAGGTAGATGATTTTATTGATACAATCTATAAGCGGTCAGAGCAGGTTGCAAACATTACCAACAAACCCCCTGTTTTTATTCTTCCATTTGATGCAGAGCTTTTTGGACACTGGTGGTTTGAAGGACCACTTTTTCTGGAATTGCTCATAGAGAAGATTGCACAATTACATGATGTAGAGCTGATTATGCCTTCTGATTTGTTGGGCAGTGAATGTGCGACAGTTGATTTAGTTGAGTCATCGTGGGGAAAACAGGCAGACTTTTCAACATGGTACAATCCGCTGGTGCGCAGGAATGCTGCCATGCTTGATGAGATAATGTATGAATTTTTACAATATGTGAACTTGAAAAACGAGATGCTGTATCAATGTGCTCGTGAGATTTTACTTGCAATGGCATCTGACTGGTTGTTTATGATCTCCACTGGCAGCTACACTGATTATGCTGGCAGGCGATTTTCTGAACATAGCGATGTTGCTCGTACACTGTTGACGATGCTAAACAATAATGAAAGTAATGAAACATTGATTCATGAACGATATAAAAAGTATCCAATATTCCCCACTATTGACAGAGTACTTACCCAGATTGAGTTGTGAAAAAATTTTTAACGGTGTGATAGTAATATTCAAATGGCGGCTGTGAGGGGGGCAAATTTTTTATAATGAGCTTTCGTGCCCATCTGCGCTCGGTCTGCTCGCATAGATCTTTGATGGTTCTTCCGGATAGCGTATCGCTTATACGCGCTAACTTTATAAGCTCTTCAGTATCAAGATGCTTTGCATAATTTCCAAAAATACTTGCGCGCTCGTTTTCGCCGGGAAGAGGGAAGTGAATGCTCTGATCAAATCGGTTTATAAGCGCATGATCTAAATCCTGTTTTCTGTTTGTTGCACCAATAACCATAGTATTGGCGATAGCTCCTATACCATCAAGACGCCGTAAAAGCACCGATAAAATACGACGGGTTGCTTCATACATGTTCTGGTCACGAGAACCTGCCAGTGAATCAATCTCGTCAATGAAAAGGATTGATCCTCCCATATCTTCGCTTGCATCAAATATCTCGGCTAAATTTTGCGATGACTGTCCGTACCATTTTGACATTATTGATTCAACCGGAACATAGATGAGAGGCACCTGTACTTCTCTGGCAATGATGCGTGCTATGGTGGTTTTCCCAACACCGGGAGGCCCTTCAAAAAGTATTGCTTTTGGTTTATTGTATTCAAATGTTTTGCGTGTCATCCGGGCAATGTTGTCGTATACTGAAGGATTTTTTAAAGGAAGTATTATTGATTCACGTATTATACGTTTTACTTCTTCATATCCTGCAATGTAATTCCAATCAATACCTTCTGTACCGGTATAAACGGATGCACCTCGCCGTATGAGCCGTGTTACCGGATTGTCTTTAATTGACGAATATGCTTTTTGCATAAGTGCAATGATGCAGTTAATCTCTTCCTGAGATAGATTGCCTTTTTTTGTACATTCTATCTTAAAATTTGTCATAAGCCCTGAGAATTCAATTTTACAGTTGTCAAAGATGTTTTCGGTTTTAAATATATTCTTATTTAATGCCTGCACAGCATAGTACCCTTCAGAAAAAGAGTGGATACGTATATGTTCAATATGATCTTTGATAACACCCAGGCTTTGTATTATGAGTGCAGGCGATAGCTCCGGAACAGGTATACTGATGCGTGTAAATCCTTTTTCAAAACCAATATATGACTCAATTGCAGTGTTGCATTTAACCGACACATCCTCAGTGGCTTTGTTTATCTGCATCTGCATCTGGTCAAAGGGGATGGTATCTGTTTCATTATTCATGCTTATGGTTGCCATAGTTACCAATAAATAAAACCTCAAAAATTATGCAAGCGCTCCCCCGTCTATAACAATAGTAGCCCCTGTTGTATAACTTGCGGCGTCGGATACAAGATATACTACTGCCCCTACCATCTCGTCAGGGTTAGCAACCCGCTTCATTGGTATTGTCGGCAGAATAAGATTTAAAATTTCTTCATTTTGTGTCATAACCGAAGAAAATTTTGTATCGGTTAAACCCGGTAAGATTGCATTGACGCGTACATTAAAAGGCGCCAGTTCTTTAGCAAAAGACTTTGTCATGGCAATAACGCCTGCCTTTGTCATAGAATAAATCCCCTGAAATGGTGCAGGACGAATACCATTGATTGAAGCAACATTGACAATGGAGCCTCCTTTATTTTTTATCATTAGATTCGCAGCATACTGACTCATGAAAAAGTACCCTTTAAAGTTAACATCAATGGTCTTATCCCATGCATCAGCCGTTGCATGTAATACATCGCCAAAATATGGATTGGTTGCTGCATTGTTAACCAGTATATCCAATCTGCCATAGCGTTCTTCAACAGCTTTAAAAAGATTCTGTATATCATCCAGCTTTCCAATGTGACAGGCTATGGCATGTGCCTTACCGCCTTCTGATTCAATTTCATCTTTTACCTTATTTAAATCTTCTATTTTTCTGCTGGTACAAAAAACTGTTGCACCATGAGCTGCTAAACCTTTTGCTATTGACTGTCCAATTCCACGGCTTGCTCCGGTAACAATAGCTATTTTGTTGTCTAAATCAAAGTTGATTTTCATATACCATTGCCTCCATTTTTAAAAAATCATTATTATCATCCGTAAAATGGCACGAATGTTCGTCAAGGCTTTTCGATAAAATAATAACAATAGTATAATGACAGTACAACCATCATTTTTAAAATTTTCCATAAAGTAACCTTCAATAATTAAATTGTTTAAGATTACAATACGGGCACAAGTAAATGTTTTATTGTATTGTTAATAATGGAAAACCTGATTTGCAGATGTATGTATAATAAACATATAAAAACAGCTACAGAGGTATACGTTGCCTTTACTATGAGTATGGATTTTTTAGTATCTGTTGTATAAAAACATAACATAAATTAAATAACGATTATTCATTTTTATATTGCAAAATAAGTATGCTATGTCGTAATGCATAAAAACAAATGGAGGATAGTATGAATCCCCTTGAAAAATTGATCAATCCTGTATCAATAGCAGTAGTTGGTGCCAGCAGCAACCCATTAAAGATGGCAACACTGCATTTACTCAGCATTATGAAAGATGGGTATAAGGGGAGAATCTATGTTATTCACCCTAAAGAGGCATCGGTTTTTGGATTAAAAACGTACAAATCACCACTTGATTTACCGGAGGCTGTCGATTGCGCATTCTTTGTTATACCTGCACATAACATTCCCGAAACATTAAAAGACTTTGGTACCATAGGTACCAAAAGAGCTATTATCATCAGTGCGGGATTTAAGGAGATTGGTAAGGAGGGCAAATTATTAGAGGATAAGCTTAAATCAACAGCGGGCATAAATGGAATCAGGTTTCTAGGTCCAAACTGCATGGGTATTGTCAATACTGAAATATCATTGAATACAACGATTATGGAATATATTGACAGGCCAGGTTCACTGGGATTTGCTACCCAGAGCGGTACATATATTACCCAAACACTTCGCTATTTAAAGAATCATGGAATACGATTGAGTAAAGCGGTAAGTGTTGGTAATGAAGCAGATATATCCATTATTGATGTTTTAGAATACCTCGCTAATGATGAACAGACAAAAGCTATTGCACTGTATATTGAAGGAATACGTGATATACAGCGATTTCTGGATGTGGCTATAACAATAACACCAAAAAAGCCGATTATAGCTCAATACGTTGGCGGTTCTCAGGCTGGAGCTCGTGCTGGTTCAAGTCATACCGGTGCTATGGCTGGACCGGATTATATTTATGAAGGATTATTTAAACAGGCTGGTATTATCAGGGTCCATTCTATTGAAGAACTTTTTTTTCATGGGTATATGCTGGCAACACAGCCACGGTTAAAAGGAAACCGCGTCGGTATTATTACCAATTCAGGAGGTCCTGCAACATCAATGGCAAATAGCTGTGAGAAAGAAGGATTTATTGTTCCAACATTTAGTGTGGAATTACAGAGTAAAATTAAACCTCTTATACCACCCCATGCACAGGCAGGCAACCCTGTTGATATAACCTTTAATCTGGATTTAGATGTATTAACCATTACAATTCCAGAACTGGCAATACAAAGTGGTGAGGTCGATGCGCTCTGTATACATGGTGCCTATAGAAGAGGATTTGTTGAAGCAGTATACCCCCATATACGGGAGATTTTAAATATCCAGAATCCTGAGGATATTATCAATATGTTCCCCAGTGATCTGCATACACCGGGAACTATCCCCCAAAAACATGGGATCCCTCTGGTTATGTCATCGTTTTATGACTATCAGGATGATTTTACCAAAGCTATGCAGGATCATGATGTTCTTGTGTTTGACGCACCTGAAAAGGCTGCAAAGGCATTGGCTTCGTTATTACGCTATAAGGAAATTATAAACCGTTTACCGTATGAACCTATCACATTACCTGAAAGCAACCCTGAAGCAAAAGCAATTATCCTGGAGGCTAAGAAGAATAATCAGAAAGCCTTAGATGAATATATGGCTAAACGATTGTTGTCATTGTATGGCATTCCAATCCCTGATGAAAGGCTGATTGAAGATGAAAAACAATTAGATGGTATTGTCACATCCATGAGATATCCTATAGTGATGAAAGCATGTCACCCCGATATTATGCATAAAACAGAAAAGGGGCTTGTTATTTTACCGGTGAAGGATAGTATTGAAGCAAAGCAGGCATTTCAAACCATTCAAAACCGTGCTGGATATGCTATCCCGGTACTGGCATACCCAATGGTTGAAGGAAAACGGGAATTTATGGTTGGTGCGGTTAATAATAAAGGGTTTGCTCAATCAGTGCTTTTTGGTTTAGGAGGCATATATACTGAAGTAATACAGGATGCTACATTCAGAATTGCTCCTTTAACACAACGTGATGCGTATGAAATGCTCAATGATATAAAAGCAAAGACGTTATTGGGAAAATTTAGGAATATGGATGAAGTGGATAAGGATATACTGGCACAATTGATTGTTATTGTAAGTGTACTACCGGTATTACATCCTGAGATAGCCGAGATAGATTGTAATCCTGTGATTATAAGCGGGAATAAGCCCGTAGTTGTTGATGCTCTTATAGTAATAGAATAATACCATGGACAATACCATAACATTGTATTCAAAAGTAAAGATAATACTCAAGCGCTATTTTGAAGCTCTTAACATGGAGCAACGAGTAGTTGTTCCACAATATGATCCTTATTATAAACCAAAATGGATTACTATAATTTTGCTCTTCATAGCAACATTTATAACGACGTCAATCGCGGGTTCAAATGGTGGTGGTTCAATACTTGCTATTATTATAAATGGTTTACCATTTTCATTATCTTTGCTTGCTATCCTTTTTGCCCACGAAATGGGGCATTATATCACTGCGCGCTATTTTGGAGTTATTGCAACACCCCCCTATTTTATACCGTTCCCATCATTGATAGGCACCATGGGAGCCATAATACGAATAAAGTCGCCCATTCCCGATAAACGTGTTTTATTATACATTGGAGCAATGGGTCCTATAGCAGGATTTATTATCAGTTGTATCGTAATAATTGCAGGACTAATGCAATCGAGTGTGCAACCTCTTCCGCAATTAACTGGTGATAGTTTAGTTCCTATATTTGGCGATTCATTACTGTTTTCTTTTTTTGTAAAAATTATAATAGGAACTATCCCACAAGGCTATGATGTATATCTTTCTCCCCTTGCATGGGCTGGCTGGATAGGCTTTCTGGTAACAAGCTTAAATCTTATGCCTATTGGACAACTTGACGGCAGTCATGTTTTATATGCACTGTTTGGGGAAAAGCAACGCTATGCGGGCTGGCTATTCTTTGGTATTATATGTATTCTTACTTTTTTATGGGTTGGATGGCTAATCTGGATAATTTTAACCGTAAGCTTGCTTATGATAGGCCACCCATATATCCCTGATGGGCAGCCATTAACACCAACAGAGAAAATTATGGGTTATTTGTGCATAATAATTTTTATATTTACTTTTATTCCAATACCAGTAGTTATATCATGATAATAAATAAGGGAGGGTAGCATGCCACTCTATGAGATTAATGATCGAAAGCCAGTTATTGGTGAAGGAACATGGATAGCTCCATCTGCGCAGATAATTGGTGATGTCAGAGTTGGTAATCGATGTTATATTGGATTTGGAGCAATTATCCGCGGAGATTACGGTACTATTATTATTGGAGATGAGTCTGCTATTGAAGAATTATGTATGATTCATGCACGCCCCATGCAATTGGTCCAGATAGGAAGACGCGTAACCGTTGGGCACATGGTTATGATTCATGGTGCTACTATCATGGATAATGCAGTAATAGGCATGCATGCAACCGTAAGTGATAATGCAGAGGTAGGCGAATGGGCGATAGTTGCCGAGCATGCGCTGGTTGTCAATAAACAAAGAATACCTGCCTATAAAATATATGGTGGTGTTCCTGCCAAAGAGATTGGCGATGTGCAGCAAAAACATAAAGATATATGGGATGCCGGGAAACAGGTGTATGTTGATTTAACGTACCAATATCAACAATCTTTTCGTAAAATCGATTAAATTGATTAAATTGATTAAAATAAAAAAGCATCGTCAAACAGGCGATGCTTTTTTATGATTGTAATGTATTAATACTTTTATTACATTATTTTTCCATTGCTTCCCAGACATATTCTGCAAGATCAAATGTCTGCAAATTCTGAATATCAAGCTCGTTTGCACCATCTGAAAGCATGGTTAAACAGAATGGGCATGCAGTACCTATCTTTGTTGCTCCCGTAGCTTGTGCATCTTTTGTTCTGAATTGATTAATACGTGTTCCCAGATGCTCTTCAATCCACATGCGCGCACCACCAGCGCCGCAACAGAAACTACGCTCATGATTTCTGCTCATTTCAACAAAGTTAGTTCCAGGTATTGCCTTGAGGATGTTTCTTGGCTGATCATAGATTGTATTGTATCGTCCAAGGAAGCATGAATCGTGATAGGTGATAGTTTCGTTCAGTGGTTTTGTTAATTTAATTTTACCTGATTTAATGAGGTTCATGATAACTTCAGTGTGATGATAAACCTCATAGTTTGCTTCTAGAGGATTGCCGCTGGAATCTACGCCAACTTTTGCAAATTTTTGATATTCTTTTTTAATGGTATTATATCCATGCGGGCATGTGGTGATAATCTTTTTTATACCATAATTTTTGAATGTTTCCAGGTTTTGTGTTGCCAGTGCATGGAACAGATATTCATTACCAGCGCGCATTGCAGAATCGCCGCAACATGCTTCTTCAGGACCTAATATACCTACTTTATATCCGGCTGCCTGTAAAATCTTGCATAGAGCGATAGCTACTTTTTGATTGCGTTTATCGTATGATGCTGCACAACCAACAAAATATACAAAATCAACATTGGGGTCTTCAGCTAATGTTTTAACTCCTAAATCCTCAGGAACCCAATCAGCACGTGCAGCAAATGCAAATCCATAAGGGTTAGAATTATTTTCCATGTTGCCAAAGGAAGTTTGCAATTCAGTTGCCATCTTCCCTTCCATGAGTACCTGATAACGACGCATATCAATAATTTTTGGTACATGTTCAATCTGAACAGGGCAGTTTTCCATACACGCAGCGCAGTTGGTACATGACCATATCTCATCTTCCAAAACATATTCACCAATCAAAGCTTTTGACTCAACGGTTGATGGATCATCTGCGGTCAGCAGTTTTGGTATGCGATCATCCATTGCATCTTTAACATCATTGATAATTTTTTTAGGAGATAGCGGCTTTTCGGTCAGATATGCAGGACAATTATCCTGGCAGCGTCCACATCGTGTACATGCATCACCATCCATAAGCTGTTTCCATGTAAAGTGCTCTACCATACCAACACCAAAAGTTTCGGCTGTTTCAAATTCTTTTGGGCTTATTACAGGCATTGCAAATTTTGTTTTTGGGCTTTCATTGTCCAGATTCTGGAAATAGACATTGAGCATGGTGGTAAGGATGTGTCCCAATTTGTCAGTAGCAATGAGGCCTATGAAGCTGAATGCACCAATCATATGTAACCACCAGTTGATGTAGTGGGTTACCTCAAGGGTTGGAATACTTAACCAACCAAAAAGGTGTGCTAATGAATAACCAACCGGTGACCATACCTCAAATTTTGGAAATCCTGTAATGGCTATTCTGAGCGATTCGTTTAAAAATCCGGTAAGGATGATAAAAGCTATTAATACCAGCGCAAAGGTATCAATTGGTTTGGTATCCAGCCTGCTTGGCTTTACCTTGTAACGTCTCCAGAATGCCATAATAAGTCCCACAATAACAGCAACACCAAAAATATCGCCTGCAAATGACCATAACAGGTACGTATCCCCTACCAAAAATTTAAAATGGAAGAATAGTTCAGTAACGTCCTCCTGAATCAGGATTATAAATGTTACAATGAATAGTCCTACAAAACCATAGAACAGGCAGGCGTGCATTATTCCAGCATATTTTTCACGTAAAACTTTCTTTTGTAAAAATACATATTTAATAAGCGCCACAATTCTTTTTTCCGGGAAATCTGTTCTGAGTTCTGGTTTACCCCTCCTCCAGATTATTGCCTTTTGAATCAGGCTATAAAGAATAAAAATGACAGCGATTATTAAAAAGATATATACACCCCATCGCATGAAACCATGCATGCCGCCAACATTAAAATACGATTCTCTAGTTATCTGGTCGACAGGCATGTTATATAAACTTGAAAGGCTCATGTACAACCCTCCTTACCCATAAAAAATAATTGCATCTATACTGTAATTAACAATACTTTAATACTGGAAGTCCTTGTCAACACTATTTTAAATAGAATAGTGAGAATATTATGATTGAATAGTAACCAATGAACATGTTGGCACATTGAGAATGTTATAAATGATAATTTATAAAAATGGTTTGACGTAACTTTAATATAGTACTATAGTATCATTCATATACAATAAATATTCAATAATTACGAGGTCCAATTATGAAACGATATCTTTTCGGGATAAGTTTATTTATCATTGCTTCATTAGTGGCATGCGGAGGTGCTCAGAAACAACAGAAGCCATCAAAAACAGAATGTGAGATGTGCGGTGAAGCCGATGGATTTGCTGCCATATTTGATAATGATACAGCACTGGCCAGGGATAGAGCCATTGATGATGCCATGAACAAATTAGTCAAAATGAAGCTGGGTACTACCATAGAGGGGCGGGCAGTTGTTGAAGATTTTGCGCTGGTAGAATCAATTGTTGAAGCAAGATCAACAGGTATGGTAAGGAACTGGAAAGTTATTAAAGAAGGTTCGCAGGAAGGTGCATATACGGTCAGGATTTATGGCGAAGTATATCCACAGGCTGTTAATGATACTATAGAAGCAACATTGAAAAATTATGGTCGCCCCAAATTTATGATACTTATACATGAAACCTTTGATGGGCAGCAAAATGAACCAGGTTTTACTGTTACAGAGCTTACCATGATGGAGATTATGCAAAATGCCGGCTTTGAGTTTGTTGATGCAGCAACTGTTCAGCAATTAATAAAAAAAGACAGAGCAAAGATGATGCGGGCGATGCAGGGACAGGTTGGCGGAGCAGTACAGGAGCTTTTGCTTGATGATGTTGGAGCTGAATGTATCATAGTAGGTGATGTTAAAACAACGGATCAGTCGGCCGTATTAAAGCAATATTCGGCAAATATGAAATCCAAGCAGGCAATTGTAAACCTGAAAGCTATTGATGTCTATACAGGTAGCATTTTGGCTTCAACCAGCACCAACATGCCAGGTGCTCACATTGATGATGCAACAGCATCAAAAATAGCCATACAGAGGGCATTAACAAAAATTTTAGGTAGTGTTGATGAAGACACAGGTAAGTTTAAATCTGGTACGTTCATGAATCAGATTACCAAAAAATTCCTGTTAGCTGCAACACATCGTATGGTTACATTAAACATCGCAGGGCTGGATTATAACGATTTAACAAAATTCCGTGATATATTGCAGAATAGAATACGCGGCATTCAAAAAGTATATGTCCGCGGGCAGGCGGGAAAACAATCCAGGATAGATGTTGAGTTCGCTGGCAAAACAACGGATTTAGCTGATGAATTGGTTGGAAAATCTGAAAGCATTGGTTTTAAAATTGAGATTAAGGAAACATATCCCAATAAAATTATGCTAATAGCCCAGAAATTGTAAGAAGGCTTTTTATAAACATTATTACTCTTTCTCTTATAGTAATAATAGCGTTGTTACACAAAAATGCCAGAGAATGGTTTCTCTGGCATTTATTTTGATTGACACATGTTGTATGGTTGGATACATTAAAATTGATAAGTTATTGCAGTGGTGGAGTTGATAATGGATAATCAAGAAAAGTTGCCAGAGCGAATATTAGTAGCCGATGAGGTAGCATCAATATTGACCGGCGATAATATTGTTAAAGCGCTTGCCAATTATAAAGTAGATACTCCTGAGAAAGAACATGCCATTGAATTTGTAAAAGCACACTATAATTTTATTCAGGAAGTAGTACAGAATGATATACAAAGAAAAATAATACGTTCGGATTTTGAGATAAAAGATCTGGTGGCACACATTAATGCACTCATGCAAAATAAAGATGAATACCTTTTTACAATGATAGTGATGCATTCTCCAAAACACTACCAGCAAATTCAGAAGTCATTGTTGCGGGAAATAAATAAAAAAGAGAAAGAAGAGTAATAATGATGAGTACTTTACTGCTCAATGATTTTCCTGAAGTGTGAAATAAAAAAATCGATAATCACATGGTGATTCAATTTCATTGTATAGTAAGTTCGCAATCTAAATGGAGTGAGTTATTCAGTTCAAAACAAAGAACCATGCAACTTCCCTGATAATTTTTCTCAAATCCTGAGTCTGATTGCGAAACAGTGTAAACCGGATATCGCAAAAGAATAAAAGGTTTGCTTGTTTTAATTGAAAATGATACATCGCGTATCGTATCAACCATAGTAACCTGAGTTATACCGCTGGAAGTACCCATGCTGTCAAGATAGGACTCTTCTGATGCTACACCTTCTATACCATAGTAACATTCTTTTGAATGCGGAACAAGCATATTTATAGTAAACTCTAATCCTAACAATCCACTATAGCCTTCTATGTCATAGTGTACTGTCAAGATGGGATCAGTTGCATGAATTGAAAATATTTTGCTTATTGCTGGTAATGAATCTGATGAGCTATCGCATTGGATAGTGGTATCGTTCATTACAAATGAAAAAGGATGCAATGAGCAGTCAACGTAATCTATTCTGTTAAACATAAGGTCATCAGGTTGGGGCAAGCTGGTAAATAATAAATCCTTACAGGAATATCTTCGAGAACTATCGTACACAAGATACTTCTGCAATCCTTTTTCTTTTACTGTAACCATCTCGTGAATTGATTGGACATTGGTGTTATTACTGTCATCATCACCTATATTTTGTAATATGCTATGGTATGCTTCTTTGCGACGCGCTATCGTATCAAAAACATTGGTGCGTTTTTTGCGATTGGTAAATTCAGAAATGGTAGCACCAAAGGCTGGATTGATAATAACGCTGCATGATTGATTGCGTAAAAAAATCTGTTCGCGCCCCTCATTTCTGAAATCACCTTTTATTATTTCTGGCTTTTTTGGTTTTTTTTCCGCGCAGATCATTTCCTCACATACAGCGATATGTTTGTAGAGCGCGCTCCGCAAATGGGTAAGATAGATACCTCCAAAAAGTCCATGCCAGTAGGCACAGTTACACTGTGCACGGTACAATTCTGTTTTTGCATGAGACATATCTTTACCGGTTTTAACTTCAATAGCATTTATCTCTCTGGATAGGTAAAGAGTACGCTTGTTAATTGCATTTGACTCGGGGTATTTATTTAAAAAATTATTCCATACACCGCCCTTCAAAAAAGGATAAAACTCGGATTCTCTTCCTGCATTTTTTATCTCATGGTGCAATTGCACAAGCTGCTCACCACTTTCTGCTGGCAATGCCCATTCGGACATTTCATAGTAGCTGCCCTGCGTAAGGTAAACCCTGTCAATGGGCGGATTGTGCTGTATATAATCTTTGGGATGAATGAGTGATATAAAATCTTCTTTTAAAATAGCCTCGATAAAGTTTTGCAGCCATTTTTCTTCAAATACCCATTGAAATGTTTGTGGCCAAACACCAAATTTTTCACCATCATCGCCGTAAACAAAAGCGCAGTGTCCGTATTTGTCACATTGCCGCTTGAAGTAGTCAATAGTTTCATGGGGAAGTTTAAAAGGTATGGAGTACCGCAAAAATTTATCAATAGGAAAAACGTACAGAGGTTTTAGCAGGCGTTCGGTGATATAATAGCCGTATAATCCGCTTTCAGGGATTCCCGCATAGCGGAAATGGATATCATCAAGCAGTGTATATTTAAGTTTATAGTCGTAGACCAAACTGGGTATTTCGGGGTCCCAAACCCGCTCGGCTGTCCAGAAACCGGCAGGTTCAACACCAAAACGCTTTTTACAAAAACTTTGCATAAGCGATAGTTGTCCATGAATATCATCTTCACTAATAATTGAAAATATAGGTTCATAAAATCCACCGCCTATAACTTCCACCTGACCACGCTCAACCATTAACGCTAATGTATCACAATATGATGCATCATGATTTTCCATCCATTCTAAAAGAGGACCGGAGTTGTGAATTGCAAATTTAAACTCAGGATATTTGTATAAAATATCAAGTGTCTTCCGGTAACAGTCATTGTATGCCCACTGGAATACATGATCAAAATTACCAACTGGCTGATGGTTATGGAGACAGAAGATAAAATTACAGCTCACACCTACCCCCTTCATTAGAGATGTACTGTGTCATTCTGAAGAAGCGTTAGCAATAGTAAATCCCTCATACATGGTATTGTGCATCAATGTATCGCAATGGGATGATATTTACTATAAATTTATTGAACATACGCTTTAGGGATAATGACAATCCCTTCAGGTGTAACCATAAAATGTTTTTTATCTTCTTCAAGATCAAATCCTATCTGCATATGTTCGGGAATATGATTATCTTTATCAATAATAGCATTTTGAATTTTTGCATAGCGGCCTATAGTTGAACCATGCATAATAATACTTCCACGTACTTCAGAAAAGCTGTTAACTTTTACGCCAGGTGATATAATTGATTGTTCAACATATCCTCCACTTATGATAGAGCCATTTGCAATGAGGGAATTAATGGCAATCCCGCGTCTCCCTTCTTCATTGTGTATAAATTTAGCCGGTGGCCATTGTTCCATAAAAGTCCTTATGGGCCATTCCTTATCGTAAAGGTTCAGTATGGGGCTAATGGATATGATATCTCTATGTGCTTCGTAATATGAAGCGATAGTTCCTATATCACGCCAGTATGCACGCTTACCTTCGTTGGCAACATAATTGTATGCAAAAACATTTTCTGTTTCATAGATTTTAGGAATAATATCCTTGCCAAAATCTTTTGAGCTGTCTGATTTATGATCATCAGAAACATACCGTACCAATTTATCAGTGGTAAAAATATAAATGCCCATTGATACAAATGCAGCATTTTCTTTACCCGGAGCTGGTTTTGGATATTGAGGTTTTTCTTCAAAACCTACTACTTTTAAGTTACTATCGGTTTCAAGGACACCAAAACGTTGTGCTTCATTAATTGGCATTTCGCATGCAGCAATTGTCATATCGGCATTTTTTTCAATATGGTATTTAAGCATTTTTTGGTAATCCATTTTATAAATGTGATCACCGGATAGTATAATAACATACTCAGGTTTTTCATGTTGAATAATGTAAATATTTTGAAAGATTGCATCAGCAGTACCCATATACCAATTTTCATCAAATCGTTGTTGTGGTGGAACAACATCAATGAAATTTCCTGATTCTCTGAAATAAAGGTTCCATGCTGTCTTTATATGCCTATCCAGGGAAAGCGATTTATACTGGGTAAGAACAATAATACGAGTTAAATATGAGTTGAGACAATTACTTAATGAGAAATCTATAATCCTATATATCCCCGCAAAATGCACTGATGGCTTTGATCTGTCTTTTGTCAAGGGATAAAGCCGTTCACCCTGCCCTCCTGCAAGTATAAAAACAAGCGTATTTTTTAATACGTTTTGCAGATCCATTAGCTTCGTGTTGATACCAATTCTTTTATTTTATCTTTCAGTTCATTTAAATTTGATGACTTGGTAATATATGCATCAGCAGTCCATGTCATAAAGTTACTTTTATAATT
>DCUV01000047.1 GCA_002328585.1 Spirochaetia bacterium UBA2205
CCATCACTGCTAAAATTCCACTGGAATTTACCCTTTATAGCTCCCTTCATTGTATTGTTGTTGGTCATCAGGAACGTTCATTATTGTGTCTGCCCTACCCTATGAATATCAACACGCTTCCCCAAAAAGCTCTTGCAACCATACCAGGGATAGGGAAGAAGACAGCATCAGCAATAATAGTACAACGCCCATTTAACGATTTTGTACAGGCTATGCCGTATCTGGTGTCTGTGCCGGGGAAATTAATTGATGCAATAAAACTGTGTTTTTAATAGCGTTTCCGCTCTTTATTATGATTGAGCTTATTCATAATATAAACAGCAACATAACCACCAATAAATGCTGCAATAATATTAACACCCGTATCATACACAAGGAAGCGCAATATCTTTATGGTAATATCCAGTAAAAATTTATCCAGAATAAATCCACCTATGAGCGCTCCAACAACCCCTATGACCATACCGCCAATAAAACCGCCAAAGAGGTCACGCCGCTTCAGACTGTAAAATATCCATGCTACCAGCACACCCATTGCAATATAAATAGCTATCGCTAGTAATTTCATGAGAAAACTTATAAAGGCATCCATGGTAAACTACTCCTCCTCAATAAAAAAAAGTTGTCCTTTCCCTTTACGGACAATCTGCGCCTGACCGGTTGTAAAGTCAACAACTGTTGATGGATCGCTCATTTTTGGTCCACAGCTCAGTATCATATCAACAGCATTCCGGTATTCTTTATCCAATTCAACTGGATCAATAACATAATTTCCCTCTTTTGTGCTGACACTTGCTGTCATGATAGGATGGCCTAATGCATGCACAAGTTCCAGAGCTATCGGGTTATCTGGTATCCTGACACCTATTGTTTTTTGATTGGTGATAGCTATTTTTGGAACCAGTTTTGATGCTTGAAAAATAAACGTATAGGGACCTGGAAATGCTTTTTTCATAATTTTAAATGCACTATCAGATACATTCCGCACAAACTTTGATATCTCGGATATATCAAAAAATATGAAACTCAAAGGTTTATTTCTTGGAATTTTTTTTATTTGATATAAACGTTCAATGGCACGCTTATCATTGATATCACATCCATACGCATACACGGTATCTGTTGGGAAGATGACAATACCGCCCTCTTCAAGAACCTCTTTAGCTTTCTTGATAAAGCGTTTTTGTGGATTTGTTTCGTTGATTAACACTATCATAATAATTATTATACATTAATTAACGGATAATTTCTTTTTTTAGTTTAGACAATTGAAGAGTAGATGCTACTAAAAAATATAAGGCTTTTGCAGGAGTGCCTGCTGCAAAAGCCTTCAACCCGGTAAATGTGCGAATAGGAGTGTCTTTTAATTATCAACCATTATATTCATCGGAAATTTTAATTTTTATTGTAGTATTTTTTTAGTTGGTTATGTACCCTTTTATACTGTAACTCGTTGCACTGAACATATACTAACCAGTACTGACTATGTTGGTACAATAATAACCATCTATCACACATGCATCTATTAATACTGTTTCTTTCAATAATTTCACCAGCATGAGTAATCTCTAAAAACTATCGGTTGCATTGTATGACAGCATCAACTATTTGAACCTATTAAAAAACTGTTTACCTTTTTTTTTCAAAAGGTAAAATTAGTTTTTATGGTTAACTAATTAATTATTGATATTTGATTGCATTTTTGTTATAATAATAGTAACTATCGTTAATGGTTACCTGAACTATATGTTGCCCTTAGAGTTAAAAATAAAAAGTCGCGATATTGACACATTAATAGGTGCTATCCAGTCAAATAGCATCAATGCAAATATTGAAACTATAAAAAGAGCTTACGAAACAGCTAATGAAGCTCATAAAAATCAGCAACGTCTTTCAGGCGAGCCTTTCATTGTTCATCCCATGGAAGTAGCAATTATTTTAGCTAATTTAAAAATGGATGAGACAACCATCATTGCTGCTTTGCTGCATGACACTGTTGAAGATACTCCTATAGATATAAATAAAGTAAAAGAACTATTTGGAGATGAGGTTGCACTACTTGTAGACGGTGTAACAAAAATTTCATCGTTAAAAAAGCACACCAAGCAAAAAGAACAAGCGGAAACATTACGGAAAATGCTTTTAGCTACTATTCAGGACCCCCGCGTCATTATTATCAAACTTGCTGATAAACTGCATAATATGCGCACCATAATGTTTCAGCCCGAGAATAAGCAAAAATATATAGCTCAGGAAGTTCTTGATATCTATGCTCCATTAGCCGGACGATTGGGAATGTCGCAAATACGTTCAGAATTGGAAGATTTAGCATTCAAAGTATTATATCCTGACGACTATCAAGCCATACTTGAACACATCAAAGCACGCAGAACTGAGCTGGAATCGTATATTGACACTGTACGCAATACCTTGCTACAACGGTTAAAAGAGCTTAACATTGAAGCTCAGATTCAAGGCAGGATAAAACACCATTACTCAATTTTTAAAAAACTTCAGCAGGGTAGAACATTTGACGATATATTTGACCTCAGAGCAGTGAGAGTAATTACTAACGAGGTTAAAGATTGTTATGGGATTTTAGGTATTGTCCATACTATATGGACACCTATCCCATCACGATTTAAAGATTATATTGCAGTCCCTAAATCCAACATGTACCAATCGTTACATACTACGGTCATTGGTCCTGATGGCCACCCGCTGGAGATACAGATACGCACATGGGATATGCACGCCACGGCTGAGATGGGTATTGCAGCTCATTGGATGTATAAAGAAGGGATTAAATCATTTACACCAAAATATAAAAGTATAACTATCCTTAACAACCTTCACGAATGGGAAAATGAGGTACGGGATACCCGTGAATTTATTAAAGAATTAAAGATGGACCTCTATGAAGATGAAATTTTTGTATTTACCCCAAAAGGTAAAATTATTAAATTGGCAAAAGGTTCAACGCCGGTAGATTTTGCCTATTTAATACATACAGAAATTGGGAATCATTGTGCAGGTGCAAAGGTTAATAATCAATTAGTTCCCTTAAAAACTGAATTAAAAAGCGGTGATATTATTGAAATATTAACCAATAAAAAGGGGCACCCATCACCTTCATGGCTTAAATTTGTTAAATCATCCAATGCACGGTATAAAATAAGAAATTGGCTGCGCAAAAATGCTGAAATAGAAGAGGAGCACCTTGAAAAGGAAGGTAAGCAAGTCAGTGATAAAAATAAAAAAGAAAAAATTGCCAATGTTAGCATCCCTGAAAAGGAACTTGTTAAAATTAAAAGTTACAACAACAAAAGAAAAGTTGGAATCACCATTAATGGTACAAGCAATGTAATGATAAAACTTTCACAATGTTGTCAGCCAATTCCTGGTGATAATGTTATTGGATTTATCACCCGTGGCAGAGGAATAACCGTTCACAAAAGGAACTGCCCTTCACTGCTGCGATTGCAGAATGAAAGCGAGCGTTTTGTTGATATAAAATGGGAACAATCGGAAAGCACTTATCCCGTAAAACTGGCAGTGGAAGCATTGGATAGACCAAATCTTCTGAAAGATGTTGCTGATGAAATATCACTGACAAAAACAAATATTATAAAAGCTGAAGCCTCATTGGTGGCAAAAGATCAGGCAATGCTAAAATTTGTACTTGAAGTTAAGGGCATTAACCATCTGAATGATATTATCAAGAGGCTAAAACAGATAAGAAATGTGACCCATGTATATAAACTTAATGAAAAAGTAGTATTGAAATAACAGTGATAAACATTGTACTTGGTTCATCATCCCCTAGAAGAAAATCTTTACTAAATAATTTATTTCAGGATTTTACTATTATCCATCCTGACATAGTGGAAATACCACACCATGGCGAAGCACCGTTAGAATTTGTTAACCGCATTGCTTCTCATAAATTAATGGACATATATCATAAAGTAACATACGAACATGCATTAATTATTACATGCGATACTATCGTAACCATCGACAATGAAATTTT
>DCUV01000008.1 GCA_002328585.1 Spirochaetia bacterium UBA2205
CAGAACGCTTAGTTGCTGATTATACGTTTATTTTTTTATTTTACTACAAGCTATTTATAGTAGTAAAAATCAGGCTATTGAGTAACCTGCTTTGAAATTCTTGTGGATTTTTCTATCAACTCTTTCCAGTTTTCCTTTTTTTATGCAGATGAATAGATATCATTCTAAGTATGTTACCGTTTGGAATTATTAAGAATGCTAATAATATTGTTGGTTAATGCCACATGA
Organism: Spirochaetia bacterium UBA2205; assembly: GCA_002328585.1. Classification (GTDB taxonomy): domain Bacteria; phylum Spirochaetota; class UBA4802; order UBA4802; family UB4802; genus UBA4802. The sequence goes on from DCUV01000008.1 coordinate 229, forward strand.
TAAGTAACTATCTCACATACGTTGTATTATTAAATTTTTTTATTGGTACCATTAAAATGAGTGGTATAAACGAAACAACAATTCCCAAAGCAAAAAGATAAGAATATCCTATAGTATCTGCTAAAAGTCCTGAAAACCACATACCGGGCGATTTCCCTATAACCTCTATGGTTGCAAGGAGAGTATAATGGGTAGCACCTATCACAGAGTCTACACAATACATCATAAAAGCAAACATTGCAGTGGTCAGCATGCCACCAAATAGGTGCTCAGCAATCGTTACCAGTATCACAACTGTTTGTGACGGTACGATCGTGGTACAATACCATTCCCCAAATAATGGCACCAAACGAAAAATGAGCGTTAACCATAACCCTTTTATAATACCAAAGCGAGATGATATTATACCACCTATGATTGAACCGACAATTGATGCTCCCATTCCATATACGCCCTGCCACAATCCAATCTGAGAAGCAGTAAAACCGCTATCCACCAGAAAAGGTTTAAACATCCCATCAATTAATGTTTCTCCTGATTTATACGTTGCTATCAAAAAAATAATGAAAAGTATTCCTTTGCTTGACATTGTATTTTTGAGATGCACCATCACATCTGTAAATGTTATATGTTTTACTTGAGTATAGCTTAACAATGTTTCTTTATAGAAAATAAGTAAAGTAAGTGGTATAGCAATAATACTGTATACGATAATAAATGTATATTGCCATCCAGTATATGAGCTTAACCACACTAAAAAACCGCCACTAACGAGCATACCTATTTTATATCCTACCACCTGAATAGCATTTCCATATCCTAAATCCTGTTTTTTTAACACATCAATGGCTAAACCATCAACAGCTATATCCTGTATTGAAGCACACAGGTTCATTACAAAAATAATCCCGGCAAATAAAACCGGATTGGATGCAATATGAATATATGATGCACTAAAAGCACAAATAAACATAAGCGACTGCAAGGGTATAAGCCATGATTTTCGTCTACCTATTTTTTTTATCCAGAATCTATCAACCATTGGAGCCCATAGAATTTTGAGCATCCACGGTAACGCTAATATACTGCTAAATCCTATAATAGTTAATGATATACCGAATTGTCGAAGTAATACTGGTAACGCAGTAACCTGAAAACCAAAAGGTATACCCTGTGAAAGATATAGAAGGAGAAGAAGAGAAAAACTATATATTCTTTTGTTGAGCACTACTTAATACCGTCTTTATCAAAATTTTGAAAATGGATTGTATGCCTGCTTCTCTGCCGGAGTGAATAATGGCAGGGCATGACCATATTCAATGGTAACCATATTAGAAGCTTTATTGTAGTATAATCCAATCCTGTATATGCCTATGATACAGCAATACTTAGTATTATCATAGTTAAAGGTACCATACTTTTTTGTAAAGTGCTCATACAACTGAGCATATTGTTGCTCATCAACAGGTAATGTAACAATGATAGTATATAGTCTATTAAAAAGATCAAAGATTAATAATCCATCCACCTCATGATTATTATATTGAATAACTTTTATTGAACCTATTATAAACTCTTTATAGTCATACTCTTCATAGCGCAATATATCCTTAACATCATCGTATTGTTTATTCAACATTATTTTATTATAGCCAAAATCAAGAGCAAACACTATGGAATGAATAATAATCAAAAATATAATTATAGTGAGGCACACTACAACCCCTGCCGCTTTACCATTACCCATACCATTGAATCCCTCCCTTAAGAATAATGTTACATGCCCCAGTTTTGATACCGTTTTTGTGCAATAGAACAGATTTCGTCTATAAATTCTTTGGGATTTATCTTAAACTTTTCCAGACGTTCCTTAACCATCTCTTTCACAGCCTGAAAGTTAAACGGATAGGCACTTAGCGATAATTCTATATCTCGCTTCAAGGTAGTATAACTTTCTATGTCATGCTCAATCCTTTGACCTATAATATTTGCCTGTAATCTTCTGTGTTGCTTCTCTAACTCGATAATCTCTGCAGGTTTTTCTTTGACGTCTGATAATACAATAAGTGATGGTAATATATGTTCGCCAATTTCTGATAACAAAAATTTATTAATTTCCGGTGAATCATTAAACAATACCAGCAACGATTCCAAAGAAGAACCATATACCGTTATACGTGAATGTGGAATTATAGAATCTGAAGGATTAAAAGCAATAGAATTAATTTTTGAAAATGTAATAACACTTGATTCTCCTCTTCCAACATACAGCACATCTTCATCTTTTGTATTGGATAGTGCCATATATTTTTCGATTTCAATGATCTTACGTTCACCAGAAATAAATTTTTCAATATCTCCAGCAAATAATACAATATTTTTTTGACTTATAATTTTTTTATATTCAGTAGACACTAGATGGTCATCATCAGAACCAACGCGTTTTACAACTTCATTAGCTATCTCATAAGGAATTGCTGTTAAAATCATTGGGTTATAACTATTTATAAAATTGACAAAATGCACTGCACCAGGGAAAAGACGTGTCTTGGAACCAACAGTAATAGCACATTGTATAGGAACATCTTTTAATAAATAATCAGGATAATATACTGCTAACTTTAAAAAAGAAAATGGTATTTGTCCTGCTTCTGATAGTTTCCTGTTTATCTCATCTAAAAAATTTTCAATTATTGCGCTTTCTTCATCATAAAAAATTGAATCCAACAACTGGTTATAATCACCAATTTCAAGAAAATCACCTAAACCAACAAACAGCTTTTTGGGTCGGTATAGCAACTCAGAGCAGGCAGCAATAAAATCTTTTCGATTATACTCGTTGATAATTATTTGATGGTGTTTGTTATATTGAACTATTGAATATTCCATATATAAACTCTTAATGATCTTCACTGACAAAATAGTACTAATACTTTAAACATCAATAAACATTACAATATCACTATCATCAAAAAAACAGGGATATTTAAATTTTCAAAATAATAGAATTACATGTCATTAATAATTTTTCAAGAAATTAATTCAATTATTTTATTATATATTATATCCAACCTATTTTTGAAGCTTCATATTTAAGTTCATCTCTGAAATCAGGATGCGCTATTGATATCAATGCATGGACTCTGTCATATATACTTCGCATACGAAGATTTGCAACACCATATTCTGTGACTACATATTCTACATCAGTTCGTGATGTTGTTACTACAGTACCAAATGGTAAAAGAGGAACAATCTTGCTATGCATTTTTCCTTGTTTATCGGTATATGTTGAACTGAGTGCAATAATACTTTTACCACCCTTTGACTTCTTAGCACCACGTATAAAATCTACCTGTCCACCAGTTCCACTATACTGTTTTGTCCCAATAGATTCAGCAGCAACCTGCCCTGTCAGATCAAGTATAAGCGCATTATTGATTGAAACAAAATTATCATTTAAAGCTATAACATCCGGTGTATTAACCCATCCAATATCACAAAACAAAAAATTGTTGTTATGATCAAGATATTGATAAAATTCCTTTGTGCCCACTGCAAATGCTCCAACAACCTTTTTGGGATGAAGTGTTTTTTTAATACCATTAATAACACCCGCCTCAATAAGTCGCATAACTGATGGAGTAATAACCTCAGCATGCATACCTAAATCTTTTTTTGTATACAGTAAATTGCCAATTCCATTTGCAAGCCCGCCCAAACCAAGCTGTATTGTTGCTCCATCAGGAATTAATTCAGCAATTATTTCAGCCATCTTCTTTTCAACATCAGTTATTGGAATTTCTGGCAGTTCAAACAATTGTGTATCATGTTCAATGATATAGTCTACCTCAGAAACGTGTACAAGAAAATCAACGCTATTGAGCCATGGAGTATTTGTATTAATTTCAGCTATAATGGTGTCAGCATTACACAGCACCTCCTTTTTAGGTAAAAAAGCTCCAAAGCACGATAAATTCATAAATCCTTGTTCATCAGGTGGTGTTGCCGTAAACGCTACTCTATTACACCTTGCATCCACTCCTGCCTCAGGGATATCACTTAAATGCATGGGTTTGTAATGTGCCATCTTCCATTCTATGCAAACGCGTTCCATAGGACCAACAAACATTGTTTCAATATGAAAACTTTCTTTATTTTCGGGTTTCATGTAATCATACAAACCCATTGCATACCCCTGATAGATGGTTACATTGTTAACCATCCCTGCCCTTTTACCAAGAGCTGTAGCAAATAAAGCAGGGATTCCAGTACCACCACCCATGAACAGCCTATCACCAGACCGAATAATCTTTGCAGCTTCTTCTGCTGTAACCTTTTTGTTATTATAATCATCATGCCATTGTAACAGTGGATACGATGGTTTGCGACGCAAAACAACCGAATCAACGTTCATCATACTACACCTCGGTAAAATAAAAATTATAGCTACTGTATATTGTAGTCATTGTTCATTTATCAGCTAAACCAGTCATATATATAATATTAATTTTATCAATAAAAATATTTTTATTATCATTTTTACATAATATATTATTTAATATATTATATACATAATAGAATATATGGCATAATCATTTTTTTGGCGATAGTTACTGTTAATTAAGTTTTTATTGGTAAGAAATATTTGCCATTTTGCATTGATTTATATTTTCAAACATTTTTGCTATAAACTCAATAATTCACATAATCATTAACACTTGTGGTGAGTTGCCTTGCGAAGAATCATACACTGGTTATTAAATCATAAAAACAACCTGTTGTAAATATAAATAATTTATTTGACTTTGTTACATATCCTTCGTATACTACAATAGATACATTAGATAAAATAGTGAGTAGCGATAGTTTGTGTAAAATGTTACAAAATATGATATTTCCTTTATGCCATAATAAAAAATCAGCAAAATAAAACAAGGGAGGGTTTATGATTAATAAAATTACTGATGAAACAAACATCAATCAAACAAGTGCGTTACAAAAATCAAAAGATATGGGAAAAAACATAGTTGAAGAATCCCAAAAGAGGTTGGGCAATGTTCCTAAAACTCTGGAAGAAGATAACAAAGGAAAGAATATAAATACTCAGGCATAGAAATATTTTACGAAGTGATACCCGGAAGATAAAGTATTAAAAAGGCTCCCTATTATTACAAGTTATTACAGGGAGCCTTTATTATTCTTAATTTGACGCTAATCGCTTATAATTATTGTAACGCCATTTGGCGCTATCCAGTGCTGCATTAAAAAGGTCTTCGGCAACTTCAGGGAATTCCTTCTTCAAAGCAGAATAGCGCACTTCACCCATCAAAAAATCTTTAAATTTATCCCAATTAGGTTCTTTGGAGTCCAGTATAAATGGATTTTTCCCTTCTTTTTCCAGCAATGGGTTGTAACGCCACATTGACCAGTAACCACATTCAACAGCTTTTTTCTCTTCAAGCTGTGATTTACCCATTCCTTCGCGTAATCCATGATTGATACATGGTGCGTAGGCAATGATCACGGAAGGTCCTGGATAACTTTCCGCTTCGGTTATAGCTCGCATATACTGCATCTGGCTGGCACCCATTGCTACCTGTGCTACATACACATAGCCATAGGTAATAGCCATCATACCCAAATCTTTCTTTCGTACACGCTTACCGCTTGCTGCAAACTTTGCCTGCGCTGCAATAGGTGTAGCTTTAGATGACTGTCCTCCCGTGTTGGAATATACCTCAGTATCCAATACCAGAATATTAACATCCTCTCCCGAAGCAATAACATGATCTAATCCACCAAACCCAATGTCATAGGCAAATCCATCGCCTCCAAATATCCAGATTGATTTTTTCTCAAGGTATTGAGCTAATTTTAACACCTCGCTTGCTTCCAGGGAACTATCGCCCTTTAATAAGGGTAAAAGCTTTTGCGTTGCTTCACGTGAAGCCTTTGCATTATTCCTGCCTGCAAGCCATTCTAACGATGCTGCTTTAAGTTGCGTATTACTTGTAGTTTTTGCTACCTTATCCAATAACTGAGCTATTGTATTTTGCTGGTGCGTTACACCAAGGTACATGCCATACCCATATTCACTTGCATCTTCAAATAATGAACTTGCCCATGCTGGACCACGTCCTTCTGCATTTATGCAATAGGGAGTTGCAGGAGCAGAGCCACCATAGATTGATGAACAACCGGTAGCATTTGCTACCATCATCCTGTCACCAAATAATTGTGTTATAAGTTTAATATAAGGGGTTTCGCCACAACCTGCACATGCACCAGAAAACTCAAACAATGGCTGGCACAATTGACTACCTTTAACAGTAAATTTATTGATAAGATTATCCTTATAGGTAACATTTTTAACAATAAAATCCCAGTATTTCTGCTGTTCAATTTCCCTTTGAAGAGGCTTCATGATAAGAGCTTTTTCCTTTGCAGGACATTCTTCGGCACAATTACCACATCCAGTACAATCCAGTGGACTGATTTGAATTCTAAATTGCAAGCCCTCAAGCCCTTTACCTTTAGCATCCAGTGTTATCATCCCTTCAGGGGCTTTACGCATTTCATCATCATTGAGAAGAAATGGACGTATAACAGCATGAGGGCAAACATAAGCACACTGATTACATTGTATACAATTATCAGGCTGCCATTCTGGAACATTGATTGCTATCCCGCGTTTTTCATACTGCGTTGTCCCCGGAGGAAATGTGCCATCAGGCATTGGCAAAAATGCACTTACTGGAAGATTGTCCCCCTCCAGACTATTCATTGGCACAACTATTTCTTGTATAAATTGGGGCAACTCCTCAAATACCGGTTTTCCTGGCACAGCAATGGTTTTCCATACATCAGGCACCTTCACTTCCTTTACCTGTTTTGCACCTTCGTCAACGGCAGCCATATTTTTGCCAACGACATCAGCACCTTTCCTGCCATAACTTTTCTCGATAGCTTTTTTCATCTCTTTTTCAGCAATCTCAAACGGTATGACATTGCTAACCTTAAAAAATGCAGCCTGCATAATAGTATTGGTTCTGCCAGGGAGCCCAATATTTTCTGAAATTTCTGTAGCGTTGATGATATAGAATGTAATATTATTTTCAGCCAGAAATCGTTTGATATGATCAGGCAACTGCTTTTTGGTTTCTTCTGCATCCCACAATGAATTAAGAAGGAACGTCCCTCCTTTTTTTAATCCTTTAAGAATATCATATTTTTCAAGATATGCTGGAACATGACAGGCTACAAAATCAGGATTGTTTACCAGATAGGTAGAACGAATAGGCTTTTTACCAAATCGAAGATGTGATACTGTGACACCACCTGATTTTTTTGAATCATACGCAAAATAAGCCTGAGCATACAGTTCTGTATTGTCACCTATTATCTTTATAGAATTTTTATTGGCACCCACCGTTCCATCAGAACCCAGGCCAAAAAACTTACCCTCAAACGTACCTTCGGGAACAACACTGGTATCCTCTGGAACTGGTAATGAAGTAAATGTTACATCATCTACAATGCCTACAGTAAAATTATTTTTAGGATCGTTTAACTTCAAATTATTGTATACTGCCACAATCTGAGCTGGGGTTGTATCCTTTGAGCTTAATCCATATCGTCCACCAACAATAGTTGGGCAATTATCCATACCATAAAAAGCAGCTCTAACATCTAAATATAACGGCTCACCAATTGAACCAGGCTCCTTGGTTCTATCAAGGACAGCTATTCGTTTTACGCTTTCAGGTAAAACTTTAAAGAAATATTGTGCTGAAAATGGGCGGTACAGGTGACATATTATAAGCCCAACCTTTTCACCCTGCTTCAACAAATAGTCAATTGTTTCTCTAATGGTTTCAGTAATTGATCCCATAGCAACGATAATATTTTCAGCATCTGGAGCACCATAATAAATAAATGGATGATACTCTCTACCGGTTAGTTTGCTTATCTCCTGCATATATTCTTCTACAATATCAGGTACAGCCTGATAGAATATATTGCTTACCTCACGTGTCTGAAAATATATATCCGGGTTTTGAGCTGTGCCACGTGTCACCGGGTGCTCCGGATTCAATGCATTATTCTTAAATTCATTTAATTTATTATAATCTATCAGCCTTGCTAGTTCTTCATAAGAAAGCATTTCAATTTTTTGTATTTCATGAGATGTTCTAAATCCATCAAAAAAATGTAAAAACGGTATGCGTGATTTAATAGCACTTAGATGAGCAACACCGGCTAAATCCATAACCTCCTGCACTCCGCCACTTGAAAGCATAGCAAAACCAGTTTGACGTGCAGCATTAATATCCTGATGATCACCAAATATTGATAGTGCCTGAGCAGAAATTGAACGCGCGCTTACATGAAAAACTGCTGGTAATAGCTCTGCGGCAATTTTATACATATTGGGTATCATCAAAAGCAAACCCTGCGAAGCGGTATAGGTTGTAGTTAACGTTCCTGCCTGTAATGAACCATGAACTGCAGCCGCTGCACCTGCCTCTGATTGCATTTCCACAACACGGATTATCTGTCCAAATATGTTCTTTTTGTTATGAGCAGCCCACTCATCCACAAATTCAGCCATAGGTGATGATGGTGTAATTGGATAGATGGCAGCAACCTCGGTGAAAGCATATGAAATATACGCGGCAGCTTCATTGCCATCCATTGATTTCATAATTTGTTTTGCCATGAAAGCTTTCTCCTTTCTGTTTTATTATATAGTAATTATAAATATAAAAAATCAATTCAGCCTGCATTGACTCCTATTAATTATAAACAATTGCTACTATGTACGATTAGAAAAAGATCAGGGCGTGATTATTACCTTCATAAATCAATATGAAACAAGTCAATTAAAAAAACAATTAATAAAGATCAAAAATTATAGTAAAATCTTATTATAATTATAACAATGCTAATATACATTACACTAATAATAAAAAATAGCAATTATGTATAATAATTCCATATAATTCTCATATGAAATAGTTCATTCTATCCAATCTTTGACTATTTTATACTTCATATTCTTAAAAATTGCAACAGGTACAATAATTCTGTTGCAATTTTTTTTATAATCTATTTAGTGTCACCTATAAAAAACTTTTCATTATCATTAAACTGAATTACTCAGTTATTTTCAAAAGCCTATATGGACCTTAGTGATAGCGATCAGATAGTATCACAAAAACTGAAAAATAAGGGGTAATGCGATGTATCCAATACTATTCCAATACAAATTCATAACAATTGGTGGATATGGTGTCATGCTTGCAATAGGTATTTATTTAGCCTATCTTTTATTAGAACGGGAGCTTATACTACGAAATATAAATCCAGATTTAGCATATAAGATTCTCCTTGTGGCTATTCCTGCCGGTATCATAGGCTCAAAGGTATTTCATATTCTTGACCACATGGATGAATTTTTAGCTGACCCAACCGGTACTGTTTTCTCAGGTGCCGGACTTTCCATATATGGTGGATTGCTGTTTGCTTTATTTTTTGCTTATTTTATCATTAAACGAAGCAATCAACCTGTATTAAAGATTCTTGATATTGCCTCACCCTGCATAGCTATTGGCTATGGTTTTGGCAGAATAGGATGTCATATTGCTGGCGACGGTTGTTATGGAATAGAAACTTCAAGTATTTTGGGGGTAGCATATCCTGATGGAATTGTACCGATATCATACACAGTGTACCCTACTCCATTATTTGAATCCTTTTTTTCATTCATTGTTGCAATATTGTTACTTCAACTAAGAAAAAAAGAGCTCCCTCAGGGAATGCTTTTTTTTATCTATTTAATTTTAAATGGCGTGTCACGCTTTTGTGTTGAGTTCATCCGCCGCAATCCGGTTGTTTTTGCGGGTTTAACCCAGGCTCAAATAATTGCATTTTGTTTTGTGATTGCTGGTATTGCTGGTATAGTTTTCATTAATCAACAAAAATTAAAGAAAGCTTAGTCATTGTGATAATAGCATAATCATATTTTCTATTATATTTTTGCTAAATTGTAGTCCATCACGTAAGCCAGTATATAGATACTTTGAGCGAAGAGCTATTGCTTCCTGCTCATCCTTTATTGTTTCATCAATTTCATAACCTTCCATAACTGTATGAATAACATGTTGAATAGTAAGTCCAACAATATTTTTGGTGATAGTTAGGTTTGAAATTGATTTGTCGATGTCATTTAATTTGTTTATAAGTGATGTGATAGCCTTTGTATTCTTCATTTTAATATTGTTTATTAAGTCATCAGAATACCGTAATGCCTGTTGCAACATTGTATCCATCACCGTTGTTTGTGAAAGCATCTGATTTAATTGTTCAATCATTTTCAATGAACGATGGGATATAATCGTTGATGATGGCATCATTTCAGTATAAACAGTGTCAATGATATCCTGGATATTACCATTACTACCAGACAAACTTATATCATCAGCATTTTTATGAACAACAGCATCAATATACGCACCATCATACGTAGCATTGATTAATGCTGAATCATGCAACCTGCTGAACCATGATATAAAAATCATCATCTTTTGATTGGTATGCACCTGTTTGCTTTTAATCCCTTTAACCAGGATCTTTGGCAATGCGGTTAGTTGAAATCGGTTAAACATCTCGACAGTATAGAAACGATTTGTTCGTAAATATACATGCTCATCTAAATATGCTCCCTTTACATGGGCAAGTCCTCTGGTAAACGCTAAATCCTGTCCAACCATCACAATTGGATTTGCTCCTAACCTTTTTGCAAAATCATAAGCATTGGTTGAAACCGATCCACCATATCTAAGCTTGCCATAATCTCCAATGATGGTTTCAATCCATTGCATCATCTCAAATGCAACACCGGTCATTGTTTTTCTTCCAGAAAAAAATAAAAAGGTTGAAGGATGTACCATTGGGTCTGCTATGAGTATGGTTTTGTTTTCATGCGCTCCTTCAAAGTATCGTGCATTGACAAGCTGAGGATCGACGGTGATGCAAAAATGAGGTTGGATATTATAGTACTGCAGAACCTTATACGCTGTATCAACTGCTATAATCAATGCATTATTACAATTTTCTTTTATAAACGGTATGCTTTCAGTCAAAGTTGGACCAGCATTGACAATAATTGCAGGGATAGTAGTAAATTTATTAAAAAATGCTGATGCCGGTGGATGCGCAATTATGGTCTTAATATTTTTAGCAATATTAGATATCCACAATTTTTCAAATTTTGCTAATGTGGCAATATTTACTTCTTTGGCCGATAGATAAGCTTTTGCAATTCGTTGTAAATTGGTATAGCCTTCCGGATCAATCTGGAATGAACCACGATGTGTAATAAATAAGGTTTTATAAGATGATCTGCCTTTCATAGTTACTGCAATATCATCATCAGATGGATTGATCAACAGTATAAGCCTTTTATCATGGAATATACTCTGCAAATTACGATTACACATCGCAGTTTTAATCATCCATGCAAACCGTTCCAATACCAGCAGCGTTGCATCATGTTTAATCTTTTGTAAAATTTTTTCGATGTGATATCCAAATCCAAATCCTGAAACAATAATACAATCATAGTGAGTACAGTCAAATTCTTCTATTAAGCGGTCAGCTTCTTTTTCAGGATCAAACCTGCTGTGGACTGTTATGGTGTGTTCTTTTTTTATTATTGGGATTGGTTTTTCTGTTTTAGACTGCACCACTTCTATAGCAAGGTTTTCAAGGGCATTGTTTATTTTATCAGCAACCAATGGATTAATAGTAACTATCGCCGAAATATTATTTTGGAAATAATTTTCCACATCTACTCCAGAGTTAACGATATGGTGGTAACTTTAGTTAACGGCAACCCGGGTTGTGGATTCTGAGAAACTACTGTACCTGAACCTTTCATTATATATTGTATCGGATAATTTTGTTGAATATTTATAAGCTCGCGCAGTGCTTCAGTATCTTTATAGCCAATAAAATTGGGAACATACATAGATTTTTTCTTTTTATAGGCCACCTGCGATGGCGATTGTTGTTTAACAGTTTCCCTGCCAAAACCTCGCAATGGCAATACGCGCTTTACAATATCACTGAAGACAGGAGCCGCTAATTCCCCGCCTGATCCTCCATCATGCGGTTCATCAAATAATATCAGCACACATATATCGGGATTTTCAAGCGGAGCAATACCAATAAATGATACAACATAAGCATTGGGTATATAGCCTCCCTGTGGTGTCGACTTTTGCGCCGTACCCGTTTTACCACCTGTTCCATAACCAGCTACATACGCTCTTTTCCCGGTACCTTCAATAACCACATTACGCATCATAAGCAAAATAGTCTGCGCAATATGTTCATTCAATATTTTTCCTTTGCTTCTGGGAAAAAACGCTGATACAACATTACCATTTGTATTTTTAATTTGATTTACAATCTGAGGATACATGTATATTCCTTTATTGGCGATAGCTGCTATAGCAGATACAAGCTGCACAGAAGTTACCGACAGTTCCTGTCCTATTGCCATAGAAAATTTTGACAAGCCTGACCATGTTTGAGGAGGCCTGAGTATTCCTGACGATTCGCCTGAAAGTTGAATCCCTGTTTTTTCTCCAAATCCAAAGCGAACAAGTGTTTGATATAAATAATCCTTTTTAACATACTGCATCGCCTGAATGATACCTGCATTACATGAGTAGGTAATAATATCATTTAAATTAACCCTGCCATGCTCTTTTGTGCATTTAATGGTTGCATCAAACACATCAATGCTCCCTTTACAGATAAATGTTTTTTGCAAGACATCAGGAAGATGTTCAAGTAATGTAACAGCAGCAAATAGCTTCATTGTTGAACCTGGCTCAAATGAATCCACTACTGAAAAGCATGTTAAAATTGATTTATCATAATTATAAAATGTTTCTGGATTAAATTGCGGGTAGGTAGCCAGTCCCAGTATTTTACCTGTTTTAATCTCCTGTACCAGAGCAATAGCTCTTTGAGGCATCACCTGCTCTGAATAAGCATTAAGAGTTTTCTGAGCAATATACTGTATCTCTCTATCTAATGTTAGTTGAACTGTTAACCCTTTGTTTTCTTCATTCCGTGAGCTATCGCCCGATAATAGTATATCATTATATTTGTATTCAATACCCTCAAGCCCTATGTTATCAATATTAACAAATCCAAGTACCTGTGCAGCCATTGAACCTTCTGGATATACTCGTGCATATTCCTTTTTATAGTATATACCATGCAACGATAATTGTTTAACCTGCTGAAGGATAGCATCATCTATTTTGCGTTTAATCCATACAAAATGCTTATCACGCGTTAATAAATCTTTTAACTCGTCATAGGGTATAGCAATAACCGATGAAAGCTTTTGTGCAACTTCTTCAGGATTATCTACTTTGCGGGGATCAGCATAAATTGAATATTTATAGATTGATAGTGCAAGGGGATATCCATTTGCATCAACTATATCCCCTCGCTTTATAGTATCATTTTTATTTTGTACAATTACTTTTGTACTGAAATGCAAACGTGTAACATTAAAAATTAAAATTATAGCAATGAAACTTACAAAGACTAATGTAAGCAAGATTCTTCGTTTATGCGATATGTTCTCCATATCATCTTAAGAGCTCTATTTTATTAGTCCGAATCTTGAAAAATCCAGACGTTTTATGTTGTCAGTATTCCAGTATAAAATAAATGCTTTACCTTTTATCCTGTCAAGGGAAACATATCCAAAGCCACGGCTATCGTATGAATTTTCCCTGTTATCACCCATTGCTACTATCATTCCCTTAGGAACAATCCCCTCTATACGTTTTTCACTGAATCCCCTATACGATGTAATTCCTTTTACATAGGGTTCATCCAATTTAACACCATTGACCCACACTGCACCATCTTCAATATGTACCTCATCACCTTCCACAGCAATACATCGTTTAATAAAGTCTTTTTCTTCTTCATTGGGTGGTCTGAAGATTATTATATCACCTCTTTGTACTCCCCGTAGGCTCAGAAATGACAGTTGTATTTGTTTTTTCATCCCTATCATTTGAGGGATAGTTGGGCCATAAGTAATCTTTTCTGCCATGAGGTGGTCCCCAACAAGCAATGTATCTTCCATAGAACCAGTTGGAATATAATACGCCTGTATAATAAATTGTCGAATATGCATTGCAAGGATAAATGCCACAAGGATTGCATCAAACATCTCCCATATTTTTTTAAACATGACAGTTCTTTTAGGTGACATATCCAGAAAATAGTTTAAAAGCTTTTCTCGGTCTTCTTTATTTAACAGCATTAAGGGCAAGCCTAAACTTCTGTGGCGCTCTCTTATTACAAAATTACTAAATGGATTAACTTCTAAATATGTTATATCTTTCGCATTAAAATGATATGTTTCATTTTTTGTAGTAACGGTAATTCCTGATGGAGAAATGCTAATAGAAATATTTCCAAATTTTTTCCATTTAATAAAATCATTGATTATTCTTAGCAAAAATATACAACATAGAAATCCACCAATAGCATATGTAGCTTCAAAAGGTATTGCTACAGCTAAAAAAATGGTTGAATAAATTAATAATATAAGATATCCTATCCGTTTCAACATAAGTCTGATAATAAATATATTATCAGGCAAATTGATCTGGATAGCATCGGTATTTTGTTTGTTGAGTGCTAAATACTGTAACATCTATGTACCTCAAATTTTTATAGTATATAGTATATATATGCATAGTTATGATAAAAGTTACATTTTTTATTGTAAAACCAAGATGATATCATGTATATTATTGCAATCAATGTGTCTACTACTTTTTAAATAATGCGAACACTATTACAACATATTAATTCATTAAATAGCAAAGAACGCGCCATAATTGCTTCCAACCTTGGCTTTCATAATCCTATGAAGGCTTCTGCTAAAGATATCTATTCCCGCATGGCAAGCTATGCTGGGATAGAACTTATTTTTTCTCAATGTTCTGCTGAAGAGATAGCAATTTTAAAATTACTATCCGTTTCAGATCTTCACTACCGCGACATTGAACATACACTTCATGTTCCTATACAGCAGATAGAAAAAATTGCGCAATCATTAACAAAAAAATCCATTACCTACATACTGAAAAATAGGCAGTTACTATCAAACAAATTAGATAGAATTTGTTTATTTAATGAAATCCGTCAGCATATCAACCTTCTTGATATCAATAATTTCCAGAACTATTGCAAGCAGATTATTAAACAACTGGTTATCAATAAAAAAAATGACGAAACTCTTCTTAATATAAGCGAAAGTGCAAAGCGTTTTTTTACATTATGTATTCATCGTGGTGGTATAGTATCCGTTGGTTATGCCATACAAACTCTTGGCATTAACAAAGTATTTGGCATAATAGATGAACTATCAAAAAATAATGTCATCAGCATTGGCCATATCGTAACAAGCAGATTTTATAGCATTATAATGGTAAATCCAGATTATATGTCATACAAAATTATGGAAAAATCAAATTTTATAAACAACCATTTCATGGCGCTTATTGCAATGCTTGATAGTTATGATTGTATAATATCGAAGGGATTATTCTTAACTCAGGAAGGGAATCTACGGAAATCAGATTTTGATAAAATAATGAAAACCATTCAGCCTATATCTATACATACAACTACAAGCCGACTTACCCACCAGCAAACTGCGCAATTATCATTATATCTACTCTATATACTGAAATGTTTAACTATCTCGCCAATAAATGTAAATGCTATCCTTACCCCTATAAAAAAAATACTGCTTAATCCACATCAAATTATTATTCAAATTCTCAGTTCGTTAAGCACACCTGAACATCAACTTTTTATAAATCCTTTTAACATTAAAAGCGATAGTTTACACGAAATTCTGCATATTGTAAAGAAGTATAACAACAGTACCGTTGAGCTTTGCACTTATATTTACTTTATTACATCATTGACAGAACTTTTGTTTAATTCACAGCTTAATATTGATGATTATTATGACACCGCTGAAATATTGACAAATAATACAATAGATTTTCTTACTGCCCTTGGTATAGTAGAAATTAAAAATAATAGGATTGCATTAAACGATATTGGAAGATCATTAGTGTTTCATGAAAAAAAATCTGATATAGCTACTCAATCGATATATATTAATCCTGACTTTTCTCTGGTTATACCATATCATGAAGTCCCCTCCGAGGTTTCCTATATACTGCTATCTTTTACTGAAATCATCTCAACAGATGTAACAGTTTATTCAAAATTTTCCAAAACAGCAATGTTACATGCCATCAAAAGAGGTGTTGACCCTGATATTTTTATTAATACATTAGAACAATATACCAGAAATCAATTCCCTCAAAATATAAAATTTCAGCTTAATGAATGGATAGAGCATACTCCAACCATTACAATCCAGAGGGGAATTATACTCGGTTCAACCACAAAGGGATTTATAGATGAACTATCGCATAGCCAGATAAAAAATGTAATTGTTGAAAGGCTGGGCGAATATCATGTCATGATTCATGAATCACAACTGGATGCAGTTATTAAATATGCTCAAAAGAAGGAAGCTGTTATAAATATATTTTTACAATAATAATTATATTACATCAATACGCTGAGATATTTTCCAATTTATATATTCGCTCAAAGCATTGATGGTTTTTTCTGTCACAAAATAAATATTACCCCTCAACCTCACAAGTGCTCCTTTATAATGAGTAAGCTTCATTTGATGATCAATCCACCCAATGGGTTCTACCTCACGCCAATTATCACAGGTCTTTAAAACAGGAATTTTTTTAAGGTGCAATTCTTTGATTTTCCCGTCCTGTACTGAATCAGCTAATATTTTTTGCCATTCCATATTTATTTTCTAATCAATCATTATTTTATTTTATTGCTATAACAATTCTTATAAACAATGCCTTCCATCTGTCAACAACCATTTTTTATTACAGTAATAAAAAAATATCTTCATGGTGAAGCTATTACCCTTATAAGTAAGTTTTGCACATCTGATGCCGACATCTTTTTCAATGAGTTCCATACCATTATCAAGAAAAGCAAATAGCAAAGATAAGGAAATTGCAAGCCTAAGATAAGCACTATTTTTTATATCCGAAGGTTTAGCATATCGTGCACTAACCATCATTAAAAAAAAGTGATTAACAATATCCTGATGTGAGGCATTATAATATTGATTAAGACTGATAAAACCAAGCCGTGAAGCAATTTTTTTATCGTCAGTTTTTTCACTTTTCATTGCATCAATTAATGTTACTACATCACTCTTGATATCTGGATGGACATATTCATTGTAAAGCGTTATTAAATCTCTTTTACTAAAAAGATTTTGCATTGTAATTAAAGTAGCATCAAGTCCCCGGTTAAACCATGCAAATGAACATGATGGAATGAAGACAATAATTATTATAATTTTTAGTATTAATTGATAGTTCATTATTATTATTTTGAATTAATTATTTTTTTTTACAAGCATATCAATTTTTTTTTGCAGTTCCTCATTCTTTTGTTTTTCTTTTTCTAACTCTTCATGAAGTTTTATGGCTTCAAGTCTGCTTAGTTCTTGCACTGCTTCAGTAGCATGAATTATTTCTTCAGCACTTTGTAATTCTTTACTTGAATATTCTATAACTGCACTTTGAGCTTCAATAACACTTTTAGCATCCATCAGCTCCTGACGCTTTAGTTCCGAGAGCATCTCTTCGGCATCAATTCTTTTCTTTAAATCAAATAGCTCCTTTTGTCGTAGCCTGGTGAAATTGCCAATTGCTGCATTAAGCTCTTTCTGTTCTTTAAGGATATGCTTCTCAAAATTTATTATCTTTGAAAAGATATTTTTTTCTTTCTCATCAAAAAAAGATTCTTTTCTGTTAATATCAAGCAGGTTGGTATATTCTTCGATGCGTTCCGTTGCTTCAAGTGAAAATAAATTGAGCATTTCTTTATAACGTTCAACAACTATAGACTTTTCTAGTAATAATGAAAATTCACGTTTTTTTATGGGGCGCGATAATATTTCAAGATGCATAACATCAATTGAAAGCTGTGATGCCTTTCTTATTTGTTTTTTAAATAAAATAAGATACTTAATAAATTTATGTAACCGTTCATCTTTTCTTAACATTGACAGTATTTCTGAAAATTCTACGGTAATAAGATCAATAATAAATATATTAATCTGTGAAGGGAGTACATTGCATGAAGAAAAATTTTTATCTTCAACCAATACAATATTCAACCCAAGCAATTTTAACGTTTCATATATTTCTTTTCCTTTATCATTATCTGTACAATACCATATATCAGCCCGTTCCATACTTAACACCATTTATAGTATGATTTTATATCTCAATCAATATAGTAGAAGAATAATTAATTTTTGCAACCGTTTTTTATTGTAGCATTTAAATAAAAAAAGAGGTTACCGTCAAAATTCATTTAATAGTATTAATGAATATTGTCAGATAACCTCTTTGATGACATCTAATCTAAATTATAATTTTATTATTTTGCTTTATCCCATTTACCTTCACTTCGTAGTTTTTCCACAATTTTCTTAGATTCATCTTTTAACACAACATAATCTGTCTTTGCTACCCTATTTAATGGGAACTGTCCTGGCTTAATAATCTCAACATGAGAAGGTCGTGAATACGCTGATATATCTTCACATGCTTTCATAACATCTTCTGGTGTTACCTCAACTCCAGGTAATGGTTCTACAAATGCAATAATAGCCTCGGAATATACATTATGTTCAGCGCCAACTATCGCTACCATATTCACTTTCCCTTTTAATTTATCACTTATATGATGTTCAACATCATCTGGATACACCTGATATCCTTTAGGTTTTATTACAAGTTTTGACCTTCCTGAAAAATGCAACCCCTCTTCATCATAATAGCCCAGATCACCTGTATAACAGATACCATCGGTAGATATGGTCTTTCTGGTATTTTCAGGGTCCCCAAGATATCCAAGAAAAATCTGTGGTCCACTAAAGCAAATTTCACCTATCTCTCCTTTTGATTTCTCTTTACCTGCTGAGCCATCAGAATTCATGGATTCTCGAACACTGAGTGGACACAACGGCATATCATATCCAATACTCTTTACTATTTCATCAACATCTGCATTCACATCAGTATAAGTGCAAAATCCTGAGGTTTCGGTTAATCCAAGCCCTGTTCCAATTTGTGGTGACATGCTTTTCATCTTAACCAGAAATTCCCTTGAAACTGCCTGCCCGCCGTAGATTGCAAATCGTAGAGTTGATAAATCATATTCTTTATAGTTTGGCAGCAACCACTCCATATTATACAGTGCAGGTATCTGACCTATACAGGTTACCTTATGCGTTTGAATTGCTTCCAGACTTAACTTTGGATCAAATATATGAAGAAGAACCGATGTGCCACCACCATAGATAGTTGTTGCCAGTTGCTCGGTTGTGCAACCAACATGTGATGGAGGAAGATTTACCAAAAATATATCACTTTCTCTTATTTCAAAACCAATAGCCAGTCCTATATTCTGTGTTAAAATACCTTCATGGCATAGCAATGCAGGTTTAGGTGAACCGGTAGAACCGGTGGTAAATATGATCAGGCAGCCGTCCCTTTTCTGCACTTTTTTCCGAGCCTTTTTTACACTGCCTGTGAAAAGGCTTTTGATAAATACCGTCTTAATATCTTTAACAAATTCAGTAATGCCTATTGCACCTTCCATGATAAATTCTGGTTCAGTTTGGAACTGTACCCAGTGCTTTATATAGGGAGATGTTTTCATAACCTCTGCAATAATTGGACGGAAATCTGCCACAGGGGTTTTGCCCAGGAAAAAATAAGCTTTAGGTTTCATTCTATCAAGGCAATACTGGATTTCCTTTGTTTTTAAGCGCAAATCCAGGGGAGCAATAATAATGCCTGAACGGTAACAGGCATACATCAAATAAGCATGCTCCTTTAGTAATGGTAAACTTGTTGCGATAATATCTCCTTTCTTCAATCCTATGGACAAAAGCTTTGCTGCAAACGCTGAAACTGATGTATTAAATTGTTTCCAGGTTACTTTTGCTCCAGTATTGTGTTCAATTATTGCCAGCTCTTGCGGTTTTTTCTTTGCATAATGAGCTACATAATCAGATAGGTTCGGGAGTAACTCCTTATACCTTTCCATACACACCTGATCTTTTTTAGGATCTTTCATATAGTACCTCCTGCTTATAAAATATAGTTATGAATACATTGTATTACCATCTATAATAAAAAACATAAGCGCAAAACCAGCTTGTTTTTGATACTGCAATACCTCAACACTGCAATAATACTAATATGACAATATGATAATATATTATAATTAATTGCAAGTAAATAATTATATATAAAATTATATACACATATAATACAATTTATGATTTTTGGTTTGCCATTGACATATGTAATAAACAATTAATTTTCTTATCAAGTATTTCTTGTTCTCTATTTATACTCGCTAATAATGATACTTTATAATCGTATAAATTCATTTGCCCACTTACCCATCATTGACAGCAAACTAGTAGTTTTACCGGCAGTTTTTCATAACTTTTACGGTACATTCGATTTTTCACTGTAATACAGTATAACTAAAAATGTAGCAGAATCCGGAACTGACAAAATGAGTACATTGAATGGTTACGTGTTATATGACGTCTACAACATTGATAGTACGAAGCCGTCTAAGCCAGTATCATAGTTATCCCGTTAAGTTGGGCATGGTATGGTTTATAATATAGCATATTGTTTTTCATATGCAACATTCAGCCCCCATGCTGAATGTGGCACAGTCCGAATGAGCGACAGCGAATGAAGCGCATAAGCTTAGCTATTCGCTGGTCAACCGACGGTCAAGATATTCTTCGATAAATAGAGCAGGATTGATAATAGTAATACTTTTGTATTTATTTAAACACAATAGATCATTGTCACCGGTAATAATATATTCTACCCGGCTTTCCATAGCACAGTCAATAATAATATTATCATCACTATCATGGGAAACAATAGAATATTTCTTCGCAGGATTAACCATGGTAGTTATTGATTCAATTTCACGGATAATAATATCAACACGTTCAGGCGAGAAGCCAAATTTCTTTCTAGATAAGACATCTCTGAGTTCAGAGAGGATATCGGGAGAGATAAATACATGTATTTTGCCTTTAATGGCTAAATCGAGCACTTCACGGGGTTTACCAGCAAAAAGTATACCGGAAATATATATATTGGTATCAAGAACAACCTTGATCAAGATGGAACCTTCTTGGACTTTCTATATTTAGATATTTCATTTAATACGTCGGTTTCTGACAATCCTTGTTTCTTAGATAATTCTTCACCATAGTTGAATATGGTTTTCCATCTGCTTTTTCTTTCAATATACATCCTTGCGGCTTCTCTAATAAGTTCAGAGCGTGATCGAGATTCTTCTTTTGCAAGTTGATCTATTTGTTTAAGAAAATCTTTCTTAAATGCAATATTAACGGTATAGGTATTCATGTTATTGCCTCAATAATATAATAATACTAATATACATACAATGATTGTATATGTCAAGGATTAATGTAATACGTTAAAGGCTGGCTTACGGTTTTCATATGCAACGTTCAGCCCCCATGCTGAATGTGGCGCAACCCAGTTTAAAAAATCTTTGTCATAGGTTATTAAAGTCTATGTATTCTTTATCGTTACACTTGCAATAAGAAAATCAAATGAACCTGCGGTTATTCCTTTTTGCCTGCACTTAATGCGAAGTTCAGCAGCATAGATATAATCTTCTTTAATTATATCAATATATGAAAATTCAGTACGTTTTCAATTTCGGAAAATAACTTTTCGTTAGTAATTCCACTCAAAATTTCTTGAAGGATAATTCCAATAATTTTACATTAATTTGTTGTTTTTCTTGACTTTGATTATATAATTTTCTTTTGCTATACCTGCATTGATATAATGAATTATTGTTAAACTCAAGAGGTAACCATGGGAATAACCTATAAAGATTCTGGTGTGGATGTTGAAGGCGGTAATAAATTTGTTAAACGAATACGTTCGCTGGTAAAGGATACATTTACAAAAGAGGTATTGACTGATATTGGCGGTTTTGCAGCCCTTTTTGATGCGTCATTTAAACAGTATAAACATCCGGTACTTGTATCAGGCACTGATGGTGTTGGCACAAAATTAAAGATTGCTCAGATGATGAATATTCACAATACTATTGGTATTGATGCAGTAGCAATGTGTGTCAATGATATTGTAGTAACAGGTGCCAAACCTTTATTTTTTTTGGATTATATTTCATGTGGAAAACTGCATGAAGATGTACTTGTTAATATCATACAGGGCATTGCTTCCGGATGTAAAATGGCTGATTGCGCCTTAATAGGCGGCGAGACAGCAGAACATCCGGGCTTAATGCAACCTGATGATTATGATATAGCTGGATTCAGCGTTGGTGTTGTTGACAAACACAAGATCGTCAATGGAAATACCATTAAACCAGGTGATATCATTATAGGCATAGCCTCTTCTGGTGTTCATTCTAATGGCTATTCGCTTGTGCGAAAATTGTTCTTTGATATTAAAAAATATACCACTGAGACAAAACTTCATGAACTATCCAAACCATTAGTGGCAACATTGCTTGAACCAACTAGAATTTATGTTAAACCTATCCTCAAAGCGCTGGAATCAATAGCAATCAAAGGCATGGTACATATTACTGGCGGTGGATTTTACGAAAATATCCCCCGTATCCTTCCCGAAACCACTGCTGCTTATATTGATAAAAGTTCATTTCCGGTACCTCCAATATTCGCACTTATACAGCATGACGGCAATATTGATGAAAGAGAGATGTTTACAACGTTTAATATGGGCATTGGCATGATGTGTATTGTGTCAAAAAAAGATGCCGATGCGCTTATTACCGGTTTAACACAGCATGGTGAAAAAGTATATAGTATTGGCGAAATAAAATCACGAGTGGATGCCCCTGTAATCATCAGCTAACGCAATGCGTTTTGCAATTGTAGGATGACTGTACATAAAAAATTCAATGAGCGGATGCTGATCCTTTGTTGACAGATTCATTCCAGCTAATTTTTCCATAGTTGAAATAAATGAATCAGGGTCATTGGTTGTTGCAAGTGCATACATATCGGCTTGTTTTTCATAGTACCGTGACAGTGTATTCAATACTGGCATTAACAACAAACTAAATACTGAAAGATAAAAAATTAATAAAGGCAAAGCTGCAATATCAAATCTGTTTGTATATCCCACACTGTATAAGGTAATTTCATAAAAATATGAACATATATAAAATGATATAATAATGATAAAGCCGCTGATAATTATATTTTTAAGTATGTGTTTATGAATATAATGACCTAATTCATGGGCAAATACTGATTTGATTTCATTGATTGAAAATTCATTAATCAATGTATCACTCAGAATAATTCTTCGGCTTTTACCCAATCCCGTAAAAGCTGCATTTGCTTTGTTTGTATTTTTGCTCAAATTAAAACTATAGATTCCTTTTAATTTCAACCCATGTTGCTGCATTAAATCATTCAATGTATTTTTTAACTGTTCATTATCTATTGGTGTAAATTTATAAAATAATGGGAATATCAAAACCGGCGCCACCTTTGCCAAAACTATCGCAACTATAAAAACAACTATCGCAAAATATAACCACCAGATTGATGTTAATTTTATAAAAAAGTAGAATAGCAATAATAACGGTACGCCAATAATCAACGAAACCATCAATGATTTCAATTCTTCAATGCACCACCGCAAAAAAGTTTGATTGGAAAGTTTAAATTTATGCTCAATAACATAGCCTTGATAAAACTCCAGCGGTAAAAGCATCAATGA
The DNA here is from genome assembly GCA_002328585.1 of Spirochaetia bacterium UBA2205. Classification (GTDB taxonomy): domain Bacteria; phylum Spirochaetota; class UBA4802; order UBA4802; family UB4802; genus UBA4802. The sequence goes on from DCUV01000008.1 coordinate 24,291, forward strand.
CAGCAAGCCGCCAAATACTATAAAAAAAGCAATCAACTGTAAATATTCATTGTGTATATATGTAGAAACAAATCTATATATTGGTTTTGAAATGGTGAATGCTCCAATGCCCAGCAACAAAAGCTCCATCAGCATGTGAATAACAGAAAGCTTTATTTTTGATTGAGTATAAACCTTTGATTGTTTATCAATCTCGGTATTCTTATCATCATTCATGGTGGCGATAGCTCCTTTTAACAATTGCACATTATTTAACAAAAATCCATGGAATTAAGTTAACCCACACTGCTACTGCAATTTGCGATGATTTATTTTTTATTGTATGAGGTCTGATGCTTCTAAAAGCGATACTGTCACCCAATTGCAGATTATATTCATTCTCCTCCAGAACAACGGTAAGCTCGCCCTTTATAACATAGCCCACCTCATAGCCATCATGATGATAATGCTCCTCCCCGGTAGCAACTTGTGGTGGAAATTCAATTAATATAACCTCCATCTCTTCGGAATCAGGATTTAACAATGTATAGGTAACATTTCCATTGGTAATCAACTTACGGTGAGTATTTTTGCGTATAACTGGTGAAGATGTTGTTCGTTTAATATCATTTTCAAAAAACAATCCTATGGGTACACTAAAGACATCAGCTATTGCTTTGAGTGTTGCAAGCGACGGATTTGCCTTCCCATGTTCTATCTGACTTATGAGGCTTGGAGTAGCTTTTATTTTATCAGCTAATTCTTTTAATGTTGTATCATTCTTTTTTCTATAGTATAGTATTCGTTTACCAATATTTTCAATGAGCTCATCCACAATAAGTTTTCCTTTATAAATGTAATACCAGCGTTTTATATCCAATGATTTAAATATAATTTAAATTAGTTATTTTGTCTATTAATTTTTATAAATTCTTTATTACAATTTATTGGATCATTTATGTTAAAGTATTTGACAATTTAAAATAGATTAAATTAAAATGAATAAAATAAGGTCATTTGTAAAAAAGTAATTTTATTTAAATATTGATAGTTTACTGTGTTTCCTATCATAAGGCAGTTTTTAGATTATTAGATTATAATTGTATTGAAATGGAGCAAAGAAATATCATTATAGATAATGACACAGTGGGCACTTGCATTTTTACACCCTTATTTTAATACGATATTAGTAAATCGGCTTTTTATATTATTTATTTCATGAAAAAGCATTATTCAATGTGATGGGTATTACTTTCAATAGCTATAGTACAGAGTATATTTCAATGAGTTATCATATAAATAAAAATATTCTACATAACAATATAGTACTGATTGCAGTTGTTGTTATTTTATGCTTTATTTTTTTATTACCTCAGTACCTTTATGCACTAGCAATCGTTGATACATATCATCAGATTCAAACTACATTTGAAGGATTATCAAAGTTTTTAGACAGCATATATACCGTATTATCTACCATAACATCAATATTAGGATACCGTGCCATTGCACTCTTTTTTGCCATTGCAGTAACATCAGCAGGGCTTTCTGCAATAGGATTTCCCAAAGGGAAAACAACATTCTTTATTGCATTTATAATAGATAATATATTATGGTATACATGGAATAAAAGCTTTGGCATAGATTATACTACTACAGTGCTGACAATGCTTAAAACAAATGCTATAATAGTTTTTCCGTATATTATATTTATTATTATAAAACGATATGCATTGCAGATAAAATACTTTTTTATACAGATTTTTCATATGGTGTTACCATCTCATTATAAAAAGAAAATAACAAAAAACGCTCTATCTGAAACAATCAATTCATTACATAGCGCTTATGCAACAATGATGTCGTCAATCATGAATGATCTTATTCATAGTAAAGATACTATTAATCTTTCACATGATACAATAGTAACTATCGAACATACCGAAACTATCCTTAAAAAAATTAAAGATACCGGAGATAAACAGTGAATTTTACATCCAACCGTTATGATGATATTATTATTATTGATATTACTGGCATAGGCGAATACGGTGACGATGTGAAATTAATTAAGTATATGGAAAAATTAATTGATAATAAATTATATATTGTAGCAGTTAACTTTTCAGATGTTGATACTATAAATTCAGCCGCTGTCGCTGCACTGGTTTATCTTTTAAAATATGGTGATGAACATGGATTTGATGTTGCTTTTTTTGGCGCAAATGATAAAATTATAATGATTCTGGAGCGTGCACTACCTAAATATGCAATAAATATTTTTACTGAAGAAGAGTTTTATAAACACTTCAACATTCATAAAAAAGGAGTTGAGCCATGATTTTTACAAAAAAGGAAGAAGATAATCGTTGCATCTTTATAATCCATGAACAATTGAATCCGCGAACATTAAAAGAGTTGATTGAGGAAATGCATAATTTTTTACAAAATGACAGCAGAGATGCTATAATTGATATGTCAAATGTTGAAATTGTAGATTCTACAATCCTGGCTGGATTCATGACCTTGTATAATAATTTTAAAAATAACCACAGAAAGTTCAGGTTAATTAATGCAAATAACTATGTAAAGAGGGTTATTGAATTAGCATCACTTGAAACCTTTCTCATGGAGGGTTAGATGAAATTGGCACCCAATGGTTTTCAAAAAAGAAAAGGAGCCCTTGTATTGGTTATTATGGATGGCGTTGGCGTAGGTCCCGATGATGATGGCAATGCTTTTTTTTTAGCGCGAAAACCTGTTTTCAATTCATTAATCAAAAACCATCCCTATACCCTCCTTAAAGCACATGGCACAGCAGTAGGATTACCATCGGATGCTGATATGGGAAACTCAGAAGTTGGGCACAATGCATTGGGAGCAGGAAGGATTTTTGATCAGGGTGCAAAACTGGTTGATAAATCCATAGAGTCAAAACAAATTTTTACAACTGATGTATGGAAAAAACTCCTTGATACGCCAATAAAATCTAAATCTGCACTGCATTTTATAGGCTTACTTTCCGACGGCAATGTACATTCTCATATAAACCATCTGTTTAAACTCATTGAACAGGCTGCTCATGAAGGGGTAAAAAAGATTCGCGTTCATATACTTCTTGATGGCCGTGATGTCCCTGAAACTTCTGCACTTGAATATGTTAACAGCCTTGAAAATTTTTTAGCATCATTTAATGCAAAAGGATTTGATTTCTGCATTGCCTCCGGTGGAGGCAGAATGGTAACCACCATGGATAGATATGAAGCAGACTGGAATATTGTAAAGCGTGGATGGGATGCTCACGTTCTTGGTAAAGGACGAACATTTACATCAGCAACAGAAGCTATTGAAATATTTAGAAAAGAACAACCGGATATTACCGACCAGTACTTACCTGCTTTTGTCATTACAAAAAACGGCAAACCTGTTGGAACTATTCAGGATGGTGATTCGGTTATTTTATTTAATTTTAGAGGTGACCGTGCAATTGAGATTTCACGAGCTTTTGAAGACAAAGATTTTAATAAGTTTGATCGCGAACGATATCCCGATGTCATATTTGCAGGAATGATGGAATATGATGGGGATTTGCATATACCCAAAAACTATCTTGTTTATCCTCCGTCTATTGATAAAACCATCAGTGAATATCTTGTTCATAATGGATGCAGGCAATTTGCCATTTCAGAAACACAAAAATTTGGCCATGTTACCTATTTCTGGAATGGTAATCGTAGCGGAATGTTTGACCCACAGTACGAAGTGTATCAAGAAATCCCCTCAGACAGGGTGCAATTTGATCAGCGTCCATGGATGAAAGCTGCTGAAATTACTGATGTAGTCATTGAAGCACTAAATAGCAACAAATACGATTTTATTCGATTAAATTTTCCCAATGGCGATATGGTAGGACATACTGGCAATTTAGAGGCTGCAATCATTTCAGCAGAGGTTGTTGATCTGTGCATTGGACGTTTATTAAAAGCAATTAATGATACACAGGCATTGGCTATAATAACTGCGGATCATGGCAATTTAGATGAAATGTTTGAAAAAGATGCAAAAACAGGAACTATTATCATTGATAAGAAGACCGGGAAGCCGCAACCAAAAACTTCACACACGTTAAATCCCGTCCCGTTTATAATCTATGATCCACAATTTAATGGTGAATATAGCCTTACTCCACAAAACAATCAGGGGCTTGCACATGTAGCTGCCACTATATGCACATTGCTGGGGTATCATCCACCTGAAGAATATTACCCCTCATTGATTACACTTGCACAATAACATGAACATAACATTTATAACAAGCGAAGCCTATCCATTTGCTAAGACTGGAGGTCTTGCTGATTACTCATACTCATTGCCAAAAGCACTGGCAAAACGTGGCCATACCGTTAACCTTTTTTTACCACGCTATTATTGTGTCGATAAAATAAAATACAACTGCTCACTCATTGATATGCCATTAGCAGTACCACATAACAATGGTATCCGCTGGTCTGGGATATATAAATCAGATTATCTTAATACTATTAATGTTTATTTTATTGAGCATGATGATTTTTTTGGCCGTGATGGATTATATGATTATCATGGCATCCCTTACGGTGATAATGCCGAGCGGTTTATATATTTTAACCGTGCTACCCTTGAGGCGTTAAAACAATTGGCGATAGTTACCGATATCATTCATTGCAATGACTGGCAAACAGCTTTGATACCTCTATTTTTAAGAACCCACTATGCTCATGAATCAATTTTTAAAAATACTAAAAGCGTTTTAACCATGCATAATGCTGGATATCAGGGTGTTTTCCCAGAAGATGTATTATATTATATGCAACTATCTGATGAATATTTTGTTCCAGAAAAATTGTCGTTTTATAATAAAATAAACTTCCTTAAAGCTGGCATACTATACGCAGATTGTTTAACAACTGTAAGCAAACGCTATGCACAGGAGATACAATACCCCGACTATGGTTATGATCTGGCACCAATTATTAAACAAAACAGCTCAAAACTTTTTGGCATTCTCAATGGTGTTGATTATGAGCAATGGAATCCTGAGCACGATACATTTATACCCTATAACTTTTCTATTAACTATTTATCAGGTAAAAAAAAGTGTAAACATGCTTTACAGGATTACTTTTCATTAAACAAAAGTAATATTCCATTGTTAGGTTGTATTAGCAGGTTGACATATCAAAAAGGTATTGATATATTGATTGATACATTGGATTGGCTTTTGTTTGATGAACCGGAGGTGCAATTTGTACTGTTAGGAAGTGGAGAGCAATGGCTTATCGATAGATTTGAAAACCTACGGAGGCTTTATCCTGATAAGGTTGGCGTGTGGTGGGGGTACAATGAAAAATTAGCTCATCTTATTGAAGCGGGATGCGATTTTTATGTTATGCCATCACGTTATGAACCTTCAGGTTTAAACCAGATGTATAGCATGGCTTACGGAACCATTCCCATTGTAAGGGCAACAGGCGGACTTGATGATTCAGTTATTGAATTTAATACAACAGATATCACTGGTAACGGATTTAAATATAAAAATAACGATATGGCCGAATTATATTCAACAATTCGGTATGCATTAAAGATTTATAACAATAGCAATTTAATGCAGCAATTAATATATAATGCGATGTCTTTTAAACGGAGCTGGGATGATGCAGCACAAGAATATGAAGCATTGTATAAAAATATCCGGTAACATGTATTTTGATCATCACGCATTGATAATCGCAATTATATTCATGATTACTATTGTTGTCATATCAGACATTGATGGACAGATTAAATCCAAACAGAGTGATGGTAATACTGTAGAATACTATAACACCAGAGGTAAAAAAAAGATAGAAAATAATTCACAGCAAAAAGATATACTTAACAACCCCTATGATTCATTAATAGTAACTATCGCCAATAAGGAAAATATTGATCCTCATTTAATTAGATGCATTATAAAGATTGAATCCAATTTTAATAAAGATGCTGTTTCAGTTGCAGGTGCTATGGGTCTAATGCAGCTTATGCAGGATATAGTGCAGGCATATAATGTTGATGACCCCTTTAATCCTGAACAAAATATTAAAGCAGGAGTAAAGCATTTTAAATCTCTTTTAGCATTATTGAATAATGATATTGTGTTAGCGTTGGCCGCCTATCATGCAGGCATAGGTCGAGTGAAAAAAAACATGACTGTGCCAAATATCAGTTCAACAATTGAATATGTTAATGCTGTTATGAAGCTATATAAACCACAAAAAAACAACAATTATACCAAAAAAATAGAAAAGCTATACCTGCAAATGTTGCCTGATGGAACAATTAACATAACAACCATTAAATAATTTATTGAAAACCATGTTGATGCGGTAAATCATGATTCCCATTTAACAGAATATACTTCTAATGGATCTTTTTTACCTTTAAGTTTAACGGGTTCCAACTTTTTATATTTAAATGTTTTTGTTATTTCATTTATAATACTTTTTGATACAATTATTTCGCCAGCCTGTGCGTTTTGACATAATCGTGATGTTGTATTTACTACATCACCAATGCATGCAAGATCCATTCTAAATTCTGCACCAATTTTACCTATTACAACATCACCTACATGTATACCTATACCTATTTCAAAAATAGGTAAATTCATTGATTTTCTTTCTTTATTTAGTAAATCAATTTCTTTCATAATTCCAAGTGCAACTGTAATCGCAGTATCAGCTTTTTTGGTGCCGCCAAAATGCGCCATTATCTGATCACCTACAAAATCATCTATATCGCCTTTGTATTTTTGTATAATTTTTGCCTGCTTATCAAAATATAAATTCAAAACACTCATAACAGTTTCAGGATCATTAATTTCAGAAAAACTTGTGAACCCTCTGATATCACTAAACAAAAATGCAAAATTCCTTCTATCAAAAAAACCTACATCAATTTTTTCAAATCCTGCCATTCCAATCATATGCCGCGTTGATCTTGAAACAAACTTTTCCAGATGATATTTTGAATTTATTTCATTTATCATATACTGGAAAACATCTGATAATCTTCCAATTTCATCATTATTTTTAATATCAATAGACAAACTGAAATTTCCCTTGCCTACGTCTAAAGCCCATTTTTCTAACTTTTTAATATTTTTTAACATGATCCCGGTAATCCAGAAAATAACCAGTATACTTATAATATATATTGATAATGCTGTTATATATCCATTGGAAAGGCTTTTATAGATATCCGACTGGATTTGATTCAAATCATATACAACAATCAAAGTACCTAAATGCTTAAATTTTTCTCCATAATCTCGTAAAACCTTTAAATTATCTATTATGATGTCATCATATTTTTTAATAAGAGCAATATCTTTATTTAAAATGCCTCTAGAAATAATGGTATAGTTGTGTAATATCCATTTTTCATTGAGTAACCATAAATCTTTTTGCTCTACTTTATTTTTCTTGATAGAAAAAATATTTTTATATAGCTGGAGGAAGATTATATCAAGATTGTAATCTATTGAATTTTCATTTTTTTTATCAATATTTTTAGGGTCAAATTTGTCCGGCAACAACTCATTATATTTAACCCACATTTTGATATAAAATTTCTTTTTTTCATCATTTGTAAAACTTTGAGTATGACTTTTTAAAAGTATAGTATCGAAATCTTCATTAATTTGCATCAATATGCCAGTTTTTGCTATTACCGGGCATAAAACAACTTTGTATTGTTTATTTTTAGAAAATTTATTATTTTTTGAGATATCATTTTCAGGGTTATAATCATGTGTAATTAATTTTTGTTGACGATCTGTTAAATAACTTTTTATAACTTTATAATATGGTTCTTGAGTAATATTAATCGGCGTTGATTTATATGCTATCTTATTATAATAATCATAAAGAAATATATATAATATATCTTGATTGTTGTTTTTAAATTTTGTTATTTCTTCTTTTATTAATTTTAACTTTTGTTTTGTATCATCTATTGTTTCATGTTTGCTTTTATCTAAGTACCATTCAAATATATTACTCAGGTTCTGTGCTAAAATTGTAGCCTTTTCATTTTTTTCCTGGCTCATAATAATAGTTTGATTATAAATCATAAATGCAGTAAATATTAATAATACTATGAGCAAAACAACACTTAGTACTAATATTAAACGCAATCTAAGACCAAAATATACTTTTCTGATCGGGTTATTTTTTTTTGAAGATTTTTTATTTCTTTTTTTTAAAAGCATAGTATATATCCGTTTATTCAATATATAATATTAATAATAATATTGAAATGATAAAAATCAGGTTTTGCCTTTTATCATTTTTTTCTTATTTCATTTATTTCAAATAATGCCATCTTATTATCAGGATCTATGTTAGCTACCCGCTCAAATATCTGTAATGCATCCTGAAACATTCCTATTTTTTTGTATGCCATACCTAAAGCAAATAATGCGTTGGTGAAATTAGGATCAATGCTCTGTGCTCTTTCCAATAGTTGAATGGCTTTATCATAGTTCATCATCTGATAATAGGCCGCACCACCAACATAGTATGCATACTTGTTACGTTTATCCACTTCTAAATATTGTTCAATAAGTTCTGATGCTTTACCAAAATTGTTAACACGGAAATAATTTTTTGCTAAATTGTATATGAGTTTACGATTATTTGGATATAGTGTTAAACTCCTTTCGAGATAATCAATTGCTTCGTAGTATTTGTGTTCATCTATCAATTTCTTGGACTGTTTTATAATGTCAACAGCTTCATCCCTTGCCAGTTCAATAACAAGTAACGTAATATCATCTTCAACAGGAGCCTTTCCCTTAAATCGCTGCACATCTTCAATAATAAAGCTGGTAAAATCTTCTAATGGAAGATGACGATTTTTCAAAGCAACATCCTGCAATCTTTCAATTGAATATTCTTCACGGTCAACATTTGCAGCTTCAGGTATGCCGTCAGTATATAAAAGTAATCTGTCACCATATCTCAATTTTGTAACTTTTTCTTCATACGTTTCTCTTGCTTCTTCAATAGCACCAATAAATAAACCATTGGTATCCAGAAATTCAACTCTACCTTCATCCGAATGTACTAAAATTGCTTTCTGGTGGCTTGCATTTGCATAAACAATATTGTAATCATCATCAATAACAACAAAAAATGATGTCATATAATCCTGTGTTTTTATATGTTCAAGAATATTCTGATTAACTTCCTGGAAAACACGTTTAGGTGAATCATATTGCTGTGTTGCTGAACTGAACGAGATTTTTGCCATTGATGTAATGAGAGCTGCTGGTATGCCGTGACCGGATACATCTGCCACTAAAACGCCTAATTTATCTCCTTTAATCTGGTATACATCATAAAAGTCCCCTCCAATCTTTTCCATTGCAATATATCTAACCGAAAATTTAAGCTCATTCCAGTCATCTATCCTTCCGGGTAAAATACTTCTCTGTATATTGCTTGCAATTTCAAGCTGCTTTTGTATCATATCGTCTTTTTCTTTCAGGCTTGCTAATGCTTCGCGCAATTCTTCAGTACGCTGTTCAACTTTTAATTCCAGATTTTTCCTGTGTTCTTCAATTTGCTTTGCCATTTCTAAAATGGAATATTCAATCTCAGCAAATTCTTCTTCATGTGACATTACCTTAAACCATGCGTTTTGCCCTGAAGCAATATTTTTTGTAACAATACCCATTTCTACAAGTACCCGCATAACCGAGTCAGAATTAATATACATTACAAAAATACCTGCTATTATTGAAATAACCATGTATGTAATGATATTAACATACTGTGCTCCTTCATACAAACGATATTGTTCCATCATTGCAGCAAATGTTAACAGTGTAATAATCATTAGTATGATAAAAAAGCTAAACTTAATTCTTAGTCCAATCAATCCTCTTGGATAGATATTGATGTTCCTTTGCCGCAACTCCTGATATACAAAAGCCCGATGCTGGTTGCTAATAATTTCGGTTAAAAGGTAAGTAGTCATACCATACAAAATAATAACTACCAGTACACCAATAGTTACTGCCTTTATCCCGGTTTTCATTTTTACAACAGTCAATGTTCCCGAAGTATACATATCGTAATATCCAAAACCCATAAGAAAAAAACCGCACATTGCGCCAAATAACGATGCAGCGATCATGTTGTATAATGGGAAATGTGAAAGCTGAACATAAATATTCTGCAAAGTTTCATTATCAAGCGATGTATTTAATGTGCCATTGTTAAATGCTTTGTTGATGTCACGTAGCGGCTTAAGAAATGCCGGTATTTTCATGGGAGTAAGCAAACCAAATGATATATAATGTAACAACGTTGGTATTAATACTGATAATGGCAGCCATTTGAGTGCTAATGCATTCAGCTCATCATAATTAGAAAGGATAAATGATGTGCCAAGATAATAACCAAATACTGCACTCATCCATCCGCCAAAAATAGTAAAAAAGCAAACAGCAAAGGTATATGATACCTTTTTACTAAGCCATTCAAATATAAACATAATTTATATCATCTCCTGCAAAAACAGAATTATTTATAAAGTAGTGTTATAAACCCGTATCAGCATCATAAATCTCAACTAGTTTAGTATCGTAGCATATTATACATTTTGGTACAATACTCATTGTAATGCCATGTAATACCATGAAAAAACTACTTACTGTACTAATCGGTATAATTAATAATTATAATAATGGAACATATACTATCGTAATAGGATGTTCGTTATAAAAATTAAAACAATATATTGTACCTTCTAAAATATAATTAACAATATACTTATTAGAGGTTTTCTAATATTATAAAAAATAGCAAGTATTTTTTAGTTTAATATGATTGGAAAATTTGTCTGTCAGGCATTCGCAAGCAGGTGAGCGGACCCCCATAGGCTGCACCGGTATCAATACCTATAATATTTTTCTTTTTATCGTCATAAACTTCATATATTGGCAATGCTGTTATATTAAAGGTTGCAGTATGTCCAAAAATAACCGTTTTATCCCATGTATATTGTTTTTGATAAAATTCTTCCCTTATCCACAAAAGATCATGCTCAGATTGCTGCTGCAATGATGTTCCTTGCCGTAATCCAGCATGTACAGCAATAAAATCTTCAGTTTCATAATACAGTTTAAGACTGTTAAAAAAGTTTTTATGGGCTTGTGGTAACTTTAAAGAACCAATAGTTTCTTCATATGACTGTATTGTTGCATGTCCCCCATTATACATGAATATTGATACATCATATCCTTTTAGATAATTTAAAAACATGTCTTCATGATTCCCTTTTAAAATAATTGTATTGTAATCATCTTTCAAACTTACCAGATAATCGATAACCTCAAATGATTGATATCCGCGATCAATATAATCTCCCAGAAAAACGAGACTATCATCAAGAGTTAAATATTTTTTAATTTTATCCACAAGATGGGACAATTTTTTGAAGTGCCCGTGAATATCACCAATGAGGTAAAACATTTTATTGAGCAACCAGTTCCCTATAAATAACAGCTATTACTTTTTTACCGGTAGCATAATCTTTAATATCTTTACAGCCAAATATCCATTCATTACTATGTGCTACATAACAGTAACTATTGCCATATTTTTTAAATGCTATTTTTACCTTGCTCGATTCAATAATCATCAATGAACTATCATTTTTTATCAATAAATTAAAGCTATTGCCTGCATCAATACTTGAAAAATACTTTTTATAAAAACATGAAATCTCAGAAGAATCAATAGTCTTATTGCCAACAACTATACGTTTAATATCTGGCAATTCCGGAATGCCTTCATTATAAATGACGATGCTGCTTTCCTTGATAAGATTTGTTACAGGATTCATTGCATGAGGAAATTGTTGATTTAATCTAACTTTATCAAGTATTATACCAATAGTAGTTTTTTGTGTATTGATAAAATCTATGTCGTTGGTTTGAACTATAACAACAGCATTATCGCTATAGGCAATGCTTTTATTTTTACTATACGCTGCAACAGTATTGATTTCAAACGTATCATTCAAAAGAGCACGCTCACGTGTAAACAGTCCATATGCATCATCAGCATTTGATGTTTTGGCGATAGTTACTGTTAAATAAATGGCAGGGTCATTGATTGATTCATATTTGCCTGTAACTAATTCCATGACATTATAATGCTGATAAAACGATGGTACCAGCATGGTTATTGACTGTTGATTATTGAAGGATTCACTTTTTATCATCTTCCATGTATACAGCTCTGTATCTGATGGCAACAGGTTAACTGTATTCTGCTGTTCCTCAAACACAGAAAGACAGGAAAAAAGACCGATGATAAAAATGAAAACTAACCCTTTAATAATATTGCTTGGGATCAATCGCATCCTGTAAACCCTCACCCAGTACATTATATGATGTTATAGTAATGAATATAGCAAAACCAGGGATTAATGTCAACCACCATGCAAAGTCTATAAAATCACGGGATTGGGATAATATATCACCCCAGCTTGGCGTTGGTGGTTGTACCCCAAAGCCTAAAAAGCTCAACGATGATTCTATAAGTATTGTTGAGGCTATGCCAAATGTTGCCGAAACCATCACGGGAGCCATCGCATTGGGGAGTATATGCTTAAAAATAATCCACCAGTCCTTAGATCCTAAAGCTCGGGAAGCAACTACAAAATCCTGCTCCCGTAACTTAAAAAACTCACCACGAACAATACGGGCTATCCCGGTCCAGCCGGTTATGCCAATAACTATCATTACATTGAGCAGGCTCTGTCCCCATAAGGCTAAAATGGTTAATATAAGGAAGAATGTAGGAAAGCACATGACAATCTCTATGATGCGGGAAATAATAATATCCACCCATCCACCATAAAACCCAGCCAGTGCACCTATAATGATACCAATGGTAACATAGATAAACACTGCAACAAATCCAACAAAAATAGATACCCTGGTGCCATAGATCATACGTGCAGCTAAATCCCTACCCTGCTCATCAGTCCCCAGCAGGTGCCTGCTCGAAGGAGGTACAACAATGGCATTGAGATCATATTCAGAGTACGAATAGGGGATTGGTGGAAATAGTTTATACCCATCTATCTTTTTAAGATCAACTCCCTCAAATTGTTTATAATCAATGATAATGGGAAAATATAGTGCTTTATTTTTTATAATGATATAGGGCTTATTATTTGCAATCAAAGGAGCACACAGCGCAATAAGAAATAAAAACAACACTATGAACAAGCCAGCAACTGCAACCTTATTGTGTTTAAAGCGTTTCCATGCTGTACCCCAGTAACCCGTCATTGTTGCGCCTCCAGCCTGATTCTTGGATCAACAATTGCATACATGATGTCCCCAAGGAAAATTCCAATAAGTGTGAGGAATGCTGAAATGGACGTTATAGCCATAATAACAGGAATATCCCGTGATAGGATAGATTCAAACGCAAGCATACCCATCCCCGGTACCGAGAATATAGATTCCACCACTACACTGCCACCTAAAAGTCCCGGCAGCATTGTTGCCATCAACGTAATAAGTGGTATTAAAGAATTTCTGAAAGCATGTACAAATAAAACCTTTTTTTCGGACAGCCCTTTTGCACGTGCTGTTACTATATATTGCTGATTTATTACTTCAAGCATTGTTGCACGTGTATACCGTGAAAGGAAGGCAAATCCACCATAGGTCAGGGTAACCACCGGTAAAATCAAATGCCATATAACATCCATTGCTTTTTGCAATACATTTAATTGATCAAACCAGTCCGAGTACAAGCCTCCAAGCGGGAAAAGGTTCAAATAATCGCCACCGCTTAAATATTTTAAAAGAAGCAATGCAACCCAGAAGGACGGCAGAGAATATAGTAAAAATAGCGTAATGCTGACAATGCGGTCAATCACAGTATCTTTTTTTATTGCTGAAAAAATACCTAATGGAATTGAAATAATATAAACAATAACTATCGACAAAATGTTAAGAGATAATGTTATAGGCAACACCTCAATAATATGTATCGCTACTGTACGTCCATCTTTTCGTGAGGTGCCAAAATCAAGCTTTACTGTTTTATAAAGCCATTCTGAATATCCAACTATAATAGGTTTGTCCAATCCATACAATTTCTTTTCCTGTTCAAATATCTCTTTGGACAGGCTCCCTGCCTTAAGCTCTCCTTCTATTCCTGCATGTAATGATGTAAAGTCACCCGGTGCCAACCGTATCATAAGATAGGTGATGAAGGTAATACCAATAAAGGTTGGTATAATAATTAGTATGCGTTTAAGGATATAGTATCTCATTAATTGCCTGTAACCTTCCACTCAACATAGTTTAATCCACGTTTATGAACAATAACATTGCTAAAGCGCTTGCTCACCGCAACAAGCGCCGGCGTACAGTATAAAAAGGTATAGGGCTGTTCATCGTGGATTATTTCATGAAAACGGCGGTATAGTGCAATGCGCTTGTTTACATCAAACTCTTTTCGTGCTTTCTCAATTATCTCATCAGCTTCTCGATTTATGAAATAACAAAAATTTGAACCTGCTTTAACCTCCGATGAATGCCACAGTTGATACGGATCACCCTCCCAGGATAATGACCATCCCAATGTAACAGCATCAAAATCACGCTTATCTATCTTATTGACAAACACAGCCCATTCATATCGGTTGATATCCATTTGAATGCCAACCTTTGCAAAATCCTCTTTTAAAATTGTTGCAAGCCGTTCAGCAAACTTACTTGCTGATGTTATCGTAAAGGTAAACGAAAACTTTGTGCCACCTCTATCCAGTATCCCATCACCATCACTATCCACCCAGCCAGCATTTTTAAGCAATTCTTTTGCCTTTACTGGATCATAGGGCAATGGTTGTATATCATGGTTGTAATACTTATCATAAATATAAAAAGGACCGGTAACAACCATCCCCAAACCAAAAAGTAAGCTATCCAGTATAGCCTGCCTGTTAATGAGCATGGTGAGAGCTTTGCGTACATTCTTATCATTAAACAGGAGATTTTTTGCATTCCAGCCAATATAGCTATAATAAGGCTGGTAATACGTAAACCTGTAAAATGCCTCCTTAAAATGTTTTGAATCAGTCTGCCGTACCCATTGAATAGGCCTCAGCGACATGACATCTATCTCACCCTTTTTTAACATCTGCAACGCAACGCTGGGTTCGGGTATTACTTTGTAGATAACCTTCTTGATATCAGGCTTGTTACCCCAGTAAAGGGGATTAAGCTCTAATTCAATGCGCTTCCCGGTTTCCCATTTGCTAAATATATATGGTCCGGTACCAATGGGGTGTCTGTTGTTTTTGTGTGTGTTGAAATCGGTGCCATCATCAAAGATGTGCTTTGGAACAACAGGAATGCTGCCGCATATCTCCAGTGCTAAAAAATATGGTCGTGAATACGTAAACTCAACAATATAGGGTGAAATTTTTTTAACGCTGACTACGTCAATATAATACACCTTTAAAGGGGCATTGGCAACCTCTGGATCTTTGATGACATGAAACGAATAGACAATATCATCAGCGGTAAAAGGTTTTCCATCGCTCCAGCGTATATTCTTCTTTAAATAAAAACGGTAGTGTAGTTTATCAGGCGATATCTCCCAATGGGAGGCTAATAGCGGTTTTAACTCTAAGGTATCGTAATCCCTGTCCAGCAGTGTTTCATATATATAGGTATTTATTGATGATGCAATTGCCTCAGTTGATGTTATTGGATTGAGGTGCCCCGGCTCAGCAGAAAGATGAACGTAGAGCGTATGGGAATCGCGCACTGATTCAAAACGACTGCACGAAAAACAAAACAGCAATGCTACCATCACCATATAATAGGGTACGCTGCAAAATTGTGTTAGCACCACTTTTAAATAATATTTTTTATTCTGGCGATAGTTCATGGTATCAAACTTTTGGTTACAATCTATGTACAGTATGCATGGTTATATTGTAGTATGTTTGCTAAAGAAATGATTTGTTTCATTTTTTATAACAAACGACAACCCCAACAACGCTATGAGATTGGGAAAAGCCATTAAACCGTTCATAATATCGGTAACTGCCCACACAACATCCAGCCTGCCAACAGCACCAATAAATACAATAATTACCCACAGTAAACGATAAGGCTTTATTGCTCTTTCTCCTGCTATATATTCTATAGCTTTTTCACCGTAATATGCCCATCCTAAGATAGTTGAGTATGCAAAAAATATTAAACTTATAGCAACAACAATGCCTCCCCATGTACCGGGGAGCCCCTGGCTAAATGCATGCTCGGTTAACGCAGCGGCAGTTTTACCTGTTTCCCATGCACCAGTCACAAGAATGACCAGCCCTGTAAAAGAACAAACTACTATAGTATCAATAAAAGTCTGTGTCATGGAAACCAGTGCCTGTCGTACAGGTTCATCGGTTTTTGCTGCAGCAGCAGCTATCGGTGAGCTTCCTAAACCTGATTCATTGGAAAGCAACCCTCGTGAAACACCCATCTGCATAGCCATTTGTACACCCGCACCTGCAAAACCGCCAGCCGCTGCCACTGGAGTAAATGCATGCACAAAGATTAATGTAAATGCATGGGGTATATTTTTATAAAATAGTATCAATATGACTGTGCCCGCAATTAAATAAAACAGTATCATAAAGGGAACTATCGCCGAAGCTGCCTTTGCTATAGTCTTGATACCACCCATGATAACAAGGAAGGTTAAAATAAATAAAAATATTCCTGTTACCCATGATGGTACATTAAATGTAGCATGCATTGCCTCAGCTACCGAATTGGACTGTATTATGTTACCGGTTCCAAACGCTGCACAGGCAGCAAACAGTGCAAAAATAAAAGCAAGCCATTTGCTCTTTAATCCTTTTTCAATATAATACATGGGACCGCCCGACATGGTTCCCAATGCATCAACCTCACGATACTTAACCGCAAGCACTGCTTCACTGTACTTTGTTGCCATCCCAAATAAACCGGTAAGCCACATCCAGAACAATGCACCAGGGCCACCAATAGCAATTGCCGAAGCCACACCAGCGATATTGCCGGTTCCAACGGTTGCTGATAGTGCAGTCATGAGAGCCTGAAAATGTGATATATCGCCAGGGTGCGCTCCACCTTCTTTTCTTTTTATCAACGCCAGATTTAATGATGGAAATAAAGTTCTAAACTGTAACCCTTTAAGCAGTATTGTTAAATAAATACCAGTACCCAGCAATAAAATAATGAGAGGCATTCCCCAGACCCATGCTCGTATTTCATTCAAAAATATCATACTTAAACCTTTATCTTATAATTTAGTACATTCACAATGTTATTGTTGCTTTATCAATAATATATCCGTCAAGCAGTAATTCTTGATGATTAACAAAATATGCCTTTTTTTACTTGATTAATTTTAATGGCCAAAGAGAATTAACTTTTTCATTTAATTATTAAAATTACTCTGGGGAATGTATGATTGATCGTTATTCGCGAAAAGAAATTTCAGATATCTGGACACTGGAAAACAAATTTAAGATATGGCTTGACATTGAAATTGCAGCCTGTGAAGCAAATGCACAGTTAGGCATAATTCCACAGGAAGATTTAAAAATCATTAAAGAAAAAGCTCAGTTTACTGTTTCGCGTATTGAAGAGATTGAAAACCAGGTGCACCATGATGTCATTGCTTTTTTAACATGCGTTTCTGAATATGTAGGCCCTTCCAGCAGATATATTCACTATGGGCTAACTTCAAGCGATATTGTTGATACTGCTCTATCCATACAGATGAAACAGGCTGGCGAAATTATCCTCAACGATATAAATCAACTTCTTGCTATACTAAAAAAATTAGCATTAAACTATAAACAAACCCCATGTATGGGACGTTCACATGGCGTCCATGCAGAACCTACTACATTCGGGACAAAGATGGCATTGTATTATCATGAATTTTTGCGCAACCGCAAACGAATACAGGACGCCATTGATGATATCGCCTATGGAAAACTTTCTGGCGCTGTGGGAACATTCAGCAATATTGATCCGCGAGTTGAAACGATAGTATGTGAAAAATTAGGTTTGAACCCAGATCCCATATCAACACAGATCATTCAGCGCGATAGACATGCATACTATATGTCAGCCATTGCAATTTGTGCCGGCACACTGGATAAACTTGCAACAGAGATTCGACATCTTCAGCGTACAGAGGTTCGCGAGGTAGAAGAGCCTTTCCAGAAAGGACAAAAGGGGTCTTCAGCAATGCCGCATAAACGGAATCCTGTATTATGTGAACGTGTTTCAGGGCTATCACGGGTTATAAAATCCAACATGATGGTTGCGCTGGATAATATGACCCTGTGGCATGAAAGGGATATTTCACACTCATCAGCCGAGCGTATTATACTGCCCGATAGTACTATAGCACTGGATTACCTGCTTGCGAAGATGATTTTCATCCTTGATAATTTACATGTTTATCCTGACGCTATGATGAAAACAATAGAAAAAACCGGGGGGCTATTTTATTCACAGGCTCTGCTATTAAAATTAGTGGAAAAAGGCTATACCCGCGAAGAAGCGTATGCAATTGTTCAGGAAATTGCAATGAATGTGTGGCATAATGGGGGTTCATTAAAGGAGCTATCGCTTAATGATACAAGAATAAATACAAAGTTATCACCAGAGGAAATTGAAGAAATTTTTAAACTGGATAACTTTTTACATAATATTAACCATATATTTAAAAAAGCCGGGCTTGAATAACTAAATACTAAAACGCTCAATAACCTTTTTTAACTCTGCAGCCATCGTTTCCAGTTCAGATGCAGTGCTGGTAAGATTTTCTGAAAGACTTACAAATTGCCCTGCTACCGCATTTACATTTTCAATAGACTGTACTATCTTTTTAGTATTATCACTCAGATCGGTCATCGATAAAGACAATCCTCTGGAAAATTCACTTGCTCCAATTATACCTTCATGAATTGTTGCGAAATCCTTTACACGTTGATTAATAGTTTCTATAAATCCTGTAAATAATGTAACACTGTGCTCAATATCATTGACAATTGAACGTAAACCTTTACGCATTGCTTCCATCATCTGCATATTGCTGTTCATTGCGCTGTTACCTTCATGTATTATGCCGGATATTTCTTTAAGGTTCTGAGCAGTTCTATCAGCCAATCGAGATATTTCTTCGGCTACAACTGCAAATCCCCTGCCATGCTCACCAGCACGTGCTGCTTCAATGGAAGCATTCAAAGATAATAGATTAACCTGTTCAGCAATATCTGCAATAAGTCCTATAACATTCATAATCTTTTCAAAGAACGATGCAATCTGTTTTGTTGATTCAGTAGTACTATCAACAATAGTTTCGCTTTGATGAGCACTGTTTTGAATATTTTCTATTGCTTTGATTACCTGCTGTGCATCGGCGTTTAAGATAGCAAAAGCTTCATTGAGATTAGTAACAATTTTTTCTAAGTTTTCCAGAATATCACGCTGTTTATTTGCATCATTTGCAATAGTAAAAAATGAACTTGATAGTTCTGCAATAATAGAGGTAACCTCTTCAGTATTTTTTGCTTGTTGAGATGCTTCATCCTTGATTGATTTTCCCGAAAAAGCCAATGCCTCGGAGGATAAGAGTACCTTTTCACTCAATTCATTTGATTTTTTAATGAAGTCTGTTATCAATTCTCTGAACCCTATAAAACCTCGAATAAAATCTTCCATGATATCACGTGATTTTATTAATGTAATTTCACCACTTAAATCCCCTGTATTGGCTTTTTGCAATACCGGCATTGCAACATCAAGTGCTCGTGAAAGATTTACAAGTCGTTTGTTGATTATATAGCGAATAATAAAATTAATGAGTATCATACTCAGGGTTACAAAAAATATACTTTGATAAACATTTTTATACAGTAGCTGTTCAGAAAATATTGCAACTATAGCATAATTACCCGAAAAATTATTATATCCATATAGTACTGACTGTTCACCATTAAAAACTCCTGATATAGTGTTAAATTGCTTTATATTAATATTTTTAAAAAAATTGATGGTTTTATGGAATAAAAATTCAGGTTGATTGCCTTTTTTTATTATATCTGATATGGCTTTTGATTCATATTGCTCGTCATTACTTATATTAATAGTATTTCCATCATAAACCAATACAACTCCATTATTTTTGGAAATTACACGTGGTATAGTTTGTAAAAATAATTCTTTAGAATCTATTTTGATATTTTGTAAACTTTCATAGATATGATCCGCTGTTAATTTTATCACATTGGACTTATCAACTTGATAAAACACAACTAATAAAAAAACAGATGTTAAAAGTGTCACAGGCAACACAATACTTACAATTTTACTGCGTAGTCGCTGAACTGCTACTGGAATATTAAATCGCCCCAATGGGTATGTTCGGTTATACCATACCAGCATCGAATTATATCCCAAAAATAGAAAAACAAATGCTATGATAAAGAAGACATAGAAATGGTAATAGGTATTGGTATAACCACAGAAAAAATACATATAAAAAAACAATGGAACATAAATTACCACTAAATATGCTATATTTAAAAGCAAAGTTTGCACAGCATAACTTTTAAAATAATTGAATACCTTTTTTCTGGATTCTTCATCATCTTTATCAATAATTTTTAAAATGGATTGTACCATTATCATATAATATGAAAATAATGATACAAAAGCTATTATTGTTAAAATTATAAATGCTACCAGGATACGTAGATCATAAAAAACGGGAAATGAAATAGCTAAAATTATAAAAAATACAATTGAATTGAACACAATAACCATTGATCCATATTTTTGAAACTGACGAAGAAGATTTTTAGCTTCCATTATTAATAGTTCCTGCACAATTATTATGATCTGTATTAATTAAAAAAGTTTAATTGCATACTTACAGAAAATCAATTCTTTTTTTATATTAATTTTGATTTTTTAATGCAGTGTAACATGATCATTGTTAATATAAAATTTGATCATAAAACATCTATCAGAAAAATAAAAAATATTTTGTTATACTGTACATAGATATTGCTGTTATGCCCTATCTACATGCTTGTAGTGATAGAGTATTGATGGAATTGATAGTATCTATGAGAATAGCATTATTGCACATAGTTATTGATGAATGTCTAATGTAGCTGGCTATGAATATTTTCAATCTCTTTTTTTAAAAGCCCTTTTATTTTTTCAATCTCTTCAATCTGCCATACTATGCTTTCATCCCCACGTTCAGGATTGTCATCATTTTTATAGTGTGCTTTCTCTTCATTCAATAGATTTAAGTAATAATCCATGAGTTCTAACTTATTTTCAAAAAAACTTTTTTTTAATACATAATACTGCATCCCTTCCTCATAAGTTTCTTTTCCACTGTCTATCTTTTCTTTTAACACTGCAATAGTTTCAAGTATGCTATTACACTCACGTATATCTGCCTGATTATCAGAGATTGGAATCCACACAATAGGAGGCAACCCTTCTTTAGCTTTAAGTAAAAAGATTGTATTATTTAATGTATATAACTCATAATTTTTTTCTTTCAGTTCATGTAACACTGGCGTCACCTGTTCGGGAACATAATCACTCTCCTCATGTGCGTTATCATACTGTAAGCTTCCAAAAATCTTTTGCAAAAATTGCATGGATTCTTGTTTTGACATCGTTTCTAATTGGGAAATATTTCTTTCTTCTTTTTCTAAATATGTCCGATAGTTATCGGGAATATAGTTTTTTTCAATAGATTTTTTTTTACTGCTATAATATGAATACACAGTAACTATCGCCCCGATAACTATTACTATCAATAAAATTATAATAAACTTCTTTTTAAGAGAAATCTGCATCATTACACCATTACATACTTTATTTTTTTGCAACATCGATAGTTACTTGCGTAAGACATACAATAACTACAATGCCACCTTCAAGAAAATGTATCTTTATTCTTAAAGATGGCATTGATAAAAACTACCCTTCCCCCTTGCAGTACCTCTCTGCTATATCTATCATTCTTCAACCATAGTACATCAATACATCAATTAGACCGTGTAATTTGATAGGTATTACCATCATCAGCTAATTCACCAGGCGCCACATTATTCCAGAACAGCCAGTGATAACCAGGATTTGCATCAATATCAACTCCGTTAACCTTATAACCTGCCCATACCAATTCTGAACAATACCAGTTAGAACCACTTGTACTTTTTGTACCCGGCCATAACAGCCATCCATAATCATAAGCCTTCCCTATCTTTCCTATTGCAAAGTTGACCGCATTATTTTTTACTGTACTTGAGGTGTTCACTCGCTCGATGGTTGCTTCATCAACTGTTAACGTTGATCTGGTATCCAATCGGCGTACGCCATTGGTCCATGCCTCAATCATTGTACCGTAATAGCCTGCCGATTCTGCAATTGCTGCATGATGCCAGTAACCCGGGAATAAACCGCCAATTAAATCAGCCATCTTTTTACAACCTTTCATTATGATGACATCGCCTTTTTGCACCAAGCTGATATTAAGTCTATTGCCGTCACCCTGATAATTTTCCACCAGTGCAGGCATGTCAATAGAAATGAAAAGTGCAACACAAACAACAACAGCCAATTGTACTAATTTCAAGCTTTTCATTATTCAAACCTCCTGTAAATAGAAATATATAAAATACCTTCTGGTTGGTATTTATTATTAATAAACCAGATATATAATTATGGTTCAATGCATAACTAGATATATCTATTTTTGCATATATTTTATTATTGTTTTCTAAATGTTTTAGGGGATTTTTTTAAAAATTTAAAAAAATTACGGTTAAAAGTACTTAAATCCTCAAATCCTACATCAAAGGCTATTTCTATTATCTTTTTATCGGTTGCAATTAAAAGTTCAGAAGCGTTTGCTATCCTTATCCTATTGATATAATCTCCTATATTTTCTCCTGTTAATTGTTTAAATAATCGAGCAAAATAGTCAGCATTTAAATCTACAACAGTGGCAATATCATGCTTTGAAATATTATACTGATAATTATTTTCTATGTAATCTTTTGCTAATTGAATTTTATTTTCAAGTTTATACGATATCGTTTCTCCAGTAGATTTATTTATTTTTTGTTTTGTTTTTTCAACATTTTCAGCTACAATTTTTCTGATTGATAATAGGAAATCCAAAACTTCTCTGGCGATAGTTTCCGTAAAAAAATTATACCGTGAATAAAAGATAATTATTAGATTTTGTTGTTGAACAGGAATATACAGCAACTGGAAATCGATACCATCTATGTTATGCGTAACGATATACGGAAAATTATTAAATAGCGAATAATCTGCATATTCTTTTATATAAAAGTTTTTTGCATCATGTTCATTAATGTTACAACAGTGATGCAATGAAAATTCACTATTACTGCATTCTCCAATAATACTTCCTTCGGCTAATACTATTTTGCATAATTCATGTAATATGGCTACTATAGCCTTTATATAATCGTTGTGACTGTTATACTCAATGATTTTTTTATTTAATAATTGATTTTTTTCAAATGCTATTAATTCACCATATATTGATTTTTCTATAAAATCTTTATATCTATTTTCTTCATCATAGCCAAGTATCATGTTTAATTTTGCATGTAATTCATGAGCACCTATCTCAGTACAGTAATTGAAAGCCTTCTGAATATAATCATCAACCCTGTTGCTACCAACATCAATAAGCATTTGCGAATATTCATAACAAGTTTTTGCAACCTCGTACTTTCTATGGTACTTTTCGCCAACTATATGACTTAACCAGAATAGTATATCTGAAAATAATTTTTTATTTTTCACATCAAAGAAATATAAAGCTGCAACTCGTAATGAACTGGCAAAATGAGTTGGTAAATAAAAAGTTTTCATTATGGACGTAAAAATTGCTTTTTTCATTTTATGACGTAACTGTTTACTATGAATATCATCTATTGTGTTTTTTGAACTTTGATGCAATTTTATCAACGCATCAGCAAAATTACAATATACAGGATATACATACTGAGGTATAAAACTATTGTCTGCTATAATCTGTTGAGCATTTATCAGAAAATCAACGGCTGCCGTGTAATTTTTTTTCATTATTGCTGTAGCACCAAGTTCATTCAACGCTGAACATTGATTAAATAGAATATTTTCCTTTTTACTTACATTGAATGCATCGTATGCATACTTTTCCGATTTTTCATAATTACCTTTTTCACGCTCAATCTGTGCAAAATAAATGTAAGCAGCGGTAATGGAATAACTATCATTAATTTTTTCTGCAATATTTAAATATTCTTGATTTATTGATTCAGCTTTAAAATAATTTCCTGTATAATAGTAACAATGTTCCAATCCGTTTAATGACATCAGTAATTCCTTTACATCCCCAAGCTTTGTAAACATTTCAAT
The DNA here is from genome assembly GCA_002328585.1 of Spirochaetia bacterium UBA2205. Classification (GTDB taxonomy): domain Bacteria; phylum Spirochaetota; class UBA4802; order UBA4802; family UB4802; genus UBA4802. The sequence goes on from DCUV01000008.1 coordinate 48,874, forward strand.
AGCTTTATTAAAATTATTTATTCCATTAGTATAGTTTCCCTGCCATTCATTGCAATAACCTTCAAGCTCATAAGTTTTTGCCTCCAGCCATTTATCATCTATTTTTTTACTAACCTTTCTGGATTTTTTTAAATAGAATATAGACAATGGATATAACGCAATAATCATTGCAATACCTGCACGTGCATATAAACTAATACACATTTGTTTTGAATATCCAATCCTATAAGCTATGTTTCTGCTACGCAATCCTATATATAAAAACTTTAAGGTATTGCTCAACACATAGCTCATCCCTAATGGTTCTAAAAAATTAAATATTTTTATTTTTCGTTGTTTATTTGTTGATGATAAGGGAATGAAGGTATATAATGGGGAAAATAATGCTTTTAACAATTCTTTTATTATATAAAAAATAACCTGTTTATTATCAGGCAATTGTTCATGGATAATCTTTAATCCTTTTCTGGCATATTTTTCGCAATTGATCCATTCTCCTTTTTTATAATGCAAATCACAATATAATGAATAAAGATTAAGCTTGTGTTCATCATCCAATGTATTAACATTTAATTGGTTAATGTAATATTTTGCTTCATCAAGCTGACCCGTTACTATTAATAAATTTGACAATTCTAAAATCAAATCACAATATATTTCATGTTCTTTTTGAGTATTTTTTACCGACATTGCATCAATAATAATCTTGAGAATTTTGATTATATCCTGATACCCATAAATTTCTTTTGCCTTTTTTACCGCATCAAATATATACTGTAGAGCTTTTTCAATTTCGCTGATGTTTATATAGTGGTAAATGATATCATAAATTGCAGTATCATACATATCGATATTACTGGCAAAATATTCAGCAATATTTTTATGTATCATCTTTTTCCTTTCCGGGTCAATTGATGCTACATAGGTATCTCGTAACTTATCATTGATAAAATTGATAAAATTAACTTCGTAAGGATGAATATCAATTTTTATAATATCAAGTATAGATGAAGACTTTAATAATGATAGCAGTTCTAATTCATCAATATTCATGATAGATGCTAATGTTTTTATTGATATTTCTTTCCCCATAATTGCAAGGATATCCAGCAAATTTTTTTCATTGATATTTAATTTATTGATATGACGGGATATAATCTCATCAAAGTCAATAATAGCATCCATTACATCATCATTATCACTTAAATATGAGTTGATATTCTTGTTTAATAAAAATTTACTGATTGCAATTATTTCTAATGGTTTTCCCTTGCTTTTTCTATATATATGGTTATATACATTGGTGTATTTATTAAATTCCAGTTGCAACATTGAAAATGCCAATTCACAGGTTTCTGGATAATTCAAAGGTACTAAATTTATTTTAAGGCTTGTTTTGTTGTGAATAATTCCTTTTACAATATCATTATTTTCAAATTCTGAACGCATGGTAATAATCATAAAAAGATTAATAGCATCAATATGCTCGTTAATACTTTTCATAATTTCAAGTGAAGAAAAATCACTCCATTGTATATCTTCAATTACAATGATAAGTTTATAATGTAATTTGTTTAACTCATCTGCTATTAAGCTTAATACATGCAAAATCAATGAATTTATTTCACTGCTTTTATTAATCCATTGACTGGTTGGTCCATTTTTTAATGAATGAGTATTATGTTTAAAAATTAGATCAGCAATTGGGAATATTTTTAATAGCTGATCTCTAAAGATTGCAAACTCTTTTATAATAGATACTATTACACTATTGAATTCTTCTTCATCCTGAATAATATAGCCAATTATTTGATTAATAATTTTTTGTATAGTTGAAAAAGGCTCATTTTGATCTCGTATATTACATAAAACAATGATGAGCATTGATGAATCTTTGATGAAATGTATTTTAAATTCCTCTATTAATCTTGATTTGCCAACACCAGATTCGCCCGATATTACAACCATTCTGCCTTTTCCTTCTTGAAATGCAGTATACATTTCATTTAATTGCATTAATTCAGTATTGCGCCCAATAAATTTTAAATAATCTGAGTATTTTCCCAATGATGTAAAAAATGACTTTGATTTTTTATCTTTTCTATTAATATTTTTTATATCTGTTATCAATTCTTCTGTAGAGCTATATCTATTCAATGGATTAACATCAAGTAATTTAAAAACAATAGATTCAAAGGTTGATGGAATAAATGGATTAAATAGTTTCATTGATTGAGGTTTTGTGTATAACATAGAATATACAAAATTATGCAAGCTTGAAGTATCAAATGGTACTAAATTTGTTACTATTTTATATATCACTACTCCAATGGAAAATAAATCAGAATAAAACCCTATAGGTTGATTAATGAATTGTAATGCCTCAGGCGAAATATAACAACTATAGTTTGTTAAAATCTCATCTGAAAAATCTTCAATATTAATAATATCAATAAAACAACAATCGGTTAACAATATTTTTTTATTATTAGTATAATACATAGACGATGGATTCAAAAATAAATGTTGCACACCTTCAGAATGAATAACTTTTAATGCATCAATAATACTATTTATCAAGTCAAACATTTCATTGGAATATATAACATAGTGATCCGGTCTATTTTTCAATACATCAGATAATACCATCCCTTCAGGATATTCAGTGATAACATAAATATAATTTAACAATTCCCCGCTAGATATAATTGGCACAATTGAAGAAATTTTTACATTCATCATTTTATTTACTGAATTGTGAAATTTAATGACAGAATACTTATCAATATTTTTTTTATTTATAAAACATACACGATAAATCTTCTCATTTTTAATGTTAACAGCTTCATAATATTCACCAAAAAAAACTGTTTTCAACTTTTTTGTTATTTTATACTTACCATCAAGTAGATTTTTAGGTGCATTTAAAAAATCAGAACTGTTCATGTTATATGCTTTCAGTTTTTAATGTTACAGTATATTGTAATGCAAGGTTGCTTTTATATTTGTTGACGAAATCTTCCTTCTTCTGGTTTTCCAGTATTCTTTTTATTTCATCTTTCACCTTTTCTAATGGAATGTATTTTTTTATTTGTTTACCCTCCACTGACTCGGTATATGCATAATACCTATCTTTTGTTAATTCATATTCTTCTTTAATTTCAGCTAATGTAACATTGACATTTTTAGGGGCAAGATGTTTTTTAAATTCTATTTCCAGTATCATGTCAAGTTTATCATTCAAAGATTTTACAAATTCAGGGTCATTATGGTAACCCTTTTCATAAAAAACTCTTTTAACCAACTCATTGGTAAAATATTCCCATGCGTATTCATCCTTAAATGATTTTTTTGTCATTTCGCTAACTATAGTTACATCACTTCCTAATTGTATTTTTGATTCTATTAATTTTTTTATCCTTTCATTGAAATCACTTACCTTTACAGATTTATTTCCAATTGTAAAAAGTATTGTGTTTACAGCATTGCTATCCAATGCCTTGTAATTAAAATAAACATCCTTTTTACTACGCAGTTTATCTACATATTCATTAAGCAATCTAATTAAAACTATATTTTTTAAATCATGAGCTTCCTTTTTATCGTTAGTTATTAAATATAAATTTTTTAATGTAGCTGTTCTTTGATCTTTTTTGAAGACAATATAGATACCACTATTAAACCAATCATTTCCATCTTTAATAATAATTGGTTCCATGCTATAATCATTTTTTTCTAATTTTTCAATACCTTTTTGTAAACTTTCGGGTAACATAAAAAGAAATTTATATCTAAAATCCATGCACACAAAATCTTTTGGATTATTACTATACTGCTTATATACATCTAAAAAACTTTTACTTTTACATGTTGCAATTACATTTACTGCTTTTTTATATGAGTCTTCTTTTACATCATTGATATATAAAGCTAAAATATGTACAATTGGTTCTTTTATTTTAGCTTTTTCTTCAATCTCTTTTTTTAAAAAATATTTCATTATTTCCTGATCGGTATACAGCTCTTTAATATTGGCAAAATATGGCTGCTTGTCATAGCCCATTTTTTTTGCTTCTAAAATCATTATCTTTTCTTTACACATTTCCTGCAATTTTTGTATTTGCAATGTTTTGTATTTTATTATATGGCTAACTTCACGCTTATAATAATTTAACTCCAACCAATCCATAAATTCCTGTCTTGTTACAGTACCTCCATTATATGTTGCCAGTATATCATTGCCCTTGTTACACTGCAAAAACATCAATAGTGCTGGTAACAATAAAGCTAAACTTATTACATTTATACTATTTTTTCTGGTTATAGTTATATTCATATACTACAACACCTCAATTCTATTAGTTATATAAGCATCCTCATAGTTTGCCAGTCAATACCAGAATATTCAACTTTTTCATCAGGACATAGTTTTAAATGTGTTACACTTTTAAATCCAAATTCAATATCTAATACCACTCCCCAACACTCAATAACTATCGATATGAAACTGTACTTCAATATTAATATCAAAATAGACGATAGATTAATTAAGTCCAGCCTTATTTTTTTGATGATGAATAAATTTTGTACAATATATCGTCAACATTTATTTTGTTGAGATAAACATGATGTAGCTATATATTATACATGATCTCCCTTTATTACGATTTTCAATCGATATCAGTCCATGCATGTTCATCCATTATATGATTATTGTATAATGATTGTACCATTTTACTACATTAAAGTTTTTATTGCAGGTACTATCGCTCAATAACAAAAACTGAAACATATCAAGTTTTACTTGACGTATTGTCATTAATGATACTATACAATAAACCATCAACTACATCAAGGATAATTTATGAGCTATCCTCTTCACGATATGAAAATACTGGATTTTACCTATTTGCTACCAGGCCCTTACGGTAGCATGATGCTGGCAGACTTAGGAGCTGATATTATTAAAGTTGAAAATCCACATAATCCCGATATGTTGCGTATGCTTCCCCCCATCATTGATGAGATATCTGCCGTTTATGCTCACATCAACAGAGGGAAAAAATCATTGGCTCTGGATTTAAAAGCATCTCATGCTAAAGATATTATCTATAAACTCGTCAAAGAGTATGATATTGTAATAGAACAGTTCAGACCGAGCGTTCTTGAAAAATTAGGGTTTGGCTATGAAGATTTAAAAAATATTAATCAAGGCATCATCTACTGTTCGCTAACAGGATATGGGCATACGGGAAGTTTTGCCAGCCGTGCAGGACATGATATTAACTATATGGCATTATCAGGAGTTGAATCATTTTCCGGCAAAAAATCAACCGGTCCATCATTGCACGGCATACAGATTGCCGATATTGCCAGTGGTGCAAAAAACATGGTTATAGGAATATTAGCTGCATATATTAAACGGCAAAAAACAGGCAACGGCGACTATATTGATATATCCATAACTGACGGTGTTTTTGCCATGAGTACCTTTACTACCGCTGCGTATCTGGAAGGTGAAGACATGCCCATGCCCCAAACACAGATACTCAACGGCGGTGCCATTTACGATTACTATGCTACTTCAGATGGCAGATTTATCTCTGTAGGACCTATTGAACCAAAATTTTTTCAAAGTTTTTGTAACGCCATTGGATATATCGATATGGCTACCACTATGGATTTTTCGTTTGAGACAGTACAAAAACATAAGAGGAATATTGCAGTCATTATTGCGTCAAAGCCTCTTTCATACTGGATTGATGTTTTTTCAGCGCTTGATGCATGTGTTGAACCCGTACGAACCCTTGATGAAGCAATTAACAATCCACCGCTATATGATCGTGATATGATTGTCAATGTTACAACCATGAATGGAAAAAAACTTAAACAGATAGCCAATCCCATTAAATTTTCTTCAGACACATATATTGCACAGTATGCCGGCGTTTCGTTAGGCTACAATAATGATGAAATTTTACACGCTATAGGCTATAATGGAAGTGAGATACAACAACTCTATGACAACAAAACAATAACAAAAAAGTAAGGTTTTAGTATACAACATGAAAACCCACAAAACCTTTACCATCATAACATTTGGTTGCCAGATGAACAAAAGTGATTCTGAACTTATGGAACTATCGCTTTTAAAATCAGGCTTTCATAAAAGTGACAGTTACCATAGTGATATATTTATCTTCAATACCTGTTCGGTACGCAAGCATGCAGAAGACAGGGCGATAGCTCATATAACCGAAACACGCAGCAAATATAAAGATGCCATTATTGCAGTAGCGGGTTGCATGGCACAGCGTATTGCTCATGAACTTGTAACAGAGTTTGGTGTAAACCTGGTGGTGGGACCTTATCAATCACCAGATATAGGGAACATCATCTCCCACTATCTTTACAACAGTGCTATGAATAAGTATATTTCACAAAATGCAGATGATTTTGCATCACGCCTTGATAATGAACTGGCGCATCATAGTGATGAGCTGCCATGGCATAAATGGGTTACTATCTCACATGGATGTGAAAATTATTGTGCATATTGTATTGTTCCGTATGTACGGGGTAAGCTCATTTCATTCCCATCACAACAGATAATTGATTACTGTACGGCATTAATTGACAATGGCATCAGGGAGATTACCCTTCTAGGACAGAATGTCAATCAATATGGGCAGGACTCGGGCGATATTCCGTTTTACAAACTTCTTGATAAAGTAGCTTCACTCTGTGGACTATACAAGCTTAATTTCATCACCTCACATCCTAAAGATTTTAATGACAACATTTTGCATGTGATGAACAACAACCCTGTTATTGCACGAAGTATTCATCTTCCATTGCAAAGTGGTTCGGATGCAGTATTGCAGGCAATGAACCGGCAGTACACTATGAAACAGTACTTTACAACTATTGATGCCATTCATACTATTGTACCGCACTGTTCTGTTTCAACTGATTTGATTGTTGGTTTCCCCGGCGAAACCGATAAAGATTTTGAAATGACACTGAATGCCGTGAAAACAATGCAATTTGATGAAGCCTTTACCTATAAATATTCTCCCCGTGAAGGCACCAGCGCATATTTATTGCCCGATACTATCCCTGACAATGAAAAGCAGAGGCGTCTTGACATTCTCATTACAACAGTACGCGAGGTTTCACTGAAACAGTTACACAATCATATTAACTCAACAACCGATATGATTGTTGAGCGAATCAGCAAAAAATCGGAAAGTGAGGTAATGGGAAAAACTATCTGCAACCACCCTATTATCATCAAGGGAACCATAGATGACATTGGGAAAAAATATACAGTAACTATCGTATCATTAAAAGGTTCAACGCTGTATGGCGAGCGTTCTGCGTAACATTATCATTGTATTGTTGTGTACAGGAACTGTTGCGGCTTCAGAACAATCTGATTATGAAGCCATACAAAAAGCGTTTTCAAGCAACGCCGCATACGCTGATGAGCTTGTAAAAAAATTTTTTACACATTACCCCAAAAGCAAGTATATACCTGATATACGTATGCTGGCGGCTGCATCAAAAAAATCTGTTAATGCCAGTGCAGTCGAATATCAAAAAATTATTCAGCTTTATCGTTACTATAACAAACGCGATGAGGCTTTCTTCTCATTGTGTCAGCTCTACTATGTTAAGAGCGATTGGATAAATCTACTTTCAACAAGCAACTTCGCAATTGCTGAATGTTCCACCAGCAACTATCTCCCGGTTTTTTATCAGTTCAGGGCGATAGCTCATTTTAATTACAGTAACTATGAAAATGGAGTATCCGATTGTGAAACAATAGCTCTACACACTCATGAAATAAATACTCTGGGATATGGATTATTTTTAAAAACAGAAATGGAAAAGAACATCACAGGATATTCCAGAAAGTATATACAGGGCATTACAGAAATTTTACACGGCTATGATAGTACTGCAATTTATCCTTCAGTGCTGTTGCGATTGGGACAATACTATGAACAGCATAAAATGTATAACCACGCATGGTCAGCCTATCAGTATATTATCAACAATTATCCAAAAGCTCCTGAAACCGTTACTGCAGCGCTTTATGCAGAAAATATAAAGAGATATAATCCTGTTATTGTACAGTTTATGCCCGATGAATCAATCATTGCTGAAAGCACATCCATTGACATAGCACCGGATGTAAATATACCCGATAGTACCAATCATACTGTTCACTATACAATCAATATTGGTCCATTGTATAACCTTGCAAAAGCAAAAGAACTTCAGAAATTAATTTTAAAAATTGTTATGCCTGTACACATAGCACGAAAAACACAATCATTTGAAATATATGCTGGACATTTCAGTGCATTTGATGAATGCATGAATGTTAAAATACAGCTTGCTGAAGAACTGGGCATTAATGGCTTTATAATTGAAATGCTCAATCAGGATGGTAAGAACTATATCTATGGGCAATGATAATGACAAAGAACTTACTCCAATGATGCGACAGTATCTTGCTATTAAACAAAACTTTAATGATGATATACTGTTTTTTAGATTGGGGGATTTTTATGAAATGTTTTTTGATGATGCAAAAATTGCATCAAAGATACTGGATATTGCGCTTACTTCACGGCAGAACAATATTCCCATGTGCGGAGTGCCATATCATGCTGCGGACAGCTACATTGCCCGCCTTATAAAAGCAGGATATAAGGTTGCCATTTGCGAACAAATGGAACCGCCTTCATCTAGCGCCATTGTTAAACGTGAGGTTATACGAGTAGTTACGCCCGGTACTGTTGTTGAGAGCAACCTCATCACTTCGGATGAAAATAATTTTTTAGGTTCGATAGTTGTTGTCAATAATACTGTATGTGCTGGATTTGTGGATGTTTCAACTGGAGACTTTTTCATAACAACCGCTGATTATAGCAATGAATTTATTTGCACAGAGATAACCCGCTTTTATCCAAAAGAGATGCTGCTGTATGCTCCACAGCAGCAGATGAATTATTTAAAAGAATTGCTGAAACAGCAGGATATTACATTAGCTTCTATCAATGAATGGTATTACGATACCGAATACCTAACCAATACCATCACTGACATATATCGACTAACAAATATCAAAGGATTAAACCTTGGCACCATAGAAATTTTAACTGTTGGTTCGCTTTTACATTATTTAAAGGATACGCATAAAAGCGCTCTGACTCATCTTAAATTTCCAAAGAATCTAAGCCGCAGTGATTTTATGGTGCTTGACCATCAGACTATCAATAATTTAGAGATACTAAAAAGTCAGGATGGTTCAAGATTGCATTCACTTTTTGGTGTGCTTAATTATACACAAACAGCAATGGGCAAACGTGCATTAGAACGTACACTGCTCTATCCATTGCTTGATAAAAAGGCTATCGAAAGTCGCTATGATATTATTTCATATTTTATAAACAATATACACCTTTTAAAAGAAATTCAGGATATCCTTTCATCAATTCATGACATGGAACGTCTGCTATCGCGTTTTACTTTAAATAAATATTATAACCGCGATTTTATTGCTTTACAGCAATCCATTGAGGCAGCAATATCAATCTATACTATTATTGGGCAGCATCCCGATGAATTGTTTAATATGCTTGGCAGCATAAGCCCTCATATACAGGAACTATCGGACACCATTAAAAATACCATCGTTGATAATCCTCCCCTTTCTTCCGAACATGGCAGGGTTATTAAAGAAGGGATTAACGAAGAACTGGACAGATTATATGCGTTAAAAACTGACGCAAAGAAGTGGCTATTGCAATACCAGGAAGATGAAAAAAAACGTCTTGATATCTCAACACTGAAAGTACGCTATAATAAGGTCATTGGCTATTTCATTGAAGTAAGCAAGGGACAAACATCAAAAGTACCCGACGATTATTTCAGGAAACAAACGCTTATCAACGCTGAACGATACACAACGCAAACCCTGCAGAAGTTTGAAACAGATGTTTTGCAGTCAACCGATAGCATACTGCACATTGAAAATGATATAGTAAACTCTTTAACTAGCCGTATTGTTGAACTGAAAAGTCATATTCAGGAGTTAGCATATAACATTGGAATATTAGATTTGTTTTGTTCATTGGCACAGGCTGCATATCACAACAACTACACTCGCCCAACATTAAATGATGATGGAATTATTGCCATTAAAAATGGAAGGCATCCGGTTGTAGAAAAGTTTTACATAAAAGAACCATTTGTGCCCAATGACATTTTTCTGGATAACACCGACAACGTTATTGCTATTATAACAGGGCCCAACATGTCGGGCAAATCAACCTATATCCGCATGGCGGCCATCATTCAGCTTATGGCACAGATTGGTTCGTTTATTCCAGCACAATCCGGAAATTGTTGCATAACAGACCGCATTTTTACCCGCATTGGCGCATCGGATAATATTTCGCGAGGTGAATCAACATTTTTAGTAGAGATGAATGAAACTGCTATTATTCTTAACAACGCCACTGATAAAAGCTTGATCATTATGGATGAGATAGGACGTGGAACCAGCACGTACGATGGCATGGCAATTGCGTGGGCAGTGGTGGAATATATTACAAATTATATAAAAGCAAAAACATTATTTGCAACTCACTATCATGAACTCACAACGATTAAGAAAAAAGGGATTGTAAATTATACCGTCATGGTTAAAGAATCCATCAATGAGGTGCAGTTTTTGCATAAGCTGATACCGGGTGCTGCTGATAAATCGTATGGCATACATGTAGCTAAACTTGCGGGTATACCAAAAACAGTAACCATAAAAGCTGACAAAATTTTAGATAAATTAGAAAAATCATCACGGATTGAATTATTAGCAAAAATGCCTGATAATGAAGATCAGCTTGAGATATTTCAGGCAACTCATCACCGATTGATACAGGCGTTAAATGAAATAAACATTGAGAACCTCACACCGCTTGATGCACTGAATGAAATTGCACGCCTTAAACGTCTTATAGAATAAAATGATAAAAAATCTTTTGGGGCGCATCGCAATGCGCCCCTACTATAATAACAACACCATAACTATATCATACTACTATTTCTTCTTATTTGCAAGAAAAGGTTCTAGTAAATCAATTGGTATCGGGAATAGCGTTGTAGAATTACGCTCTGTAGCCACCTCACGCAATGTTTGCAAATATCGTAATTGCAGTGCTATTGGATGCGGTTCCATAAGCTTGGCTGCGTCTACCATTTTTGATGCAGCCTGGAACTCTCCTTCTGCGTTGATAATTTTAGCTCTTCGCTCACGCTCAGCTTCAGCCTGTTTTGCCATAGCACGCTGCATCTCCTGAGGTAAATCAACATGCTTAATTTCTACCATTGTTACCTTAATGCCCCATGGATCAGTCTGCTGATCAAGAATCTTTTGCAATTCATGATTGATGCGCTCCCTATCTGCTAACAGGTCATCCAGTTCAACCATACCAAGAATGCTTCGTAATGTTGTTTGTGCCAGCTGTGATGTAGCATAGAGATAATCTTCAACCTCGGTAATAGCTTTATTAGGATCTATCACCCTGAAATATACTACTGCATTGACCTTGATTGATACATTATCCCGCGTAATAACATCCTGTGGTGGTACATCCATTGCAATTGTTCTAAGGCTTACCCGTAACATTTTATCAATAAACGGGATAATAATAACCAGCCCTGGTCCTTTAGGTCCAGTGGGTGGAGTTAACAGCCTTCCCAATCTAAAAACAACGGCTCTTTCGTATTCCCTGATAATCTTGATTGATGCAACTATCAGCAGAACCAAAAGTAATATAAGGGTAGGTAATGCTTGAAACATAACTTTCCTCCTTCATGCTAAATAGAATGTTGTGTAAATATTTTGATAGAACTTATTTATGAATCTTTTGTACTATTGTACTATAAAAAATAAATAAACTCATTATATCATCATTACAATGTATGATATCGAGTTTTGGTGTTACAGCTTTTTTTAAAAATGCATTAAATATAATGTATTAATCCCTTGACACTTTCTCTACATATAACGTCAAACCGTCAACTCTTTTAACAATAATTTCATCACCCTTTATTAATGGAACATCAGAATATGCATTCCATAATTCGCCATGAACCTGAACAGTACCCTTCCCTGAAAAATCAGAAGTTACAAATCCCTTTTCGCCTAGCATACCTTCAATTCCGGTCACCGCTTTTTTTGTATGTACCTTTATTACAGCACGCACAACAATAAAGATAAACAATAGTAAAACAATGAGGACAGTAAAAACCGATGTTAATGGTATCTGCCCTCCCGGTAAAGGCGAATCAAACAGTATCATAGATCCCAATACAAACGAGATAATACCTCCCAATGTTAGCAACCCATAACTTGTAAATTTTAATTCCAGTATAAATAATACTATAGCTAATATAATCAGTGTTAGTCCAGCAAAATTTATGGGCAACACTTGAATTGCTAATAAAAACATAAAGAGTGCAACAGCTCCAATGACACCAGGAACTATCATACCGGGATTTTTTAATTCAAATCCAATGCCAACCACAGCGATAATAAACAGGAAAAAAACCATCTGAGGATCGGCAAAGTAATTAAGAACCCTTTCCTTCCAGTTCATGGCATACTGAACCTGTTGTATATTGTTTGTATGCAATGTTACAAATTTATCTTTTGTTTTTACCAATTTACCGTCAATTTTTTTCAAAAGATCATCAATATCATTTGCTACAATATCTATCACCCCCAGCCGTAATGCTTCATTATTGGTACTGGAAATTGCTTCCCGGATTGCTTTTTCTACCCAGGCTACATTTCGTTTCCGTAGCTGAGCCAGGCTCCTGGCATAGGCAACAGTATCGTTAAGAACTTTTTTTTCCATAATTCCATCAGATTTTTGATCCTGACTGAAGTTTAAAAATGGACTGACGGGATGCATGGCACCAATCTCGGTACCGGGTGACATCGCTGCTATGTGTGCGGATATCATGATAAAACCACCTGCCGAGGCAGCCTGTGCTCCTTTAGGATAGGTATAAACAATAACAGGTATATTTGAATCTAAAATTGATTTTATGATATCGCGCATGGCATTTAAGAGCCCACCCGGCGTGTCCATTACCATTACAACAAACTGCATGTTTTCCTGATTGGCTTTTTTTATTGAATTAACTATATAATCCGCAATGACCGGATTTACCGAACCATTAAGTTCAATAAGGGCATATTTTTCATCTGCAAAAGCAAATTGCGACAATAGTATTACGCCAAGCAATGCAATAATAAACGATCGTATCTTCATTATAAAAACCTCTATAATTTATTCTAATAGTATACAGTATATAGTATTTTATTCAACAGTCAAGATAATAAATAAAAAGAATTGCTATAGTATAACCGATAGTTATTATTGATATATCTTAAACTTTTTTAAATGACCAACAGTAAAATATTGAAAAAGCTCTATCAATCGTATGCCTACACGATGATTTACAATGGGAGTTTACAATGTCACACTATATTTTAACTATGGAATATTATACAATATGAGACAAACTATTGTCATTATTGCTATCATTGCATTAACAGGGACGATTCCCCTTTTTGCACAAACAGTGAAAAAATCTACTCCTGTTGATAAGCTTAACAACAAAAAAACGACAGATGTAAAGGCAGACGAACAATCAACAGTTATCAATAAAAGCAAAACCATCAGTAATACTCCAGAGAAAAATAAAAAAAATACACAGCAAACCGCAACAACAAAACAAAAATCTGATATAACGCAGGACAAAAATCCCGAAGTTGAAAAGAAAAAGGTTGAATGGATAAAAAATACCATCCACTATGGTATTCATAGTGACAGGATTGATGCTATTAAGTCTGCATTAACGTTAAAGGAACAATCAAACAAAGATGATGTGATAAAACTTTTAAACCAACTTATGCCTGATGAGACAAATCCTGAGGTAAAACGAACCGCAATTACCATTGCAGGTGAACTTAAAAGCACATCATCTGCTCCATGGATTATTAATTCATTAAATGATAAATCCGAAGAAGTGCGAGTTGAAGCAGTGTACGCAATTGAAAGATTAAAAGCAACTGAAGCTATTCCTAAATTGGTAAGTATTGTCAAAGAACAAAATTTTACTGAAAATTCAAACTTTACAGAAGCCCTTATCAATACGCTGGGTAAATTAAAGGCAACCGAATTAAAAGATTTTGCTATTGAACGTATTAAAGAAACAAAAACTACTGATAATTTGCGACAGTTATTGGTATTGTTCCTTGGCGATTTAGAGGACATAAGCGCTAAAGATTTTTTATTACAGTTATTAAAAGATAAAGATGAAGATACAACGATAAGGTCATATGCAGCAGTCTCACTTTCTAAGATTGGTGCAAAGGATACAGCTAAAGACATTCTGGAAATACTATCCGAGATAGATAACTATCCATTAAGCAAAAGAAAAGATTATTATTCCTTATCCATGTACTGTACGGCATCATTGGTTAAAATGGGGGATAGCAATTCTATACCAAGACTCATGGAAGCACTGCGAAGCGATAATCCAGTAGTCAGGCTTAAGGCAGTTGAGCTTATAAAGGATTTAAAAGACAAAAGAACTGTTGACATTTTGAAATATAAAATGAACTATGATCCAAGTCCAAGGGTACAAAAAGCAGCCAGAGAAGCATTAAAAGCGATGGGTATAGAAGTTGATGAATCAAAATAGCTCAAATATTAAAACCATACTGTCACAATCATTACCACTGTGTGTGGCAATACTCATCAGTTTATTGCTGATAATATTAATTTCAAATATACTTATTTTCCCAATAATCTATTATTCAGCAATAAATCCTGAATCATTTACCCTGATTGTAGAAATTGTATTGTATAGCATATTAATAACTTTGCTTTTATATAGTATTATTTATAGAGTAATACTACAAAAAAAAGCTGGTATTCCTTTTGATGTGACTATAAAACATTTTTTATTTACTGCTGTACAATACATAGTCCTATTTTTCATAGTTACTGCCATAATTATTGTTTTGATAGCAATTATATACTATTTGCTAAAAACAAATTATATATTACTTTATAAACTAATACATTAGCGCAATAATACGATGCCCTTAGTAAGCGATTTTGATAAATATTTTTTACACCTTCCCAGGATATCCCGGCCGGATGATTTTGATGATTTTTGGCATACTGCTATTAATGAATTAAAAAAAACACCTATTGATGTTCAATTTATCCATAATAAAAGAAAATCCACTGGAAAGTTTACTGTCTACGACATGACCTACATTGGATATAATAAGGTGCAACTTTTTGCATCATTGCATGTTCCTGATAAAATCAACAAGCCTCATGTTGTTATCCTTTTCCATGACTATGATGATGTAACATCATATGCTCAATTCCCCATCGATCTGTCGTTTGCATACTGTTTTGTAGAACTGCGAAGCCATAGAAATATTATTCACTATGATGAGGTTGAAAAAAAATCACCTGGATTTATGGTTGAAGGAATTTTAGAAAAAAATGACTATTATGTAAAAGGTTTATATCTGGACGGCTTAAGAACTATTGATGCCTTACGATTACATAATGATCTTGATTGCAGTAAAATAACAATTGTTGGCAAAGGGCTTGGCGCGGCAGTTTCCGTTTTTACAGCTTCACATTCAAACAGGGTTGCTGCCCTGGTGCTTGATACACCCTCGTTTTGTTATATTGATATGGCTCAGAATATTGCAAAAAGTATCATAGCAAACGAGATCAATGATTTTATTGAGGAACATAAAAATAAAAAATCTGTTATAAAAAAAACTCTTACCTACTTTGATGCTTTACAATTTACCAATAAAATTTCATGTCCCGTATTAGCAACAGTTGGTTTTAAAGATATGCTATCTCCTGCTGAGTGTGTTTTTGCTCTTTTTAATCATTTGCGATGTGACAAAACTATTGAGGTATATCCCGAAGAAGGCCACAGCGCAGGTGGCATAGAACAGATGAACCGAATGATTGAATGGATAAAAAATCAGTTTGAGAAATGAGACATTTTATTTTTTAATTCCAATCATTGATAATAAATTTTTCATTTCATCTATTTTAAAGAGCAATGACAACGCAAAATATATAATACCATATAATGACAACACAACGAGGGCGATAGTTATTGGATGATAGTGAAGCATACTTTTTATGGGATATGCAATTCCTGCAGCAATGAGAGCACATATCCATAGCGATACTATATATCTTTTCCCAAGAGTGACTTTGCCAACAACTTTTGATAAGGTGTATCGTAGCATCCTGTATTCAACCCACCCGGATAATCCTGAAGCAACCGTAATGCCTACCGTACCATACAGCGTATTGATATGTAAAAAGTATGGAGCATATTGCGAGGCACAATAACCTAATGTACTTGATAGTGCAACACGAATAAGCGCAAATTTTAATGGTGTTTTTGTATCATGCATGGCATAAAATGCAGATGAAAACAACCTGCTCTGTGTTGTTGCAAATAAACCAACGGTTGAACCTGCCAATACCATCCACACAAAAAAGGTATCGCGTGTTGTAAATTTACCGGTTTGATATATAGCAGCTACTATGCAATCACCCAGTATAAAAAATCCAACCGTTGACGGAACTATATAAAATGCAATTCGCTTGATTGAGTTGTTAATTCGCTTCTGCAATCCTTTTGCTACATCGCTTGTATTGCCGCTTACCTTTGACATGGCCGGGAGCTCTGCTGCTGATACTGACATACCAAATAAACTGATAGGAAGCATATACAGCGTCTGCGCATACGACAACCCTGCAAGAGCACCAGTTGGCAGAAGGCTTGCCAGCAATGCATCAATATAAGCGCTAATCTGTACAACTCCTCTGCTTATAAATACCGGTACAAAATTTTTTAATATAGTTTTTACTTCATTAGTCTTTACTGTAAGCGATAGTTTTATATGATGTAGTATCCCTATCACAACCGGCAGTTGCATCAACAACTGCATTAAACTGCCAATGACCGAGCCTGCAGCAGCATATTTTGCAAGCTCATCCTGTGAGGAGCTATCGCCAAACAAAATTAAGGTAATGATGATAACAACATTCCATACTACCGGAGCACTGTACGATAAAAAAAATTTTCCATGACTATTTAAAATTCCCAGACACCACGCTGAAAAAACCAGAACCCCAGCCCCCGGAAAAAGAATCCGTACCAGAGTAATGGTAAGCTCACGCTTTTGCCCTTCAAAGCCTGGCGCAATGACGGCAATAAGGAAAGGAGTGATAACAATACCAATAAATACAAGGGTAGAAATTAATAATGAAAGAATGCCTGCAATAGCATTTGCTACCTTTGCTGCTTCGTCATGTTTGTTTTGTGCAATCAATTTTGCATACACTGGTATAAATGAAGCAGAAAGAACACCCTCGCCAAAAAGATTTTGCAAAAAATTAGGAATCCTGAAGGCTGCTCTGAATGCATCAGCAGCATCAGAATTACCTAAAAAATGTGCAAAAACCCTATCACGGATAAGCCCTGCTATCCTGCTAAGGAAAATACCGGTTGCCACCATAAGTGTGTTGAAAAAACTTTTGTCATGTTGTGTTGATGTAGCCATAATCTGATGTATTAAATAGTATTATTGATATTAATTTGAAAATATCTTTACGATGGTTGTATAACAGTATTTTCAGGCAGGATTTGTAAAGAATAAAATAGAATATTTATATTCTATATCGGTGATTCCAAAAATTTCTTGAAATTTTCAGAATTATATTTTAGCATAGCTACAACTCATAATGTATATAGTATGTATAAAAATCGAAAAATATACAGCAAGCTTTTAGAACAATGCAGCCGCTGTTGCTGTTTTAAACGTCAATGCTCATAATTTTGAGTTTCACCTTCCCTTGCTAAAGCGATAGTTGTTGCTGTAACTGAATTATGGGATAGGGATGATTTTATTACTTTAATCTCTGGAGGAAAATACGCTCTATGAACCGAATTATCACCTATACATGTTTCATGGTAACTATCGCTACCATAGCCTTTGCAGGCGACTGGCCAATATATAAGGGTAATCTTTTTTTTACCGGCAACAATGATGAGATAATCGTTCCCGGTAACCAGATTAAATGGCTTTTTTTAGCTAAAGATAAAGTTTTTAATCCGGTGGTAAGTGATGGCAGAATATATTTTGTAGATAAAAATGCTTTTTTATACTGTATAGATGAAGAAGCTGGCACCATTCTATGGTTAAATGATGTGCATGCCATATCCTCACAATTTAAAGCATATTCTAAATCTGCTGGTAAAATTAAATACCCGCTTGTTTACGGCAATACGGTACTTGTCAGTGACCCAATAGCAATCTATGCTTTTGATAAAACAAACGGTAAGGTTATCTGGGCAAGAACAGGACTCAGGGTGGATGAAACAAAACCGCAAGGATTAACAGGCATCACAACTCAGGTCATGGTAGATGGAATTTATGCTGATCCAATCATTGATTCTGACACAATCTATTATGGAACACGGAAAGTATTTGCATCACGAGACATTGCAAATGGACACATCGTATGGGAAAATAAGGATATTGCTACCTATAGTGGTTTCCCGGTATATTATGACCAATATATTATTACTCAATCAATGAATTATGAAACAAAAGCTTTCACTGTTTTTTGTCTTGAGCAAAGAACGGGAAAACCGGTATGGCAGCATACATTTTCTGTGCCAATTAAAATTTTACCTCCTGTTGTCAATAAAAATGTTTATGTTCCAGTAAATGACACCATTTACTGCCTGAATATCAAAAATGGCGAAACAGTGTGGCAAAAAAGTTATAATGGAACTATCACTTCACCATTAAGTTTTACTGACAGGACCATTTTATTTTCATTTGACAACAACAGTATTAAAGCTATTAATCCTGAAAATGGTGAGGTTGTTTCAACTATTTTTGTTGGGCAACAATCCTCTCCCTACTTTGTTACAATACGTGATGTTATTTATATTGCCTTTAATGAGGTAACCGATAAAAATCCTGTTGCAAAAGTAAGGGCAATGTATATCAACACATCACAGCTATGGTGGGAATTTGTTGCTCCTTTCCCTGGCGGTGTATCTCAGCCGGTTGCTGCCGACGGTATCTTATTTTTACCTGCAGGAAATTATCTATACGCAATTGGTGCAGGATATATGGGAAACAAAGGATTTGATAGTGCAAAAACTGCAACTGATAGTGATAATAAAAAAAATGAACAAGAATCTATGCCAGCACCTCACTATTCAGAAAAAGAACTATCACAAAAAACTATCACCCCTGAAACACAACCAAAAAAATCGTCTGAGCAAACACAAAAGCAATTGCCAATGCGAACGCTGCCAGTTGAAATAACAAATGACCAGCAAAGCCCGCTGAAAGCTAAAGCAACAATTCACTATAAAGACGAAGACGGAGAGTATAAACAATCAACTGCTGTTAATGCAAAAGGCGATATCACTGTTCCCGATAAAGACAATGTTGAAGTTATTTTTGAATCAGATGGCCATGTGCCAAAAAAGGTCATTGTTAATAAAAGCGATAAACAGCTAAAAGTAGTTCTGGATCAGATACAACCGGGGAAATCGGTAATTATTGATAATATACATTTTGATTTTGATAAATGGTACATCAGGAAAGATTCAGTAACTATACTGGACAAACTGGTTGAGATGATGAAAAAAAATCCCAGCCTTATAGTAGAGGTGCAGGGACATACTGATTCGACCGGCAACAAAACATATAACCAGAAGCTATCAGAAAAACGAGCGGATGCAGTTGCCGAATATATTATAAAACATGGTATAAGTCCTGAGCGGATCAGCTCCAGAGGGTACGGTGAAACAAAACCAGTAGCATCCAACGAAACAAAGGAAGGTAGGCAAAAGAATAGAAGAACCGAATTTTATTTTAAATCTTAATTGGAAAGATGCATATCGATAATTATCAATAAAGGGGATATGAGTCCGTTAAATTCATTAGTCTTTACAGTGTAGATTATATCCACTGGTTTCTTCTGCGATAGAATAGTTTCATATTTATCTTTGCCATTCCATGCCATTGCCTCAATTTTTATGGTGCCATCTACAATGCATTTTATATGTTTAGAATTAATAATATAATAGCTTGCAATAGAGCAGTTGCGCGAGATAAAAGTAAAAGACTTATGTCCTGCACCATACGGTTCAAACAGTTTTAATTCATCCAAAAATTCAAATGATATATAGTCAATAGGCAACTCATAATCATATTGCATATAATTGTTACAGGTATCATACTGTTGTAAATAATCATGCAATAACTTTTCAAGCACCTCTATATTTTTTTTATGTATTGAAAATCCAAATGCCTGTTCATGACCGCCTAATTTTTCAAATATATGTTTAAATTGAGAAACGATTGAAAAAAAATCAAGGTGATTACCCACCCTTCCCGACCCTTTAACAACAGTGCTGTCAGTTTTATTGGCTATGACTATAACAGGCAACAGGGTTTGATCAGCAATTCTGTTTGCAATGATACCAGTCAATCCTTCCGGAACCTCATCCGATTGTATCATAATGATTTTTTTATTAGCGTTAGTACTATAGCTTTCGCTAAATTTGTTAACCAATGTTTGTATAATATTTTTCCGTTCAGCATTGAGTTGTATTATTTCATCCAATATACCTTTTACTTCGGAAGATTTATCCATCAAAAAAAATTTTGCAGCTAATTCTGTTTTCCCAAATCTACCCGGTGTATTTAAAAGTGGTGATATATCCCAGCCAATGACATCAGCATTAATGGGTTTTGCAATATGCTCTCGAATAACGTTGATACCGGTATGATAGGTTTTATCAAAAAATGAAATACCAGCGGTTACCAGTGTTCTGTTTTCATCCACAAGCGGCATCATATCAGCGATAGTTCCCATGGTTACCAATGGCACTACATCTTTTATAAATTTCATCATCTTTTTTGATTGCTGGAATTGCATTTTCTGAGCCACTGCAACAGCAAAATCCAATGCAGAAGGGAAAATTTTTTCTGGTTCAATTTTTAAAAGATTTTTGTTGTTCGATAGTTGTTCTGAATAATCTTTTAAATTAAATAATTTTACCTGTTGCAATGCATTGACTGCCGCTACATCATAATGTAGTATTATCGTGTTGGTATATTTATTTATAATATGTTGTATATCAGATATATCATTTACTACACCACATTCTTTGTTGCAGCCTCTGTGCATTACTTTATAATGATATGCATTACTGTCAACTGCAAGAATAACGACATACTGTTCATAATATCTGGTATAGCTTGATAGCAAAGCAATACATAACTTAAATGCAACTCCCACACCGGCAAGTTCCTTAAAAGGATAACTGCAAGTATGCAATTTTGGATTTATCATTACAGCATCCGGGAGTTCATCAGAAGGTTCATGATGATCACATACAATGACATCCACACCATGAGCTTTAGCATAAGCAATTTCTTCAACATCCCGAGTTCCGCTGTCAAGCGTTATGATGCATTGCACATCGCGCTTTCTAAATTCATCAATTATGGGGATGGTTAATCCATACAGCTCTTCTCCAACTGGATATCGATAACAATAATCTGCACCCAGTAGATCAAAAAGGTGTGATACAATAGTTAATGATGTCAATCCATCAATATCAGAATCTGCAAATATCCCAAACTTTATTTTTTGCTGTATGCAATTTTTAATTAATACAATGGCTTCATTGATTGTATTGAAAAGAAATGGACTATAACAGTTAATGAGCTCAGGATTAAAAAAAACATAAGCCTTATAGGGGGTGTCAATACCACGTAGTAATAAAAGGTCTGCTGTTACATCGGTGATATTAAAAAGATGCAATAATGTCTTTTTTGATAGTTCAGCTGTTTTGGTATACACATTTCCCATCTTATATTTGAATACTATATAACATTTATTTTTCTATTATAATTTTATATTTTTTTATCTGCAGCCTTTTTTGCCAAATAATCTGCCCTTTCATTAAAGTTGCGCATAACATGCTCAATCTTAAAGTTTGGTATCTGTTTTTTTAATTCCATTACTTTATCATATAACTTTTTTATTTGTGAGTTGTTTACCTGATATTCACCCAGAAGCTGCCTCACCACAAGCTCAGAATCGCTGCGTATTTTTAAAAATTTAGTTTTAAAATAAATTGCTATCAGCATTGCCCGTATTAAAGCAACGTATTCTGCCTGATTATTTGTTTTTTTGCCTATATATGATGATACTTTGCCAACAAACTGATCATCATTGTTATATATAACTATACCTATTCCAGCCGGTCCCGGATTTCCTTTTGATGCACCATCAACATACATTGTTAAAACTGATTCAGTAGGTATGGTTGATAACACTTCAAATCCATCAAATAGTCCTTCATCCGTTTCTTCCATATCCATTGTAATCTGAGTGTTAATATTATTTTTCTTTTTTATGATAATCTTACTTTTTGATTTTTGCTTATCAAATTGATTAACAATTTTTCGTGCTTCTTCAACTATAGCTAATACATCGTTACTATCAACATTAGCAAGCTCTGCAATCTTTTCTATACTCTTACCTTCAGCTAACAACTGCAATACTCTATCAATACTCAGTAACATTATTTTTCCCTTAAATTATATAGTGTCATTGTCATTTTCCATATAAACCATGAAGCTTCTCTTTCAGATTACGTGTCATGCTTATTCCGTTTTCCAAAATGACTTTTATTACTTTGCCATTCACAATAAATGCCAGAAGTATTCTCTCTTTTATTATAATTCTATCTATACCATTTTATATCATTATTTTTGCATTAAGTCAACTTTAATTAAAACAATAAAAAATAGCTTAAAAACAAGTACAAAAAAAGATACCATTTACAATATTATAGCTAATTTTTTAGATACAAAAACCTTCCGCAATTAGTACAGGTTGCCGGTCTTGATTTTATGACCTCATCCTTTACATACACAGGCACCTGAAAATGACAGCCCATACAAATGCCATCTTCAAGTGGTATAATTGCATTCCCTTTTGTATCAATAACCTTTGCAAAACGCACACGTAAATCAGGTGGAAGCTCTGATATCCTTTTATTAAATTCTTTTGCATTAACTTCAGCTTGTTTTTGCATTACTTCTAATTTACTTTGAAGCTGCTGAACATCATTTTCAATTTGTTGCAAACGTTTTGGCATCTCCACCTGGAAAATCTCTAATTCACCTTCTATCTGATCTACATCTTCCATATACTGTAAAAGTTGTTCTTCTATAGTATCTTTTTTTTTAGCCAGGGTATCCAGCTCAGTTTGCATTGACTCAAACTCGCGTTGTGATTTTAATGAATTTTTTCTACTATCCAGCAACTCAATCCTTGATTCTACATCATGCAATTCCATTTCCTTTTCTTTGATTTTTAATTTAAGCTGGTCAACTCGTGAACGTAAATCAGACATCCTGGCTCCAATGCTTTTCATTTCATCACGCCAGAAATCAATTGCATGCCGTGAACGTGCAATCTCAGTTTTAGAATCTAAAACCTTATTCCATATAGCCTGAAGCTCTAACATTACGTATATCTCATTTCCCATTTTGTACACCACAATGCATAGGATTTTGTTCTTTTTCTGAAATTATTAAACGAACATCGTTACAATGCATGGCATTTGTCAAGTAGTTGTATAGTTTTGAATGTAAAAAATGAATGAGGGGTTTTTCGGAATTATAATGTCCAATATCAATAACCGCCACATCATGATTATTGGCATAGACTGCATCATGATAACCAACATCACCGGTAACAATGCAATCAACGGGATATGATTGTATGATAGCACTTATCTTTTTTGAACCTGACCCATTAAAAGCAGCAATCGTTTTAATCTTTTTCTCCAGATTACCATAATGAATAATTGCCATGGTTCTAAGTTCATGTTGCAACTGCTCAATAAATTGCGATAACAAAATTTCATCTGGTATATATCCAATGGCACCAAAACCAATTCCATTAAACCGTTTATCAGGAAATAACATTTTGATATCGTTAAGCCTGATAGTTTTTGCTAAAATATCCCAGCATAGTGCATCTAAATTGGTATGCACTGCATATACACTGATAGTACTTTGAATCAGCCGTATTGTCATTAAACCATGAACACTGGATATGGTAATATTTTTTAATGAACGGAAAAACATAGGGTGGTGTGTTATAATACAATTACATTTTTTTTCAATGGCTTCATCAATGATTTGCGGCGCCACATCCATAGCAATAAGAATTCCGGTAATATTACTTTCATCAAAAGCTATCTGTCGTCCGGAATTATCATATTCCTCCTGGTACATCAGAGGAAACTCTTTATCCAGAAAATCAAATAGCTGTTTATGAGGTATATTCATGCAATCTCCTTTTTATGCTAACAACTATCTGTGCTACATCAGAAGGGTTTTGTCCAGCAATATACAACAATGGATCATCATCAACAACAATCATAATCTGCGGTTTATCAAAACCCGTGTTCATAAGTTCATCAGGAGCAGTCACATGTATAACCGGCAAATCCATAGCATGAGCTATCGCCCTGATGGCATCACTATTTTTTATACTTATAGCTGTGCGATAGTTACTTTTAATTTTCTGCATCATATCAGCAAGTGGATGTTCAACATTACATGCTGCGTCCTTTATCTTAAACACTGAATCCTGATGTGTGATGATACCCCCCGGAAAGAGAGCAAAATCAGTTTTATTTATAGGATACGGAAGGGCATACGCAATATTGGATGAACCGCTCACAAGGATATCGCCGCACTGTGCAGCCTGAATAACAGAAAATGCTTGTTCTACCTCATGTATAACTTGTTCTTTATAGTTATAATTAACAATATCAACTAAATGATTGGTGGGACCATGCCCTTTACCCAATGCTAATGAAAATTGTATTGCTTTTGTAATAAATGCTTTTGCCTTTGCTATGGCTTCTATGGCGTTGTATCCGTTAGCTAAATATGCTGCAATCGCGGCAGAAAAGGTACAACCTGTACCATGTGTGTTTTGTGTATTTATTTTTGTTCCTGGTAAAATGGTATAGTCATTCCCATCATAAATAACATCATCGGCACTATCATTCAGATGGCCACCTTTTATAACAACATATCGTGCACCCGATGAATGAATTTGCTTTGCAACCTTTTTCATATCATCAATTGTTTGTATTGTTAAACCAGTTAAAACCTCAGCCTCATGGAGATTTGGAGTAACAACATGCGCCACCGGTAAAAGAAGATTAATAACAGCACTGATGGCATCGTGAGAAAGCAGTGTTGATCCGCCCTTTGCAACCATAACCGGGTCAACAACAGTATACGGTATGGAATATTTCTTTATATTCGATGCTACCAATGCAACAATCTCAGAACTGGCAAGCATACCAGTTTTAGCCGCATGTATGGGGATATCAGATGCTACTGCATCAAACTGTTTTTGAATCATATCAAGCGGGACCGGCATATAATCACTTACACCCAATGTATTCTGTGCAGTGATTGCTGTAATAACAGTCATACCATAGTTACCCAGCGCGGTAATTGTTTTTAAATCCGCCTGTATACCGGCGCCACCGCCAGAGTCAGAACCAGCTATAGTAAGCACATTATTAATATATGATGCAGTATCCATATTCCATGTCATGTTATGTAAACAGTTATACTACAATAAATGAGTTCTATTTATAGTATAGGTGAAATCACAGTTTATAGGTACACCATAATTTTCAAGAAAAATTTGTAAACGTATTGCATTATTTTACAGCTCTTGCTATTACCATTATCTCTAATTCATCAACTATGCCCTTAACCTGCTTTCCTGCCATGGTGATGGTGCCATGTATTAGCAAATTTAAAATTCTTTTGGCTTGACTGATTTTTGATTATGTGTTTTGCTTTCTTAACTTTTTATGATTACTTCTTTTAGTTTGTTGTTTATTCATATTGTAATTTGTAATATTTTGTGACAGCTATCTAGTATAACGAACATCTTTATATGCTTTGAGGTGTGTACTCTATGAACTACAATGAAATTTTTAAACTTACTGCTGATACACGCTGGAATGTAGTTGCTCAGGACGAAAACATGTGGCGTGTTGGCATTTACCATCCGGAATACAACAGCGCCCGTGAAATTGACAGGTTAGAAAAGCACAGTTGCCCTGAACTTTTTATTTGCGTAAATGGGCAGTGCGGCTTGCTATTGCGTGAAGGCAGCAGGGAACATCAACTCACAATGAACCCGCTTGAAGCTATTATGGTAACAAGTTATCACAATGGATTTAAGGTTGACAACGATGGCTTTTTTATAGTAGCTGAACGTACTGATTTTACAACACACTTTATTGAACGAGATAAACCGTGAAACCAGATGCAAATACAGCGGTATACTGTATCATAGGCAATCCAGTAAGGCACTCATTGTCACCTGTCATGCACAATGCTGCATTTGAACATCTTCATATAAATGCTGTCTACGTTGCATTCCAACCTCAGTCTACACAAAAAGCAATTGAAGCAATAAAAACATTAGGGATACAGGGATCAAGTGTAACAATACCGTTTAAGGTTGAACTGGTATCACTATGCGATGAGGTGGACAATCTGGCACTGGAAATTGGTTCGGTTAATACTCTCATCAATATCAATGGAAAAGTAAAAGGTTACAATACCGATGGTAATGGTCTCATCAAAACGTTAGAGCATCATGCTGTTGATTATGTAAATAAAAATGTTTTAATCATTGGCAATGGCGGTTCCGCAAGAGCTATCGCCTACACATTAGCACATCACAATGCACATATTACCATCTGTGGAAGAAATGAAACTAATGTGATGCATCTGGTCCATGATTTACATCATCATTGCACTTCCGTTAATAGCTGTTTACTTCATGATTTGCACCCTGATACAACATTGCCATTTGACATCATCATCAACACTACTCCCGTTGGCATGTCACCGCATGTGGATACCAGTCCCATCAATGAAGATTGCATACATCAACCTCAGATAATCGTCGATATCATTTATTCCCCGCGCGAAACCATGCTGATAAAAAAAGCACGCAATAAGGGTTGTAAAACCATAACCGGTGAATATATGCTGCTCTATCAGGCATGTATGCAGTTTGAGCTATGGACGGGCAAACCGGCCCCATTTGAAATTATGTATAACGCACTAACTCAGGCATTGCAGTAACCATGCTGCCGCCTTTTTTACAATCGCTTGTGAATAATGAATCAGTTCATTCAGCGCGCTATGTACACTATTCACCCGATGCTATTGTTACATTACTAAGCCTGCTTCATAATCCGCAATTTGCTATTAAAACAATACATATTGCAGGAACCAATGGTAAAGGTTCCACGGCATATATGATTGCTGCCATGTTACAGGCAGCAGGTTACCGTGTTGGACTTTATACCTCGCCGCATCTTCTACGATATAATGAACGCATCACTGTCAATGGCAATGAAATAGCTGATGAAACAATAGCACATTGCAGCACCATCATTGAACATCTATGTAAAAAGCATAATCTGCATATTACATTCTTTGATGCATTTACCGCCATTGCATTTTTGTACTTTGAAAACTCAGTTGATATTGCAGTTATTGAAACAGGACTTGGCGGAAGGCTTGACTCAACCAATGTTGTAACTCCTCTTGTGAGTGTTATAACACCCATTGCGTATGATCACACTGCAATACTGGGAAATACTCTGCAACAAATAGCATACCAGAAAGCGGGTATCATAAAACAAAACACACCTGTTGTTATTGCGCGCCAGCATCCAGAAGCGCTTGCAACACTGCAGCATGAAGCGGCATTGAACAATGCACCCGTTATTTTGTTTGATACCAATATTCACTGTTCAATAACATCAAATCATCCTGTGTTAACATGTGATGTTGTGTGCAATCATCCGCTGTTTGGCGGTTTGCAAAAATGTAGCAATGTCACCATCCCGTTAGCTGGCAGCTTTCAAGCATACAATGCTGCGGTTGCCATAGCTGCAGTTTTACTTTTAAAAAATTATAATTGGGCGATAGTTACTGATGATATAATCAAAGCTCTATCAACCATAACCATCCCGGGAAGGAGTCAGTTGCTTGGTGAAGATCCATTGATACTGTTTGACTGTGCACACAATCCGGAAGCGATGCAAACCACAGTAGAAGCCCTGGTAAACACCTATTCCGGGTATGATTGTATATTTTGTGTAAGCTTTATGAACGACAAGGATATCCATTCATTGCTAACTGTCATACAGCGCTATACACAGCACCCAGTATATTATCTCCCCCTCAATGACAGCAGAAGCTACTACCCTGATGATGAAGTAATTAAAAACTATCATCTCATCATTATCGATGATGTACATGTACCAGTAACTATCGCCAAAAGAATCCCTGAAAAAACTATGGTGCTATTTACCGGTACATTCCGATTATATCCATTGGTTCAAACTATTCACAAAGTTTGATGTGCATTAATACAGAAATGCATCGACACTGATAATAAAAATTCATCAATTGTCATTACTGCCAATTGTAAGCACCTGAGCACTGTTCATAGATAATAACAATTATAAAAAATGGATGTGTTCAAAAAATATTTTTATAATAATGTATTGATTTTAGTAATATTATTTTTTTATGATACAATTATAGTATGGAGTTCCCAATAAAAAAAGGATATACCATATAAAAAATTTAATATATAAAGGAGATTATTTAAAACAATGGATCTATCAGAACTATTACCCAAAGAACATCTAATTTCCATTAAGAGTACGGAAAAGCAACTGGTAATAAAAGAGTTAATTCAAAAGTTACAGGAATTAGGGAAACTGGATAATGCCGACAGATATTATACACAGGTCATACATCGTGAAACATTGGAAAATACTGGTGTTGGTAATGGTTTTGCAATCCCGCATGTTCGCACCGATTCAGTCAAAAAATTGCTTACTGTATTTGGAATATGTAATGAGCTAATTGAATACGAATCGTTTGATAAACAGCCGGTTAAATATGTCATGCTCAGCATATTTCCTACATCACTCAGCACCAAGTATCTTTATTTAGTTGGTATGATGGCGCGAATATTTTCAAGCTCAGAGAAACGAAGTAAAATCGATGAAGCACGAACACCATCAAAAATATATCCAATACTAACAAAAGAAGCAAAACTTTATTTTGAATCGCTAACCGAAATCAATAAGGAAGATGAACATATTGAAAATCTTTCTGGCATTCCTTCCACTGACCTTGACCTGCTCATACGGCTTGATCAGCTTTACCGCCTTTATGATAGCGGCGACACATCCGAAGCATTAACAAAAAAGATTAATGAATTACGGAAATTTATTGATAACCGCTCACTTTCTTATTATGAACGTATGAGGAAAAAATGTCAAAATCCTTTTGCCATTCTGGAAAAAAATGCATGTGGTGGCTGCCATATGGTTATACCGCCAGTTGAAATGGCAAAGATTAAATCTAAAAAGCACCTTGCAGTGTGCACCTATTGTGGAAGGTTTTTAATCATAGTGTAAAATAGTGTAAAAAGGTTTAAACATTATATTATAACAGGTATCTGAATCTGTAACAAAACCATTCCTTTATAAGTTGTGTAGACGATCTTCGCTGGTATTGCTCAAATACTATCTCTTTACTTTGTTGAATATCTTTTAAAAACTGTTTCTTCATCTTATTCCCAAAATTCTGGTCAAGAATAATAGCATTAACCTCAAGGTTAGCATTAAAACTGCGCCTATCTAAATTTGTTGATCCCACTGTTGACCATATATCATCTATGACAGCGGTTTTTGCATGTAATACAGTTGGGATATACTCATAAATACGGATATGATTTTTAAGAAAACGTTTATAAAAGTATCTGCTTGCATATTGAACAAATGGGATATCACTAACCGAGGGTAATAGTATCCTGACATCTATACCTCTCTTTGCTACACGGATCAATGCCCTGCTAATTTTACTATCAGGTACAAAATACGCATTTGCTATATAAATATATTTTTGTGCATTGGCAATTGCCGCTAAATATGTCTGGTAAATTGGCTTTACATTTTTACGAGAATAACTGCTTAAAACCAATACAATAGTATCGCCTTTATGATAAATTGCAGGAAAATACTTATCTATATCAACAAGCGCACCGCCCTGTCTATGCCAGTTTTCCAGAAAAAAATACTCTAAGTCACGTACTGCTGGTCCTTCAATTTTCAGGTGAGTATCCCGCCAATTTTCACCTCCATATTTTTCTCCGGCATATTCATTTCCTATATTCATCCCCCCCACAAACGCTACATTACCATCTACAACCATAAGTTTACGGTGATCTCGTAGATATAAATTGAAATATTTACGCCAGGGTATAATGGGATGGAACTCAATTAATTCAACTTTATTTTTTCTCAAATATTCAAAAAGCTCGCCAGAGGTATTAATGCAACCCACAGCATCATAGATAATATTAACATCTACACCTTTCTTTGCCTTTGCTGCTAACTTACGTGCAACTTTCCAGCCAATATTATCACTATTAAAAATATATGTTTCAAGATCAATACTTAATGTTGCACTATCAATAGCAGCAAATAATTCATCAAAAAATAAATCGCCATTGTTGATAAGGGTAACCTTATTGCCACCTGAAAATCCGGATATACCATACTTTTTTATTGACTTTAAAAATTTAGGTAAAAAAAATCTATTTTTGATTTTATGTATAATATCACTATAACTGATTCTATGTCCTGAACCTTTGAATCTATGGTTTAAACGTCCATGGGTTTTCTTTTGTGATTTTTTCATGAAATGAGAACATATTTTTATTTATAATGAACAACTTCAGGAGTATTTATATTTCCAACTGTTCCATTTTTCTCGGGTTTAAAATAGATTGTCTGGTTCTTGATGCCAGCATACACCTTATGGCATCCTTTAAATTTCCCATTTAATATCTCAACAGCCAATCTGTCTTCAATCTCGTTTTGTACGGCTCTTCTGAGATATCGCGCACCATATTTGTCATTAAAGCCTTTATTGACAAGATAGTTCTTCACTTTATGCGATACTAACAGTTCAATGCCCTGCTCTGTTAAATGTTCATTAACCTCCTGTAATAATAAATCAAGAATCTGCCGTATGTGGTGCTCATCCAACTTATGGAAATGAACAACTGCATCAATTCGATTCAAAAATTCCGGACTGAATAATCGTTTAACTTCTTCGTCAACATTCTGGAATTGAATTTGACTGGCATTGATTTCATTAAATCCCATCTTACCTGCTTTTTGAAATTCTCTATTACCAACATTAGAGGTCATGATAATAACAGTATCCACAAAGCTTGTTACAGAACCAAAATTATCGGTAAGTTCGCCTTCTTCAAGTACCTGTAATAATATATTAAATACATCAGGATGGGCTTTTTCAATCTCATCAAATAGTATCACGGAATATGGCCTGCGTTTTACCTTTTCAGTTAATTGTCCTCCTTCTTCGTACCCAACATACCCGGGAGGAGCGCCAATTAAACGCGATACAGAATGTTTTTCCATAAATTCGGACATGTCAAACCTGATAAGGGCATCGTCATCATCAAATAAAAACTCTGCCAATGCTTTAGCCAACTCAGTTTTCCCAACACCAGTAGGGCCAAGGAAAATAAATGAACCAATAGGCCTTTGAGCACTTCGCAGCCCCGTGCGAGAACGTCGTATTGCCCTGCTAATGACATTGATTGCATTATCCTGTCCAATAATTCGCTTATGGAGCTCCTGCTCCATCTGCAGTAATTTCTGGGATTCGGACTCCTCAAGTTTTTCTACAGGTATTTTTGTCCATTGTGCAACAATGGTAGCTACCTGTTTTTCATCAACTACCACTGCATAGTCATTGATGCGCTGCTGCCAATCGCTTATCTTCTGGGAAAGGAGAGCTTTTCGTTCAATGATCGTGTCGCGTATTGATGCTGCCTGTTCATATTCCTGAGCCTTAACAAGATTATTTTTGCGATCATTCAGCTCTTCAATCTCCTGTTCTAATAATTCAATATCAACAGGCCTTTCACAGTTTTCCAATCTTGCTTTTGAACCTGCCTCATCAATAACATCTATTGCCTTATCCGGTAAATACCTGTCATGTATATATCTATTTGCAAACAGAACAGCTTTCCTGATAGCTTCATCGGTATAGCGCACCTTATGGTGAATTTCATAGCGCTCTTTTAATCCAAATAAAATTTCAACAGCTTCATCAGACGTTGGTTCATCTACCATAACTGTTTGGAAACGCCGTTCAAGTGCAGCATCTTTTTCAATGTATATACGATATTCATTAAGTGTTGTTGCTCCAATACATTGGAGTTCACCACGTGCCAGCGCTGGTTTTAAAATATTTGCGGCATCGATAGCTCCTTCAGCAGCTCCCGCACCTATAATGGTATGAAGCTCGTCAATAAAAAGGATAACATTGTCCGAGCCTTTTATCTCTTTCATGATGCGTTTTAAACGTTCTTCAAATTCGCCACGATATTTAGTACCAGCTACAACAGAAGCTAAATCCAATGATAATACCCTCTTGTTAAAAAGAGGTTCAGGCACATCATGATGAATAATACGCTGTGACAGTCCTTCCACAATTGCAGTTTTACCTACACCAGCTTCGCCAATCAGTACAGGATTATTTTTTGTTTTACGGGATAAGATGCGGATTACTCGTTCTATTTCAGTATCACGCCCTATGACAGGGTCCAATTTATCTTCAGCAGCCAATCGTGTTAATTCAATGGCAAACTCATCCAGGGTAGGTGTTTTTGTTTTATCATTACCTTTTTGCTGTGTGCTCCCATCAGGAGTAACACCCAATATCTTCTGTACTTCACTTTTCAAAACATTATAATCTATACCTGCACGGATAAGCGTATCAATGCCAGAGCATGTTCCATCCCTGAAGATAGAAAGCAAAAGATGTTCTGTACCAACATAGTTGTTTTTTAATTTACGGGCTTCATCTTTTGCTATTTCAATAATACGGGTAAAACGGGCACTCAGCGGAAGATTGCCCAGTATTATTGTAGAACCTGACCTGCGAATTGACTGCTCTATATTTCTGCGTAGTATTTCAAAATTTACTCCCATATTCTTCAATATGCGTGCAGCAACGGAGTCATCATCCTTTAACAGGGCAAGCATAATATGTTCCGGCCCTAAAGCATCAGAGTTTAACCGCCTCCCTTCTGCCTGCGCCAGAACTTCTAATACTTTTCGTGACCTCTTGGTATAGTCAAACATCTTTTTTTTACTCCTTATCTCCGAATCTCTTTCGAAGATATGCTGCTCTGAAGGAATCACCTTCTTCAGATGTGGCAAAAATTTTTCCTGCTATTTTCTGAAGATGCGATACCTGTATATGTATCATTAAATCATTAATTGCAGAAAGTTCAATATTTTTTAATATGGATAATACAACACCCAGCCGAATAAGCGATAAATGCTCAATAGCCTCCGCATAATTCATTGTCCTTGAAAATGCAACAATTGCATATGATCTCCAGATCATATCTTCCAGCACATCTTTATGATGCTGATAATATTCTTCACGGGCATTATTTTCAAGATCAATAATAATACTGATAACCTTATCAACTTCTTCTATAATATCTATCTCAGATTTTCCTAATGTTGCTTTATTGCTGACGATATATATGCTACCTACTGTTTTCGTTGCATCATGGACAATTCCTTTTATCTGAGCCTGATATTCACGTACAATTTTAATAACCTCACCCATATTTTTTGTTGCTGTCAACATGGGCAAATGCAACATTGCTGAAACACGCAATCCTGTCCCCACATTTGAAGGACAGGTGGTTAAAAATCCAATATCATCATTGAAAGCATATGAAATGTACTTGTTTAATTCATCATCAATTTCATCGGCTAATTTGAAAGCTTCCAGCATCTGTAATCCAGGTTTTATAACCTGTATACGTATGTGGTCCTCTTCATTTATAAGAATGGAAAAATTTTGCTGATGATCAAAAACAACAGAGCTGTAATCACTTAATTCCATCTCATGAGTGATGATATCACGTTCACATAAAAAACGTCGGTCATCAGAACTGCAATCACGCAGATTAACAAATTGAGTATTTTGAAATAACGTTGAAGCAATAACAGCCTGTCGCACTATGGTTTCCAGTATGGTTATATCAGATTCCCGCATTTTAGTGGCAAAAGGTAACGATGGCAAATTTCTTGCAAACCTTACACGGGTTGTCATAGCAACATCTGCCAGAGGACCTATTTTTGCCCAGAAGGGTGATTGTTCCAACAACTGTTCAAACATTATGCCCCCTGTTGATTTTTCAGTTTTATTATCTCATCTCGTAATTTTGCTGCTTCTTCATAATTTTCATTTTCTACTGCAACTTCAAGCATATTTTCAAGATCATGAAGCGATAACGTTGCAACATTTTTCAAACGCATTGAATCAAGCATTACCTTTGATTTTCTATGCTCTATATATTTCAGTGGCATTTTCCCAATATGAAATGTTGAACCATGATATCCTGATAAGATTGGTGTTAAAGCTTCCTTAAATGAGCTATAGCAATCTGCACAACCCAGCTTCCCTGTTCGTTTATAATCTATGAGTGTCCATCCACAGGTGGCACAGGTGTTACTATCAACCATATCATTCATATCCTTTACATCCAGAAAGGACATCATATCAGAAACCGTAAGAGAAAAACCCCCGCCGTGTGAGCTTAGACCCATATCGCGGGCACAGTTATCACACAAATGAACTTCAGTCTTTTCATTCCTGATGATCTCAGTCAAATGGACTGTTGCTTCTCTTAGTTTACACCGTTCACATATCATAGTTCATCTTCCGTAGTAACTATCAAACACTTACACATCCTTTCATCATATAGTATACTATAAAATAAGTTTATATGCAAGCCCATTTTTAAATCATTTTAATAAAATTTTATCTTTTTACTAAAAATTACCAAAATATATTGACATTATAGAATGATAGTATATTGAGTGAGCAATCGGGTCAAACCGATTTATTTTTTTTATGGGATATACTTTATGGCAGTATCAAAAAAATTACAAACATTGATAGAACAGGATAATCAATATCTTTTTCAAAATTATGGCACCCGGTTACCGGCTTGTTTTATAAAAGGGAAAGGGAGCGAACTCTTTGACCAGGATGGCAAACGGTATATTGACTTTTTTGCCGGGATTGCAGTCAATTCGTTGGGATATAATCACCCGGCATTGAATAGCGCTCTACATAAACAGATTGATGCTATTATGCATTCATCAAATTGGTTCTTCAACAAACAGCAGATAGAAGCCGCTCAATTGCTTTCGGAAACATCATTCCCGGGCAAAACCCTTTTTACAAACAGCGGCACCGAAGCTAATGAAGCTGCAATAAAATTAGCACGAAAATATGGAATATCCCAATCCAATGATAAGTATCATATCATATCGTTCACAAACTCATTCCACGGCAGAACGTTTGGTGCCATGTCGGCAACGGCTCAGGAAAAGATTCGTTCAGGGTTTGGCCCGATAGTTCCTGGTTTTATCTATGTGCCGTTTAATGATGTCACACAATTTAAAAAGACACTGGAAGCCAATAAAGGAAAAATCTGCGCAGTGATAACCGAGCTTGTTCAGGGCGAAGGTGGCATAACAGTTGCCGATAGTTATTTTATACAAGAAATTAACTCCTTATGCAAGGAAAACAATATCCTATTAATAATTGATGAAGTACAGACGGGTATTGCCCGTACTGGCAAGATGTTTGCCTATCAGCACTATGACATACAGCCTGATATCATATCGCTTGCTAAAGGTCTTGGAGGTGGTGTCCCTATCGGTGCCATTCACGCTCAAAATTTTTTGGTGGAATTTTTTCCAAAGGGAACACACGGAACAACCTTTGGGGGCAATCACCTGGCTGCTGCAGCAGCAAAAACTGTTCTGGAACATTGCAAAAAAGAATCCCTGCTCAACAATGTCAATACCATGGGCAAACTTATTGTAGAGAAACTATCGATCATGAAAAAAAAATATCCCACCCTTATTATTGATGTACGGGGTATTGGTTTGCATATTGGAATTGAGCTTTCAATGGCAGGGCAACCCATTGTTGTTGAAGCATTAAAAAAAGGTTTAATTATCAACTGTACTGCCGAAAAGGTAATTAGAATAATGCCGCCTTTGACCATTAACAAAAAACTTGTTAATGAAGGTTTGTCTATCCTTGATAGTATTTTTGCAGGAGTAACAGCATGATTGGTAAAATTCCTAAGGTAAAAACAAAAGATTTGCTCAGTGTTACAGACTTTTCTAAAGAAGAAATGATTGCAATCTTTGAATATACAAAAAAGATGAAAGATGAACTTAACCAGGGTAAAACACATAACTTCCTTGAGGGTAAAACACTGGGGATGATTTTTGAAAAAACATCAACCCGTACACGAGTTTCGTTTGAGGTTGCAATGTTTCAACTGGGTGGTTATGCATTGTTTTTAAGCAGGGACGATATACAATTAGGACGTGGAGAAACAGTTGGTGACACTGCTAGAGTTTTATCACGCTATTTAGATGGAATCATGATACGATGTTATGCTCATGCAACAGCACTGGAATTAGCTGAAAATGCAACTATACCGGTGATAAACGGGCTAACCGATACGTTTCATCCCTGCCAGGCATTAGCCGATTTTTATACAATTTACGAGCGCAATAAAAATTTTAAAAATGAGAAATTGGCATTTGTTGGTGATGGTAATAATGTTGCTCAATCGCTTATGCTTACTGCAGCTATGTTAGGGGTAAACTTTGCACTGGCATGCCCCAAAGGATATTACCCAGCAAAAAATGTAGTGGAGATGGCTTTTTCAATTGCTTCAAAATCAGGTAGTGTTATTACCCTGACAGGTGATATTGCGATGGCAGTTGAACAGGCCACTTATCTTTATACTGATGTGTGGGTTAGCATGGGGCAGGAAAAGGAAGCATCTCGACGAAGAAAAGATTTTGCAAAATACAAAATAACAATGAAGATTCTGGATAAATGTGCTCCCAATTGCAAAGTAATGCACTGCTTACCTGCCCACCGCGGTGAAGAAATTACCGATGAGGTCATAGATTCACCACAATCTATAGTATTGGATCAGGCCGAGAATAGGCTTCATGTACAGAAGGCTATTCTATGCGCTTTAATGGTGAAATAATATTGCACTTAGCTGTATTCATTTTTTTTATAAACAACAGCACGGTTCCTTCCGCTTTGTTTAGCATGATATAATGCCTCATCAGCATGTTTTATGATCATTTCCAGTTCTTCCTCTGTATCTGTCAATGAGGCAATCCCTAAACTTATGGTTACTGTTATTAAATAGTCATTTTCTTTAAACTTACACTCTTCCACAATATTCCTGATCCTTTCAGCTACTATCACAGCATCATTTGGCATTGTCTCAGGCAAACAGATGATAAACTCTTCGCCACCGTACCGTGCATAGATATCCAGGGTACGTAGCTGTGATACAACTTTTTGTGCTATCTCCTTTAAAATATCATCACCTATAAGATGTCCATAGGTATCATTGATATTTTTAAAATGATCAAGATCAAATATAATAATGGAAAAAGGACGATTAACTCTCCTTGCACGTGCTAATTCACGCGAAGCAGTTTCAAAAAAATATCGCCTGTTTGCAATGCTTGTTAATTCATCAGTTATTGATAGCTCTTTCAATTGTTCCATCAATATTTTATATTCGCTTATATCACTCAATAATAATATTTTTCCAATTTGCTTCAATCCCTTTTTCAGCGGTATAATCCTGATAATAAACGTATAATCCTTTATTTTTAACTCTGCCGAACTTTTGCCTGATAGTATGGCTTCAAATTCACTGATTGCTATAAACCTCTGGAATAAAGAAGTGACATCCTGCCCTACTATATTTTCAGCTATGTCAAAAATTTCTTCAGCAGATTTGTTATAATCTATAATAGAATTATAATTATCAATAACTATCGCTAAATCTGATATATTTTCAAAAACCATGTCACGCGCAATGGGGACAATATCTGCCAATCCCTTTTTTGTTATACCCCAATATAAAAAGAGTGACGTAATGGTAAACGCAAATGGGGTGATATCAATAGACCAATGTATCAATTTGCATACATAGATAATAAATACAATCCATGGAATCAATGAACTAAAAAAGAGGATTGCTGCCTGTGAGCGATATCGCGCTCTGGTTTTAAGCCAACCATTTAAAAATATTATATTTGCAATGAAAAGTGATATATTGATAAAAGCAATATGAACCCAATACCACGCACCACGATCAAAATCCAATACCGGGAATGGACCTGTTACATCCATACGCGGGTTGGCATGCAATAAGCTATGATACGAATCAGTATATGCTATAATACAGGTAATTACAGGGATGATAAAAATGAGTGCTGTTAGTGTTTTTGGAAAATGACTGCTTTTTTTTGAATATGATAGTGCAAATAGTATTAAAAAGGCGGGAAGAAATGAAATACCAATATATTGAATTTTATATGCTGCAAATACCCACTCAACTGTTGAACCGCATATCTCAATACAGTATCCAGCGCTATAGAGTGTAATTGCAATTAACAGCAAAATAAAGTATTTTTTTTCTGCTATTCTGCCCTTCAACGCTACCATAATAATCATTGATAATAACATCAATGATATGATAACCAGAAGGATAATAAGTATTACCCTTAATGTCATAAACTGTATTTTTAAAATCCTGTATGATAATTATTGATAATATTTATAATAATTGATAAGTAAACTTTTTTCAATCAATAAAATGTCAATAATATTATATTTCTATTACCAATTTCCTGTATAATACTCAACAGTGCACTTCAACCATGAACTTGTGTAGTTTTTACTGGAGTCATCAATATTTAGCTTGACTATAATGCCCTATACTTCAACGTACCAATATACTATTAAGAATTATGTAAATTACTATCGTTTGCTATTGAGGTACAGTATGAGTATTAAAAAAGTTGTACTGGCATACTCCGGTGGACTTGATACTTCGGTTATTGTTAAGTGGTTGCTGGAAACGTATAAATGCGAGGTCATCTGTTTTGCTGCAGACGTTGGACAGGAAGAGGAACTCAATGGACTAGAACAAAAAGCAATCAATACCGGTGCATCAAAATGTTATATCGAAGATTTAAAAGAAGAGTTTGTCCGCGATTTTATTTTTCCCTGTATTAAAGCAAATGCAATCTATGAAAATAGATATTTGCTTGGCACATCAATAGCACGTCCTGTTATTGCAAAAAAACAGGTGCAGATAGCGTTACAGGAAGGCGCCGATGCAGTATGTCATGGAGCAACGGGAAAAGGCAATGATCAGGTACGCTTTGAGTTAACGTTCAAAGCGCTGGCTCCACAGCTTAAAATCATAGCTCCCTGGCGTGAGTGGAATTTAACTTCACGCTCATCGCTTTTTGATTATGCAGCAAAACACAATATCCCTGTGCCTGTAACAAAAGATAAGCCGTACAGTATGGACAGAAATATGCTTCATATTTCCTATGAAGGTGGCATACTGGAAGATCCATGGCGCGAACCTGACGAGAGCATGTTTCTATTAACTCAATCACCCGAAAAAGCACCGAATAAACCAACTTATATAGAAATAGATTTTGAACAGGGCACACCTGCTGGCATTGATGGTAAAAGGTTAGACCCTGTTACCCTTATGAAAACTTTAAATAACATCGCAGGCGAAAATGGCGTAGGTAGAATAGATATTGTTGAAAATCGTCTTGTGGGCATAAAATCACGCGGCGTGTACGAAACCCCTGGCGGTACCATTTTACACGTAGCCCATCGCGATCTTGAAGCTATAACACTTGACAGAGATACTCAGCATTTAAAAGACAGGTTAGCAATAGAATATGCTGAGCTTGTTTACAACGGATTGTGGTTTACAAAACGTCGGGAGGCATTGGATGCATTTATCAATGAAACTCAAAAGAATGTGACCGGCACTGTTAAGGTAAAACTTTTTAAAGGGACATGCATGGCTGTAGGCCGTAAATCACCTGTCACCTTATACGAGCCTGACATAGCTACATTTGATGAAAGTGCTCTCTATGACCACAGGGATGCAACAGGCTTTATAAACCTTTTTGGTTTACAGACAAAAATTGAAGCGTTATTAAAGCTTAAAAGAAAATAATATGAGCGATAGTTCCTTACATAAAATAGAATCTACTTATAGTGACCGATTCCACAATCATTCTTTATTTAAAGAATCATGGATAGCATTTGCAAGTAATTATCCCCCATCACACTGTTTATTAGATTTCAACCAACTGCCATCCACTGATGTAGCATTGCACTGTGGGGATTTAGGATTTGCTTTATTATGGATTGTTCAGTCAGTATTAATGAGATGCGTTTACTTTGATATAAACCAGTTACAACCATGGGAAATACCAGCATTAACACCGGTTACAATAGGTGCCATGGCTCACACCGAACCTGATACTGCAAGAATGACAGCACGGTATATCGATAACAATACGCTCTCACTATCCGGACATAAAAAATATATTACTGGCGGCAAAGATGCAGATTTACTTTTTGTCACTGCAAGAAGAACCGGTGAAGATAAATTTACAAAAATTGTATATATACAAACATACCTGCTCCCGGAAAATGCATTGCAACAGCTTGACATGTCAATTTTACCAACAATTTACCATGCTACCCTTACTCTGGACGATTTTCCCTGCAACGCTTTACAATGCAGTCCGGTGAAGGATAAGGAGTTACGTAAAATTTTAAAAAAATGGAGTTTAGTTGAGCGTGCTTTGATAGGTGAAGCATACATAGGCTATTTATGTTACCTGGCAAAAAATATAACCATGCCTGATCAGAAGGAACTCATAGACGAAGTTGAAAATCTGTTGGCATTACAAAAAACATTTACCCGTCAACAATTAGAAAATGCATTTTCCAATAATTACATAGATACATTGGGTGACGTAGCACGAGTATTATCCGTTACGCAGAAAATTTCCAATTACTGCATGGAAAATCCACAAACCCCTGGTGATTCCATTACTTTACGTCTCCATGATTTAAATCTATTTAACAAGATTAGATTATAATACTTTTCATGATGATTTACTGTATCTACTATTCACAGTATGTATAGGTGCAATTTACTATAATAATTATATCTTTACAATTATAAAAATTCATGATGAATACACTCTATAAATACTATTCAGTAAAATTATTTTTATATAAAGTTCTTGATAATTATGCTATATTTGTAGCAATGGTATCAACTTATAAAACAAAGGCTCTATTATGTTTACCTCTGTTGAGAATACAATCCATGAGTTGGAGAAACAAAAATATATTTGTTCCAAAGACATAGCAACTACTGTATACCTTGCATTAAAAATGGAAAAACCTGTTTTAGTAGAAGGACCTGCAGGAGTTGGAAAAACTGATTTAGGCAAATGTATTGCAAAGTCTTTAGGATTTGAATTAATACGCCTTCAGTGCTATGAAGGTCTGGATGAAGCAAAAGCATTGTATGAGTGGGAATATGCCAAGCAGCTTTTGTATACCCAGATATTAAAAGATAAATTATCAAGAATTCTTGAGGATCAGGCTACATTAAAAGATGCAGTAAATAAATTGACCAGCGAAGAAGATGTTTTTTTCTCAGAAAAATTTTTAGTAGCACGCCCTATACTAAAAGCTATTACAAATGATATAACCTCAGTATTGCTCATTGATGAAATTGATAAATCCGACTCTGAATTTGAAGCTTTTTTACTGGAGGTTCTTTCTGATTATCAGGTTACTATCCCCGAAATAGGTACGATTGTTGCAAAGAACAAACCCTTTGTATTACTAACCTCTAATAATGCACGTGAAATGTCAGATGCTTTAAAACGTAGATGCTTGCATCTTTATATTGATTATCCAACAAAAGAATTAGAAGAACAGATAGTACAACTAAAAGTTCCTGAATGTGGTAATTATCTCATTAAAGAAATTATTAATGCAATTCATGAAATAAGAAAATTTCCTTTAAAAAAAGACCCAAGCATCAGCGAAACACTGGATTGGGC
This sequence comes from Spirochaetia bacterium UBA2205, assembly GCA_002328585.1. GTDB lineage: Bacteria > Spirochaetota > UBA4802 > UBA4802 > UB4802 > UBA4802. The sequence continues at coordinate 91,336 of DCUV01000008.1, forward strand.
AAAAGCACTAACCTTGATGGGCTGTGAAGTCCTGAACAGGGATATTGCAATTGATACATTAAACTTTATTTTAAAGTATGAAAAAGATATTGAGCTTGTGAAAAAGAATCTGCATTCTATAATTGTTCATTAATAATGTATGTTCNNAAAAACATTATAATTGAAGAAGACAAGGCCAAAGGAGTTTTTTTTGAATTTGCAGAAGTTTTAAAAAAAGCAGGAGTTGATCTATCCATTGTTGAAATAATGGATATGATGAATGCAATTTCACATATATCAATTCTGGAAAAAGAAATTTTTAAACAAACATTAGCTACCACTCTTATTAAAGATTATACTGATATTCCTGTTTTTAATCAATGTTTTGAACAATTTTTTGAGCGAAAAAAGGGAAATGATTCTTTATTGGATATCTACACTCTGCATGCGCATTCTGAAGATTTTATTTTTACACCGGAAGAAACATCGCTGCTCAATTCATTAATTGACAATTTTTTAGAATCACATCCTCAATCATTTTTTAAAAAATCAAACGAGTATCTTACAAAAATTTTCATTGATGAAGAACTATCATCTGAATCTGGCGGTGCTGTGGGATTGTCGTTGTTTAACAAGCGCTCCCAATTCGCATCTGCTGGTGCCGATGATTCTGATTATCAGGAACTATCGCCCCAACTATTTGAAGTCATTATGGGTATGATTAGAAAACGCATGTTTGAGCGAACCATGGGCAGTGCTATAAAACAGCGTGAGGATTATCTTTTAAATAAATACATATATCAGCTAAAACCTGATGAAATAAAAGAGATGCGAGAATTAATAAAGCGATTTGGCCAGAAGATGAAAAACAGGATATCATTACGAAAAAAAAGGGTAAAGCGAGGAAACTTTGATATAAAAAAAACCCTGCGCAGGAATCTTCAATACGGTGGCGTTCCATTTAAAATTTTTCAAAGGGATAGGAAAATTGACAGGCCTCAACTTGTAGTCATGTGCGATATTTCAAGTTCGGTTAACCAATATTCAAGATTTATGTTACTGTTGACGTATACGTTGCAGTCGCTTTTTGCAAAGGTACGTTCATTTGCATTTATCAGTAACCTTGTTGAAATTACCGACTTGTTCCGGGAAATGGATCCGGAACGAGCATTAAACTCAATATTCAGCGATACCAATTTTACCTACGGTTGGGGCAGTAATTACGGTAACAGCTTTAATCAGTTTATTCAAAATTACAGCGATGCACTTACCAGCAAAACAACTGTTTTAGTTTTAGGTGATGCTCGTAACAATAATCAGGACCCGGGATTAGATTCATTTATTAAAATGAAAGAGCGATCCCGTAATATATACTGGCTAAATCCTGATAAGCAACATTTGTGGAATTGGAGTGACAGTATAGCTAACGTTTATATTCCCTATTGTTCCGAGATGCGTGAGGTACAAAACTTTTTAGACCTGTCACATTTTATTGATACCCTTTTTATACAAAAAAGATAAGTATCATGGAATACTACTGGTAGATTACTTTATCAATCTATTTGCTTGACATAAACACAACCATATCAATAAATAGACCAAACATTTCATATAATTATAACAGTGAGCATTATTTAATTATGGAAAACAAGGTACACTTATTAATTATTGATGACGAAGATATTATCTTAAAAAGTTGTGAAAGAATTTTACGCAAACGAGAAGATTTAACCATTGACACTGCAACCAATGGCCGAGAGGGACTTGAAAAGGCTAAGGCAAAAAAATACGATATTGTTATTACCGATCTCAAAATGCCCGTTATGGATGGCATGGAGGTATTAAAGACATTGCGCAAAGAGCAACCAGATGTCACGGTTATTATATTTACCGGTTTTGCAACTGTTGATACAACCCGTGAAGCCCTGAAATTAGGTGCATTTGACTATATCCCAAAACCCTTTACACCTGATGAATTGAGTAATGTTGTTGATAATGCCATCAAAGCGCGTCAAAATAAAGCAGAGGCTGCCATGCTTGATCTTCTGGCGATAGTTTCTCATGAATTAAAAAGTCCCGTATCTGTAGTTCACACAACGGCTGAAACACTGTATAAAGGATACTTTGGGAATTTATCTCCCGACCAGCAAAAAATCATTGAAACAATACTTCGCAACTGTCAGTATTTAGAAGATATTATCCGTAATTACCTGGATTTATCAAAGATGGAATTGGATTCCCTTGAATCTTTTAGTCAGCAGATAGACTTATATGAAGAAGTTATCAAGCCTATAGTTGAAATGCCGGAAAACACTAATAACATAAAAAACATGAAATTAGAGCTTAACATACAGGTAAAACCAAAAATAATGGGGGATGCAAATCTACTAAAGATTGTAGTTACCAATTTAATTAATAATGCAATAAAATATGGTCAGACTAATACTACTATTAACATAGAGTTAACACAACAAAATAATGAATATGTCTTCTCAGTATATAATGAAGGTGTGGGAATACCTGAAGAAGATATGGAAAAATTATTTAAGAAGTTTTCACGGTTAAAGCAAAAAGGCACTGAAGGTATCAAAGGTTCAGGCTTGGGATTGTATATATGCAAATCAATTATTGAGAAACATAAGGGTAAAATCTGGGTTGAATCAGAATATGGTAAGTGGGTTAAATTTTCATTTAGTTTGCCATTATCATAAAAATTATGCTTGAAATTAATATTAACCTTTTGTATATTATTCCAGCAAACGAAAAACTTAGAACCATTTTGGGAGCTTTTAATGGAGATAGAATTAAAGGATATTGGTGAACATAAAGTTATATCTGTTAGCGGGGAGGTGGATCTTTATAATGTCAGCGAATTAAAAAAGGCATTATTCAGTGTAACCGATGGTACTTATTCCAGCGTTGTCGTTGATTTAAAAGATGTAAATTACATGGACTCATCCGGTATAGGTGCACTGGTTGCAGGTCAAAAGAAAATGCGTGCCCATAATGGAAAATTTGCATTGATCAATATTCATGATGATGTATTAAATATACTAAAGTTAGCTACGCTTGATAGGTTTTTTACCATTTATGAAGATGAAAATGATCTAATTTAAGAGATTGTATGTTACATGAAATTTTTATTGTGTTCGTTTTAGAACAAGAAGTGTCATGTCATCATGCTGTGGTACATCACCCCTGAAATTGTCAACATCTTTCACTATTAAATCTGAAAGTTCTTTGGCATTAAGTTGCTTATTGGCAACAACCAGATCCTTTAATCTTTTTTGACCATACTCATCTTTGTTAGCATTCCTCATTTCAGTAACGCCATCAGTATACATTATTATAATATCACCAATATTTAACAAAACTTTAGCTTGCTTATAGTCAACATCTTCCATAATACCAATTGGTACGCCTTCAAGTTTTGTCAATGTGCATGCATCCAGTGAAGAACGATAACAAAAAAGTGGACCATGGCCTGCATTTGAAAACGACAGCTCATTATTAGAACGATTATAAATCATAAAAAACAGTGTGGCAAATTTATCTATTGCAAAATCTGCACTGAGTGAATCATTAATTGCCCGTACAACATCAGCACACTGTACATCCCCCCTCCGTATATATGAAACAAAAACTGTTCTGATCATCACCATAACCAGTGAAGCAGGAACACCTTTTCCGGACACATCACTGATTAAAGCACCCACCCGGTATTCATCTATGTCAATGTAATCAAAATAATCACCCCCAACACCTTTTGCAGCACGTGTAAATCCTTTAATTTCGATTCCACTTTTATTATAAAAACCCATTGGATTTAGCCCTTCTTGAATTTCACGAGCTAAATCAATCTGCTCTTGCATTATACGGCTTTCAATTTCCACCTGTTGAGCAACTTTTAACCTTTGAGTCATTTGATTAAATTCGTTAGCAAGTTTACCTAATTCATCTGAGCTTTCAATTTCAATTTTATGATCTAAATTACCACCACCAATAATAACAGCTCCTTCGGTCAATTTCTTGATAGGCTTTATAATAACACTTGCAAGAACTATCGAACCTACAATTGAGATAACAATAAAGAATGAGCCAATTAATAGGATTGTAATAGTTAATTTTCTGATTTCATTCAATATTATTTCTTCACTGAATCCTAATCGTACGGTACCTATCCTTACCTTTTGCACTGTATGAAATAGAGGCAATGACAGATCATAAAAATTAACATTTTTTTTATTATCTCTGTATACCACAAGCAAAGGCTTTTCAAAATCAGTGTTGTTGATAGCTTTGCTGGTTAAATCATCATCAATAATAGTCCCATTCATTTGAGGATCAAAATTTTGAATGATACGTTTATTGGTATCTATTACATAAACATAATCAATAAATTCTAAATTCTTAAGATCCTGTACAGCGCCAACTAACGGCAACTCATCTTTCTGGCTTATGGACTCACGGGCTATCGCAGCAAGACGTTCAACTTCCCTGTTTGCAAACTGCAAAATTTGTTTCCGTAAAAGTTCGGACTCTTGCTGTATAAAATAGTATGTCATAACAGTAATAATACTGCTTACCAGTAAAATAATTGCTAATGAAAATTTTAGTCGCAGGCTAAATCGTACTTCTTTTTTAGTTGTTGCGATTGTATTATTGTTATCATCTTTAATATTTTTATTTTTTGATGTTTTCTTATTTTTGTCATTATCTGAAGCTTTTTCTTTTGACATCGTTTACCTTCCTAAAAGAATTAAGCATTTTTTAATATTATTTTTTGCTTTTTCATGATCTGGATCTATGGCAAGTACTTTCCTCCATTCGGTAATTGCCAGATCAAACTGATTATTAGTATAATAATTAATACCCTTAAAATAGTATTCTCTTATTAATTCTTGTTGTCGGGGTGTTAATTTTTTACCCTGAACCTGTTCTGCAACCCGGAATCGCAATTGCGATTCTATTTTATTAATAATGATAGCTACCTGTATATTATCGGGATATTTATTATTAATAATCTTAAATTCTGCCAATGCCTTTTCCAGATTATTTTTTCCACCCTGCTGATATAATTGAAGTGCCACATTATATCGTTGCCTGAAATCTATATCAGTAACCTCACCACCCGTTTTTCTTTTTCCAACTTTTGATTGTGTTATCAAATTTTGTATTTCTGGATATTGTGGATCGATAGTTGCAATTAAATCAAATTTTTTAAATGCCTCATTATACTTTTTATCAGCTAATAATTTATTTCCATCATTAACAATTTTTTCGGCAAATTTTTGGAATGACTCAGGATTTTTAGCTAAGTCGCATCTTAATAAATATTCAGTTGCCATTCTATTCTGCGGGAATAGGTTTAATATCTTCACCCACTGCTCTCTTGACTCTGCAATATTGCCCTGATTATACAGTCTTTTACCAGATTCTATTAATGGTTGAACAATTGAGTAATAGGGGTTATTTTCATTGATTATTTCTTCTTCCTCAACCCTCAGCGCATCCAGTGCAGTAGAAAGATATCGCCTTGCAAGCTCGTTCTTTGGATCCAATGTTAATGTAGCTTGAAAAGCACTAACAGCATCCCTATATCTCCCTTCGGTTAATGATATTAAACCTTCCTGAAAAGTTTTATCAATTTGCTGTAATCTAAGCAATCTCTGACGTTCTTCCCATTCCTTCTTTAATTGTGGAATAGATTCAAGCAATGCACGAGCATCTTTATAATTATCAATAAGCACTAATGCATTTTCTAGATTATCCTGAGCCTGAGTAAACTCGTAGGTTTTTAGATTGTTAACTCCGGCAATATAGAACTGTTCTGCCTGCAAACGACGTTGCTCGTAAGTACGTTTTTCATCCAGTATGTCTTCAATTTTTGCAATATAATCTTTTGCTACCCTGTTTTTTTCATCAAGCTTTAATACCTGTACAAATTCATTGCGTGAATCAATATATTTTTCCTGTTTAAAGAATTCTTCTCCCGTAGCTATCAGAGCCATAATTTTTTCAAATTTTAACCTGTTGTTTATTGCTAATTCAGCCTGGCGTTTGCCTTCACCAGCAACAGCATCAAGTGGTACCAGACGTAACATTTCATCCCATACTTTGATAGCATCTTCATATCTTTTTTCATTCATTAATATTTGAGCTTCGCTTAATAAAGCATAATATTTTTTCTTTATTTCTTCTGATAAACGTTTTTTTGCTAATTCAAGTTTAATTTCATCACTAAGTAATTTAAGTTCATCCTTTAAAATCTGTAGTTCGGGGTCATTAGGGTCTAAACGATATGCAACAATAAAATGTTCGATAGCAATATTGGAATTATTTTTTGCAGCGTCAATATCCTCCGGTAATACTTTCCGTGATAACCGGTAATATAATTTAGCCTTCTGGAATGAAATATCCTTTTTATGTTTTTCTTCATAAACTAGCTCAATATTTCGCTGAGCATCTTCATTGTTTGGATCAATTTCCAGGATTTTTAACCATTCAATAATTGCCTTTGTAAGATCTTTTTTATTATAGTATTCTATAGCCTGTTTATTATAATTATCTATTAGTTGTTTATTCTGGACTTGTGGCTTGATAGAAGTTGCTGTTAAAAAAGAAATAACTATTACAATAAAAGCTATAATGATTTTTTCTTTTTTCACCTGTATGTTAAAAATATTTATCATTGGATATTATTATTGATGAATAAGCGTCCTGTTTGATAATAACCAGCCTTTTTCTTTTTTTGTCCCGGTGGCATAGCGAATTAACTTAATATCGCCATTCACTACCTGTCCACCTTTACCGCTCTGGCGGTTAATGATTGTTGCAATAAACTTTACATTTTTAAATTCGTAAGGTTTACCATCACTATCTGTGCCATTGTGCAGTTTATCATCCACTTCAACGACCTGAATATTTGTAATATAATAGTTTTGATACATTACATGAAATGTATTGCTATCTTTAGGATAAGCTTCTAACTTAGTGTATTCTGTATAATTAAGATACCTGACTGAATTTGCCCATCGGTTCAACAGATTTTCAATATCTGAGTAATCCCTTTGGTTTGAACATGAAAACAACATAAAAGATACCAGCATACATAATGATACCCCAAACATTTTTTTTGTTATCATCAAAATCCCCCGAAAACAAAATAGTTACTACTATTAACAATATCGCAATTTTTATTCCTTTTCACTGAATACAATTGCAGAAAATTTTTCTATTTTTGTGTTATTCCATTTCCATGCATCAGAAGGCAATCCTGCTTTATAACATGTATGCTCCAAAAATGTTTTAACGTCCCATCCATATTCAGTTGCTACCTGTGGCAGCAGTAAACCTGAGCGGAATCCACTGCTTATAATAAGTCCATCTCTCCCAATAACTATCTCTGAAATATCATTAACTGGTTCGATAGGAGTAAGTATGGAAATTTCAATATCAATTTTATCAAGTTCACTTTTTGTTAAAGGTTCAAAACGCGGATCTTCAAAAGCTGATGCCTTAGCCATGTCAACTACTGCTTCTGGAATTGTCTTAATTCCTTTAACATAGCCTATGCAACCACGTAAAGCACCGTTTTTATGCAGTGTAACAAAAGCACCACATTTTTGCTTAAAAACTTCATCGTTAAATTCATTGTTGAAATCTACTTTTGGCAGCGTTCTTTTGTTTAAATACTCTTCAATGGTTTTGCGCGCTAATGTAAGCAATTTTATCTTTTGTTCATCATTGAGTACTATCATAATCTTTTCCCTTATAAAAAATATTTACTTTGATGGAGGCTTTCATTAGTATTATCAACAGTTATTGCCCCATCCATTATCATTGCACAAATGCAGCAGAAAGATAACCAACCACCTCATTTTTAGGACCTGCAGTATCACCGGAATTAGCATAATGCAGTATTTCCACCTTTGTAGCCCCAAGTTGTTTTGAAGCAATCATGCCCGCCAATACCGGACCTTCACCGCAGGCTTGCGCTTTATCGCTCCGCAAGGCTTCATACAGATATAGTTCGTCAAATTTTCTAAGTGTTTCAATAAAATGTGAATCAATTTTTTTTGCAATATCATAGTGGTAATAATGTGATAAATCCGTTGAAAGAATAATGACAAATCTTCGCTGTTCATTTTGTAATGCTTTAGCAATCTCGCTGCCAATTTCTTTGCATGTGGTAAAATCAATTGTCCCTATAATAATTGGTACTAAAACAAATTGTGGCAATACCACCTGTAAAAAAGGAAGCTGAACTTCTAATGAATGTTCGTATTGATGGACCTCTTTTATTTCCTGAAATACATTGTTTTGTAAAAGCTTCCGGGCTATAGTTTCGTCAATCTGGACCTCTCCTAATGGAGTTTGATATATTCCTGATGAAACAACTGAAGCACCATTAAAACGCACTCTGTGTGATGGAGCCAATAGTATAACAACATCCACAGGTTTGTCTTTAAGCTGTGCATATGAATATGCTGCAACAGGACCAGAATAGATATAACCTGCATGGGGCGATATGAATGCTACAGGTTTGTCAAGAGAAACGATTTTTGCATTTGCAATATATCGCTGAATATCATTTTTTAATTTATCAGGGTTTGCTGGATAAAATGAACCTGCAAATCCCGCCTGTCTTATCCACATGCAGCACCTCCCCATGAAAATTTTAACATGAAATTAAACTCATTTACTATTTACAACCTATAACCAATAAAAATAATTGTTGTTATTAATATAATAAAACACTTCTCAGTTTGCAAGCTTATTTACAATTAACTATCTATATAATAACTATCGATATAATAACTATCGATATAAAAAAATTGGGATGCTCTGGTCTGCATCCCTTTATAATGGTGGTATAAATTATATTGATTTATTGATTCACTTTAATATTAAAATGTTGCCTGTAATCCAGCCAGCAAATGAAAGTCTGGCATGGGATATTCACAGTACGAGTTCCCAAGTGGTGGTACCAAAACAGCAAAGGTAGAATATTCTTTATCGGTGATATTATACAATGAAATAAATGCTGTATATTTTTGTAAAAAAGTATACGACATCTTTGAATTTATTATAAAGTAGCTGTCAAACTCTTTTAACCCTTCAGTATCAGCATAGAGCCCATTAACATATTCGCCATCAAGATGTATGGTAAAATCTGCTATGGTTAGCGTTATTCCCCCATTAGCTTTATGCTTGGGAACGTAGGGTAAATACCCATTATCCTGCTTGTTATCAATATATGAATAACCTGCATTGAATGATAGCTGCTTCAAAGCCTGTATGGTAATCATTGCCTCACCCCCATTATAGGAAAATTCATCAGCATTTTCCCATTGCGAGGTATACACAAACATGTTGTCCGACCATATTCTATAACCTGCCATATGTATTGTCATTGTATCACCAAGCTTTTGCTCCATTCCAATTTCAGCCATGGTATATGTTTCAGGTTTAAGATCCGGATTGGGATTTATGGCAGGATACATACCTTTCAGATAAACCTGCCGTATATCAGGGAACTTAAATCCCCTTGCAACACTTGAATAAAATTTTGTTTTTTTGAACGGTCGCGCTGCTGCACCACCCTGCCATGCAATATAATCTCCATATTCTGAATTATAGCTATAGCGTGTACCACCGTTAACGCTTAAAATATTTTTTAAAAAGTTTTGATCCATCAATACATATATCGATGTATCATTCATAAATTTATCTTTCATATAATATGAATCATTTTCAATATCCTTTGATGTTCCGCCATATCGTCGCCATTCTGCACCGGTTGTAACGGTATTCCCCTGCCACAATTTAAATATTTCTTTTAACCGTACAGCATATGAACTGTCATCAGATTCAAATTTATCGATGCCAGTATTGCTCTGCTTTGATTCATGGTTACCAAAATTACCTTCTGCCTGTAATGTTCCACTATAGTTACCATAATCATGAGCTAATTTTAAAACAACTCCACCTCGTGTAATATCAAATTCTTCAAGAAGGTTAAGCTGGTTGGTTAACGGCATTCCTGATAATGCATCAATACCTTCTGGACCTGGATCATGTATATTCTGCTTCATGCCGTAGCTATCAACACCTGCATACCAATTATGTGAAAGCGCATACCCAACATGAACAGTACCATTCTGCTGCATAAATTCAGAAGTAAATGTTTTGCCGTTAATTGATTGTTCCCAATCGCCATCAGTTTTCTGGAATTGGTATCCAGCACTGTAATCTAATTTTCCAAATTTTCCCATATGGTACAGGTAATCCTCGGTGGTATTCCATGTTCCATACGAGCCCTGAATTTCAGTAGTATATCCATCCTCTTTTTGTCTTTTTGTGATAACATTGATCACACCGCCCATTGCTCCTGAGCCAAATAGCACCGGTTGAGGACCAATGAGTACTTCAATACTATCAACATTTTTCATGTTCATGATGTCAGCAACCGGATGTCCCATAATACCCATAGTTGTATCCATCCCGTTGTATAGAATAGGTATACCTGTGGTTGGACCCCATCCTGATTTGCCAATACCACGCATTGACATCGTTGCAGCGCCACTTCGTGCAATACCATAACCCAGCACCCTGTTTGAACCGCTATAAAATGAAGGTACTTGATTTTTTATAACACTGATTAAATCATTATTGGAACTATCCTTAACCGTGTTTCCTTTTATTGACTGATAAGCACCAGGATATAACAGCGTATCTGATACAATGACATCCTCTAATTGAACAGCTTCGTCATCTGCCTGTACTGAAGCTGTACCAGATAATACAATTGCTACTATAAATATAAATAAACGCTTCATAAGCACCTTCTATAATAATTTATATTAGTGAAGTGTTACTATTATTACAAATATATTATTTGTCAATACAAATATTTATTTTATTATGCATATTAAAATGCAATTCACTGTGTTACAATCAAGCAGGACTTATACTAATGTGAAAAGGAATGTTACTGGCATGTTTTACCACAGTCATCCGGTACCTTGATTCATTATCTAACGTTAAGAAATAACTGTTAAAACAAGTACAGCATGACCGTGGTTAATAATTCTATTTTTTAAGTATGTTTATATACTCATATTGCTTTGAGACCATGTTTATTGCAGTATCTAAATCACTGCGCTTTTGTTCACCTTCCAATCGGTAGAGCTCTGACCCTTTATTATCCAGAAAAAGATACACCGGCACACGCCACAGATGATAGGTTGATACATACATCGCGCCTTCGGGATTATTGATATCAACCCTTTTTATTATACTATCAGGATAATGTGTCTGCAAATATTGAATAGTATCATCCGTCATTGAGCATGATTCACAATTTTGAGCGCTGACAATGACAATCGTTATTGAATTGTTTGTATTATGCGAGGCAGTACATCCATGAAGGGTAACTATCGCCCAGAAAAAAATTAATGAGATACAACATACTAACGATGAAATTGTTATCCGGCTATTGAACACCAATGTCACCCGTGCTTTCCTTTTCTAAAAATTCAATACGCTTGCGTTTCATGTCGTCTTCAAATTCTTTATCCGACAGCCCCTGTAAAGATTGTAACAGGGTTTTATATTCGCCATCATACGGTTTCATCATCTCCCTGTCCATAAATTCTGGATCAGGCGCAGTTGCTTCAATGAATCGGTAGCCACGCAAATCCTTCAGTGTCAATGGTGGCTTTGCCTTTTTGCCCAGCAACACCTTGCCAAAGAAAAGAAGCGGTACCATTTGCTTCCCGCTCTGAAGCTCCTGCTTTTGCACCGTATAGGCAACGGGTTCACCCTCTGCATCAAAAAGATTTGCGTCTATTATATAATAACCTTTTCTATAAACATCAATCTCAACATCAACGTACAATGAACCGCCAGCAATCCTTTCTTTAAAGTTACCGGTAAACTTTGCGGGGATGGTGTTTTCAGGAAAATATTCAAATGGTATTGCTGCCTCTACATGTTCATTGCCAGCATTAAACTCAACCTCTGCCCAGTATGCGGATGATTTTTTTTCTGATGAAAAACTTTGCGAGCATGTCAGCTCAGCAGTATAGTCACCAGTTGTATTTTTTGCAAGCGATAGTTCTGCATAATATTTTGCCTTGTTTTTATGGATTCCCTTTTTTATAACAGATTTTGTTATCGCGATTGGAATCCGTTCTGAATCAGGTTTAGTACCTCGCAACACAATCAATACAAATGTGATGGTATCATCGCCAACAACTCGATACTTATCAGCAGTAAAGAGGTAGTAGATATCACTGCCCTCTTCAATAGGCAATGGCTGTTCATACCGGCGGTTAGGCATAAGCAGGTCAATATTCTCCTTGCTCAATGGCCTGCTGTTAGGAGGATATATCGATAGCTGTTTATAGTCCTGCAGAGCTTGCTGCGGTGATATAAGCCCCATCTCTTCAAGCACCGTACTATATCCATGAGGACTTTCACCTGCTGCCTCTTCAGCGATGGTATCGCTTTTATTAGCGGAGTGCGTTATGTATAGTATAATACCAGCAATAATAACAATGATTATTAATGAAATATGAGTTAATTTAACTTTCATATATAAAAACTCCCCTTATGAAAATATCATACCGCTGTGTCATTCTAAAGGGACGCAGTACCGAAGCTTCTATTTGTTCATAAAACGACACGATTCTTCGCTATCGCTCAAAATGACATGTTACCTCAATGTCATTCCCGGCTTGACCCGGAATCAACATAATCAACGTTATATCCTGAAATGAGCTTATTGAATTATAAATACATACATTGAATACAGTATACTACAAAGAATTTTTACTATTATTAAATCAATAAAAAAAGCGCGGTATTACAAAACCGCGCATATATTAAAAGATTACCTAAACTGTTTACCATCCCAGTTGAGTGATAAATTTCATCTTCATTTCATAATGATTTAAATAATATCCCGAGCATGTATAGGCTATAACGTGATTTGTCCAGTGCGTACAGTTGCACAGATTGTTATAGCTTCCCGAATTGACACAAGCAGCAGATGAATGATAGGCAACAGCACCATCGTCCTCACCAGGTAGTAAAACCGAAGCACCAAAAATGCCTTTATATCCGCCAATATGGTAAATGGTTATCCCGTTTGTATCATTATGGTTATACATATTGCGTATAGTACTTACACCCAACTGCCCCCCTAAATTGCAGGTAAAAAGATCAGAAATTCCGCTAATTGATATTTCACTGCCGCCACCTGCACCTGCTGTAGTATAGACATACGCAATATTCCACTGCGGTGTGTAATTGGCATTGATATACCCCGTGATTGCATCACCAGCACTATAGTTTACAATATAACACCAGTTGCTACCTTTGCAGTAAACATCCAGATAATTTGTTTTAAATTGACTTGCTGAATATGCAATGGTGTTGTTGTTATCAACATAACAATTAACAGATACATACCCCGGTGCATTTGCTAAACGGGATACTCCACCTTTACTCTTGCCATCCAGCCAATGAGTTGAGCACATTCCATTGAGATGAAGAACATACGTTGTACTAAATCCTGCCGATGCTACAAACATAAACCCTGCAATTAACAGTATTAAAAAAGCAAACCTCTTCATAAGCCCCCCATATCTATACTCTATAATAAACATCTACCGAACAGACGGTATCTGAGAGGCAATATAGAAACCTTTAAGGAAAAGTCAAGAAAAAAATTACAATAGTAAATATTAATCGATATCTATTTATTTATTAGCAGGAAGATGATACACTATACACATAGTGTTGCAAAGAAATTATATTAAGATATGCCTTGTTTGTACTGATTTGATATATTGCTGGTATTGAAAATATTTGCCATAATTTTTTATAAAATTGAAAGTTTTCAGGATGGTTATAGTTTACCATACTATAAATTTACAGTTGACTTGCTGTATACGGTTATGCATTATATTAATAATTAATTGAAAGGCAAGTTCATGATATGCTTAAAAAAATTATCACTATTTTGCTTATACCGTTTCTGTTACAATGTACCTCAAAAAGTTATAGCATTACAAAACAATCAAATTTAGCAGGCACATGGTATCCTGACAATGCTCAGCAACTAAGTCAATTAATTTCCAGCCTTACCAGAAATGCCAAAAACCATGCCATAAACCGCACAGCAATGATTATAGTCCCTCACGCAGGATATACCTATAGTGCATATGTAGCAGCAAAAGCGTATGGGGCGATAGTTACTTATAAACCAGATATCATCATTATAATAGGGCCATCTCATTATGAACAGTTTACCGGTTTTGCCCTGCCCGTTTATGATGCCATTGCCACGCCACTGGGGACGGTAGCTGTTGATCAAAAAACCGTACAAAAACTATCAGCCAATAACAATTTTGTGTTTAACAACAATGCATTTGAACCTGAACACAGCGTTGAAATTCAATTGCCATTTATTCAATATCTATTCCCGGGCATCCCTGTTATACCAATCCTGGCAGGCAGCACAACCCCTGATACAGCAAAAGAAGCTGGATGCCACTTACTGCATGTGATAGCTCATTATAAAAAGCCCTTGTTCATTATCAGCAGCGACTTTACTCATCATGGTCCGCGTTTCTTTTTTACTCCGTGTAGCAATAGTAATAAAAGCAAACAGATGCAATGCATAAAACAAGGTGATCAACAGGCAATTGATTATATTTTGTCATGCGATGCTGATAAATTGTATGATTACTGCAAAAAAACCGGCATAACGATATGCGGGGTAAATGCTCTTATATTTGGATTATCCTTATATGAAAAGGTAACCACAGAAAAATTAGCAGGCTATGCAACATCTGCCGATATCACCGGGGATTTTGACAATACCGTAAGCTATGCTGCAATTGTTATTGACGGTATGCTCAATACACAGGCTAAACCATATGCAAACAACCAATCATCAATGCTTTCAGACAATGATAAAGCTTTTTTGCTATCATTAGCCCGACAATCCATACAATCATATGTATTGAGCAAGAAGCCCTTTCTCTACAGCGGCACCATACCAGAAGCATGCTTGCACAATGCCGGCGCATTTGTAACAATCACCATACAGGGAAATCTGCGCGGGTGTATTGGTTACATTGAACCAATAAAGCCACTGTATCAAACGGTTATTGAATGTGCCGCCAGTGCAGCAAGCAGTGACCCCCGTTTTGAACCATTGTCACCTGAAGAATATAGCACAATACGTATTGAGATATCGGTATTATCGCCGCTTAAAAAAATATCATCGCTTGATGAATTAACACCGGGAAAAGATGGGCTTGTAGTTGTGAAAGGGAACAGGCGTGGCGTACTATTGCCGCAGGTTGCAAAAGAATTTAACTTTACAAAGGAGGAATTTTTTCAGCAAACATGTAACAAGGCAGGGGTATATCCATTTGAATATGATTTAGTTACCATGTATACATTTACTGCTACCGTCTTTCATGAACGTACACCTTCCCCATAATGAAGGATTGCTATGAGCAGATTAACACGGAAAGATATTGTACAGGCAGGGATTGCTTCACTGCAAACAGCTTTATTTACAGGAACTATCGCCCCATTATATTATTGTTTTGCCGCTATTAGCTATCACGAAGCGATGCACTGGAAAAAGGTTGATACAAAAACTGTACAGTGCATGTTGTGCCCTAATCAATGTATGCTAAGTAATGGTGATAAAGGTTTATGCAAAGCACGTCAATGTATCAATGGCACATTATATAGCCTTGTGTATGGGAACATTGCCGCCTGCCATATTGACCCCATAGAAAAAAAACCTCTGTATCATTTTATGCCGGGTAATGAAGCGCTTTCAGTTGCAACCGCCGGGTGCAATTTTAGTTGCAAATTTTGTCAAAACTGGCAGCTTTCACAAAGCCATCCCCATGAACTTGACAGCAAAAGCATAACGCCAGTGCAACTGGTAAACAACGCCCTAAACAAAAAAACGCCTATTATTGCATTTACCTACAATGAGCCAACAATTCAATATGAATACATCTATGACACGGCAGTGCAGGCAAAAAAGAAGCATGTAGCCTGTGTTATTATTTCTAATGGATATTGCAACAAAAATGCCAGTGATCTACTGTATCCAATGCTTGATGCTATAAAGATTGATTTCAAGGCATATTCACAAAAATTTTACTCGGAAATTTGTGGCGGAAATTTACAGCCGGTTTTAAACAACATTGTACTGGCAAAAAAGAAAAAAGTGTGGATTGAACTTGTTAATTTACTAATCCCAACGCTCAATGATAATCCCAATGACATTACGGCTATGGCAAAATTTATCAAATCCCATGTTGGCGATACAACACCATTACACTTTACACGCTTTTATCCCATTTACCAATTAAAAAATATCCCGCCAACACCTGTTTCAACACTTGAGCGCTGCAAAGAAATTGCCGTTTCCGAAGGACTTAAATATGTATATATTGGCAATGTGCCCGGACATCCTGCTAACAACACCTACTGCCATACATGTGGAAAACTTGTTATAGAACGCAGCGGATTTTACACTACCTCCAATAAGCTCAAATCAGGACACTGCCCGCATTGCAATACCAGAATACCGGGAATATGGACATCATGAAAAAAAAGGTGCTATTTGTAATCCTTGCAGCATTCTTTATAGGCTTTTCATCAAGCATAGCGCAGGCAATCATGATACGGGAACTTTTGACGATATTCCGGGGCAACGAGCTGTCGGTTGGGATTATCATGGCAATATGGCTTGGCGGAATATTCACCGGTGCAGTTTTTAGTAAAACAAAACAGATTGTTCATCCAAAATTCATCATAGCAATGATTATTGTTCATCCTTTTTTGTTTTTAGTTTCATTAATTGTACTGTATAGCATACCGATTGTATACAGCTCATACGGTGCCTTTTACCAGCTTGATGCTGAGATCATGATTGCTTTGCTATGCCTTTTCCCGCAATGTTTTGTCATCGGCTATGTTTTTCCTGTATTGATTCAGTATGCAGACGAGTTATTAGTAAAACATCCGGGAAGCATTGTCTTTTTGCTGGAATCATCAGGTGCATTTGCTGGTGGCATTGCATTTACGTTTTTTATACTGTTTGTTTTAAACCCCATTGGAACAGCTATAGTGCTGCTGCTCTGTGCCACCACACTGCCATTACTTATTTATAATCAAAAAAAACACTGTGTCACAATAGCACTGGTTTTTATTATTCTTTTGTTTTCCATAACCCAAACAAATAAAGTAGAGCAAACCCTGATTCAAAAATCATTTGCAATAAATCACCCGGGTTCATTGCTGCTCTATAAAAGAACACCCTATCAGATGATGTATGTTGCAAAAAATTATGATACGTACTCACTCTATGGTAATAATATATTCTATACGCAACTGCCGGATGATTATGAGGTAAGGCCATTATTGCATGCACTCTTTGCTTCAATACATGATATTTTGGGCAAAAATATACTTATTGCCGGCGATACATTATATCTTCCCTATGTTGCTACAAAATTACAGGCAGTGGTTGATTATTGTACCGTTGACAGATCATTATGGAACACCTTCCATACACTTGGCAAACAACTATACCCCGACTTTGATTTTAACAAATTTAATGTTATATTCAGTGACACCCGTGGCTTGCTGTCAAAAACATCAAGAAGATGGGATGGAATTGTCATTATCCCTCCACCTCCCGATAGCATACTTCACAACCGATTATATACATTAGAATTTTTTCAATCTTGCAAAATGCATCTTAACCAGGATGGTGTATTCATCATGCAGATAGAGGGATTTGCTAATATTATGAATCCTTCGTTGCGACGCTATATCTCATCAGTTTTGAACAGCTTTACAAAAATGTTCCCCACATCCATAGTTTCAGCCGGCGAAACCATCTATTTAATTGGGTTTAATACCGGCAATACCATTGATTTCAATAACTATCGCCAGAATTACCTTACCAATTTTTTAAAATCTGATACAGGAAAATCTGTTGCAGCAATAATACCCCATTTTAATCCAAAAGAACTGGATATGTTTTTTCAGCCAACTCACCTTGCCTATCTTAACACTACAATCAAACACTCTGCAATGGTAAATACCGATATTATGCCCCAGGCATATTTTGAATATTTAGCTAACACCCTTAAGCAAACGGATTCATATATTGGCACTTTTATGATACAACCAGCAGTTATTGCAATCATAATGATTTGTATTGCTGTTGCCGCTACTGCCTATTTTTTACGACGGGGTAAAGAGCACGCAGTAAAAGGGCTGGTGATATTTATTGCTGGTTTTATCAGCATGTCAGCTATGGTTATTGCGCTTATGGGTTACCAGAATGTTTACGGAATTCTTTATTACAGGATAGCCTTTTGTAATGCCCTCTTTATGCTTGGTTTGGCTTCTGGTTGTACAACAACATTTACTGCAAAGCCATTGTATGCATTACGGATAATGACACTCATCGGTAGTTTGACTATGCTTGCTCTTTTCATTATCATGAAGCATGTATTGTTGCTGTATTGCTCTATTTTTTTCATAGCAGCAATCACAGGCTCTTTGCTGCCGTTACTGTTAAAAAACACGCAAGAAACATATACAACACGATTGCTGGCTTCTACACTGGATGCCAGCGATCACCTTGGTGCAATGTGCGGAGCTTTAGCTGCACCATTTATTTTACTCCCCATTTTTGGGATGTACTCCATTGGCATCTTACTACTGCTTTCAATAAGCCTGTTTGTATTCAAAAAATGGATATAGAATAAAGTTATATACTTCATCAACTATCAGATTATAAAATTTGGCTCATTTTTAACAGTAGTATACCATTCATCCATCTTCTGTATCTGTTCTTTGCTTCCACTAACCAAAATCCAGTAACTGCCCTCGGCACCGCCTACCCCACCTGCTGCAAAAAGTTTAGCCTGTGCACCTGTAACTAACTGTATTGCATCAAGCTCTGTGATAATATTCCCTGTAATAGGAAAATATCGCACACCTTCTGTTATAGTGGCATTAATCATTTGCGATAATTCGTTTATATTATCGTGCAGTCGCTTTTCCAATCCTACCGGGATATAGAGCTGCACTCTTTTCCCTATGACAACCTGCATGATTGCACCGGTAGTACCAGCCTGCGGATGCCCTATTAACACTGCAGCCTGTTGTAACTCTATATTGACTGCATTTGCTCCTTTGATGACAATGTCCCCTTTTTGCAGGTCATTCATAACATCAAATACTGTTTTATTTTTTTCATAAACACCACCTTTAATAATGACATCACCTCTAAATGCGGATTCATCGGGCAATCGTCCTGATTCAGTGCGTTTATACCATGATGGCAATGTTATTCCTCTAAAAAAATGTTGCATTGAAAATCCTTCTGACTGATTTACATGGCGCAGCATCTCCTCAGCAATATACCCATTGGTTGTACCGGCTACGATAACGATAGTTTTGCTGCGCAGGGCTTCTATAATCTCGGGAATATACAGCATTGATTGTGCAATCATCCTTTTCCCGGCAGCGGGTGTAATAAGGTATTGTTTGGCAATCATAGTTACCTCACTATCAAAAATAAATTCAATAAAAAAAGATTATAGTATAATGTATACAATTATACAAAGAGCAAACAAAACTACAAATCTTGTGGGAATAATTATCATTACAAAGTTATTAGCATTACTCATTATGAGGACTTCCCTGTGTTATAATGCTGCCATATATAATAAACAGGAATGCCCAGCAGTAGTACCCCGATAGCAAAAGCAGAGGTAATGGTCCAGCAACAGAGGGCTGCAATCATCATGATGATTGTCGATACAACATATGCAATGGGGACAAGGGGATAGAGCGGTGTGCTGTACGAGCTTTTAAGCTCAGGATGTTTTTTCCGTATAATCATGAGCCCCAGTACGGTTAACACAGGAAAGATATTGAGCGCAAAGCCCATATAGATAACCAGTGACACAGCAGTTCCTGAATATACATAGATGACCGCCAGAATCATCTGTAAAACAATAGCATAGAGCGGAGTACCAAAACGCTTGCTGATTGTTGACAATGATGAAAAGATCATTTTATCTTTAGCCATTGCATAATACACACGTGGCCCCAGCATCATCTGTGCAGATACTGACGATAAAAGTATAATGGCGATAGTTATACTAAAAAAATTGCTTGCAGCAGGGCCAAATAATGCATTGGCTGCAATAGCACCTATCTCATCCTGATTCATGATAGTAATGCCATCGGTTGACATAAGAAAAACAATATTTAAAAGGATATACAAAACGGTGGTGATAGTTACTCCCCAGAACATTATCCGCGGCAAATTTTTTTCAGGATGTACTATCTCACCTGCAATATAGGTGGCACCATTCCATCCTGTGTAAGCAAACATCACCATTAAAAGCGATAGTCCTATAAATGGGATTGAACCTGTTTCCACGGTGCCATAGTGCGCATAGAGCCTGTGAACAGCGGAACTATCGAGCACATAAAACCCTGCAACAATAAACGCCGCAACGATAGCAATTTTTAAGACAGTAAGGATATTCTGTATGGCAGTTCCCCGTTTTACCCCAATTATATGAATGAAGCCAAATGTGATAATGATAAGTGCAGCAATATTTTTTTGCCAGAAGATATCACCGGTAATACTGGTTATGCCAGCAGCATGAATGTTCATAAAAAATTTATTGAGATACTGCACTAAAAGCATGGAGCTGGTTGCAACCGGTGCAGTAAATCCAACAATGAGCGACACCCACCCCGTTAAAAATGCAGGCAGGTTGCCAAATATTTTTTTTAAATAAAGATATTCGCCGCCAACATCAGGCCAGAGCACAGCTAATTCACTGTAGCTTAATGCGCCACACAGAGCAACAACACCGCCTATCACCCACAATAGTATAACAATCAGAGCATTGTTGGTCATGCCCAGTATATTGCCTGTTGTCATAAAAATCCCGGTGCCAATCATATCGGCAATGATAACCATTATACCGGTAAACAGTCCCAACTGGCGTTTAAGCTCCAAAAAATTACCCCTTATTTTGACATGGCATACGCAGTTTCCAATTTAACCGAAAGCACCTTAGAAACTCCGGGCTCTTCCATTGTTACACCAAAAATAGAATCACATACACTCATCGTTTTTTTGTTATGAGTAACAATAACAAACTGAGTTGATTTTGAAAATTTCTGAACAAGCCGTATAAAACGGCCTATATTCTCTTCATCAAGTGCAGCGTCAATCTCATCAAGAAAACAAAAAGGCGAAGCCTTTACCATATATGTTGCAAACAAAAGCGCAATAGCTATCATGGAGCGTTCGCCGCCCGATAGCATGTTTATGTTTTTATTCTTTTTCCCGGGTGGACGCACTATAATCTCAATACCGCTTTCAAGAATATTTTCAGGATCGGTTAAATCAATAATTGCTTCACCGCCATTAAAAAGTTGTTTAAATATCTCCTGAAAATTTTTCTGAATTTCTTTAAAAGTCTGTAAAAACAAATCTACTGATTGTTTATTGATGTCAGCAATAACGGACAAAATATCCTCGCGGGCTTTCTCTATATCTTTTTTTTGTTCAATATAATATTCAAATCGTTTTTTCAAGTCCTTATATTCTTCTATTGCTAAATTGTTAACAGGTCCAAGCTCCTGGATTTGCTGTTTTATGTTTTGCAGTTCACTATTAATGCTTTCATACAATGATTCATCAATCTTTATACTGGTATCAGTTATTCGTGTTTCATATTCAGTCCATAAATATTCTTCAATTGAATTTAATCTGAACTGCAATTCAACAATATTTTTATCCAGAGAGCTTATTCTGTCGGCAAGCCGTTGCAGTTGCTCCATGTCTTTTTTTGATGATTGTTTACGTCCAACAATTTGTTTTTCTATTTCATCACGTTTTACAATCAGATCATGAATCTGCTGTTTCAGCTCATTGCTCTTTTCATTAAATTCAACCATGCTATTCTGCCATTGCTCTATCTCTTTTACCAGTTCACTGATATAGTGTTGCAGCTTTTTAATTTCATTTTCAAGGTGAACCTTTTGCTTTACATCATCGGCTATCTGCCTTTCAATGGTCTGAATATGTTTATCAAGCCATGCTTTCTCGTTTTCATTCTTAGATAAATCCTTCTCAACACGGGTAATCATGTTATTAACTTCTTCAAGCTCTTCCTGCTCGCTGCGTATGCTTAATTCCAGGTGATTGATATCATTCCGCAACGTTTCTATATCGCTGGTAGTTTTAAGGATTGCTTTATCCAGCCTTTCTTTTTCGGCGTGTATGCCTGTCTTATCAAAAAGTATGCTTCTGAATCCATCTTCATAATTTTCAAAAAGTTGTATATCCCGCTTCAATACATCAAATTTAATTTTTTTTAACTGTTGAGCAGCTTCTTCAACAAGATTTAGCGTCAGATTATGCAATGCATTCTGCAAGCACGTTTCGGCTTCGGCAAGTGTACTATGAATTTGCTCTCTCACCTGCTCACGCTGGCTTTCAGATGATTCTAATTCAGATTTACGTTTTTCAATAGCATCAATCAATTGTTTAATAACTATCTCCAATGACTCCCTTAATTTTTTTACGGTTACCTCAAAATCCTTAATGGCATGTTTTTTTTGTTCGATAGTATCTCTAAATGAATGTATGTTCTGAATTTTCTTTTTCCGGTGATTATAAAGGTTTTCAAGCTGCTGTTTATCGCTGGCAATATTGTTAACGATTGTCTGGCTTTGCTGTATATTCTTTTCCTTTTCTTCGGTCAATTTTTTTACAGTATCCTCAATTTCACTGATTCGCTGGGCGGTAGCAGTAATTTGCTGTTCCTGCTGCTGAATAAGCTGTTTATTCCGTGAGGTTTTCCCATCTATATCTTCAAGCTTTATAGTATAGGTATGCAGCTTTTTATCCCATTCAAAGAGCTGCAATTGAATATCATTTTTTCTTTTTTCATCATTTTCATTTTCTGATGATATAAGCGTAACCTTCTTTGAAAGCTCCTCGCGTTCGGCAAAAAGTTTTTCCCTGTCTTCGGTTACCTTCTGTAATTTTTTTTGAAAATCCCTGTACCGCAATAATTGCAGTGAAATATCATTCCTTTTATATTTCTCGCGCAAGCCAAAATAGATTTTTGTTTTTTCAGCCTGTTTGGATTTCAAATCTTTTTCGCGTTCAACCTCTTTAATGATATCGTTTAACCGTGCTAAATTAACAGTTGTATCCTCAAGCTTTTTTAACGACTCTTTCTTCTGAACCTTAAATCGCGAAATACCCGCAGCCTCTTCAAAAATATAACGGCGGTCTTCAGCTTTTGTTGAAAGAATTAAATCTATCTTGCCCTGCTCCATAACAGAATATGAAGCTTTACCAAGTCCGGTATCAAGAAAAAGCTCTTCAATATCTTTAAGCCTGACAGGTGATTTATTTATCATATATTCGGATTCGCCATCGCGGAAAACCCTGCGGGTGACAGTTACTGTGTCAGAATCAATATGTAATATCCTGTTTGTGTTGTTGATAACCAGGGAAACCTCAGCCAGTGACAACGGTTTACGCTGATCGGTACCGGCAAAGATAATATCTTCCATCTTATCACCGCGGATATTCTTTGCCTGTTTTTCGCCCAGAACCCATTTGGTAGCATCAACAATATTTGATTTACCACAACCGTTTGGGCCAACGATTGCGGTTATCCCTTTTTCAAAATGTATCTTTGTTTTATCAGCAAATGATTTAAATCCAAATATTTCCAATGAGTCTAAATACATTGACACCACCTTACTATGGTTGTAGCATTATACATGATTATAGTGTATTACCCTCTTTACGATTATCTACATGAATTTCTAAAAGCACTCTGGTTAACCTGCTGAAAAACCAGAAAAAACTGTCTTTTGCCACTATTCTGTCATCAGACGGTGTTTATCCTTGTCATTGCAGATTTCCCTTATGGTGAAAGCTAAAAATCAGGTTTTCCATAATTATCAATACTATTAAATATCCCTCCAATACTTATGCCACAAAAAATATTCAGAATAAAATTATGAAAATTATCATTATGTCGCACTATAAAAAGCAATTACATGCAACATATCTATAATTACGCAACAACATTTTTTTTAAAAAATAATTTGCCCCAAACCCCTTTATAGGAGGTAAAATAATTGTTGCAATAATAAAGTGATATTATTATCATCGCAGTTGCAGTAGGGTAAGTACCATCAAAAGGCATTCCATCTGTTTAGTTTGTACACAAAGGCAGAAACTATAAAAATAGTATCATGAAGGAGTTGCTGATGGCTGGATGTAGCCGCTCAATAAGGGTTAAAAATGGATCGTTACCGTCATTTTGAACCATAGGAAGCCATCCTGAACGCTGATTCAGTATCTTTCGTGAATAAAAGATGCAGAAACAGATCCGTCCTGGCGACATGCCAGGACCCATCATGACAGGAGTGGCAAAGGAATTCCGCATCAAGACTGGAATGTTGGATGACAGAATAAATAATTTTATTTGCTAAGAAGTATTTTTTGAACGAGACATAATATAGTAATAATTACCATGTATAAAATTATGGCGAAGATGAAAATGAAAAATTGTAATAACATTATGATCCATATTGCCATTGTTATGTGCGCTATAATGCTTGTCATAGCATGCGACAGGGCTAACCTGCATAATATAGCTGACAGTGACTCGCGTACAGCGTATGCTATTGCTTATAATGGCTCTGTATACACGCTTATCATAGCAAATATATATTTTGATAAACAATTTACAAGCTCTACTGTTTTACCAAACCCCATGGGAGGTATAGCGGTAAACAATGAGAGGGATATTATGGTTTATAACAATTCAACAGGGATTGCACTATCCACTCCCGATTTAAAAAATTGGATTACTTCAGGTGCCTTTCCATCATATAACACTGTTTTAGGTTATCATGATTCCTTTTTATATTTTAATGAAACCAACCAACAAATTAATCAATTTGATGAAGATGCTATGAGCTGGAATGTACTGGCTACAGCATCAACCAATTCATTAGGGATGTTCCAGGCTAACAATTCACAAATATATATAGTTGGATCCATCGGAACAAATGTACTTTTTTATACTCTCGATAATCTAAGTACACCGTTTTTAACAGTTGATATAGGTATATCACTTCTCAATCCTGTTTGGGGTTATGCAAACGACAACATTTTCTATATCTGGATGAATGATACAACAAATTCATTTTTTAAAATTGTCTCAGGGACTTCTATTAATCTAAATCCTTCTTTTTCTATTGGTGATTCATTTATTGATGCTACCGTAACTGATGATGATAAAGTCTTTGCTTTAGTATCTGAATTGGGGAATATTTATTTAAAACAAATTATTTCAGACGGCAACTATCCAATCTTATATAATTTTGGCACAACCGGGACATTTGCTATTGATACACTTGATAACAATAATCTTATTATTGCATCCTATGGGAATACTGAAAGTTACAATGGTTTATTTATCTATAACATAAAAAAAATGAAAATAGAAAATTTTATTACTACTGAAGATGTTATTGCATTATGTGTTCCGCGTTAAATTTTTTATTTCATGTACAGGTAAACTCTGCTATCAATACAAATTACAATATGGAGGTGTGCCATTCTGAATCATAGAAAGTCATCCTGAACCCTGTCCTGAATTGGTTTCAGGATCTTTTCAGGATTTAACGTTGATGATTGATATTCCGGGTCAAGCCCGGAATGACAGTGTTGGTAAAGAGATTCCGGAACAAGTCCGGAATGACAGTGTTGCCATAATTTTATTGCTGGTAAAAGTTTTTCTTGTTGAATATAGGTTTACTAAATTAAAAAATAACAAAAAATAACTTGAATATACGGTTTATCAGATTCATTGTTATACTGATATGTTTATTAATAATCATACTTTTTTAATTCCGGGATAAACAATGAAACGTAGTAAAATTATATGCTGTCATTTATTGTTCTGTTTAACAGTATATACATCCTGTTCAACCGGAGCGGCAACACACCATGATAAAACTAAAACATTTACCTTTTCATCTGATACGGTAAAACTTACTAAAAGTAAAGAACTCATTGACAATACTCCAACGTACGAGCTGTTTTTTGCCTTATCCGAAAATACTCAATGTGTGGAGTTATCGGTTACTGCACAGGATAGAAACGGCAGGAAGGTGCGCTGTGCTTATATCGTGGAATCACTGGTTGATGTTTCTCGCTACGTTAAAAAACCTGCTAAGCCTATCTACGCTGAGCTCGTAAAAAATTTTGATATCAACTGGCGTTTCCAGAGTACAATATCAATTTGCAACGATAAAATTGATCCATTGAAAAGACTGAATAAAGGTAACTATCGCCTCAGAATTTCAGCATTTAGCAATGATTTTTACATTTTTACCGTTGACATACTATCACCGGTTGAAATTTTATTTATACAATAACTATCGCACAAATATGCCAAAACATTATAATGACATAGAATCCGAAGACCTGTATGATATGGCCATGCAATGGGCTTCTCAGGGTTTTTTTGAAAAAGCTATTGAGCTTATAAAACGGTCAATTGAATTAAATCCCAATTTTATAGCTGCGTACATTGATATGGCAAACCTTTATGTAAAAAAACATCAATACCATGATGCTTTCCATATATTAAAGAAGGCATCAAAAATTGATACAAAATTTCACAGATTGAATTATTTAATGGCAAAATACGCTTACAAAAGTGGAGATTATATTACAGCACTGAAGTATGTGGATAAAGCTATAGCAATCTCCCCGGAAGCGTTGTATGTAAAAGCTAAACATATTATTGCACATAAGCTTAACAAAGAATAACTACAGCATTCAGTAAGAACAACAAACACTATTGTTATAGAAAGCAAAACCATTGACTATAAAATATTTTACTT
Organism: Spirochaetia bacterium UBA2205; assembly: GCA_002328585.1. Taxonomy (GTDB): domain Bacteria; phylum Spirochaetota; class UBA4802; order UBA4802; family UB4802; genus UBA4802. Next base: position 118,366 of record DCUV01000008.1, read on the forward strand.
GATTTAATATAGAATATTCATATTGTTGGATATATGTCCATTATAACGATTCAAGGAGGTTTGTATGAAAAGGCTTTTGTTAGTGGTACTCATAGTATTTACTGCTTCAACGGTTTTTGCATCAGGGATTGGCGTCAAAGGTGGTTATTCCAAGATGTATGATGATTACTCTGACTGGTATGATGACACATGGAATATTGGTGTATATTTTGATTTAGGTAAATTTTTATTTGACACATTGCAGTTCAGGCCAGGGCTTGATTATCTATCACTTGAACCAGATGAAGGTGATGGTGATGTTGATGTTTATGGCATTCATATTGATTGGTACTGGTTCTTCATGGGCAAAAAGCAATTTTCGCCATATTTAGGATTTGGACCTGCTTTAAATTACTATGATTTTGAAGATGATTCCACCATGGATGAGGATTCTGATGCAGGTATAGAAGGCTTTGCTGGTGTTGAATTTAATTTAACCGGCCCGTGGACATTACTGGTTGAATTACGGTATCTATGGCATGATATAGCCGACAGGGATACAACGATAGTAAAATTTAACGTTGGGTTGATGTATTATTTTTAGATGATGTTAATACGATAGCTATGACGATGAAACAATCGCCATAGCTATCGTGTATTGTGCCTAGTGTGATACCCGCTTTTTATCGAAATCACTGCGTGTAAAGATCGAATATACGGTAATACCTTTTTCTTCAATAGCTTCCCTGCCGCCTTCCTCCCTATCTATAATGACCGCAGCAGCAACTACATGCAAACCTGATTCAGTAAGCCGTTCTATGGCTGTGATAGTTGATCCACCTGTAGTAATGACATCATCAATAGCTATGACATTTTTTACCTCAGCAGTATTCCCTTCAATCCATTTCTGCGTACCATGCTTTTTTGGTTCTTTGCGCACTATCAACGGGTAAAGAATCCTTCCCTGTACATACGCTTCCATTGCAGTGGACAGCGAAATAGGATCGGCTCCCAATGTTAACCCGCCAATGGCATCAGCAGGTATATCCTGTATCAATGCATACATACATTTACCCGTCAGGATGCATCCTTCAGGATATAACGTGGTAGCCTTGCAATCAAAATAATACGGGCTCTGTTTCCCCGAAACAAGGGTAAATGGCGGATTATCCCTGTACATAAATGATTTTTGATAGAGTATTTCAAATAGCCGTTCTTTATTGGTCAATGGTTGTTCTCCTTGTATTTTTTTGGCCATAGCTTTTTTAATCTTTCCCTGATGTTTTTTTCGTTACCTTCTAACGATGGGGTGTAAAAAATCAATTCTTTTATTGCATCGGGTAAATATTGTTCGTCAACAAAATGGCCGGGGTACTCATGGGGATACTTATACCCTTGAGCATAGCCAAACTGCTGCATAAGTTTGGTGGGAGCATTTCGTAAATACAGCGGTATCTCGTGAATACCCTGCTGCACAACCTCCTTTGCATTGAGCAGTGCCATATACGATGCATTGCTTTTGGGACACGATGCCAGAAAAGTTGCCATATGTGCCAGTATTATCTCGCACTCGGGCAGTCCTATATTCTTTACAGCAAGCATCCCGGATGTTGCCACCGTAAGCGCCAGCGGATAGGCATTGCCAATATCCTCCGAAGCAAATATCACCATCCGGCGTGCAATAAACTCGGGTTCTTCACCGGCAACAAGCATCCGCGCTAAATAATAGATAGCTGCATTGGGGTCAGAGCCTCGCAGTGATTTTATAAATGCTGATATCGTATCATAATGCTTATCACCGCTTTTGTCATAAGCAATGCTCTGCTCCCGGTATGCCTCCATTACAATCTCTTTATTGAGTTGCCCCTCACCTTTTAAAAATACCGCTGCTTCAAGTATGTTCAATGCTCGCCGCGCATCTCCCATTGCCAATTGGGATATAATGTCCAGTGCTTCATCAGGTATACTTATATTTTTGTGCGATAGTTCCTGATCATGAGTCAATGCCCGGGTAACTATCGCCCTTATATCGTCCTCCTGCAAAGGATACAGCCGTAAAACACGGGTTCGCGACAATAATGGCGAAATAATGCTGAACGAAGGATTTTCAGTGGTTGCTCCTATTAAAACGATATCACCACTTTCAACAGCACCAAGCACTGCATCCTGTTGCGCTTTGTTGAAGCGGTGAATCTCATCAATAAAAAGCAATGTTTGAATGCCCCGTGAACGGTTGTCCCTTCCTTTTTCTATAACCTTGCGCACATCAGCCACACCTGCCGAAATAGCGCTTATAAAATACGAATCCATCTGGCATGTATGCGCAATAAGTCTTGCCAATGTAGTTTTTCCCGTTCCCGGGTCACCCCACAGGATAATTGACAGAGCTTTTTTCTGATCAAAGACAGAATACAACAGCTTGCCTTTTGAAAGCAAGTGCCTTTGACCAACAAATTCCTCAATTGTTTGTGGGCGCATCCGTTCGGCTAAGGGAGCATAGGTATCTTTGTTAAATAGATTCATTATTACATGCTTCTTCTGTACATACCACCAACGCTGTAGAGTGCATCAGTTAGCTGTCCTAAAGAGCAATATTGAGCAACATCCATTAATGTTTCAAACACATTTTTATGCTGTTTCACTATTTGTTTTAGTTTTTGTAAGGCTATAGTAGCTTCCGGCTTCCATACCCTGTGAAATTGCGCTAATGATTCAAGCTGCACATCTTTTTCTTCCGGCGTTGCTCGTACAACCTCATCGGGAATCTGTATGGGTGAGCCTTCCTTTGAAAGGAAGGTATTTACTCCTATAATGGGCAATTCACCGCTCATTTTTTTATTTTCATAGTAAAGTGATTCTTCCTGAATTTTATTGCGCTGATACATGGTTTCCATAGCTCCCAAAACGCCGCCGCGTATACTGATATTGTTAAACTCAGCAATGACAGCCTCTTCCACCAGATCAGTCAACTCTTCAATGATGAATGCCCCCTGCAGTGGATTCTGATTTTTTGCCAGCCCATACTCCTGGTTAATAATCATCTGTATTGCTAATGCACGGCGCACCGATTCTTCCGTAGGTGTGGTTATTGCTTCATCATATGAATTGGTATGCAACGAATTACAATTATCATAAATGGCATATAAAGCCTGAAGGGTTGTGCGTATATCGTTAAATTCAATCTCCTGTGAATGAAGTGATCTCCCCGAAGTTTGTATATGATATTTAAGCATCTGTGAACGTTCATTAGCACCATACTTATATTTCATTGCCTTTGCCCATATCCTGCGCGCAACCCGCCCTATAACAGAATATTCAGGATCAAGTCCATTTGAAAAGAAAAATGACAAATTTGGAGCAAAATCGTCGATGGCAAGCCCTCGCGCCAGATAGTATTCAACATAGGTAAACCCATTCGCTAACGTCAATGCCAACTGCGTAACAGGATTGGCACCAGCTTCAGCGATATGATACCCTGAAATAGATACCGAATAAAAATTATTAATGGTATGCTTTATAAAATATTCCTGCATATCCCCCATCAGTTTCAATGCAAAATCAATTGAAAAAATACATGTATTCTGTGCCTGTTCCTCTTTCAATATATCTGCCTGCACAGTGCCCCGTACCTTTCGCAACGTTTGCGCCTTTATATTGTTGTATATCTCGTGAGGTAAAACCATATCACCACTAATACCAAGCAGCAACAAACCCAGCCCATTATGCCCGTCCGGCAATTGCTCTGCTCTATATTCAGGCTTTTTAGCATTTCTTTCATTATATAATGCTTCAATCTTCTTTTTTACCTCTTCAGTTAAACCATTTTGCTGTATATATGCTTCACATTCCTGATCAATGGCTGCATTGAAAAAGTAAGCTGCCATTATTGGAGCAGGACCATTGATGGTCATTGAAACTGATGTGCTGGGATCGGTAAGCTTAAATCCTGAATATAACCTTTTTACATCATCGATAGTTGATATCGAAACACCTGAATTGCCAATCTTTCCATAGATGTCAGGTCGTTTATCAGGATTATAACCATACAATGTAACAGAATCAAATGCAGTTGATAACCGCACGGCAGGCATATGGTATGAAAGATAATGAAAACGTTTATTTGTTTTTTCTGCTATGCCTTCCCCTGCAAACATACGGGTAGGATTTTCATCTTCTCGTTTAAATGGATATACGCCGGCGGTATACGGGAATTGGCCAGGGAAATTCTCCTGCATATTCCATGTAATGATATCGCCCCAGCCCTCACATTTTGGAGCACAAACTTTGGGAATCTTTGTATGTGCCAATGATTCGGTATATGCTTTTACTTTTATTTCTTTATTTCGTACATGATATGTATAATATTCACCCTGATAATTTTTTTTCTTATCCTCCCATGTTTTTAAAATTGTTTTGCTGTCAGCGTTAAGTGATCCATATACCTCATGATACTTTTTATTAAGTTCATCAATTACTGAATGCTCACTATTACTTTGTTTGTAATATTCAATACATTTTTTTATGCTATAAAGATAAAGGGCTTTTTTTGACTCTTCCAGAGTTTTATTATTATATTTTTTTATTGTTTCTGCTATTTCAGAAAGATACCGTGTTCTTTCAGGCGGTACAATATATACTATATCCTTCTTTTGTTTTTCGGCAACATATGCAGCAAATTTTTTTCCACTTTTTTCATTTAATTTTTCAATGAGATAATTAAAAAATTTATTGACACCATCATCGTTAAACTGACTGGCGATAGTTCCAAATACCGGCATCTGCTCAAGCGGCATATCAAAAGCTTCTTTATTGCGCTGCATCTGTTTTTTTACATCATGCAACGCATCAAGTGCGCCTGATTTATCAAATTTATTTATCACTACTATGTCGGCATAGTCCAGCATATCAATTTTTTCCAATTGTGTAGCAGCTCCATATTCAGGAGTCATGACATAAATTGAACAATTACAATAATCCAGAACATCTGTCTGCGCCTGCCCTATTCCAGAGGTTTCAAGCATAATGACATCAAAACCGGCTAACTTTAAAATATCTATCGCATCCTGAATATAGTGAGACACAGAAGACTTTGAGCCTCGAGTAGCCAGTGACCTCATATAGATATTGGAATGGTTAATGGCATTCATCCGTATGCGGTCGCCCAATAAGGCTCCACCTGTTTTTTGTCGTGTGGGATCAACTGATACTATAGCAATTGTTTTTTGCGGATTTGACTGCAAAAACCGCAGTACCATCTCATCAACCAGCGAAGACTTACCCGAACCACCCGTTCCGGTGATACCCAATACAGGTGTGTCATTTTCTTTTACCAATTTGTTTATAGTCACTAAATCATTCTTTATGTTTTCCCTGAAATTTTCACACGCCGATATAGCACGGGCTATTGCCCTGATGTCCATATTTTTTATATCGTCAATCGGGATGTAATCAATATTGCCTTCAGGATAATCACATTTTGATACAAGATCATTAATCATGCCCTGCAAACCCATTGCTCTTCCGTCGTCGGGCGAATATATCTTAGCAATACCATACGTTTCAAGATCCTTTATTTCATCGGGTAATATCGTTCCACCACCTCCGGCAAAAATTTTAATGGAATCGGCATTACGATTTTTCAATAGATCATACATGTATTTAAGAAATTCTACATGACCGCCCTGATATGAGGTAACTGCTATAGCCTGTACATCCTCCTCAATTGCACTTTTTACTATTTCATCTACTGAACGGTTATGCCCCAAATGAATAACCTCAGCACCCGTACTTATCATGATACGGCGCATAATGTTAATGGCTGCATCATGCCCATCAAACAATGATGCTGCGGTGACTATTCGGATATGATTTTTTGGAATATACTTTTGAACAGTACTCGTAGGTAACATATAACATCCAACCCTCCTATCTATTTTTGGTCATATTATTTTATATAATACATTATTACAATATTTTTTTCATATTAGTGACAAATATATGGTTGTATTAAAAATTATTAATATAGAAACTATAATTAACAATAATCGAGAGCTAAAATCCTTTTATTTTCAATTTATGGGGAAATTATATTCAAAAGATATTCAAAGTAAATTAAAACTATATAATATTGAAGAAGGTTATTTTGCAATTTTATTTGATACTATTATATGTTCAGCAAAGAGCAAAGATGATCTTAATAAGATTATAGACACTTTAATACCGAATAGCAATAAAGATTTAATATATGTATTCCATTACAAGGGAAATCGCAAACCGCCACTTAAAATGGGGTAATGCGCGGCGTTCCATATTATGATCAGGATTATATTCGATAATTGTACCTATATACTCCCGGTATGCATCCAGCTTGCTGGCTCGCTTTTTCCGTGTTTTCCTGCCGGGCGGTGTCTTCAGATACTTCCGTACTGTCCTTTCTGTAACACCCAGTACCTTCGCAATTTCTTTCTGCCGTTCACCGTTTGCTTGCATAATTTTTGCATCCATGATTTTCTGCTCCTTGTTCATTATGGGGTCTCCCTTGTTGATGGTTTTTTATCACATCCCATCTTCGAGGCTGACCCCTTTTTATTATACAAAAAGCGGAAATTTTATTTCGGTGTTTTCCGTCAATTTTAAATCGGTGATTACAGAGATTAAAATAATCTTGACAATGGTAACTTTTTTTAATGATAATGGTGTGATATTTATAATAACATATGATACATTAGTTTGAAGAGCACTGTAAAACACAGGGTTAATGTAGTGCAGGAAGGTGATTATTTTATACTCTAAGGTGCACAGTCTTTTTGCTAATTGAGGATAAAAAAATCATTTCTTAACCCCGCCCCACAGAGTGCACCACGTCCGAGTGGCACGCAAGAAGTGAAAGGTTATAAATGGAGAAGATATGGCAAAGACAAAAGAGAACAATAATAGCGAACCAATAGAAAAACAACCTCTCGGCAAGCTCGAGGCATCGCTCTGGAAGTCTGCTGATAAACTCAGAAAGAACATTGATGCTGCTGAATACAAGCATGTTGTTCTTGGTTTAATCTTCCTGAAATACATTTCAGACGCATTTGAAGACCTGCATTCAAAATTAAAAAGCGGTAAAGGAGATTATGCCGGAGCAGACCCGGAAGACAAAGACGAGTATAAAGCTGAAAATGTATTCTTTGTTCCTGAAATAGCCCGCTGGTCATATCTGCAATCTAAGGCAAAATTACCCACCATTGGAAAAGAAGTAGATAATGCCATGGATGCAATTGAAAAGGACAATCCATCACTGAAAGATGTTCTTCCGAAAGTATTTGCCCGGGGAAATTTGGATCCGACAAACTTGGGCGGATTAATAGACCTTATTGGAAATATCGCCCTTGGTGACGCGAAAGCCCGAAGTGCTGATGTTCTCGGACATGTATTTGAATATTTTCTCGGAGAATTTGCCCTCGCCGAAGGGAAAAAGGGAGGCCAGTTCTATACTCCCCGCAGTGTTGTCGAACTGCTGGTGGAAATGCTTGAACCCTACAAAGGCCGAGTATTTGACCCCTGCTGCGGTTCCGGCGGCATGTTTGTGCAATCGGAAAAGTTTGTTGCTGAACACAAAGGAAAAATAAACGACATATCAATTTACGGACAGGAAAGCAATCAGACCACCTGGCGGCTGGCAAAAATGAACCTTGCCATTCGCGG
>DCUV01000006.1 GCA_002328585.1 Spirochaetia bacterium UBA2205
ATGAGTACTTTCTGCAGTTGGGAGACAGTTTCAGTGAACGGGTGAGACGTTTTTTACAGTATGAGGAGGCATACCGCAAGCGCTACTCCATTGCACAGTGGGTATAAAAAAGGGGTCAGAGCAATATTGCATATCAGTTTTAATACGATAAAATATATTTTTCGTATGTTTGAAATAAATTATACAAAAAAATATTTTTCATTATTGACAGAAAAATATCATATTATAACGTTACCNNTTTAACATGCGTTATAATTTAAAATCAGGAGGTTTTATATGGCGTTAAATCCACTAGTTGATTCAAGGGATGTACGCTTTGTTCTCTATGAAATGATGGATGTCATACAGCTTTGCAAGCTTCCAAAGTATTCTGCATTTGATAAGGACATGTTTGAGGACATGATAAACCTGGCAGAAACTATGGCTGTTGAGCAAATATATCCTACATTTGCGGAGGGAGACAAAGAAGGTTGCCATTATGATGGAGCAACTAAAAAGGTCACTATTCCAAAATGTTATCATCCAGCATTAGATGCTTTTTATGAAGCTGGTTTTGGTGGTATGGATATTGATGAAGAGTGGGGCGGTATGGGAATTCCTCAGGTTATTGCATGGGCATGCAATGAATATTTTTGTTCAGCTAACTACCCACTTTTGATGTATCCTGGATTGACACATGGTGCAGCAGAACTTGTAGAAGCATTTGGTACGGAAGAACAGAAGCACATGTATCTGGCAAATATGTATTCAGGGAAATGGGGCGGAACCATGTGTTTAACCGAGCCTGATGCTGGTAGCGATGTTGGTGCTTTGAAGACAAAAGCTGTCCGCCAATCTGATGGTACATATAAAATTTCTGGACAAAAAATATTTATATCATCAGGTGACAATGACTATTATGAAAATATGATTCATCCTGTATTGGCACGAATTGAAGGAGATCCATCTGGAACCAAAGGAATTTCTATCTTTATTGTTCCCAAATACAGAGTAAAAGCTGATGGCTCATTGGGTGAGTTTAATGATGTGAACTGTGCGGGTATAGAGCACAAGATGGGCATTAAAGGTTCAGCTACATGTACATTAAGCTTTGGTGATAATAACAACTGTATTGGCTGGTTATTGGGTGAAGAAAGAAAAGGCATGAAGATTATGTTTAAGATGATGAACTATGCTCGTATGGGCGTTGGTCTTCAGGCTCATTCCACTTCATCAGCGGCATATATGAATGCTGCAACCTATTCCAAAAATAGAGTGCAGGGTGCCCATGTAACACAGATGCTGAATCCTGAAGCAAAGGGTGTAACCATTATTAACCATCCAGATGTTAAAAGAATGTTGATGTGGATGAAGTCGTATGTAGAAGGTGAACGTGCAATGATTTATTACCTGTATCTGAATTATGAACTTGCACAATTATTAGATGGAGATGCAGCGAAGGAAGCGCAGGGATTGGTTGAAATTATCACTCCAATTGAAAAAGCTGGATGCTCGGATATGTCAGTACTTATAACATCAGAGGCTATGCAGTGTTATGGTGGATATGGTTTTGTTGCTGATTATCCTGTTGAGCAGATGATGAGAAATGCTAAAATAACAGCAATCTATGAAGGTACCAATGGTATACAATCAATGGACCTTGCCATGCGTAAGATATTGATGAATCCTGAACAGTATAACTATACAATATTGAAGAAACGTATTACTGATACCATTAATAAAGCAAAAGGTATTGTTGAAGATAAATATATTGCATTAGTTGAGCGTGGTGTTCAGGAATTAGATAAAGTGATAGAAATGATGAAACAGCAGATGGCTGCTGGTCAATTCCTCCATTTGTTTGCTAATGCAACGCCATTACAGCAGGCGATGTACATGTTACTGATAGCATGGATGCACCTGTGGAGTTTAACAATCACATTGCCAAAAATGAAAGAGCTGGTTGGTGATAAAAAAGGTGAAGAAAGAGCAGCTTTATTGAAAGATAATGCAGATGCAGCATTCTATAGTGGGAAAGTATTATCATCTCAATTTTATTTGGGTGCAGAATTCCCTAAATATTTTGGGAAGATTGAAGCATTGCTTGGTGGTGAATCTGCCGTTATTAAGGCAAGTGAAGAAATATTTACCGGGATGCTTAACGAATAAGAGATGCATTAAAACAAATTTCAAAAAAAAGACAGGTAATCAATACCTGTCTTTTTTTATAATATGTTTAAATATACCATACAAAAATAAACATTAAATAACATAATTTATATGTTAACAAATAATTGACAAAATAAATAAAAAAAATATCGTGAATACAGCTATTATGGTATTTAACATAATACCATCATACATATATTAAAATTGTAATACAGGAGGTCTTTTTATGGCAACTGGAGTAATGTCGCTGAATCCTTTGGTAGATACAAGGGATACGCGATTTGTTTTATTTGAAGTATTAGGTGTTGATAAACTTACACAATATCCTCTGTTTGCTGATTTTGATAAAGATACATTTGAAGATGTACTGAATTTGGCTGAAACAATTGCAGTTGAACAGGTGTATCCTGCAAACATGGATGGGGATAAAATTGGTGTAAAATATGAACCTGATACCAAGAAGGTTATTTTACCTGAATGTTATAAACCAGCATTGCAAGCTATGTATGATGCAGGATTTATCGGGCTTGTCAATGACCCGGAAATTGGAGGTATGGGAATGCCTCAGGCAATTGGGCAATGCTGCACAGAATTTTTTACAGCAGGCAGTGTTGCATTTTCAATGTATCCGGCTTTAACAATTGGTGCACTGAATCTTGTTAGAAATTTTGGCACACAGGAAATGAAAGATCTCTATATTCCTAAAATGATAACAGGTCAGTGGACTGGGACCATGTGTTTAACCGAACCAGATGCAGGTAGTGATGTTGGTAATCTTAAAACAAAAGCAATCAAACAGGCAGATGGGACATATAAAATTATTGGGCAGAAGATATTTATAAGTGGTGGTGATTATGACATGCCAGAGAACATTATTCATCCTGTATTGGCGAGAATTGAAGGAGATCCACCAGGAACAAAGGGAATCTCAATTTTTATAGTACCCAAATATAGGGTGAAAGCTGATGGTTCATTGGAATTCAATGATGTTGTTTGTAGTGGTATTGAACATAAGATGGGTATTAAAGCTTCAGCTACATGTTCACTTAGTTTTGGAGATACTGGCGATTGTATTGGATGGTTGTTGGGCAAAGAACGTCAGGGCATGAAGATCATGTTCCAGATGATGAATGAAGCTCGTTTATATGTTGGATTACAGGGATTGGCTGTTTCGAGTGCTGCTTATATGCATGCCATTACATATGCACGTAATCGAGTACAGGGTGTTCATGTATCTCAGATGCTAAATCCTGATGCACCAAAAGTTAGTATTATACAGCATCCTGATGTTAAGCGAATGTTGTTATGGATGAAGTCATATGTTGAAGGCATGAGACTCCTTACATATTATGTCGGTTATCAGGAAGACCTTGCACATGCTCTTGATGGCGAGGCGAAGAAAGAAGCGCAGGCGATGATTGAAATTTTGATTCCAATCACCAAGGCTGGTAATACTGATAATGCATGGAAGATAACATCAGAAGCTATTCAGGTTTATGGCGGGTATGGATTTTGTTCTGATTATCCTGTTGAACAATTTGCAAGAGATTCCAAAATACTTTCTATTTATGAAGGTACTAATGGTATACAGTCCATGGACCTTGCAATGCGAAAGATATTGATGAATCCTGAACAGTATAATTATAATGTTTTCAAGAAACGAGTTCAGGAAACTATCTCCAGAGCTAAAGGTATTGTTGATGATAAATATGTTGATATAGTACAAAAAGGATTGGAAAAAGTTGATGTGGTTGTAAATTACCTTAAAGATCAGATGGCTGCAGGAAAATTTTTACACATTTTTGCCAGTGCAACTCCATTACAGCAGGCTATGTCAATGTTTGTATTGGCATGGATGCATTTATGGATGTTAAGCATGACTCAGCCAAAGATGAAAGAACTGGTGGGCAATAAGAAGGGGGATGATCTTAATGCATTGCTTGCTGATAACAGTGAAGCTGCATATTACAATGGGAAGGTATTATCATCACAATTTTATCTTGGTGCTGAGTTTAAAAAATTCTTTGGCATGGTTGACTATATTATTGATGGTGAAGCAGCAGTTGTTAAGGCAAGTGAACATATTTTTACTGGTGCACCATTAGAATAATGAATTTTTTTAAGTTTACAAATGTATCCAAAAGCGCATCATTACTTGATGCGCTTTTCTTTTAAATCTATTGTAATGTCATTGTAACGAGATTTTAATAGCATTATTAACCTTACCCCCTGCTCCTCTCCTTAGCAAGACGAGGTGAGTATTCTTTCCGGTTTTTATAATTTTTATCTCTTGTTGGTGGGCATAAACCATCAATCGTGAACGCATGCAAAAAAATTATAATAAAAGATTACTGCATTTTCGGGATCGTTATAAATTATAGTCTATACCATAAAAAAGCTGTATAATAATTGATGCATATTTTAAAATAAAAAATAGTTTCTATATTTGACAAATTGTATGTTTTATGATATGTGTTAAATATCTTTATAGTAACAACTAAAATAGTACAGCATAATTTTTATGGATGAAAAAAGAAATATTAACTTTTCATTTTTAGATTGTATACAGCAACCTTCTATTATTATCAATAGAAATGGTGCAATTGTTTTTGCCAATAATAGCTTTTGTCAAAATTATTCATTTGATGAAGATAAAATCAAAAATGCTTCAATAGAAGAAATATGTTATAATCATGAAGTACTGTTTGATGCAATGGCCAGTGCATTTTCTATCAATGGGAAAATTAATATTAAGGAACTATCGCTTAAAAATAACAATAAGCTCATTCATGCAACATGTGTGCCATTTGATTCTGAGCATGTCATCCTGTATAGTGAAGTTTCTGATGGTGAATTGTTAAGAAAAAGTAAAATGTTGGTGCAAACCATCCTTGATACAATTCCAAGGCAGATAGTTATTGTTAATAATAATTATTCCATAATAATGGCAAACAGTGAATGGAAGCAGTTTGTTAATGAAGTACTGGAAATACCGGGAGATAGTTTACAACATAATATCATTGAATTATGTGAAAAGGGGGGTTGCTTAT
>DCUV01000061.1:0-1222 GCA_002328585.1 Spirochaetia bacterium UBA2205
TTGCTATTGTCATAGTTTTTTTATGTATCCCTCCTCTTTATTCAGCAAAAATAAATTACTGTGAGCGTATGCGTGAACTTGTTATTAACATTAGTAAGGAAGCAAAAAAACATAATCCTGAATTTATCATCATTGGGCAAAATGCGCTGGAGCTGCTTACTATTAATGGTAAACCAACGGGTAAGCATGCAAACAATTATTGTGATGCAATGGATGCAATTGGTATTGAGGAGCTTTTTTGGGGTTATCATAAACAGGGTGTTCAGACACCTATGAAGATAACTAACTATTACTTGTCGTATCTTGCCATTTTTAATAACTATAAAAAACCTGTTCTTGTCATAGACTATGTAAATAATGAAAAGCAGGCATATCATTCATTCATACAATCGTCACAAAGAGGCTTTCTTTCATTTCAAACAAATCTGCAATGCTCAATAATTCCACAGTGGATGCATAACAAAAATGAAGATGCTGTCAGGGAACTATCGCACACAAAAAATTTTTTGTATTTTATTAATCCGCAAAACCATACAACCATGGATTCATTCATCAATACTGTGGCTTCAACATGGTACGATGTTATTATTGTTGATGCATTTTTCTGGGGTATTCCCTTAACAAAGGATGATGTTCACAGGTTGCAGAAAAAACCAAACGGGGCGCGCAGGTTGGTGATTGCCTATATGTCGGTTGGCGAGGCGGAGGATTACCGCTATTACTGGAAAGCCGGGTGGGAAAAGTTAAAACCACAATTTTTGGAACAGGAGAATAAGCTATGGAAAGGTAACTATAAGGTGCGGTACTGGGATACACAATGGCATGAAATTTTATATGGAAATGGCAACGAAGAACTTTTTGGCGATAGTTACCTGGGGAGGGTTATTGCCGCTGGATTTGATGGGGTATATATGGATGTGCTTGATGCTGCACTTTATTTTCAGGAGAAAAAATAATTTTTTTGATTTTTTCAAACTGATTAATTATATTTGATGAAGGCTTTTTATAATTTGAATGTGTATCACAACTTGATTCCATAATAATAGCAAGGAGGGCGTTATGGGTTCGCTAAAGGGTAAGTTTAAAAGCTTGAAGGTAATACTTTCCACGTTTATTGGATTAATTGCCACAACAACGATTATTGTTTTAATTATTATATCATATAATGTTGCATATTCTGAATTGGAAAAGTCATATATAAATCAGATTCAGAATCTTAATG
>DCUV01000061.1:1346-4176 GCA_002328585.1 Spirochaetia bacterium UBA2205
TATGCGAAAGCAATAGATGAAGCATTGCAGGGTAAAGTGGGATTAAGCAAGCCAAATAAATCACCGGTGACGGGACTACCGGTTATCCTTATACAGGTGCCAATTAAAGAAAATGGCAGGATCATTGGATTATTGGGACTGCCAATAGAATTGGGCAAATATTCATATAAATTAGTAAAGGATATAAAGATTGGATATAGCGGCTACCCTTTTGTTACCGATTCAGATGGAATTACCTTTGCACATCCTGATAAAAAGCAAATATTAAATATGGATATATCTAAAATGGATTTTGGGCAAAAGTTGTTAAGCAGTCCGGATTATACAGTCATTAAGTATAAATGGGAAGGTAAGGATAAATTGCTTGTTGGTGAAAAAAATAAGGAATATGGTTTTATTGTTGCAAGTAGTATATACATATCCGATATTACAGATTCTGCCAGGAATATGGCTTCCATTATGGTGATTTTTGGAATTATAATGGTAGCTGGTGCAGTGATAGGTATTTATTATATCATTTCCTCGCGTCTCAATCCTCTGGAAAGATTAAAAACAATAGCCGGTTCACTTGCCGAAGGAAATGTAACCATGCGTTACGAAGGAAAAATATACAATGATGAAATTGGCGAGATGTCTACGGCTATTAATAATACTATGGAAAATTTAGAAAAGCTTGTAGCCGAGGTAAAGGTAGCGGTAAGCAATTTAACGCAGGCGGTTAATGAGATAGCCAACGGCAATGAAAACTTATCGCAGCGTACCAGCGAACAGGCTTCATCACTGGAGGAGATTGCCGCAACAATAGAGCAGGCTACTGCAACTATCAAGCAAAATGCGGATCATGCATCAAGGGCAAATCAGATAGCGGAAAAGACAAGTGAGCTGGCAAAAAATGGCAATACGCTGGTTGGCGATGCGGTAGTGGCAATTAATGAAATAAATGCATCCAGCAAGCGGATAGGCGAGATACTTACTCTTATCAATGAGATTTCATTCCAGACAAACCTGCTTGCGTTAAATGCAGCTGTTGAAGCTGCACGCGCAGGAGAGCAGGGCAGAGGTTTTGCAGTGGTTGCTGGCGAAGTGCGTAATTTAGCACAGCGCTCGGGCAGTGCTGCTAAGGAAATTGGTGAGCTTATTCGTGATTCATTAGATAAGATTGATACCGGGACAACACTGGTAAACAAGAGTGGAGAGGCGTTGAAGGAGATTATGCAATCTATACAGGATTTGTATAAAACAATAACTGAGATTGCAACAGCAAGTGATGAGCAGAAGCAGGGAATAGATCAGATAAATGTAGCAATATCGGATCTTGATACGATGACTCAGCAGAATGCAGCCCTGGTAGAAGAAACAGCAAGTGCAAGTGAAGAGATGGCAAATCAAGCACAAGAATTGGCAGGCATGATGGAACGTTTTGTTATTAGAGATGAGATAAGCCAGAAGATTTATGGGACAAAACATAAAGAGTTGCATCTTCATGCTGCTGATTCAGCAAAAAAACCTGTGACAAAAAAGCTAGATAAGCAGGTAAAATCAAAAGAGGAGAAGAAAGAAGAAGAAAAAAAGGAAGAAGGCAAAAACAATAAGCTTATTGATGATGGATTCGAAGAATTTTAAATTGAACTATAATGCGAGGTAAACCATGGCAGAGGATGCCATACGGCAGGTATTTTTGGCAGAGACAAAAGAGTTGCTGGAAAACCTTGAAAATGATATAGTACGCTATGAAGAAACTAAAGATCATGAATTGATACACTCTATTTTCAGGTATGTGCATACGTTGAAAGGTGGATCGGGAATGGCTGGATATGATGATGTGTATCAATTTACCCATGCTCTTGAAAATGTTCTTGATTCAGTCCGCAATGGTATACTACCCATGGACGATTTACTTGCAGATATTGTATTTGCCAGTATTGATGTCATTCGCTTGCGTTTGTTTACTGATAGTGACCAGCAACAGATGCTTGAAAAATTTAATTTGCTTAAGAGTAAGATTAATGATATAGAAACACTTTTGCAAAAAAAGGAGCAAGCGGAAACAACCGAAGAACCAGAAGAAAGAAAGTCTATCTATAATTTTTTCCGGGTAAAAGCTAAATTCAGAGATGATATTTTTAAATTTGGAATTGATCCGCTCATAATAATGGAAGATTTATCTTCATTGGGGAAGATTGTTGAATTGCGTGTTAATCGAAATAATGTTCCACTATTGCAAGACATTGATCCAGAACAGTGCTATATTTCATGGGATGTAATTTTAAAAACCAAGAGTAAGGCTGAGGCTCTGGATGACGTTTTTATATTTGTACGGGATGACAACGAAATCACTATTACAGATGTAACAAAAAATTATGTGGCTGAACCGGTTATTGAAGATGTTCCAAAATTAGGTGAGCTTTTATTATCCCGTGGCATGTTAACAGAAAATGAATTTGATGATGTTTTAAACGAGCACGAAAAGACCAAAAAAAAGGTAGGGGAGATAGCTGTTACTAAAGGATATATAGAAGAAAATGATGTATCGTTAGTTTTAAAAGAACAGGAAGAAATAAAAAAACAGATAAGTACCTCTACTTTGCGAGTAGATGCAAAAAAAGTAGACAATCTTATGAATCTTCTAGGTGAGCTGGTAATTGGATTTTCTGGCATTAAACGAATTGCCGAAGAGATTGAGGATGAAAAGGCTTACCGGTTAAATAATGCATTGTATAGCGTTGACCGTATCATACGGGAATTTCAGGAGCATCTGATGCGTGTGCGAATGGTGCCAATTGGACCGGTATTTGAACAGTACAGGCGGTTTATACGGGATACTGCAAAG
>DCUV01000023.1 GCA_002328585.1 Spirochaetia bacterium UBA2205
TCTCATTTGGTGTGAAACATTATAGGTATATGATCAATGGCAGTAACAAGTGTACGATTTAATGCAAAAGAAGAAAAGATAGTAAAGATTCTTAAAAACATTATAACTGTGACGCTTCCACGCTCATAAAAAAATCCCTGTGGGAATTATATGAGGATATAAAAGATAAAGAGATAATAGAGGCATTTGAAAAACGTGAAAAGGGTGGAAAGACAAAGTTTATAACAGGAGGGCATCATACATGAATCTTAAAAAACTGATACGTAATTATTTGAGCTTTGTCAATTTCAGCACAATGATTCAATTAACAATGCACTGGCTCTGGTTTAGACGCAGACGGGTCTTTTTTATCTTTGAAGGTCGTGAATATACCTATAACGAGGTGTATGAGCAGTCAAAGCGCTATGCAACATTTTTTTTAAGTATGCGCAAAAAGCTTATTGAAAGTGGAAGGCTGCATGATAATCAAAGGCTTTCGTTTGGCGTTTACATGGATAACAATCCCGAATTTATTTTTGCTTCATTTGGTGCAGGTTTGAGCAACTCTATCCTTTTTGCTATCAATACCGGATTCAGAGGTGAGACATTGGCAAAGGTTATAGATCAGGCAAACATCTCTTTTCTCATTATCAATGAAAGCACACTAAGTGAGGTTGAACCAATCATCAACAATAGTACAGTGATTAATGCTGATGATGTCTATTTTGCTGGCAACAATAATGTTTGTACTGCTAAAGGCTTAAACTCCCTTGCGGAAGCTGTTGACCATGCTCAGTATGACACTATCCCCAAAAACTATCGAACAAAAATTGATAATTTTAGCCCCGTCATTGTCATCTATACCTCCGGAACATCAGGGTTGCCCAAAGGCGTTCCCTGTACCCATATCAAGCTGGTGGGAGCTGGATTTGTTGTGCAATTTGCTGTTCATCTCAATAAAAATGATCGCGGTTATATTTCCATGCCGTTGTTTCATTCTAATGCATGGTATATTGGAATTTTGCCGCAATTGATTGTTGGTGGAAGCTTTGTTTTGAAAAGGCGTTTTTCCGCCAGCGCCTTTGAAGAGGATATGCTGCGCTATGGAGTAACCTTCCTTAACTATGTTGGGCAGCCGCTGCATTACATTATTGATGCACTGGAGCGCAAGTATGGCAGTGGTGAAGCGGTAGAAGCCGCGCTGGCACATCATCCGCACAATAAATTTCGCAAAGCGTATGGCAACGGTGCAACGGTGACCGATCGTATAAAATTAAAGCGCTATCTTGGCATGGAGCACATTTACGAGATTTATGGTTCAACGGAAGCGGTTATTACCACTGCCAACCTTCCTGGGGACCCAATCGATTCTGTTGGCAGGGTTGATTCATCTATCAAAATATTGAATGAAGAAGGGAAAGAGTGCGAGCCGGGTATAGTAGATGAAAATGGCGCTCTGATTAATTATGATAAGGCTGTGGGCGAGATATGCCGTAAGGTTGGCGATAGTAACCTTAGATTTGAAGGATATTTTGGGAATGAAAAGGCAACCAGTCAAAAATTTCGTGATGGGTGGTACCACTCGGGAGATCTGGGGCACATACGAATCATCAATGGCAGGCGATATTTATTTTTCAATGGCCGAACTGATGACTGGATTCGCAAGGATGGCGAAAATTTTTCCGCTGAGAACGTTCTTGATTTTGCACACAGAATTCCAGGCGTTGACATTGCAATTGCTTATGGCGTTCCCAGCGAGGTTTCCGATGAAAAGGTTATGATTGCCATACAGCTTAAAGATGGTGCATCTTTTAATCCTGATGAAGTGTACCGGTGGTTTATGCAGCAGCAGAAAGAAGGCGGGATGGATCCCAAATGGATGCCGGATTACATTAGAATAATTGATAAATTTTCTGTGACCAATACACAAAAAATTATGGTGAGGCCCTTTAAAAAAGAAAACTTCAATCTTGATAGCAACCCCACTATGAAAATTTATTTCCGCCAGCGAGGCGACAATACCTACAGGCTTTTAACACCTGATGAATTTGTTAAAATCAAAGAAGCATTTAAGACAAATGACAGGGAGGCTGTTTTATCAAGAAACTAAAAAAATCTGTGATGATGGATAAATGATGGTGTAGTTTTTTAATGAACCTGCTTCGGCAGATAGTGCAAGGGTAACGTTTTTTATTTGTTGCATATTGTTTATGACAATGTTACGATGATGTTGTAGTTTCAACATCCTTGATTGGTAAAGGAATTTGATATGGAACAATTGCGAAGCTTTACAAGCCCATTTGACATATCACGATGCAAAGAATGCGGGGAATGCTTGCACCAATGTCCGGTTTTACAGATGACACCTGATGAAGCTATCAGCGAAAGGAAAAAATTAAACAGCGGCAGTGTTTCTGCAAAAATAATGAAGCGATGTACCACCTGTTTTGCCTGTAACCTTGTGTGTCCGCAGGGATGTAATCCTGCTCAGCAGATAATTGACCTATGGCATAATGCATACCGCAGTAAAGGACTGCCGCTGAGAGCAAGGTATTTTGACCCCAATCATAGTACAAACTTCCGCACCTATGTCGTTGACAGGCTGCCTTATGACGAGCGAGCAATGATTGAAAAATGGAAGGATACCTCTGAATGTGCGGAAATATTGTATCCCGGCTGCAATATCATTACCGCCCCCTATCTAACACAAACATCGCTTCTGGAAGGGTTGGAAATTAGAGGAAGCCTTGATGTTTGCTGCGGCGAAACCTATTACCGCATGGGGCTTATCGATGAGATGTATAAAGTGGCAGAACGTCTGGAGCGATATTTTAAAAAGTTAGGTGTGAGGAAGATGATCATTCCCTGTACCGCAGGGCGCAACATGTTTACCAATGTCCTTCCATCATTTGGCGTTAAATTTGATTTTGAGGTTGTGCATATACTTCCCTGGCTATGGGAACGGATGGAAAAAGGTAAGATAGTAATCAAAGAAAAATTAAATATGACTGTGACAGTACAGGAATCATGCTACGGCAAGATTTTTGGTAATGAGTACATGGATATTCCGCGAAAAATTCTCAACAGGATAGGAGTGCAGGTTGTTGAAGAAAAATTGAGCAGAAGTCATGCTCTCTGTTGTGGCATTGCCGGAGGCTTCAGTATTAAATCGGGATATCATCCTGTTGATATTGCTCATGAAACGTTTCGCTCTCTTGGGTTAGCTAAACAAACGGGTGCTGATGCCATTGCAGTTTATTGTGCAGGTTGCCTCCAGATGCTTACGGTGGGGCAAATTTTGTATCCATTCAATAGAATGCCGGTGTACCACATTCTGGAACTTTTGCAGATGGCAATTGGGGAAAAACCTGCACGGCTTAACAAAAAAAGAGCACAAACATTGTTTACAGGCGTTTTAAAAAATCAGGTACCACTGCTGTTCTCATTAAGCCGTCACAGAGTTGATGTAAAAAAGCTGGATTTTTAAACATGAAACAATACCGCTGGTTTCGTGCAGATCGCTGCCGTGTATGTGGTCAATGCCTTTCTTTTTGTCCAGTTGTTTCGCTCCCCGCCGGTGCAGCACGCAGGGATAGAATCATTGCACGGGAAGGCTCAATTAATGAGTCACTATCGCTATCATATTGTACAACCTGCAACGCTTGCAACTTTATATGCCCGGCACAATCACATCCATACGAGCTTGTTCTGGAGCGCTTTGATGAAGCCCAGCGCAATAAAGGCTTGCCGGGTATTGCACGATTGGTTTTTCCCAATGAATATCTGAATATATGGACAATAACAGAAACTCTTTTAACCCGGAAAGAAAAACACTTTTTAAAACAATGGGAAAACAATCTCCATGAAAATCATAGCACCATAATGTTAACCGGTTTTTATACAAACCTTGTTCCTTTTCTTTTAGACCAGGTAATGTTTCAAAATTCCACCGTTCCCATTGCGGGGAGTGAGGGGTTATGGGGAAGCGGTGGTGATGCTCACAAGCTGGGACTTGTTGACATCACTGAAACGATAGCCCTGCTATTGAAAAACAAGCTCCATTCCATGAAGGTTAAAAAGATAATCTGCTTTATGGAAGCCGAGGCAGCCATGCTTCAAGAGATACTCCCCCGCTATTATGGCATTGATTATAATATCACTATAATCCCGATAGAAGAATGGCTTTTACAGCAAATAAAACAGGGCGATATTACAATACGTGCTCCCCTTGATATACGGATTGCCGTGCATGATAATTGCATGTCACGATACCTCAACGGCAAACCGCAAAAAACAATGCGCGAGATTGTAAAACGGTGCGGCGGCTTATCTGTTGAGATGGAGCATGCAAAAGAAAAATCGCTGTGCTGCGGATGGGCAGCCACAATACCATCGCTTTATCGCAATGCCTCACTTTTTGGAATTGCACTGTATCTGCTGTATAGCCTTGACAAGAGGCTTCGTGAGGGTGTTGATGCAAAGGCTGATGTAATGGTGACAGGCTGTCCTGCCTGCTATATTTTTCTTTCAGTTGCACAGTATGTCACCAGACGAAAAATAAAAATAATGCATCTTACTCAGGTTGTTTCGTTAGCAGCAGGGCAGCCGCATAATGCTATGATGGATAGGCGTGTCCGGGATATTATTGCAGGCATTATATTTTTTTTGCTGCGATGGGTTTCTTCCCGTTCTGTACGTGAGCATTTCCATCCTGCACTGCCTCAAACTGACGATGTCCAGGCAATCCCTGTACTTAACAAATCTGATGCAAAAATTCTTCTGAGGATACGCAGCATTCTGGATAGCCCTCTGCTAACAAATCGTATCACGCAATGGCTGATTGCAATGATGGTACGGCTTGCTGTCCGTTTGTATGGGCTATACCTTGCATTCAAAAGAAAACAATTTATTAGCAAGCAGCGCTAAAAGGTGTCTGGATAGTTACCAGTAAAAAAGCTTATGCCGGCAGTGACATGGATGTATTGCATCAATAGCAGTTACTGCAATGAGTATCCGGACAGGGATGTTTTCCTGCTGTTCACCAGCCCTGTCGATGATATTCCTCCTGCACTCGAGTACACCAGTTGCCAACATTCCAGCTGCCAAATACACCCATGCCGCCCAGCTCGTTTTGACCATAATATACCGGAACATGTATGAGCGATAGTCCCCTGTATTGATCTGCTTTCTGTAATGCCTGCATCAATTCAGAAGGGGTGTAACCGCCAGAGATACCCTGAACGCCATGAACCGAATGAGCCATCGCAACATAATCTACAGCAACACTATCCGATGTTTTGTATTCGCTGCCATACTGAGCATACTGCAAGCCGGTGATGGCTGCCATCCTTCTGTTGTCAAAAATAATGATGGTAGCGTTGGCACCGTGCTCAACACCGTCAATTAAAATCTGTGGATTCATTGTAAAACTGCCATCACCGCAGAAAGCCATCATCTTTTTGTCAACAATGCCGGAAACAAGCACCGATGATGATGCAAAGCCCATATACGATGCCCCTGTCTCGGTTATGGTTTGCATCTCGTGCTTATCTTCAATAATCTGGAAGCCGTTAGCCTGCACATCGCCGGCGTCAAAAACTTTTATATAATTGTGTTCATCCGCAAATTCGCATGCTGTCTTTATTGCTGCAGGCTGTGTGAGCACATCCCGCTTCCACATCTCATCAAATAGTACCGGGCAATCAAAACGCTGTTGCTTCAATGCCTGCCACTGCGCTTTCTTTTCCTGTAATGCTAAAAACCATTCAGAGTAACTATCGCCCAAAGAAAAGCCGTTAGCCCGCAGGTGCTCAATCCACCGTTGCAGGTTTCCCTGTGCATCGCCAACAACTGAAACACAGCGGTTATAGTGAGCTGCGTGAAATGGATTGACATTAAAGTTAATGATGGCACGCGCATTTTTCCATGCAGTGCCTGAGCAATCCCACTGGCACACGCCGCGTGCACCTATAACGATGATGCAGTCAGCTTCCATTGCAAAGTTGCCGGACAGTGAACCCTTGGAACCGCCCACGCCCATGTACCTGGGATTGGTGTAGGGAACGATGCCAGCGCTTGAGGGACCGCTGATAATAGCGGCATCAAGCAGGTTGGCAAGCGTTTCAATATAACTGCCGCAACCCCGTGCGCCGTTACCAATCTTAATGGTTACCCGTTTTGCATTTTTTGCTAGCGCGGTTGCCTTTTCAAAAACAGTATCATCGTAGCACACAACAGGAACATGGTGATGTCCGTGGGGAAGCTGCAAAAGATTAAAGTGTGTAAGCACTGCCGGCTGTACATTCATGGGCGCAAGCAAAAAAAACGGTTGAGCAAACGGCAGCCCTTTTGTGCACACCGCACCGCGTTTAAGCGCAGAGGTCACGCTCCATGGCTCGTACAGTGCATAAGCATTTCCCATGACACTGCATAGCTTAAGGAAAAGCGCCTGCTCATCCTTTGGTATTTGCTGCATGTTGAAGCCTTCATCATGGGTTGTTTCATCGCCATAGATGTGGTAAACGCCAGCACCGTTTGATGCTGATGCAAGTGAACCTGCAAAGGCATGTAATGCGCCGGGCCCTATTGACGTAACAACCGCCGCCACTTCGCCGGTGAGCATATTGAGCATGGTAGCGGCATGCGAAGCTGCCGTCTCGTGCCTTACGTTATAGGTGTGCACCAGTCCGTGATATTCGTAAATACGGAGGACCTCGGCAATGGCGGTTGAACCATGTCCAAAGATGCCAAAATACCTGGTTACACCCTGTTGTAACAATCCAAGCACAAGAGCTTCCGAAACAGTGATGTCCTGGTACTGTGCGATAGTTCCCTGTGAAACAGCTTTGTGCAATGAGCTATGATGTGCAATTGCAGCCGCTCTTTGCTGTATGCCTGTATTCATTATGGTAGCTCCTTTGATAATAGCATTATACTATCAATGTCGTTCAGGGCTTAACCCGGAATTATGATATATAGCAGAGTCCCTGAAACCATGGACATGTTTTTCAGGATTACTGTCGCTAAAATTTTCATCCCTTATGCGTTGCTACCCATTGGCTATTGGGCACTACGATATCCTTGCTACGATGGCATGTTTCAGTTCATCGTCAAGAGAAGGCACATCCATGATATCAATAAAACCTGGATATTCTAAGGCCGGCTTTACTACCTCATCGGGCAGGGCCTGCAAAATAGCTGTCATGGAAGCATGTGTCAGGTTTGAAATGGTAGATAAAAGCTGGCGGGACTTTTGCTGTGATTCTTTACGGTGGTGGGGATAGCCGTTACCCCATTCCACTGAAAAAAGCGCATCAAATATAAATGTAATGTTTTGCGCTGATGCCCACCCGTAACCCTGATTAAGCATAAGTGAGATACAATTGCCGCCATTAATCTGCGCAAAAAGCCACGCATCAAGCGGTGTTACAATATGTCCACACATTACAGCAGGGTATTGCATTACAGCGTTTAAAAATCCCTGTCCGGTACCACACCCTCCAACAACAAGGTCAACACGTTTTGCATTTAACAGCAAAGCAGCCATCAATCCCGTGTGAATGTAGGTAATTTCCGGCGGCTGTCCGCTTCCGGTCATGCCTGCATTGATGATTTCATGTCCTCTGTTTTGTAAAGCCTGCATAATATCAGCATTTTTATCCGCCGCGCTTGTTTCGTTTATAACTGCAATCTTCATGATGATTCTCCTATCCTCAGTAGTGTACGTGCCTCGTCAGGGGTTGCTATGTCTCTGCCAAGTTCTTTTGCAAGCCGAACAACCCTTTCAACTAACTGTGCATTTGAGGTGGCAAGCTCCCCCTTATGATAAAACACATTGTCTTCAAGCCCTGTTCTAACATTGCAAGCTGTAAGTATTGCCATGGTGTTCATGGTAAGCTGATATTTGCCAATACCGGATACATTGCAAATACTGTTGTCTGGTAAATGACGCAGCATCGTCAAAAAATTTTCAGGCGTACCGGGATATCCTCCCATGCCATTAACACCCATAACTAAATTTATATAATACGGTGGAGCAAGTAGATTCTTTGCAATGAGGTTTTCAACCTCCAAAAACATAGAAGGGTTGTAAACCTCCAGTTCAGGCTTTATGGTGCGCTGCAACATTGCCTGCGCAAAGGCTTCAATTTCATGGCGATAGTTATGGAAAGGGAGCTGGTTGCCCTGGTAAAAAAACACCACCGAGCCGCAATTAAGCGAAGCCGAGTCGGGATGTGCATCAAGCGATGTAATACGTTTCTCAACAGGAAGCCCCGGACCACCGGTTGTATTTTGAATGATAACAGAACATTTACTTTTAATTCCCTGATTAATTGTAGCAAAAATATCTTTTGATGCAGTTTGGTTTCCACCTTTGTCACGAGCATGGATGTGAACAATTGCTGCTCCTGCGTTGTAGCAATCATACGCAGCCTGTATAATCTCGTCAGGCTGCTCAGGTAATGCCGGATTTGCTTCCTTGCCATGAATCCCACCGGTCAGGGCTGCGGTTATGATAAGCTTTTGCATATTACACCTCATGCTGAATAATTTTTCCCCATTGCATTAAAGCATACACTGCAACAACCCAATGACTGATTTCTTTAAACACAGGTATGCCTGCATGTATTAATCTCTCTTTCATGTGTTGTGAATACTTGCCTTCAGTACAACAGCAAATAATTGGTTTTTTTTGTAAATCAGAGTGCCTTTTCATTTTTTCAATGATTGCTTCATCAAGCGGTGTATTTTGAAAAACAAAAAAAGGCATGATGATATCAACACCGTCGTCATTCATAAGCTGCTGCAGTACAAAGTCATAATCATCGGAGGTGGCTGAACCAGTCACATCAACAGGATTGTGTACAATGTAAAAAAAGCTGAAATGGTCCCGCATGGTTTTTTTTGTTGCATCTGACAGTGGCACGAGCACAAGGTTTTTCTGTGGGAAGAGGTCAAGAGCGTTAACCATAGGTCCCGCACCGTTTGAAACCAATGCAACACGGTTGCCTTTTGCAGGTGGTTGCATGGATAATGCCATACATGCTGCAAAGCATTCATGCAGGCTATCGGTAAGTATTGCACCGGCATCCTGTAACAAGTCATGGTACAGCGTATAGCTTCCGCCATATGCTCCGGTGTGCGATATCGCGGCCCGTGACGATATGTCACTCCTGCCGGTTTTATACACTACCACCGGTTTGTGTTTTTTTATTGCATGAGCTATCGCTTCAGCATATTTTTTTCCCTTTTGCAGACCTTCAATATAGCTGCCAATAACACCGGTGCCGGCATCATCCATGAAATACGAAATAAGATCAGCCTCATCAACATCAACACGGTTGCCGTAACTTACCATTGTATGTAAACCTGTAGTTTGTGCCAGTTCCATAAATGTGACTCCCCATGTGCCGCTCTGAGTTATGAAGCTGATGGTTCCCCGCTGCGGGCGGGTAAACCTGTCTCTATGGTAAAAGAATGAATCAAACCGTGAGAGTGAGTTAAACACGCCAATGCAATTTGGCCCAATAATGCGTATATCATAGCATTTTGCTTTTGCTTCAATTTCTTTTTCCAGCTTTTCACGCGTGCCCCCCAGCTCTTTGCCGCCGCCGGAGATAATGATTGCATTATGGCAGCCTTTTGCATGCATCTGGTCAAGAATTTCAGGTACCATCTGTAAATCAACCGCGATGATAACGACATCAGGTGATTTTGCAAGCTCGTTGATTGAATGATGTGCGGTAAGCCCAAGCACCTCTTTTTGATGGGGATTGATGGGATAGATATCTCCATGGAAGCCCCCATTGATAAGCGTATCGACAATGACGTTGCCTATTTTATTGGCAACTGTTGAAGCGCCTACAACGGCAACGCTTGCTGGATTAAAAAAAGTATGCAGATGCTGCACAGCAGGTTTTTCGACAATGAAAGGATCAGGGATGGGTGAATGATAAAAGGTAAATGACGCATCGGCAACAACACAGCTTTTTTCATCAACTATAATTGGATTGCAATCGATGGATTGTATATACCGGGCGCCATCGCAAATCAACCTGTTTAAATTCATGAAGCATTGTATCAATGGTTTGCAATCTATTGTTGGAATATTTCTATATCCCAGCAGAAGAGGATAGCATCGCAATCTGGAAAGCATGGACACCACGTCCTCTTCAGTAACCGGCGCATGGTGAAACACCACATCCTTAAACAGATCAGTATAAATGCCACCAGAACCCAGCATGACGGTAGGTCCAAACACAGGGTCATTGGTATAGCCGGCAATCATTTCTATATGGCCATGACATTGTTCTTCAACAAGTATCCCATTATAGCCTGCTATGTTTTTTTGTTTCATGGAGCTATCGAGCATGGAAAAACATTCTTTTAATTCGTCATAACTTTTAATGCCTGTTATGACACCACCAATCTCGGTTTTATGCAGCAATCGTCCGCTTACTTTGCAAACAACAGGGAATGCAAGCGAGGTTGAAGCTTCCTTTAGCTGTGCGATAGTTGTTATAAATTTTCCTTTTGGTGTGGGGATGGCATAGTGTGATACTATTTGCTTTGATTCTATTTCAGGCAGGATTACATTGCCTGACGCTATAAGTTCATCATGCAGCTTTTTAAAATCAAAACAGGCGTTATCCATTGGATGCCTCGTTTGCATTGTTAGCTTCTTGTGCACTTTTGACAATATACTCTGATGCGATGGCGGGGATAAAGATGCAGGCAATCATAAGCGGTTCGTTTCCCGTGTTCATTGTTTTATGCTCTGACCCCGGCGGAGCATACAGTGCGGTGCCTGGTTTAATGTCGTATTCTATGCCTTCAAACCATGCTTTGCCACTACCGGACATGAAGATCATAAGCTCGCCCGATGTATCATGAACATGAAAATCAGTACAGCCGCCGTTTGGAGCAAGCGTTGACAGGATGAAGGTAAAATTGTTAATTGAGCGGTTTGTATCGGGTGATAGTATCACTTTTAATTCCCGTTCAAATGGCCTGCCAACGGTGGTACCGTTGATTGTTGAAAAATCTATGAACATAATCCATGTACCTCCATCATTACAATGTGTTATGCTGAACCTCCCTGCTATAGGGGGCTTTACTCTTCATTGACTCATCGACATCGCAAGCTTTTTGCTACCACAATGACCTGCTCAGAATTTAAATTGTAATAAATTCTGAAACCTGTTCTGGATATAGTATGGTGCCATTACCATAGCTTTTAAAGCACTCAACATGCACAAATCTGGTATGCTGCATTATGGACTGTCGCCATGACAGACTTATTGTAGCACCGTAACTTTAGTTCCAACGAGTACTATATGCTCCGTTGATATTGTGTATTATGCAATATTATTGCATAAATGTCAACAACTTTTTTGGCGAGAGCATAAAAATTGCACAATAACCATAAAAAAATTAGTACTTGACACTATAATGTGCATTGTCATTGCATAGTATGAAACATAAGGAGAGAGAAGGTGGCACAGTTAATCCAATCATTAGAACGGGGCTTACGTATTTTAGAGATACTTGGCAAATCTGATAAACCGCTTTCACTGGGCGAAATAGCGCAATTTTTTGATATCGACAAGTCATCAATTTTTAGATTATTGAGTACACTGACACAAAATAATTTTGTATATCAGGATGCTGAAACAAAAAAATATATGCTTGGTTTCAAGATTATGGAGCTTTCAGGTGCGTTTGGCGAGCAAACAAAAATTGAAACGTTTTTACGGCCTGCTTTAAAATCTGTATGCGACAAAACCAGACAGAATACTCATCTTGCAATATTACATGGGCAGGAGGTGGTATTCATTGCTGTTGAACAGCCGCGCAATGGGATAAGCATGCACATATCAGTTGGCACCCGCGAACCTGCGCATGCCACTGCTTTAGGAAAGGTGCTGATTGCTTTTGCACAAAAAAATGAGCAGGAATTACTATTACAGGGTATATCGTTTACACACTATACTCCCCATACAATAGTTGATGGTGATGAATACCGTAACCACCTAACATCAATTATTCAAAACAAATATGCGGTTGATGATGAAGAATACCGATTGGGTGTTGTGTGTATTGCAGCACCGGTGTTCAACCACCGTGGCGAGGTTGAATACTCAATAGGGATATCCGGACCAAAAGATCAGATAAGCCCGCATATTGCTGATTACATCACTGTTGTTCAGGATGCCGGAGCGGAATGCTCACGATTACTGGGTATGTCTTTCCGGTAACTATCACTCATATTCAAAATACCAGTATGCACCTTCTTTTACAAAGATTAATGTCATACCATTGTAAACGGTAACCGTTGCCTGTGCATTGTTTATTGTTATATCAACAACAGGTTGCTGCAATGCCTGCAAAATGACATCATCACCTTCTATTGATGCAATTGTTTTTTGCAAGCTCAGGTATTGCGGTATGGTTAGATTTTTTAAACTGGTGGCACTTATCCGGTAGTGTTTTGCGAAGGAAGACAGTTGCGATTGATTCATTGCACCTATGAGCTGTATTGCGTTTTGTATGCGTTTTTTACTGTTTGTAGAAAGCAGTTGCGCAACCTTTGCCATGTCGCCACTGATGTATGAATTAGATAGTTGTTGCAATGCCTGCTGAGGTGTAAGTGGTTTTGATGTGCCGCAGGCAACAATGAAAGGAATGAGCAGTAAATTTATCAATATACGCATGTAAATGAATCTCCTATCTTTTCTACTATCATATTATCAATAAGACGTGTTGTTCCAAAGAATGCTGCTACAGCAATCACCGATTTATCTTTTAAAGAGTCAACAGGTTGCAATGTTTCATAATCAACTATCGAAATATAATCAATCTTTTTTGGTTTACCTGCTGCAATAATGTCGGTCATAGCTGGTATGATTGTGTTAGCCTGTATAATACCGTGCTGAATGAGCTCTTCAGCTTTTTTCAATGATTGGTACATACAGGTTGCATTGGTTCGGTCATCCCCTTTTAAATGAACATTCCGCGAGCTCATTGCAAGCCCATCGCTTTCGCGGATAATGGGTGCAACAATAATGGCAAGTGGAAAATTTAAGTCCTTTACCATTTTCTGAATAATGACGGCTTGCTGAATGTCCTTTTGACCAAACACCGAAACATCCGGTTGTACTATGTTAAAGAGCTTTGCAACAACGGTTAAAACACCTCTGAAATGGCCGGGGCGGGCTGACCCACACAAAAAGCTGGTCATCATTTCAATATCTATATAGGTAAGCCTATTTTGATACATCTCGCTATCATCAGGAAGAAATATCAAATCAACACCAGCCTCTTTTGCCAGTGCAAAGTCCCGGTCATAGTTACGCGGATAGGTATCATAGTCCCTGGGGTCGTTAAATTGCATTTTGTTAACAAAGATACTCATAACCTGAAAATCCGTGTGCTGTTTGCAAATGTGTATAAGGCTCAGATGTCCCTGATGTAAATAGCCCATGGTTGCAACAAACCCAATCCTTTTATTGTTGGTGCGCTCCTTTTTTATTGCATCGTGCATTGCATCAATGGTATGGATAATTTCCATGATTGTTTTACCTCAACAATTAAATGTATGTTTTTGCTTTTTTGCAGCAATGAGCATCATATCACCCAGATACAATTTTTTTGCCAATCCATCGGCAACGGTTCTAATCGTGCTGCCTGCTTTGCCAATACCGCTGCCATAGGTAGCAAACCGTGTAATGGTAAAGCCCTTTAATTGCAACAATTTTGCAAGCGTTGCATACGAAAAAAAGTAAAGGTGATGAGGGAAATTATAGTATCGCCACCGCTTACCAAACAAAATGCGGGGCGACCATATACTGCTGCGGCAGGTTGAAATATACAACAAGCCATCATCATGCAGCAATGAAAAAATTTTTTCAAGGAATCTATCGGGGTAATGGAGATGCTCAATAGTTGCCCATAAGGTAATCAGGTGGTAGGTGTTGGTAAAATTGAATGTTAAAAAGTCATCACAATAGGCATCCACATGGAGCTTTGTGGTTGCGTAATTGATGCAGTCAGGTGCAATATCAATGCCACTGGATTTCCAGCCGCGTTTTGCCATATAATCAACAAAATAGCCTGCAGCACATCCTATATCCAGCGCATACCGTGTATCAGGCAATGTTGATTCAAATTCATAAAAGTTTAAATCGGCCAGGTTTAATGCAAGCAGTCGCAAAACCTCGGTTTGCATAGCTTTTGAAAAATAATCGCTGTAGCCGCGGTCAGTACGTTTATCAAAATACCCTTTGTAATACTGTGGCATATCGTTGTAAAAAGGGCGGGGATTTACAAATTCAAGGCCGCAATGTTTACAGCGCACCAGTGTAAATACCTCATCGTCGCCCCATGGTTTTGAAAAACGCAACGTGGTGTCAAAGCTTTTGCAAATGATACAGGGAACATGTTCATAGTTCATGGATTAAGCATCACAAAAAAATACAGGGTATTGCAACAACTTTTTTTGTGCGATAGTTACTGTAAATGAATTTTATTGAAAAATAAAAAAAACTTTGATTTTTAAACCATGTTCTGTTATTCTTGTCATAAACATCAGCATAAAGTAGATACTCGATGCTGTATATATTTTTTTACATCAGCACATTTTATAAACACTATACATGCCATGAAGATATCAAACAAGATCATCATGATTACTCAAAACAGCAATCTTTCCAATGCAGTAAAAGATTTTTGCTTCAAGAATCATTTTGACATTGAAACTGCTGCAGAGCTACATTCCCTTGATTTTATTATTAATGAAATGGAAAAAACAAAATCAACAGCATTTTTAAGAGCGGCTCTTCATGCATTTATCCGAAAAGAAAGTATTCCGTTTTTTATTGTGACTGATTATCCAGTAGTAGCAACTTCACAACATGATGTTAATGTTCAGAAGATTTTTAAAACAATGCTCATATCCTTTATGATTATTGCGCAGGGCAGCGGACTGACAAATATAAAAGGTAATTTTTTTATCAATGTTACCGGTGGTGATATAAAAGCATTAAAAGATACTATTATTCATCCGGAAAAACTTATTGCATTGATAAAAGTAAGCGATCAAAAGGTAAACGCAATAATGCATCAATACGCTGATCAAAAGGCATTCCATTCTTTATTTTATATAAAGCCAGTAGTATATAAAACAAATGAAGAAATATTACATGAGCTATCTACCTATGTTGAAGCCATACATAAGCGTCATACTCTCATTGAAAAGCTGATTGAAAAACAAGCACAGGTGCAGAGCAAAAACAAAGATGCCGCAAAAGTTCTTGTTAAAATAAGTAAAGATAAGATAGCCCTTGACCGGGAGGTAGTTATAACTCGTGATAAAACCTATCAAAAATATGAAGAAAACCATATCTATGTCATTGGTGATTGGTCAAATTTCAACAGCCGTAAGGTTGCCGGTAAAGTGATAACAGCAATAAAAGATGGATTTGCTGATTGGAAACCTGGCATTGAAGATCAGGTTTGCCTTCACCTTGAAGAAGCAGTGGTTGATCATACTACTGCCGCAACTCTGGCACAGATTATCTTTAATGACCTGAAAGCGTATAGCAATATAAAAATATACTGCCATGAACCCAATTACAAAATACTGGAATCTGCTGATGGATTTTCCATGATAAGAAAACTGGTGTTTATACAGAAAGCTTAGCAACCAATTGAGTAGGTTATGCCATCTTTCCCAACAATGGCAGTTAATCCATCCATAAGCTTTTTATCTGGTTTTATGTGATACAGAGGATTAGCTTTAATGATATTTTCATTTCCGTTTGGAAGACGTACATGGAAATATACCGGCTTATTTCCCTGAAAACGCTGTAATAATTTTTTTATTTTTTCAAGTAATTCTGTATTTGTTCCTATTGGATTAATAATGATATGCAATTCGCTTATCTGGGTAAGTTGAAATTGGGTAAATTGAAAAATTTTCTGTGCAATCATCCTGGAGGGCTTTTCATTTTCTATTTCAACGGTACCGGTGATGACAACAGGTTCCTGGGATGTTATTAATGTTTCATATTCTGATAATGTTTGTGGCATAAGGAGCACCTGCAAACTGCCTGTTAAATCTTCAATTGCAGCCTGAGCAAACTTATTCCCCTTCTGGCTTTGCTTTATCTGCACGTTGTTTAATATACCTACCAGTGTAATGGGACTGCCATTAACATTATTTTCCAGATCTTTTATGGGAGTGCATGCAAATTTTTCTATATCTTTTGCATAACGGCTCAAGGGGTGAGCGCTAACATAAATTCCCAGCACTTCCTTTTCATATTGCAGCTTAACATTTTCAGTCCAATCAGCAGTGGGAGCAGGTTCAATATTGATACGTGAAAATTGCTTGTCAGACGCTCCAAATAAATCACCCTGACCGGTTGATATATCCTGTTGCATATTCCGTGCTTTTTCAAGCATGACATCAACTGATGCAAAAAGTTCCCCTCTGTTTGGATATACAGGATCAAAAGCTCCTGCCTTAATGAGCGATTCTATAACACCTTTGTTAACGGTCATAAGATCTATGTGAGTAAAAAACTGCGTTAAATCATGAAAGCTGTCCACTTTCTCCCTTGCTTCAATAATTGATTCAATAGCTTTGTCGCCAACACCTTTAATAGAGATAAGTCCATACCGTATCGCTTTACCCTCAATTGAGAAATCTCTATAGCTATGATTTATATCGGGTGGTAACACCGCTATCCCTTTAGCTTTGCAATCCGTGTAATACTTTGCAATGTTATCGATGTTGTCCACCTGAGCTGTCAAAAGGGCTGTCATAAATTCTAATGGATAGTGTGCTTTAAGATATGCGGTTTGATATGAAACTAAAGCATAAGCTGCAGAATGTGATTTATTAAATCCATAGCGGCCAAACGTTCGCATCAAATCGTACATGGTACGGGCAACTGATTCATCAATCTTTTTTTGCTTTGCACCCTGAACAAATTTATCCTCCATTGCATCAATGATATCCATCTTCTTTTTGCTCATGGCTTTCCTCAGTTTATCAGCATCGGGTAAAGTAAAGCCTCCCATTACCTGCGATATGAGCATGACCTGTTCCTGATAAACAATAACACCCATGGTATCCTTTAAAATTGGTTCCAGTGAAGAATGCAAATATTCTACTTTTTTGGGATTACGCTTGCGTTCAATAAATTCTTCAACCATCCCCGAATCAAGAGGTCCCGGGCGATATAATGCAACAATAGCAATGATGTCATCAAAGTTAGTTGGGCCCAATTTAAGGAGAATATTTTGCATGCCGCTACTTTCAAGCTGGAATACACCCATTGTATCGGCTTTCTGTAAAAGCTTATATGTTTTTGCATCATCAAGAGGGATAGCTGCTATATCGATAGCAATGTTTTTATGTTTTTTAATAAGCTTTATACAGGTATCAATGATGGTGAGATTGGCTAATCCTAAAAAATCCATCTTTACCAGCCCAGCCTTTTCCAGACTTACCTTTTCATATTGTGATGAAATGCTTCCATCTTTGGGATCTCTGTATAATGGCACGTGCTCCATCAACGGCTCACGTGAAATGACAACCCCTGCTGCATGTTTTCCTGCAGAGCGTGTAAGCCCCTCTACCTTCTTTGCAATAGTGATGAGCTGCTTGCCGGTATCATTTGTTTTGTATAATTGTTTCAACTCATCCGAAGCCTGCAATGCCTCTTCAAGATCCTCGTGGCGTATCAATTTTGTAAGGGCATTAACCTGCTGTAATGGTATCTCAAGGGCACGAGCAACATCGCGGATAGCACCTTTTGATTTCATCTTGTTAAAAGTAATAATCTGGCTTACATGGTCTTCGCCATATTTTTGTTTTACATAGTCTATGACTTCGTCACGGCGCAACGCACAAAAGTCAATATCCATATCAGGCATTTCATTGCGCTCGGGATTTAAAAATCGTTCAAAGAGCAGGTTGTATTTCATAGGATCAAGCTCGGTAATCTCCAGACAGTATGACACCATTGAACCTGCGGCAGAACCTCGCCCCGGTCCAACCGGTATTCCATGCTGCTTCGCAAATTGTATAAAATCCCACACAACAAGGAAGTATCCGGAAAACTGCATTCGTTGTATAACCGATAGTTCATATTCAATACGGTTCTTTACATGATCAGGAACTATCGCCCCAAACCTTTTTTGTGCCCCTGTATTAACAAGCTCTGTAAGATAACTATCTTTAGTGTAACCTTCTGGAACCTCAAAATTTGGCAGGATAGCATTCCCCAACGGTATCTGGCAGTCGATCATCTCGGCAATTTTGACAGTGTTGTACAGTGCATCAGGGTAATCCTCAAAAATGGTTTCCATTTGTCCGGGAGTTTTTAGATAAAATTCAGCATTGGGGAAACGCATCCGCTTTTGATCGTTCAGGCTTTTTCCAGTTTGTATGCAGAGTAAAACGTCATGGTAGTATGCATCGTCTTTATTGAGATAGTGGGCATCATTGGTGGCTATAAGCCCAACATTGAGTTGAGCAGCCATTTTAATAAGCTCTTCGTTAACCTTTTTTTGTTCTTTCAGATTATGATCCTGCAGTTCAAGGAAAAATTTGTCTTTGCCAAATAGATCGGCAAATTCAGATGCACGTTTATATGCATGGCTTACCTTGCCATCAAGAATGAGTGAAGGTATTTCACCGGCTATGCAGGCAGTGCTGGCAATGAGCCCGGTGCTATACTGCGTCAGCAGTTCCCAATCTATGCGAGGTTTGTAGTAAAATCCTTCCAGGTACCCCAGTGACGATAGTTTAACAAGATTTTTGTAGCCTTCATAATTTTGAGCAAGCAAGATCAAATGATATGCATTTTCATCATTGCTGCCCCGTGTGCTTTGTTTATAAAATCGTGAGCCCGGTGCTATATAAAACTCCTGCCCAATAATAGGTTTTATCCCGGCTTTATGTGCTTCTTCATAAAATTCTATGGTTCCAAACATATTGCCATGATCAGTAAGTGCTATTGCAGGCATGGCGCTATTCACGGCAAATTGTATCAGTTGCTGGATGCGGATTGCACCATCCAGTATGGAATATTCAGAATGGTTGTGAAGATGTACAAAATCCATAGCTTTCTCTCATTATTTTAACATACTAAACTTTTTCAGCTTGCCAAAATTTCAATGTACCATGCATTGCATGGTGTAATATTTGTATGATTGTAATTTCCATATGTGCCAGGGTACGTTTTATACAGCAGGGATTCAACAGTCACTATCGCACAACAAATACGACATAATAAAAATACCACCGGGAGCACTATAGCAGTAGGTATTTGCAATTTTCAAGCTAAATTTTAAAAAATTATAATGAGTATGTTTTCATTTCCTCGAAGATAGCTACTATAAGCGTTTGTATCAAGAAGCATTTTTTCCATTTCCAGTTCATTACATTAATCTTGTTGAAATCATGCGTTTTTTTTATAAATTAAGTTTTATCCTCTTCTGACCAGATTCCAAATAGATCTAAAAAATCATCTTTATGATTATTTGACGGTTTATGACAATAATTAAAAAAACAGGTTGCCAGAATTAAAAAAGCAAATTATAATGGCAATGAAATTATGGGGTGTGCCTGCAATTTACGTGTTTATTTTATCACAGATAGTGCATTCCCAATCTATTTTTCAGGAGTAAGCTGATGATTGATACAAAGCTGCTTGACATTTTAGCATGTCCTGCCTGTAAAGGTGATGTTGAATATGATGCACGCAACGAAAAAATAATATGTACCGAATGTAAAAAGAAATACCCTGTCAGGGATGGCATTCCGGTGATGCTTGTTGAGGAAGCAGAAGAATAATTTTATTGGTTAATTACGAGGTCAAAATATGTTTGATGCAAAACATCCTGTTATAAAAGTAGCAGGTTATATTATTGTGGGTTTTTTTGTGCTGATTATTATTATTTCGTTTGGTATGCCTGATTTTCTTTCACGCATGGGGCTTGACCAGAATACTGTTGCCAAAGTCAATGGCGAGGTTATTGGATACATGGATTTTATCCGCTATCGTGATACGCATATGTTTGGCAAAACTGATGATCAAAAGCAGCAGCAGCGAATGATAATTGAGCGGATGATTCAGGAAAAACTTTTGGTACAACTTGCAAAAAAAGAAGGGATCATCGTTACCAAAAAAGAGATTAAAAGTGTTATACATAACCGTTTCTCTGATGATACGGGGTCATTCAATGAGTCATTATTTAAAAATTTTCTGGACAGATTCCACATGGGTGTGTCCGACTACTATAAATATGTTGAAGATGAAGTATATGCTGGTAAATTGCAAAACCTGCTGCTTGCAGGCATCAGTGTTTCGCCTTGGGAGATAGTTACTGATTATCGTATCCAAAATTCTAAAATTAAAATTCAGTTTGCATTTTTGTCAAATGCAGAATTGGCAAAGCGTTATGCTAACGATATTGCAGTAACCGATGAAGAGATTGATGCGGAATTAAAGAAAAATCCAAAAGAATTAAAAGATCCAAAAACTGATAGGCAGCGTATTAAAGAAAAGCTTGCCAATGCAAAATTAGAAAGGATAAAGCAGCAGCTGTCAAAAAATATTAATGACCTTGCTCTGGCGGGAAGATCCTTTGCCGAAGCACAGATGGTGCTTAAAGGTGCTGTGTCATACTCCAATGAATTTAAACCCGGTGATTTAGTCCGTGAACGTGATGATAAAGGAAGAATTCTTTACCCCATTCAGGAGTCAGGGATTTTTCAATCTGATTTATTTACTTTAAGGCAGGGTGTAACATCGCGGCTTATACCTGGTTTTGACGGGCTTTATATATTTACTCCGGTTGTTCGTGTTATTCCGGGGGTACAGGTTCCCGAAAAGGATAAACAATCATTAGAACAGAATCTATTTTATGCAAAGGCTAATGCGTTGTATATTTCGTTGCTGACCAGATTGTTTGAAAAGTCAAAGATCATACGTAATCAGAAATTTGAGATGTAGGTATTGAGTACAATAAAAACTTACAGAATCTATGTAACACAGTAAGGGGTACTATATGAATATTAATGCTGAATATGTTAATCCTTTTCTTGAAGCAGCAAGTGCAGTATTTAAACAGCTTCTCAACGTTGATCTCAGAAGAGGTAAGCTGGTAATCAAAGAGGTCCCTCAGCCATCGCATGATGTTGCTATCATTATTGGTATTACCGGTGCAGTTACCGGGCAGGTAGTGTTCAGTATGAGTTTGGAGATGGTGGGCAAGATTGCTAAGGTTTTAACACCAGGACTTTCGGACAAAGATATTGCCAACGAATGGAAAGATATCGTTGGTGAAGTAGCCAACATGATTACGGGCAATGCAATGAATCTTTTTGCATACTCCGGTAAACGTGTTGAGATGACAACCCCTACTGTTATTGAAGGTGAAAGTTTTACCATTACATTGATTAAACAAACAACATTGGGAATAAATCTTTATAGTCCATTTGGGCAATTAGAGATGAATGTAGCGTTAAAGTAGTATTCATTGTTCAGGGAAATATATAGCATCAATCCGTTTTATTTCATCTGCTACTCGCTCTTTAAGCGGTGATGAGTAAAAGGCGATGTAGGCAGGGTCCTCTGCTCTTTTCAAAAAGATGGTATATACCTTCCGTGCCAATTCAATATCTTTGAGGTTGGGATCAGTGGCAAGTATTTTACCCAACCAGTAATATGCATCATCAACCGTTTCCCTGTCCGGATATTGTTTAATTACCCTGATCAATGCCTGCAATGCTGCATTCCCCTTTTTTTGAGATATATATAACTGCGCAGATAAAATCAATGCATCATCTGAAAAATCCTGATCAGGGTAAAGCGATGAAACTTTTGTATACTGCTCAATTGCATCAAAAGGTTTGCCCATAGCCTGGTTAACTCTTCCTGACATGAAAAGTGCGGCAGGGTATTGTCCTGATTGATCATTTATTGTCAGTAACTCGTTCATTGCATTAGTATACTTTTGTTGCTGCATAAATATTTTTGCTTTCCACAAACTTGCCTGATCTTTAAAAGGGCTTTGTGGATAATCTTTTTGAAGGCGCTCCAGAAGTTGCAATGATCGTTCATATAATTCAGCATTGTACAGTTCAACACCCTGTTTTAACAAAACTTCATCAGGAGTTGACCCGCCCTTTTGTTGTGATTCATCATTAGCGGTAGCGTTGAATTGCATGGGTATTGTTTTAGCAGGTTTGGTTTCGGACAGTATAGTTTCCAATATTGCTTCTTTGTTTACGGGCTGATTTTGTTGCAATAGCAATATCGAGCACAGCAGGAATAATTGTACAGCGTTCATTTTTCAAATACCTTTTCGCGTATGTCCATTGATTTAAATTCTTTTTTGTTATTTGATGTTATAACTTCTTTTTCATCAGGTTTTGCAGATGGTGATGTGGGCTTTATGGATGGTTGTGGTGAAGTTTTCTTCACATTCTGTATGGTATCGATAGGTTTTACCACTGCCTCATAATCACTGCTTGTATATGGCTCAATTGGTTTAGCGTCATTCTGAGGTATCAGTGGTTTTTGTACCTCTTTTACATCTTTCTGAATATCAACT
The DNA here is from genome assembly GCA_002328585.1 of Spirochaetia bacterium UBA2205. Lineage (GTDB taxonomy): Bacteria > Spirochaetota > UBA4802 > UBA4802 > UB4802 > UBA4802. The sequence goes on from DCUV01000023.1 coordinate 22,612, forward strand.
GGTGTGGTTGGCATGGTTAACGCTTCATCCTGTTGTGTTGGATAGGCTATTTTGGTATCAGTGGAATGTTGACGTTCCTCCATCAGGGCACTTTCAAGCATTGATTGAAACGATCCGGGTTCTCTTTTCATCTTTATGTCTAAATCAAAGACATCATTAGTTATTTCAGCGTATGGTTTGCCGGCAGGTTTTGCCGATTCCTTGCCTAAATGATATCCCCATAGTATCGCACCAATAAATAAAAGAAAAGAAATGAAAAAAAAGCCTTCTTTTATTGATTGCTGTGTGCGAATATCAATAGAATCAATCATCCTGTTTGTTATATGCACAATTTTTTGTAAAATGGACGCTATTGTTTTCATGACATTTACTTCAATATACTATATACTATTCTCTATCAATAATAATAATAATATTCCCTTTTTTCAAGTTATTTCTGGTATTATTGCTTGCAATAATTTTTCTCAGGTCAGGATTTGCAATAACAGGGCATGCATTATAAAGACGTACTGCTGCACAGTAATACGGTAATCTGCCAGCTTTTTTATGTCTCAGTGCGGTATCATCAGTATAGCAGTAGGCAACTGTACCGTACCGGTATGCGTCGCGCGAATCAATAAAATCTTTACCAAAAATCTCCGTGCCATCCTCAGAAAAGATTGATGGGAAAAGCATGGGTGTATGTTTTAATCCGCGCGTATCAATAATGAGCCCTGTATAATCAGTAGCTGGTAATTTTATTGGAAGAACAGGTATATCCCTGGATGGCAGAGCTTCAGGGATAAGTTTCAAAAGCTTACCCATTGGGAATGTTGCAACACATTGTGTTGCTAATGTACCGTGAGGTTTCAATAGCACCTTTATGTCGTTTGTCAATAATCCTAATTGTTTCTGGGTATAATCATCGCCTGCAATGCAGTCACCCAGCGTTCTGTATGGATCAATTTTAATAATGCCAAGAGCATTGATGAGTGATTCAATGGCATTATCTCTGGCTTCATCTATTGAACGGCTTCGGGCATAGTTTATGGAAATAGTTTCTAAGGTGTTCCTATCAACTGGTGTGCCATCATCGGTAATAGATGGCATACTGGAAGCCTTTGCAGTAATGAGCTGGTCGGTCCAGTTGATTTCAACGTTGTGATAAAGCTGAACAACCTTATTGCTGGCAGAGTTCAATAAAGAACATTGTGCAATTAAAAGAGCTATCGCACAAATAATAATACAGTAACATCGGTAGTTTGGTCCCATAATGGATACTTTGATTATTCGTTTTAACATTTATCGTCATGCCGGTGGTCAAAATATAGCTAAATTATTCAATATTATTTTATGGCAATCCTGTCAAATAGTTTTAACAGCAGGTGAGCAGCCGATAACGCTGCATCCTTGATAAGTGTATCAATCTTTTCCTGCTCAAGATTGTGGCGTGCAATGTAGAACAATGTTTTACGCATAAATGGTGAAATCAGTGTATCAATAGCATCGTCATCCAGAATGCTATAGATGCACGAAGTATTGCCCGCTTGTACCGCCTTGTCAAGATTGTGTAATGCATCTTTAACTTTTGCTAATTGTTTCATAAGTTTGGATGTATCAATATATTTCTTGTTAGATAGTTGTTTATAAATGATGTCTTCCGGTGCCGGGAAGGCTTTCTGCCATTGCAAAACTAATGACTGCAGCGTTGCAAATTGCGTATTGGCAATGGCAGCGCCAGCACCTGTATTATAAACAGGGATACCTACCTTTTTTGCTGAATCCTCAAACCAGCTTCGATATAGATCCAGAACAAAATCGGTGATTACTGTTGTGCCATCATTTGATAGCACATATTTTATCTTACGTCTTCGGATAATGTTCTGGTTGATAGTATCAAGATTGTTATATCGGTTAGTGAGCGATAGCCAGTCATCATTATGATGAGTGCCGCGGCAATGGATTTCTCTTCCTGTATAGGCAAGGTCCTGGCCTGCAAGAACAATTGGAGAGCATCCGGCATTCAGTAAAAGGTCAAATGCGCTTGTTGCAACCGAACCTCCTGATTGCACGTCACCAATATAACCGGTATAATGTTGCACCCAATCCATTATAGGTGTTGATTCTTTTTCTATTTTTCCATTTGGTGTGTTATAGTATTTTGCGGTAGTGCTGAACATTTTTTTATTGAAAAGCCTGACCACCTTTGGGCAGCTTACAACATCTGCAAGCAGCAATGGTTCAGTACTGCTTCCAAGGAAATGTTTTATGCTGTGTGTCTGGGCATCCAGTGTCATAACAATGTGCGGTTGTATACCATGACGTTGCAGTACTTTATAGGCGGTATCAACGCATACAATTAATGCTTTATCGTACGCCTGCCGTAGTGCCTCCAGTGAATGTATCAGCGATGGCCCGGCTGAAACAATGATGCCGGGTATACCTTTAAATTTGCCAAACAACGATTGTACCGGATAAGCAGTATGCATCTGAACACTGTTGAGCAAAATGTTTTTAATCCATAATGCTTCAAATTCAAATCGTGTTAATAGATCGCTGATACGCGAGCTTATCTGTTTATGCAAAGTTGCTACCATTGAATCATAAAATTCCCTTTTCAGCATATACGATGGACGGTGTATAAATAAAGCTGTCCCTCTGAATGAGCGAATATCCCATGTTTCAATAATTGCAGCAATTTCTTCTTCATTATGAACAATTGAACATTGTGATAAAACAAGAGGATTCTCTTTCTTTACTATGGAATCAAGCTCATTATCTTTTTCTATTACAAGAATGGTGTGGTCAGGGAAACGTTGGTGTAATGCTATGATATGGTAGCCTAACGCCAATCCGCATACAACAATTATGCCTGCTCTCCCGGGATTAAATTCTTCAGCAGCACGTACTGCTTCTTTTAATGGATCATACGCTGAATGGAGACGTATGACTTTATCGCCATCAACTAACTGTAATGATGTGCTGCCGCTTTTTGCTGTAGTAATCTGGTACTGTAGCATCGTGCATATTATTTTAGTTTATTATATATATCCTGGCATAGTTTGCCCAGATTTTCAAAATCAGATTTGGACTGAAGCGTAAAGTATCGAGATACTTCATCATCACAGTAATAGTAAAAGTAACGGCGTGATTCAATCCCGCATAAAAGATTGGCTAAATAGGTAATAAACACTATGTCTTTAAATCTGCTATCGGCTGAAAGTGGTGCATGATGATGTTGGATAGCCTCAATGAGGTATTCTGGCAGTTGCCATTTTGAAGCGATGAGCTCACCTATACCGGAATGGCTTATCCCGATTGATATTTCCTCCATGACGGTTGATGTCCGAATCCTGCGGTCAGATACCAGTTTAGCTATCCATTGTGTTATATCCAGGTCAACCGAAAGCAAAACAATTTTACCTAAATCATGGAGCAAACCGCATAATGAAACCTTCTCAATAATAGCATTCATTTTATATTTTGTGGCAATAGTTCTGGCATAAGAGGCTACTCGGTTGCAATGTTCCCAGATTTGTTCAAACTTCTGGAAGCGGTCATCCAGTATCTTACGAGCGCTTATTGTGATGAGCAATGATTCTAAATTTTTTAGTCCGATAGTCATCACCGCTTCGCTCAGATTGTTTACCCGTTTGCCGGGGACAAACCCAGCCGAATTGGCTAATTTTAACACGTCAGTGGATAATGCTGGATCATGCATAAGGGTCATGGTAATATCTTTTATTTCTACTTCTTTGTTTCGGCAAAGCTGTAATAGCACCAGTATATGATCCGGAAAAGTTGGTATGCCTTGTATGGCATTTATAATCTGTTGTTTTATTTTTGTAGTAATTGCTTCGGGACGCAGTTGCAATGGCAGTGATAGCGCAACACGTGTAACCTTGCCATCAGTGCCAATTGTATAATTGGATGGATCTATGCCGGCATTTTTTAATAGTAATATAACAAGAACAATGCCAAGCCCTGCACCTTCGGTATCATCATAAACATCCTCATACGCCTGAGTAAAATCCAGATACTCCTTTGCCTTTTCAATACGGATTTTAATACGATTTAATTCTTCAGAATGGATTGCTGCGGGATTGGTAATGATAAAAGTTATGCTTTTATCTTCTTTACAGATGGACAGGGTAACTTTAAGATTGCTGTTTTTTAACTCATTTTCCAGCGTATCTAATTGGCCAACAATATCTTTTTTAAAATGTTCAATGCCAGTTGTGTAACTTTGCGGGTCGTTAATATCAAGATTAAGTTTTTTGAAATAAATACGCTTTGCATTTGCTTTTGTTGCATTGACAATAATCTCGCGTAAAATAGTTATCATCATGTCTAAAAGGTAAATCTGATCATTTTTGGATAGGATGGCAGCCAGCATCGCGTTGAGGGTTCTGGAAATAGCTTCATTGGGATAGTAAAATGAAATGCTGACAGGCTCATTTTTATCAAAATGAGCAATAAGCTGGGGTATATTCACTGGCATCATGGTATTTTTTACTATTTTTAATTAAAGTAATATTACATAAAACCTATGACTTGCAATACTACTAATATCGGATAAAGTAAATGTATATAATAAATAAAGGACTATCAAGTAATTTATTTTTTTATAAAATATCAATAGGTACCATTATTTCCAAACAAATGTTTATCATTTTTCAATATAATGTATACTGCAATGGCTACTTTTGCCCCTTCATTGTATGGTTTTTTGTTGTATAGTATAGTTGTATCAATTCGTCTCTGTCCATCATAGTTTTATTATGGGGGATAGTAAAATAAATTGGTATGGCATCAACCGATGCTATTGTGGTTATTTTTTTTATAGCATATAGCGCATAATCCCCAACTGCGATGTCCTGTAATGCAAATTGTTTGGCAAGCATGGCTGCATACGTGCAATTTTTGTTTGATGCATTGGGAAGCATGATGTGCACTTTTGTAACTGAATGTTTTTTTAATTGCGATATCAGGTTGTCATAATCGTTAAAACTTTTCAGGTCAATTATACAGCAGGCACTTCCTTTATCAAGCAGTACTGTATACCAGGAACTATCGCCACCATTATAATGTATCACCTTGTTTTGTGGTTGGTTGTGATACAGAAGCAATGCGATGATGCCGCACAGTATAACGATATTAGCCTTTTTTTTATAAACCAGAGGGATTATTAGAATAATCAGGTATATGCCTGCAAGCAGTAATGAATCAATATAGATGGTGCCATGGAATGAAGCAAAAAACTGTGTAAGCTTTACAATAATGGTATACATATGATGCATTATGAATGATGCAACGTTAGTCAATCCTGCATGGCAAAAAAGCGGGATGCATAATCCTGCAATCATAAATATACTTACCATTGGTATGATAACAAGATTGGCTAAAAATGCTGTAACCGATAGCTCATGGAAATGATATACACTCACCAGCATGGTAAACAGCTGTGCAGCAAAGGTAATTGCAAGAGCTGATGTAATACGTCCGCAATGTTTTAATCCGTTATGATACTGTTTGTAAACAAGCAAAATGCCGGCAGTTGCCATAAATGAAAGCTGAAAGCCGGCGCTAAATATTTCATAAGGGTATATGCACAGTATAATACAGGCTGCACAGCACAAAAGATTTATGCTGTGTTTTTGCATATTCAATAGTACTGCTGTTGCTGCAACTGCGCACATGATGGATGCTCGCAACAGCGATACCGGCTGATAGGATATATAAAGATATATCAGTACGCCAGATGACGCTATCATCACTGCAATTTTTTTAGGAGCTTTGCAAAGCCTGCATAGTGCAAGGATTGTAGCCATAATAATGCCTACGTGAAGTCCGCTTGCCGCTAAAACATGGAGGACACCTGCTTCTTTAAATGCCATCTGTACATGCGGATGGATGATTTCTTGATTGCCTAAATACAGTGCAGCTAACAGTGAAGCTGCAGCATGCGTCATGGTACGGTAAAGAGAATGTTGAAGTAGTTCCTGCACTTTTGTGCGATAGTTTTTGGCAGCAGCGGTATGCATAACAATTGAGTTGTTGCTCAGATAAAATACAGCGCTTATCCCCCGCTGTGCAAGATACTGTTTGCTGTTGCTATCATTGCGTGTGGGGTAGGCAGTGGCATTAAATACAATGACATCATTGTTATGTATGGGATGGACATGATCAAAATGACAGTATGCTTTATACTGTCCATTTATGCCTGTGCACCAGATAGTAGCGATTGTATTGTACCGTTTATGCTGGGTATGCAAAACTTTCCCATGAAAGATGCCTTTGTGTGGTGCAATTTTGTATGCACACATTGCAATGGTGCGCAACGATGCGGACGCAATGACTGCAGCAATCCATATAACGGCAATTGCTATTTTCAATAAGACTATTATTTTATTTTTATTAAATGAATAAAGTAATGTGTAGATTAAGGCAAAAATAAATAGAAAAGACACTAAGTCGATGATAGAGATAAAAGGATAGTACGATACTGACAGTATATACTGGTAAGTATGGAGTATTGAAGAGCAGGCACATGATGACGCTGCAACGGATGGTATTCCCCATCCTGCGATGTATTTGTTATAATCTTCCCATTTTATACACAACACTTAATGCTATTCCGCTTTCTTTTTTTGTTGATGATTCGCCCATACCAAAACTACCATACTGGGCATAAATGTCAATGAGCATTTTAATTTCGGATGATAGGGTAATTGCACTGCAAACAGCAATATTTCCACCCGCACCGCCATCATAGCTGGAAGATGCTGGAGGCAAATCTAAATAAAGTCCAACTGCTATGCCAGGTTGAAACACAGCGTGAAGTGGATAAAAATATTTTCCCTTCACAGCAGCAACAGGGTGGCTTACTGCTACATCAGGTTTACTATCCGATGTGTACTGCATGTAGGTTAATGAAAATTCACCGGCAAACTGGCGAACAAAAATACAGGCAATCAATCCACCTCCATATACAGCACCGTTACTATCAATAGTAGATTGTTTGTTGTCAACCCAGCCTTCATATGAAATTGAATTGGTGCCTCCTATAATGGTTGCGCCAATATAGGTAAAAAATAATTCCTGAGTATATGCTGCATTGTTTGTACTGCATAAAAAAAATAGAAAGATTACCAAAAAACCAGCTTTATAACAATATTGCTTCAATAATGTACCATCCATTGTCACTGTATATTTAATGGATTTTTAACAGACTGTGCACTTGTTGGTGGTTTAAAGTCAAAATATCCATTGGGGATATTTTCACCGGCTATCAGATTAGAAATTGTATAGGTGGTTGAATCGCCTTGTTTATCTTTAAGTATAAGCTTCTTAAGTAAAAAATTACTATCAGCAACAATGACTATTTCAGGATAAGCTTTTTCAAAATTTCGCAATTTAATAGTATAACCGCCAGTACCCTGCGCAGCCAGTAAAGCATTATATCCTGATACAATTGATGCAATGCCTCCTGAATACCCGTCGCCAACATCCTGTACTCCGCAAATGTTGGATGATTTGTCGTATACCCATAATTTTTTGCCGTTGGTGACTATTGCTTTACCACCCGGTGCTGTAAGGTTAATGTAAAGTTTGTCCGGGGTTTTATATTTAAATGTACCTGTATAGGTAAATCCGTTTGATGTTGTCCACGAAACATTCCCGCTCAGCGTATTAATAGAACGCATTCGCTGTTGAAATCGAATTATCGCTTCTTCGCCCGTCAAAGCAAATAATGAAGATATAAAAATTAACACTAATACCATTATACTGAATAACTTTTTCATTATATCATTAATCCTTAACTCTATACTGTTAGTATTCTATAATACCATATACTATACATGCAATGATAATTTTTAATAACTGTCTAAAAAACAAAAATGCCCTGCTCCCTTCTGAAATTGTATATATAAAAAATCCATGTAGAGATGACTGGATAATATTACAGCGTAAGGTAAAAAGTTTTTTTGGCAACTATTTTTTTATGGTACAGCCACCTCACCTATGATTGAAAGCAGGTTTCATTGATCCACACTATGAATGGCAGATGACGGTATTGATATGCGGCGTCAATGCCATAGCCAGCTACCCATACATCGGGGACGGTAAATCCAATATAATCAATTCCCAATTGCTTGCGGATAGTCTGAACCTCCCGGGTAGGATTATCCAGACGTTTATACAGCAAGCTGCATATCTTTAGTGAACGGGCATTGCGCTCATATAAAAGATAATTTTTAAGCCATGATAATGTAAATCCCTGATCGGCAATATCTTCTACCAATACTATATCACGGGCTTCTATATTTTTTGGCGATAGTTCCAGTGTTACTGCCCGGTAATGTTCGCCACTTGATTTTATGGTTTCATCGTATACACTTGTTTTGATGCAGTGAATGCTTGTGTTAATACCACCCTGTGCATATAATGCCCGTGCAAGATCGGCAGTAAACATAAATGATCCTGTCAGCACCATCATTATATCGATATGATTTGAATGATTCATGTCACGAACTATATCACCTGCAAGTGCTGCAGTTCGGTTTTTAATACATGTTTCGCTGATGAGAAGTGAACGGATTTTTTCGTCATTCTTTAGCTGTGCTTCAATGGCAGCCAATGCATTGATTTCGGAGCTATCGCACACACCTTCTTTTTGAACTTCAATGATTGTATCGTATTGGTAAACCGGGATACCCATAGCATTCCTCATGAGGTAAAAATTTATATCAATAAACCTAACACTCAGAAAAAGATATTATCGTCAATACTTTTTATATGGTATGATGCATGAGCATGTGCTGCCTAAGTAAAACTATTTATTTTCAAAGTTACCGTGTATTTTACTCTGGGTAATCAGCAATGGTTTTATGAGTTTTAACAATTCATTTTCGGTTAATTCTTTTTTTGGTATCTTAAATGGTTCAGAAAGCGCATAGCAGCAAAGTTCATACGTATGGACACCGCTACCTCTGGGTGGTTGAGGTCCACCATAACCTGCAAAACCAAAGGTATTGATCATCTCAATGGAATCATGTGGCATAGCTTTCAATGACGCCCCTTCCTGCATTTCTTTAGTATTTGCAGGTATATTGAGCACCAGCCAGTGCACCCAGTTGTGTGCCATGGGATGGCGATCAACAAAGGCAACAGCAAGCGAGCGAGCTTCTTTGGGAACGTCATGTATTGCAATATGTGGCGAGATGTTCTGACCACCGGGTATTCCTTTCATGGCATATTGTACAGGGATTATTCCCCCGCTGGCAAACGAATTGGATGTTATATTCATAGCTCCCTCCGTTATGTTTATATATTACAAAATAATACAAAATCTGTTTTTAATGTGGCGCATCCCTTGCAAAAATTCCCATGATAATGCTAATGAAAGATGCAGATTTATAATCGTATAATATTTAATGCAATACATTATTACAAATATGATACTATGATGACTATAGATAGTCAAGCCATAATTTTTATTTGGCATTGTTAGCAATGTAACTATATTGATACCTGTGGGGTTTAGGGTATGTTTGTATATGCATAGGGGGGATATATAATGGGTTTAGCAGTTAAAATTTATGAGGCGTTTAAGGACGATGAAACGAAGGCAAGAGTTCTGTCTGATGTTATTGAATAATTAGAACAGATTATGAAGGTCAATGAAGTTGCAACGCGCTCTGACATAAAAAATAACGAGCTGGCTCTTACGAAAGAGATTGTGCAATTCCGCAAAGAGATGAAAGAAACGGAATTGAAATTGACAAAGGAGATAGAGAAGGTAAGAGCTGATTTATCAATTGATATTGAAAAATCCCGTGCCGAATCTTCTATTTCGCTGGAAAAGCTCAGATCTGACTTAATAGAGAAGATTGAAGAGAAACATTCTTCTTCAATACGAGGGTTGATTGCATTGTTTATGGCTCAATCAATAGGAGTTGCTGGCTTCATTGTAACGCTGTTTCAGATTTTGCGGTGATAGCTGCATCGTAACTATAATAATTAATGATCAATGCAATGTTATGCTTACATTTGCCATTGAACAACTTCCATCTTACATTTTACACTTTACATCTTACAATATTCATATAACGCCCAGCTCACAGCAGGTATAATGAAATTCCCTTTTCGTTAGTGTTAACGTTATGCCATGCACATCCTGCGTATGTTATTTAACAAAACTGTATTGTGTATGGCAATACTATAGTAGTACCAATCGCGGAAGATGGTTGCCTCTGTTATAACGGTATCATAGTAAGCTGGTGTATTTACTTTGCAATTAAATGTTTTGTATATGCTCCCTATATACAGGCTCCGGTAATCAAACTTGTAACAGTGTGGATATAACAGACAACCTATTGTGATGAAATTTTTATCGATATATGCAACAAACGCACAGTGTGTAGCGTCATCATCACATGGCGGCAATGTTATTTGTTCCAGAGCGTTACAGCATGCTGGCAGCGGGGAATGGATATTGTTTGTAGATATAAATGTATTGAAGTAATAGAAGCGTTCTTTAAAAAGATTGTTAATTTCATGATATACTGCATTGTAGTTATGGCTCTCCCAGTATAAAGCGCACGATGCGTTAAATCCTGGTTGACATGCATTGGTAATTGTATGCATAATGGTAAATTCTGAAACTTTAATGGTTATAGTATTCCGGGCAAAGAATCATGCTAACGGTTGCAATTATTAATACGGCATTGCCCATGAACAGTTACTATCGCTCATATTGTAATAATGAACAGGAGCAATTGCCATGAAAACAGGATATTTTGCAACAACAATTGGTGAAATGTACTACCGGCATAACGAGATAAAAAGTGAAGATATTCTGGTTTGCATCCATGGAGCAGGAGGTGATTCACGGCAATTTATTCCGCTCATGGATGCATTGCAAACCGTAGCAGTGTATGGGGTTGATTTACCGGGGCATGGTAAGTCTGTAATAAATGAATGTTCACTGGATATATATGTGCAGGCTATGCACCAGTTTATTGGTTCACTCAACGGTAACGTATTTGTGTTAGGGCATTCAATGGGTGGTGGTATAATCTTTGAACTGGTAAAACGTAATGCTTTGATAGCTGGAGCACTATTTTTAGCAACAGCCGGAAAGTTACCGGTAAATCCTGTTGTATTTGATCTTCTGGATAAAGATTTTGATGGGTTGTGTAAGCTTGCTGTTGATTTGAGCTATGGTGCTATTGATGATACCATGCGTAAAACAGCTATTGAATGTATGAAGCAGGCTGGCAGTAATGTTCTGAGAAATGATTTTACACTATGCAATAGCTATAACTATGATGAAACGGCAGCACAGTTTCCTGTTGCATCGTGCTTCATAGCTAACCGTAAGGATACAATGGTGCCGCTTGATATTATCTATGCAACATTTAAAAAAATGCCTGATGCAATGTTACAGGTATTGCCCTATAAAGGACACATGTCACATATTGAGCAGGTTCATCAGGTTGCAGCTTGCATCAATCATTTTATGGAGTTTGTGAAATCAAAAAATTTTTAATTTTTAAAAAATTTTTATGCGATAATTTTTGAAAATCAGTATATATTGTTTTGTGTAATCATAGTTTTTAGTATGTTCATAGATTTGTTAATTTAAAAAACACGAGGAGGTTATTATGGGTATCAAGGTTGCCATAAACGGGTTTGGAAGGATTGGCAGAATGGTGCTTAGGGCTATATCAAACGACCCTAAATATGCTGATATTGATGTTTGCTGTATTAATGATTTAACCGATGCAGCAACACTGGCATATCTTTTTAAATATGATTCGGTTTTTGGTGTTTTTAACGGGACAGTAAGTCATAAAGAAAATGCCATCACTATTAATGGTAAAGAAATAAAAATATTGGCAGAAAAAAATCCAGGCGCACTTCCATGGAAGGCAGAAGGTATTGATGTGGTCGTTGAATCAACCGGGAAATTCAGGGATCGTGATAAGGTAATGCCGCATTTAGACGCGGGTGCTAAAAAGGTAATTATTACTGCACCGGCTAAAGGTGAAGATATAACCGTTGTCCTTGGCGTTAACGAAGACAAATATGATACAGCAAAACATAATATTATCTCAAATGCATCATGTACTACAAACTGTTTGGCGCCGGTTGCTAAAGTTGTTAATGATGTATTTGGTATTGAAAAAGGGCTTATGACCACGGTGCATTCATATACAAATGACCAGCGTCTATTGGACCTTCCTCATTCAGATTTCAGAAGAGCACGGGCAGCAGCTCTTTCAATGATCCCAACCACAACCGGCGCAGCAAAGGCAGTTGCTTTAGTATTGCCCGAGCTCAAAGGTAAGCTGGATGGACTGTCCATACGTGTCCCCACTCCTGATGTATCGGTGGTGGATTTTGTATGTACGGTTAAAACTCAGACAACCGCTGAGGATGTGAATAAGGCTTTGCGGGAAGCTGCAAATGGTAAGCTAAAAGGAATTTTACAGGTATGCGATGAAGAGCTGGTATCGATTGATTTCAAGGGCAATAATCATTCATCCATTGTGGATGCACCTTCAACGGCTGTTATTGGTGGCAACCTGGTTAAGATTTTAAGCTGGTACGATAATGAGTGGGGGTACTCCTGCCGTGTTGTTGATCTGATACAGTATTGTATGAAATAAAGTATAACTATGATAGATAGTTACTATGAGATAGTTACTATAAAAAGGCTGTCGGCGATGGCAGCCTTTTTTTATAATAAGCCACCCCACTTCTCTCTCCCTCTCATATAAAAAAATATGCAATAAATAAAAAGACGTATGGAACGTTATGGTATCACATTGTGATATTGTCATGTAGTATTATGTTACCCCGACGGGATTTTATTCCAATTGAAAAACATACCATAGAATACTGCTGTCTTTGACAAAGTAAAAAACAATGGCAATGGAGGCAGTATGCTGAAGTGCCCTATGATTTGTGTGAGTGCATGGACATGCTGATGGTAGCGATAAAATGCTTGCATAATTTTTATTGCGGTGTAATTTGCGATAATACTACTTATGATAGTTATTACAATAATAAATAACAGGTGATGCTATGAATAAGCAACAGGTACGAAAACAGATATTTGCTGGTAACTGGAAGATGTACACTACAAAACGTGAGGCGGTTGAGCTTGCCATAGGTATTGCCAGCGGTATGAATATCATAGATCGTGAGGTTGTGCTTTTCCCTCCGTCGGTATATGCAACCTGCGTTGTTGATGCATGCGAAGGTACTCCGGTAAAAGTTGGCTTACAAAATATGTTTTATGAAAAGGAAGGAGCCTATACCGGGGAGCTATCGCCCCGTATGCTTAAAGATGTGGGGGCTGGCTATGTGCTTGTTGGACATTCCGAGCGTCGGCATATATTTGGTGAAACCGACGAACTAATACACAAAAAGGTTATTTCGGCGATAGCTTTTGATATCATTCCCGTGCTGTGCGTTGGCGAGCTTCTGGAGGAGCGAGAATTGGGGAAATCGGAATCAACGGTTGAAAGCCAGCTAATAAAAGCATTTGCTGAAATTGGTGAACAGGGCGCACGTAAAGCGGTGATTGCTTACGAGCCTGTTTGGGCGATTGGCACCGGAAAGGTAGCAACGCCAGAAATTGCCGAATCGATGCATACTTTTATCAGAAATACCTTAAAAAAGCTGTATAATGATAGTGTTGCTATGACTATCCCGGTGCTCTATGGAGGGTCGGTAAAGCCTGATAATATTGCTGGCTTATATGCGATGCCCAATATTGATGGTGTACTGGTAGGTGGTGCAAGCCTTACAGTGCAATCTTTTCTTGACATAATTAATGTTACATTATAAATAGACCAAAACTATATTGCATTGTAGAAAAATCTGAATATTAAAGGTGTATTATGAGTATATTAATATCAATAGGGACGGTGCTTTTTGTTGTACTGTCAATACTTCTTATCATTATTATATTGTTGCAATCTGATAAAAGTGCTGGCATGGGAATATTGGGGGGTTCCAGCAATACTGCATTTGGTTCGTCCACTGCTGACATTATAACCAAAATTACCACGGTGATGGTTGCACTCTTTATGCTTGGTTCACTGGGACTATCAATATTTGAGTCTTATAAATCAAGTTCGCTTGAAAAAGATTTGTTACAGCAGGAGAAAACAGGTGGTGTGATAGAACAAAAAACCGAAGCACCCCGGCAAGGGCAACCTGTACAGCCGCAGGCAAAATAAATTGAAACATTAAGCGTGCAATTATAGTAACATATAGTAATATGAAGTAAACAATATTATTTCCGTATGGAGGAGGTTATGGCAAAAGAAGTGTATGTGGATCAAAACGAATGTACGGGATGTGAGCTTTGCGTTGATACGCTTCCAGAGGTTTTTGAAATGACTGGTGATGGTGTGAGCACCGTTAAAAACTCAAAAGGTGCATCTGAGGATAAAATTCAGGAAGTTATTGATAGCTGTCCTGCAGAATGCATTCACTGGAAGGACTAACACCCATAGTCAATGAAGAAGTTTATTTGAGGTAAGGCATATTGACTCAATATGCCTTTTGTTATGTACTATGATATAAAACTGTGATATAAAAATGTATTAAGGAGTTGTGATACATGGGAAAAGACTATTTATTTACTTCTGAATCAGTTTCAGAAGGACATCCTGATAAGGTTGCCGACCAGATATCCGATGCAATTTTAGATGCACACATACAGGGTGATCCATATTCTCGTGTTGCGTGTGAAACGCTTGTAACCACAAACCGGGTTATCATTTCCGGCGAAATTACATCGACTGTGACTGTTGATTATGAAGCTGTTGCCCGTAAGGTAATTGCCAGCATTGGATATACTTCACCTGAGATTGGTTTTGATGCAAAAGCATGCAATGTAGAAGTATATATACATCCTCAATCACCCGATATTTCACAGGGTGTTACCGAAGGACAGGGGCTTTTCAAAGAGCAGGGTGCTGGCGACCAGGGGATGATGTTTGGCTATGCAGTAGCTGAAACCGATGAGCTTATGCCCATGCCTATTTTATATGCACACAGGCTGGTAAAACGCCTTGCAGATATCAGAAAAAAAGGTGAGATAAATTTTTTACGCCCTGACGGCAAATCTCAGGTAACCGTTGAATATCAAAATGACAAACCAAAACGTATAAGCACTATCATTGTTTCTACACAGCATGATGCTGCTGTTACGCTGCCAACACTTGAAGAGATGGTGCGTGAGCTTGTTATTAAAAATGTTATACCTTCGAACCTCTGGGATAAAAACACAAAAATTTATGTCAACCCAACGGGGCGTTTTGAGATTGGCGGTCCCCATGGTGATACCGGATTAACCGGCAGGAAGATTATTGTCGATAGTTACGGTGGAATGGGCAGACATGGTGGCGGAGCATTTTCAGGCAAGGATCCGTCAAAGGTTGACCGCTCTGCCGCCTATATGGGACGCTGCATTGCAAAAACTATTGTTGCAGCAGGGCTTGCATCGCGATGTGAACTTCAGGTGGCATATGCCATAGGGGTTGCTGATCCTGTTTCTGTTATGGTTGATACCTTTGGTACAAACAACATACCAGAAGAAACAATTGAAAAACGCATACAACATGTCTTCAATTTAAAACCAAAATCAATCATACAAACGCTTGATCTGTTAAAACCAAAGTATACAATAACTGCAGCGTACGGACATTTTGGGCGCAATGAACCTGGTTTTACATGGGAACAAACTGATAAAGCCCAGGAATTGCGATGATACAATCTGTTTCTATAAAAAGATGATACAACAAAAGCGTGGATTTCCACGCTTTTTTTATTGAGACTTGAAACATTGACATGGTATGATTTTATTGTGATAACAGCTATTTTTTTTCAGCAAGCCATGAGATCGCTTATCGCTGTAAAAAAGAGGGGATTGCATGTTCTATTGTCTAAAATGTATTGATTGACATTTTCATAGTATTACTATATAATATTATAGATGCAGATGAAACAATGGGGGTTCGCAATGAAAAAGATAATCATTATACTGCTAATTATTGTATTGATTCTTGTTATGGGTATCTATCTATTTTTGAGAACAGGTTTGCCGGATTACAGCTCAAGCTTCAAAGTGCCCGGGCTTGCTTCTCCGGTAACTATCGAGCGTAACAAATTTGCTGTACCAACCATTACAGCACAAAACATGGATGATCTGTACTTCGCGTGGGGTTATGTCAATGCGCAGGACAGGCTTTTTCAGATGGAATTCACAAAACGTGTTGGACAGGGGCGCATCAGCGAATTTGCTGGTGAAGAAGCTTTGAGCAAAGATTACTTTTTGCGGGCTGTGGGATTTTATGAAAGGGCAAAGGCATATACCAAAAAACTATCACCCTATTATAAAAGATTGTGTCAGCGCTATGCCGATGGAGTTAACTATTATATTGAAACAAAAGGCAGAAATGCTTACATGCTTCTACTGGGAATGAAAAAGGAAAAGTGGGAAATAGCAGACTCAGTGCTGGTTGGCATGATGCTCAACTGGAGTCTGGCATATAATATGAAGTATGAACTGTTGTACCACAAAATTGTTCAGAAAATAGGGAAAGATAAAGCTTCATTACTTTTGAATTTTGTACCACCTGATACGCCAACAGTTATTGGCGATAGTTCTGGAAGGTGGCTGGATGATGAACATTTTAGCTCTTTGCTCAAAGAGTTTGATTGGCTTTTTGGCTGCCGCTCTGCTTCTAATAACTGGGCGGTGGCTCCACAACTGACATCGCACGGGAAAGCAATACTGTGCAGCGATATGCAGGTTCACCAGTCAAAACTGCCCAACGATTTTTATCTTATCCATGTTAAAGCTGGCGATTTTGAAGTTGCGGGTGCTCAGGTGACGGGCTTGCCGTTTATTGCTTCAGGGTTCAACAAGCATTGTGCATGGGGGCTTACCAATCAGGGTGCCGATATGGTTGACCTTTTTAAAGAAAGGATTGATTGGAAAGCAAAACGTTATCATTACAATGGGAAATGGCTGCCATTAAAAAATAGAAAAGAGGTGTTTGCTATAAAAGGGAAGCAACCAATTGCAAAAACCATGTATTATGCAGGGAAGAAACCTGTGTTAAATGAAGTATTTAAAGATCTGGATTTTGATGTAAGCCTTGATTGGACTGGCTTTGATGCAATTGCATTAGAGGGTTTTTTTATGATAAATGCAGCTAAAAATTTTGATGAATTTATGGAAGGCGCAAAACAGATCAGGATGTCGCCTCAGAATCTGGTTTATGCTGATGATAAGGGAAATATTGCATTCAGGGTCATTGGCTCACTGCCGGTGCGGAAAAAGGGTACTGGCAATTTTATCCAGGATGGAGAAAAGATATACAGCAACTGGAATGGCAATATACCTGATGATAAGTATCCCATGTTGAAAAATCCTGAACGAGGGTACATTGCCACTGCAAATAATCTCAATGCTGCTGACTATCCTTATGAGTTGAACGGTACTTATGCGCCCGGCTATCGCTATGAAAATATTGCGATGATGCTGCGAAATAAGAAGGATCTTGATGTTAATTATATGAAAAAAATGCAGACCGATACTCATACGGTGCTTGCAAAAAAGGTTAAAGCAATACTGAAAAAGTTTATACATCGTGATGCACTTGATGCATACATGCAAAAGGCATTTGATAGGGTAATTGGATGGGATGCTGATAGTTCTAAAGATTCTATTGGCGCCTCTGTTTACAATACATTTTATGTGCGATTTGCGTATCAAACTCTGGTTGATGAGTTAGGTGATACGGTTGCCGAGGAGTATGTAAGCGAGCGATACATCAGCATGGAACGCTTTTTTGAGATGGTTGAAAAGGATAGTATGTTTTTTGATGATGTGCGGACAAACGAAAATGAAACCGTTGCAGATATAGCGCAACGGGCATTTCAAGAAACATGCCAGCTGCTGTGTGATTATTTTGGTACAGATAATGTTGAAAAATGGCAATGGGGAAAAATTCATAGCATAAAATTTGATCATATACTTGGGATGTCAGCACTTTTAAAGCCCCTTGTCAATTATGGTCCGTTCCCTTTTGAAGGTGATGGCGAAACAAATAACCGTGCAAAATTTCTTGAGGTTGCTCCCCCGTTTATTGCTGATCTGGCTTCAGCTCCCCGTATTATTGTAAAGTTTACTCCACAACCTGAAGCATCCATGATGCTCATTACAGGGGAAAATGAACACTTTTTAAGTAAGCATAATACTGATATGGTTGATGCATGGCTTGATCATGTATATTTTGAACTGGGTAAGGAAGAGGTGTCCTATTCTATGAAATTGATCCCTGAGAAATAACCCATTGAAGTGCATATAGTGCTTGTGGCAGCAAAATAGCTTATTGATAGTTATTGTGTGAAGGGATGGTGATGTTAATCCCAATAGAGCTAGTGAAGCATTACTATAAAGTTTCAATGGAAAATGCATGGTTATTACAATAAAATTATTGATGAAATAGGTGTACGTATTAAAACTTATTCATATTTGTATTGACTTAAAATATCCCTATATAAATAATCAACCTTCATTACATTCCATTTTTATGATATTATTCATCCTTAATGAATTACATATACAGTATGGGGTTGCATGGGAAATATAAATAATAGCAAAAGGTGCCTTTATATATTTATAGCACTTATACTACAGAGTGTGGTGTTTGTTTCTTTTCTATTTGCTCAGGATGGTGCTCGGAATGATGCCCAGAGCTTGCACAATATGAATATCGATATGCAGGTTGTATATGGACAATACAACGATATGCTTTCTACGGTCAACTTATCACAGCAGCAGGATAAGTTTGTTTATTTATTACAAACCTATTTTGAAAAATCGAATGATTATGGGTATAACGACAAAACTTTTGAAAACACAAGCTACTATCAAAACCGTATAGGTTTTACCGGAGATATTAAGGCATCTGAAACGTGGAAATCTCTGTTTGATATAAATGTGTATAATGACTCGTATGGCATGGCAGACAATACTTTTTTTAGCCGTGAGGAAAAGGATAATGTTACTGTTGATTGGAAGAATATAGTAAAGCATAGCCCATCATTTGAGATGTTTTATGTCATTGGCGGAGGGCAATATTATCACAGGCTGAATGGAATTACGACCGATGATATTGACAACAGGGTTTATCAGGGGCACGGGCAATTGGGCGGTGAATATATCTGGTCGGCTTCCAATAGATTTAAATATTCATCAACGGTGTATGCCTATTCATATGATACGTTTCAGGATGATTTTTTTTGTAACAATGAGATAGTTGATGACTTTAATATAACTAAGGATATAGGTATTTCAATTGGTGTTAATGCAGATTTTAACAGGGACGATCATTGGCTGATTGGCCCAATAATTGGTACAAGCTACAAAGGATTTACCAATTGCAGTATTGTTTTGCAATATAGTTATTTTATGCAGCCGTTCAAGCCTGAGGAGTTTTATCTTCAGCAAAAATTTATTACACCTATTTATAATCTGGAGCCTGCTAATGTACATAGAGGAACATTGAAGGTTGATTATAAAATGAATAACTTTTTAACCATGCAGTTAGTTTCTCAAACAGAGTACAGCAATAATTTTTATAACTATATGGCTACACCCGAAGATGTGTTAACTGTGCAGGGAATAGAAGCATGGTTAAGTTCAAATAGTGCTATACTGGTAATGAATATAATCCCTAAAATGCTGTCCCTTGATACACGATATACGTTTGCTTATTATCATGCTGATGAAAATATTACATACCGGCCGGAGCATTTGCTTAATATGACTATTACCTATAATGGAGCAAAATGGAAGATTAATCTTTCACACGATATTGCCAGCTCAGTATACACGTCGCCTGATGAGGATGCAAAACTTAAATCAAGGGTGGTTGGATATTTAGATTTACAAAGAAAAATGCTTGAAGGCTTTTTTGCCTATATTAGGGTGGAAAATTTATATAACAATAAGTATTACCTTCAAGAGCATTATCCTGAATCAGGGATAAAGGGACTTTTTGGTATACGCATATTGTTGTAAAATAAGTACTCGCATACAGTTAGAATTCCAGATGTTGTAAGGACGATATATGTACAGTGATAATTATTGGATAAGTATTTTTGATGCAATTCCTACATGGGTAATGCTTTTACCCATTTTTATTTGTTCAATAATTGGGGCAGCAGCCATAATTGAACGAATACTTTTTTACAATAGAATAAACGCTGACTATACAATGCTTATTAATAATGTAGCTAAAGAATACAGCAACAATATACAGCAGGCATTGCTGCAATGCAAAAAGGTGCCTGGTCCAATTAGTGAGCTTATTTACAATACTATAGCCTTTCCTGTCAGCATGAAAGAAAGGGAAAGGGTTATAACTGAAAATGTTTATCTGGCACAAAAAATAATTGAAAAGCATGTTGGGATTATTGCAACTATCGCAACAATTTCACCTATGTTTGGATTGCTTGGAACTGTCACCGGCATGATGAAATCCTTTAGCGCTTTATCCAGAGTAGGGAATGTTGCACAGGATCTTTTAGCATACGGTATAGCCGAAGCTCTTATTACTACTGCGCTGGGGTTGCTGGTTGCAATACCAGCATGGATTTTTTATAATTACCTGGTAAGTCGTGTTGAACGCTATGCTAAAGATTTAGAATATGTTGCTAATGCTCTTCTTGATTTCCCGGTATACACTATTGAGCCTCAAAAGAGAAATAAAGATTGATACACTATAATAATTACTGATATGGATGCAAAGGGAATAAAACACAGTATTAAAGTAAAAAGTAAATTTGATTATCGTTCAATAATTGATATAACATCACTTGTTGATATGACCTTTCTTTTGCTTTGTTTTTTTATGGTTACTTCAAGTTTGGGATCATTATCATCCATTACTGTCCATTTGCCAAAAGCTATACAATCAGGGCAGATGCAACAGGGGAATATGGTAGTCAGCATAGATGAAAAAAATGAAATATTTATCAATGATGTGAAATATCAATTGGCTGATTTGTTGAATGAGTTTAAAAGCAGGAAAGCTTCACTAAAGAACAATGTGGTGATAATCCGTGGTGATCGGAATGCAAATTATGAAACAATAATTGCAGTTATGGATATTCTTAATCAGGCGGGAATACCGCGCTTTACTCTTGCTACGGTAAAACCAAAGTAAAATAAGCTTATAGGGATTTACTCAATGAAAAAAATAGGGATACTGGTTTTATCAATAACCTTCATAGCAATATTCGATGGCGGATTTAGTCAACCTTCAAAGTATGAGGGTAAGATAGTAAAAAAGATCGAATTTACCGGACTTTTTGATGTTGATGAGGAAGACCTTGTAGATGTTATGACTACTGAAGTTGGTTTTCCACTGAGAAGTATTGAGGTGCGCGAGGATATTAAAAAAATATTTAAGACAGGCAAATTTGAGAATATTATCGTTGAAACCCAGGAATTTCAGGAGGGTGTAGCAGTCAGATTTGTTTGCACCGAGCGACCATCGATAAATAAAATTATATTTAAAGGTGTTGAAGAGGTTAATGAAGCAACATTAAAGGAAGAGCTCCCGGTCAAAGAAGGTGAAGTATATAGAAAAGATAAGGTTGAAGCAAGTCTTATTAAAATTCGTAATAAATATGATATAGAGGGGTTTTTTAATGCTGTTGTAAGGTATAAAGTTGAAAAAGTTGATGAAAAAGATGAGAAAAATGCTGTCAATGTTATATTCATTGTTGATGAAGGAGAAGATATAAAGGTTCAGAAGATTTCAATATTAGGGAATACTATCTTTTCGTTGCGTACATTAAAAGGACTTCTCGTAACCGAGGAAGAAGGGCTATTTACCGATGCAAAATTTACTAAGGTTACCTATGATGAGGACAAAGGCAAAATACTGGGGTACTATCGGGAATCAGGATATCTGGATGCCGAGATAGTAGAGGATAGCGTTGATTATAAGTGGCTTGACCCTGAAACGCAAGAAAAGAGGGGTATATATATCACCATAAAGCTGCGCGAGGGAGAACGGTATTACTTTGATGGATATTCCATCGATGGGAATGAAGTTTTTACTAAAGAAAATTTAATGTCACAATTTGAGCAAATTAAGATTGGTGAGCCTTTCAATGATACATTGTTTCAAAAGGATCGCCAGATGATTAGCTTTATTTATGCTACTAAAGGATATATATTTGCCCGCATTATCCCTGAACGAAAAGTAACTGAAAAGGAAGTGGAAGTT
The DNA here is from genome assembly GCA_002328585.1 of Spirochaetia bacterium UBA2205. GTDB lineage: Bacteria > Spirochaetota > UBA4802 > UBA4802 > UB4802 > UBA4802. The sequence continues at coordinate 44,931 of DCUV01000023.1, forward strand.
GATGGTAAAAAAGAAAAAAGAAAATACATCTTTACGCATTTTCAGATTAAGGAAGGGCCTCAAGCCTATATAGAAAACATTATTATTAAGGGTAATATTAAAACCAAAGATAAGGTTATACGACGTGAGTTAATAGTGTATGAAGGTGAACTTTTTAATTCGTACAAAATGCAGTTATCCCGTGAACGTGTTTATAATTTAGGATTTTTCAAAGAGGTCAATTTTGATGTAAGGCCTGGTTCAAAAGAAGGATATATGAATCTTATCGTTGACGTTGTTGAGCAGCCTTCTGGCACCATTTCACTTGGTGGCGGTTATGGTTCTACAACAGGTTTTTCCATCTTTGCAGATATTGCAGAAAATAACCTTCTGGGCAATGGACAGCGTATATCCTTGCGTTTTGAGTATGGCCCTTTGCGTAACTCTATTACGTTAGGTTTTAATGAGCCATGGCTTTTTGATAAACCCATTGGATTCAATGTTTCAATTTTTTATATTTTATCAACTATCGAGCAGAGCTCAATTTTTACCAATTCAAATCAAACTGCAAAGCATCAAACGCAACAGTATGGTTACTCATTGGGATTAAGCTATCGTTTCTTGTATTATTATGGTATTGGTTCAGTATGGTACCATGCTTTTAAAGAGGTTGTCAATGCTACGGGTAACAGTACCGACAGTGTGTTTTTGGAACAGGCGCAGGGGATTCAGGAAAAACGAAAGCTGACACTCTATGCGTATCGTGACTCAAAAGATAATTATTTAAATCCTACAAAAGGGTGGCGTGCAGAATTTTCAGCATCATTTACCGGCGGCTATCTGCTACGGGGCGATGACCACTGGGTGATGTACTCTCCCGATTTGTACTGGTACTTTTCGCCTTTCCATTTACCGTTCCTTAAAACACATCCCTGTGTTGTTGAATTACGATTTAATGGAACTTTTATAACTCCGCCATGGTATAAAAATAAAATGTATGAGGTACAGGATCCTGATAAAAATCCATGGCTTGAATCAGAAGACAGGCTTTATATCGGTGGTCCTGAAACATTGCGAGGCTGGGAGGTACTGGATCTTGATTTTCCTGATTCATGGCGGTATGGATTATTTCACAGGATACTTTACGGAGCTGAGTTTAGAGTTCCTATCCATCCTACATTTTTGTGGCTGGTATTTTTCTTTGATGCTGGTTCGGTATGGACCGACAGTTTCTGGGAAAAGAGCCTGGAAGAATCTACCAGGGAAATTATCGATGAAGACAAAGCAAATAAACTGGTGTATGACATACGGGATATTACTGATGTAGATGTCATGTCATATTTTAAATACTCATACGGATTTGGCTTTAAAATACAGTTGCCAATGATGCCGTTGCGATTCTGGTTTGGGCGAAAACTTGCGTGGGTTGGGCAGGATGAAGGCTATTTTAAACCTTTAAGCGGCTTTCAGTTCCAGTTTGGAATAGGAGATATGCGGTTTTGAGTATGAGGTTTAATTGGATTTATACACTATTAATTTTCATGGTATTGTTATTATGTTGTTCTTCATTAAAAAAAGAGCAGGATACAATTGCTATTCGCTATGTCCAGTTGCCTCTTTTATACAACTATATGATACAGACCTCACCGGATGTTTCTCAATTACAGCAGCAATATAAAGAGATACAGTCAAAACTTGGTACAATGAGTGAAGTAGTGGATAGTGATGAAAGGAAAAATTGTATAGAAAAATTAAATAGCATAAATAAGGAAATGGAAAAACAGAAGAAAATTTTCCTTGCTGATATACAGCAGGCAGTAGCTATAATTGCAAAGCGGAAAGGATATACCATTATATTAGGAGGGGGAGATACCGTTGTTTATGCGAAAGATGGGTATGATATAACCAATGAGGTATTAAAAGAGCTTGTGGCAACACGACTGCAAAAATCACCGGTTACACGATAGAGGTAATTATGCCATTCATAAAGTTAGTTTTATGTACTACAATGGTAGTGATGCTTGCATGCAGCGGAGATGTGTATTATAAAAATTTAGGGCAAAAGCTTTTGAAAACGTATAAGGGCAACTATGCGATAGTTGTCAGTAAAAAAAATTTTGCTTTATGTGTAGTAAGCCGGGAGAAGATTATAAAAAAATATCCCATAGCGTATGGGCTTAATCCTGATAAAAAGCCAAAGCTTTATGAAAATGATAATAGAACTCCTGAAGGTTTATACTATGTAACTGAGATTTTGAGTATGGATGCACCAAAACATTCCTCATCGTATAAAAAATTACAGGGGATGAACAGGGTCTATTTTAAAGCAAGCAAAGGGCATTATAAGTTTGGGTATCCTGATGTAGATTTAGGTGATAATGCGTATGGTCCACGGTTTTATCGTATTTCATATCCCAATGATAATGATATCAAACAATATGAGCAGGCTAAGATACATGGTGCATTGCCGCTATATAATGGCAACATACCTTCAATTGGGGGAGGGATAGCTATTCATGGCAATAATGATTTTGATTCAATAGGGCATTTAGCAACAAGCGGATGTGTTAGAATGTTGAATGATGATGTTATAGAACTTGAACAGTTTATCCAGATTGGTACACCAGTTTATATAGTACCTGATTGATATTAAATTGATATTAATTTGGGTAAATTGTGTTGACATTTGGTGATAGTTCTTAAAAAAGATATTTATGTTAAATACTGATTTTTATTATTTATAGCAATCAAGCAATCAGTGGTTGTTTATCAGTGTATGCAAAATGTTTCAAAAAATAAAACTGATTGACATTTGCTATTTATACCATAATGGTTGCAATGGTTTTTATAGTAAAGATTAACAATGAGAGGTATAAAAGTGTTCCCATTTGAACAGATAGCATATGCAAGCAATGGACAGCAATCATCAAGTCCATGGGTAAGTATCATTCCTTTGGTACTCATGATAGTGATATTTTATCTTCTTTTGATAAGGCCGCAACAAAAGAAGGAAAAAGATCGTATGAAGATGATAAATCAGCTTAAAAAAGGTGATAAGGTTCTTACCTCAAGCGGTATGATTGGTGTTATTGTCAATATTAAACCTGAAGAAAATATTATAACCGTTAAAGTGGCTGAAGGGGTAAAGGTAGATTTTGTAAAAAGTGCCATACAACAAAAGCTTTCTTAATTTAGATTCCGTAACAAGTCCGGAATGACAGTGGTAGCAAAGCAGATTCAGGCAAGCCCTGGTTGACAACAGGGTGGTATGTTATTCTGGACGATAGTGCTTATGCTGGGCATAGTCGAAGCAAAGAATTTTCCCGTTTAAAGGGTAGATGCTCTGGTTATTTATGCTCCGTCTGATTGGCAGAGTATTCTATTTTAGGTGGAGTAAAGAAGAGTGCTTTGATATCCTTGCGCATGTGCGGTTGTTGAATTTTATGGAAGTGATGCTCCATGGTTGAGATGGATAATCATATTTTTGGAGAAGGTATGAGTACCTATACTAAAAAACTGCTATTTAAATTTATATGTGGTGTGTGTTTGCTATTTTCAACCCTCATGCTCTACAGACTGGCAATTGCTCAGGATCAGAATCCTCAAACTGTTGAGCAACCGGCAGCTGAAGATACTGTAGTGCAAAACAAAACCAATCAACAGGAACTATCGCCACAGCAAAATGTAGTTGAAGATACAACAACAGCAGAACAAGCACCAGCACACGAAGTTGATACAACTGAAAAAAAAGTTGTTATAAAAGAGGAGCCCAAAAAAGAGACTGTAAAATCCCAGACAAAAGTCAGAGAGGTGATTGACCAGAAAACGCAGGGTAACGATACGGTAACCATAGATACCAATTCTTTATTGAGTATCACCGATGGAACATTTAGATATTCGCGTATTCCGGGCATTACTATAAAAGAAAATAATGAACCGATCACTACCGTTGTAAAAGAGGAGGTACCCGAAACAGCTGAAGAGAAGGGTATATTTGGATTAAGTAAAAAAGCATCTGACAGGATTGCTAAGATTATTCTTGTTGTTATTGTCATATTTGTATTTATTCTTTATCGTATGCGAACCAAAAATACACGCGGAAGTGTATTGCGCAGATTTCCGAAATAACATCACATTACATGAGGTATACATGTCAAGGGGATTAATTTATAAGGGTATTTTCATAATTTGTATAATATTATTTGCAATAATCCTTATTTTACCAACAGTTGGCAAAAACACACTACGGGTTGTTATGAGCACAACCGCAACACAGGAAGATATTCAGGCGGTTAAGCTACGCTTCCCTGAATCAAACTATACCATTACTGCCAGAGAAAATGAATTATTCATTGAGGGATACAACCTCAACGTTGCAGTAATGAATGAAGTAAAACAGTATCACGGCGTAGTAGATGCTCAATTACTGCCTCACTGGGCTGAGAAAGCATTGCTTGCAAAGAAGATCAATTTAGGATTGGATCTGCAGGGCGGGTCATATTTAGTATTACAGGCAAATTATCATAAGATAGAAGAGAAAACAGGAAAACCATTAACCAATACTGAAAAAAATGAGATTACCGAACAGGCGCTGGAGCTGCTTAGAAACCGTGTTGACAAATTTGGTGTGGCTGAGCCATCCATACGTCCCAAAGGGAATGATGCCATAGAAATACAGCTTCCGGGCGTGAAAGATCCTGAAGCGGTAAAAAAAGCTATTGGAACCACAGGGCAGGTTGAATACCGCCTGGTTGATGATGTCTACACACAGAAGGCTAACCAGTGGTTAAAACAATATTATGCCGGTAAGGCTTTACCGGAGGAGCAGCTTGAACTGCATAAATTGGCTGATACACTTTCGAATGCCATAGCCCTTCCTGACACTCTGGAGCTTATGTTTTATTATGAACGCCATCCCCAAACTGGCAAGCTCTTTGCGGCGTATCCTATGGTTCTGGAAAAAAAAGTTGCCCTGGCTGGCAGTGATATAAGCAAAGCGTGGGTGGCTACCGATGAGTATCAACAATTAGCAGTACATTTCAACACAACGCCGGAAGGTGCAGCAAAGTTTGCCGAGGTTACCAGCGAAAAGAATCAGGGGCGTAAGCTGGCGATAGTTATTGATGATAAGGTCCGCAGCGCGCCTTCTATACGTGTACAGATAAATACAGGACAGGCAATTATACAGGGTGACTTTACCCATGAAGAGGTAACTGCGCTTGCACGAATAATTAAAGAAGGCGCATTGCCGGTAGATTTGTCCATAGTAGAAGAGCGAACGGTTGGTCCTACGCTGGGACTTGATTCAATCCAGAGCGGTGTAAAGGCATTTGTTGTTGGTATTACCGGCATTATGCTTTTTATGTTTGTGTATTATAAATTTTCAGGGCTCATAGCCGATTTTGGTTTGCTGCTCAATGGTATTTTCATGCTGGCGCTTTTGTCATGGCTTGGTTTTACATTAACACTGCCAGGTATTGCTGGTTTTATATTGACAATGGGTATGGCTGTTGATGCCAATGTTCTCATCTATGAGCGTATAAAAGAAGAACTGAGAGCCGGGAAAACACCAAGGATGGCGGTAACACAGGGCTTTTCACGAGCATTCTGGACTATTTTTGACTCTAATATTACCACACTGCTTTCAGCATTTGTACTTTCACAGTTTGGTACGGGCCCCATCAAGGGGTTTGCTGTTACGCTTTCTATAGGTATTATATGCTCAATGTTTGTAGCATTATATATTACCAGATTTATCTTTGAAATGATAACTTCACGCGGAACATTACAAAAACTAAGTATCTAAGGGGTGCTGACATTGGAAAAGATCATTCCATTTTTTAAGTATAGATTTGTTGCGTATTCACTTACAGTAGTGTTGATAATTATTTTTTCATTACAAACATATCGCAATGGTGGCTTTAACTGGGGTATTGATTTTGTAGGTGGTGCTAAAATTACGGTAAAATTTCAACAAGGTGTAGATACCGCGCAAATACGAAAGGTGCTGGCACACAATGCGATAAACGCTACCATACAGCAGGTGGGCAAAGATGAAGATAACGAATATATTATTGCAACAAAGCTAACAAGCAGAACCGAAAATGTGGAAGAGAGCACCAAAGCCTTACGCACGATACTACAGACCAATTTTAATAATGCTGAGGTGCTGAGCATTGAAACAGTGGGTCCCGCCATAGGTGATTTTTTAAAAAGGTCAGCAGGGAAGCTCATTGCTCTTTCAATTATTATTATGACCGTGTATTTAGCATTCAGGTTTGAGATTAAATATTCTGTTGGTGCAATGGTGGCGCTGATTCATGATATTATCCTTACCGTACTGTTTTGTGGCTTTGCAAATATCGAAATAAACATCCCTATCCTTGCAGCAATCCTTACTATTTATGGCTATTCGGTTAATGACACCATCATTGTTTTTGACCGGGTTCGTGAAAATTTACAGATTACAACAAAGCAGGCTTTTATTGATGTTATTGATAAATCCATAACACAAACAATATCCAGAACATTGCTTACCCTGCTGACAACGCTTTTTGCAGTGTTTGCCTTATACATGATGGGTGGTGAAGGCTTAAATGAATTTGCAACAATATTGCTCTTTGGATTGTCTATTGGAACATTTTCATCATTATACATTGCATCACCATTTGTTATGTACTGGGAAAAATTAACATCAAAGCAATCGTAATTATGCCGCTATGGCATGCCTTTATCTTTTTTTGCAGTATACTGGTAGCTTCGTGTGCTATTTATGCACAGGTACCGGATGCTTATAGCTATAACAGTATAGCTAACTTTGCCAACCAGCTTGTAGAGCAAAAGGAGTACTACCGAGCCTATCAGGAGTATAAGCGTTTGCATGCATATTATGCGGATAGGTATGCATATGATAATTTTGTTGTTGCTTCGTTGTACTGTCACTATGAAGGAAAACAGTATAATGAAATACTGTCCTCTGCAAACTTTAACACTATAACTCCCCCATGGATGTGGATCTATATCTTTGACAGCGCATTTAAACGCAATGATTCATCGGTTGACCGTGTTATAGCAGCTGTCCCATCGTATGAGTACAGCAACGATATCAATGAAATAATTTTTAAAAGAAAGCTTGCCTATTGTTTCTATGCAGGACATGATTATCAGGAACTATCGCCCACACAATCATTTGTTGATAGCTATGATGTAGAAAGCCTATATGCCTATAGCCGTTTTAAACGCTCACAGCTAAAAAATCCCTATGCGGCAATTGCATGGGGCGTGGTGCCGGGCGGCGGCTATGTGTATAGCGACAATACCGAGAATGGCATAGTTGCGGCGATAGTTATCGGTATATGCAGCGTTATTACCTATTTTGCCATTGACACCAACAATACTGGCATTGCTATATTTACCGGCAGCATTGGCGTATTTTTTTATGGAGGGAGCATTGCAGGCGGGTATCTTGCAAGCATAAAGACAAATAAAGCGATCATGAGCGAATTGCAGGCATATTTAGAAGATGGCTTGAAATTTCACGACGACAGAGCAATGATGTTTGAACGGTATGGAAAACCAAAAACACAATGATTATATGGGAATGGCATTACGCCTTGCGTTTGGCAGATTGGGAGCCACTTCGCCCAACCCTGCTGTTGGTGCGGTCATCGTAAAAAATGGTCAGGTGGTGTCGGCTGGTTGTACTATGGAGTACGGTGGCGACCATGCAGAGGTTGTAGCTATAAAAAATGCTTCATGCAACCTGCAGGGAGCGGAGATGTATGTAACCTTAGAGCCTTGTTGTCATCAGGGGAAAACACCGCCCTGTACCAATGCCATTATTGCATCAGGTATTGCTACCGTATATATTCCCATGCTCGATCCCAATCCACTTGTTGCCGGGAGAGGAATGCAAACATTGCAACAAGC
>DCUV01000053.1 GCA_002328585.1 Spirochaetia bacterium UBA2205
AAATATTGCTGTAATTGTTTTTGATAATAAAGTTTCTCATTATGTTTGTTAACTATCACTGCATATGAAATGATCAGTGCTACAATAATTATTGCTATAGCAATGTATAGATATACAATGATATACCAACTAGAAAAAGCTTCATGGAAATTTATTTTTGATATTAATATAAAATTTGATTTATCAACAAATGTTTTATAGGCAATTACCCTGGTATGGTATAAATCATATCCTGTAAAAAACTCAGACTTTGAATTTATAACATTAATAATATAATCATTATCTTTAAAATCAATAAAATGCACGTCAAACATTTTTGATTTTATATTTTCTTTTATATTATACAGTTTATAGGTAGTTTTATCAATTAATATTGTTTGAATTGTAGAGCTTGAACCTGTCCATTGTGATAATAATGGTAAAAGAAACTTATTTGCATTTGTAACTGTTATAATATATATTGGTTTACTATTTATAGCAAAATAAATCGGTGCAACAATACTGATATGGTAAAATGAACTTTCCTCATCATTATGGATATCTGATAGTATTGGTTTTTTTGTTTGTTTTACTTGCTCTATTAATTCCAGTATATATGGAGAAATAAACTGTATTTTATTATTAAGGGTAAATATAATGTTATTCGTGTCATTAATAATCAATATTTCAGAATGGTCATTATTTTCTGCATAAAACTTCAAAAATTGATATAATTGTTTATAATTTTTATTATCAGAATTTGTTAAATACGATCCAAGGTATAGCTTCAGGAAATATGAGTTTATTAATACTTTTGTATCATCCAGTTGATCATCAATCCATTTATTAAAGTATTCTTTTTTTATCTGTGTTATTGTTGATATCTTATAGTGAATAGCTTTTTTTGAAATATTATATTGAACAATGACAAAAGCACATCCACCAGCACACAATAATATCAATAATATACAAATTACTAACTTTTGCTTTATTGTAAGAAAAGTAAGATTAAAAAAATGTAATAAATTTTTAATATTGATTGACATTATTATTTAATAGTACTTTACATAAATTTCCTACACCAATAAGATATGAGCTGTTAATTATTTTATAAAATATCAAATATTTCAATAAAAATATTCCATTTCTTAAATTATAACATCAATTGAACAAAGTCAAATAATTTATGATAGATATAGTCATGAATCATTGTTATATCATAGAATATCTAATGGTTTGGCGGTCAAATTTTCTTAAAATGAAACAATCTATTTTATATTTTATTGAATATCTAATTACAGGCTAAGCCCGGAATGACGTTTTAAAATAATTTTATTTTCAGAGATATAAACTTGCTTTTACTTAAAATACCTGACTGCATTTTTAAATATCTGCAATCCTTCACCATATTCAGGTATGTCTTTTTTTTCTCTTCTTGCTATGTCACGCAGATATGTCCAATCATCTCTTTGCATAAAATAAATATGCCGTTCTGGATGAGGCATGATTCCCATAATCCTTCCAGTTGTATCGCTTATTGCAGCAACATCAAGCATTGAACCGTTTGGATTAAAGGGAAATTCAGCATTTGCAGGTGTTCCATCCGGTTTGGTATAGCGCATGATAATCTGATTATTCTGAACAAGTTTATCTACTATATTGTGAGGAGCTATAAAATTACCTTCACCATGTGCAACCGGTATATGCAGCTGTGTAATTCCCTGTGTAAATATGCAATTTGAATTAGGATCTATGTTTAAATCTATCCATCTGCATTGGAATCGGAATGATGCATTATGCTCTAACGAAACTTCAACATTACCAATTGAATTTGTCAAAGCAGGAACTATTCCTAAATTAACCATCACCTGAAAACCATTACAGATACCAATCATTAACGTATCACGCTGAATAAACGATAGCATTTCATCCATCAAATTATTTTTTATCTTATTTGCCAGTGCCTTGCCACTACCTGTATCATCACCATATGAAAAACCACCCGGAAATGCAAAGATGTGATAATTATTCAGAAGTGATCGATTTTCTATAATATCATTTATGTGAATTATTGTTGAATCAGCACCTGCTAATGCAAATGCAAACCCTGTCTCTTCATCACAGTTTATGCCGTATCCAGTTACTATTAAAGCTTTTGGTTTTACCATTGCTGCCTCTAAAATTCACGGAAAGTTGATTTGTAATAAGAAAGTAATTCACACACTGAAACTGAAATTATTTCATTACCATCGATGCCTGTTATTGTTATATATTGATTGTCATTTACATGCCCTATAGGTGCAAAAGGTATATCGCTGCATAGCTTTTCAAACTGTTCCTTATTTTCAGGAGCTATCGACACTATAATCCTTCCCTGTGATTCTGAATACAACATGGTATCATTTCGCATAACATTTTTATGGGGAACTTTTTTAAGGTCGATAGTTACTCCCAATAGTCCACTCATTGCAGATTTAGCAACAGCTAAAGCCAATCCGCCGCGTTCCACACTGATACTTGATGTGATTATTTTTTTGCGTAACATCCTATCAACGATTTTATATATTTTTTTATTAAGCATGGCATCCACTTCAGGGATACTATCGCCAATAAATTTTTCTCCTTTTATTTGTTCCCCCTTATATGCCAAAAACTCACTTCCCCCTAATTCATCTTTTGTTATGCCAATGATATACACCAGATCACCAGGTTTTTTAAAATCAATCGTTTGACAGTATGCGATATCAGAAACAATACCAATGGATGAAATCAACAAGGTAGGAGGGATAGATATAAACACCTCGTTAAAATGTTCATCATACCCCTTAAAGTCATTGAACATGCTATCCTTGCCGCTGATAAACGGGGTTTTATATGCAATAGCAAAATCATAGCAGGCTTGTGCAGCCTCCTTAAGCTGTCCCAACCTATGTGGATTTGTTGAATCACACCAGCAAAAATTATCAAGCAGAGCAAGCTTATCAAAATCACAGCCGCAGGCTACTGCATTGCGTACAGCTGTATCAATTGAGCATGCAGCCATCCAATATGTATCTATATCACTATACGAAGGATATATCCCTTGCGATAAAACAACACCGCGCTTTGATGATAGCACGGGACGAATGACAGTTGTATTGCCGTTAACCTTTCCTTTACCTTGCAATGGTTTAATAACGCTGTTTCCCTGTACTTCATGATCATACTGAGTTGATATAAATTCAAAGCTTACGGTATTCAAACGTTTAACCATAGCACATAATTCATCGGTAGCATTGACGCTGTCACTAAATTCAGGGAAAGGATGCGATTTTTTTTCATAAACAGCTGTTAATTTTTTTTGCGGAAGCCCCTCATGTAAAAAGTGCAGATCAATATTAAAAACTATCTCACCATTATAATATACAATACCCCTTCCTGAATCAGTAAATGTACCAATAACCCATGCATCAACACCACGTTTTTTCATCAATTGCATAAAATCATCAAGTGTTTCATTTGGCACCGATAGCGTCATGCGCTCCTGTGATTCAGATACCCATATCTGCCATGGCGATAGTCCCGGATATTTTAAAGGCACTGTATCAAGATACACTATGAAACCACCTGCTTCACGTGCCATCTCAGATACTGAACATGATAGTCCGCCTGCACCATTGTCGGTTATTGAATGATACAACCCCATATCACGAGCCTCTTTAACAATGGCATCCGAAAGTTTTTTCTGGGTAATCGGATCGCCTATCTGAACCGCTGTAGCAGGGCTTCCTGATGTTAATGCTTCAGACGAAAATGTTGCACCATGAATGCCATCTCTACCTACCCTTCCCCCCACCATGACGATGTTATCGCCCGGCATAGCTTTTTTATATACTGAATTTTTGCCATTAATTTTTTTTGGGATTAACCCAATAGTTCCAACAAACACCAATGGTTTACCTTTATATCGGTCATCAAAATAAACAAATCCCTGAGGAGTTGGAATGCCCGAACAGTTGCCGCCTACATTCACCCCATGGATGACTCCCTCCATAATTCTTCTTGGCGATAGCATCTTTGAATTTTTATCTTTTGTTTTATATAGAGGCTTTGTATCAAAAGGATTGGCAAAGCAAAAACCGTATCGGTTAGCAACGGGTTTTGCTCCCAATCCAAAACCAATAGCATCCCTGTTTACTCCAACAATTCCAGTAATAGCTCCACCAAAGGGGTCCAATGCACTTGGGCTATTGTGTGTTTCAACTTTATCAGCAATAACATATTCGTCATCAAATTCAATTCCACCGGCATTATCGGAAAACACTGAAACACATATATCATCTTTTCCTTTTTCACGTCGTATTTTTACCGTTGCTTCTTTAATATAATGTCTAAAAATTCCATCATTGATATCGTCTATATGTGCTGCAAAGATGGTATGCTTGCAGTGTTCACTCCATGTTTGTGCTATTGATTCAAGCTCAACATCAGTGGGATTTCTTTTTTCAATTTCTTGATAATATTTTTTAATAGCTTCAAGTGAAAGCATATCCAGTGCAAGAGGACCACGTCGTGTTCCATCAGGATTTTTTATTCCTTCTTTCCCTAAAGCAACAAGCTCTTCCTGGGGTACATCTAACGAAACAATCTCAGCCTTTGTATCTTCATGCAGGGTAACAACCGGTATTGCATTACCCATCCCATTATGCTGTACATAATCATTATAGTTTAAAATAGTAGCCCTCTGTATCAATGGGTTGTATAATTCTGTGGATATATCAACTATAGTATTTGCATCAATACTCCCCCATAAAAAATAGGTAAAGGATGTAAATACGCTCTTTTCAGGATTCAGCGGCTTTTTGATGATATCTTCTATCATCTCGCGTGTTGTATGGGCAACATTATCGGTAACTCCAGGAAGGTAACCAATCTCAATGGCATAGGTAAAAAATTCAGGGGCAAATGCTTTATTTATAGTATAGTTTTGTGTTACCGGTTGTATGAGAGATTGCGCAACTTTTACAATTTCATCTTCAGTAAGCTGAATATTTATAAGATAGTTATCGGTACGTACAGCCTTATCAACAGAATACCCTAAATAGTTTAATTTTTTTTGTACGATAGTTCCACGTGAATCAAGGATGGTATAGTAAACCTCTATTCGGAAAGGGGCATATTCCATGATAAAACCTCTTGTGAATGTATATTTTTCTTTTTAATATAATGAAACCTGTAAAAATCAAGCATTAAAAGTAAAAGCACACCAATAAATGGTGCGCTTTATTGTTCTATCTTTAGCTGCTCGGTATGTATCAGTTTTGTTCAATGCTAAAGATACAAAAGTAGTACAATTACAATATATCAATAATAGATACATTATCAAAAAATTATTATGATAAATTGTTTCATGTTTGTAATAGTAATGTTTAGAAGTATTTCCAATTTTTAAAAAAAATTTTTAATATTATAGTATAGTATTGATTTATGTATACTTTATAAATATATTTAATAAAAAATAATAATATTCTTTATAAAGGAGGTTGTGCCATGAAAGCGGGACTTATTATATCAGGGAGTGGTGCTTTGATATATTTAACATCATATGATAGTTTTATGAATGACAAACTTAAAGAAAAATTTGCTGCTAAAGGTATCAACAAATTTATTGCCTATGAAATTCCAGTTGAGGAAGCAAAAAAAAGATATGGAGGGCATTTTGACATTGTAGTAAGTGATTTACATGAATCAGATGACTTAAGAATCCTTGATTATGACGGTTCAAGAGCATTTAAATTATTTTCATTTCAAGAATTAGGAAAGCCAATATATCAGGAATAATAAAGAAAGGGGCTTAAAAGCCCCTTTCTTTTTTTAATTATTTCATTAATCCTAACAGTTTAGCAATTTGCGGGTAAAAGTGAACAACAACTCCAGCAAAAACTACTGATACCATACTCATAAGCTTTAAAAGAATATTAAGTGATGGTCCGGAAGTGTCCTTAAATGGATCGCCTACCGTGTCACCTATAACACCAGCCTTATGCGGATCAGAGCCTTTTCCACCATAGTTGCCTTTTTCAATAAATTTCTTTGCATTATCCCATGCACCACCGGCGTTATTGAGCATACAAGCAAGTGAAAAACCAGCTGCCAATGCACCTGCTAATACTCCTGTTGTTCCTGCAACACCCAGCAGTAAACCAGCAGCTATAGGTACTGTTAAAGCTAATATTGAAGGAAGGATCATCTTTCTTTGTGCACCTGCTGTTGAAATCATAACACAACGGGCATAATCTGGTTTCTGAGTACCTTTCAAAATACCAGGGAATTCCTTGAATTGGCGTCGCACTTCTTCAACCATTGCGCCTGCAGCCTTGCCAACTGCTTTAATAGTAAGAGCAGTAATTAAGAAAGCCATCATTGCTCCCAGGAACAATCCAGCTATAACCATTGGATTTAACAGTGTAATATCGTATGCCCTAACAAAATCACCAATTGTTGCATTTTTAATTAAAACGTTATTTAAATCAGCTGTTACATTTTCTGGCATAAAATTATAAAATTTTATGGTGCCAACCTGAAAAAAGCCATCTATACTTCGTGCAGCGTACTTACTAATCCACATTTTAACTTCTTCAATATATGCAGCAATAAGCGCCATAGCAGTAAGAGCCGCAGAACCTATAGCAAAACCCTTTCCTATAGCAGCGGTGGTATTACCCAGCATATCAAGCGCATCAGTCTTTGTTCTTACTTCTTTGCCCAACCCGCTCATTTCAGCATTGCCGCCGGCATTGTCAGCTATTGGACCATAAGCATCGGTTGCCAGCGTGATACCTAATGTGGAGAGCATACCAACTGCAGCAAATGCAATACCATAAAGCCCTTTTGATACTGCGTGTGGATCTGATGCAAATCC
>DCUV01000036.1 GCA_002328585.1 Spirochaetia bacterium UBA2205
GGTGGTCCCCAGTAGAATTTGAGGCAATGGATGCCTTTTACCCGGTAAAAGTTGAATGAATACGACCTGTTCTCATAATAACTAAGATAGTTATCGGTCTTTATCTTTTCTATCTGCTTGCTGAAATATTCAAAAAATTCAAAAAGCACATTATCAACACAATACGCAATAATATTGGCAAGCGACATCTTCCAGAGCTTCTTCACATCAAGAAAAAACTCATATTCCGACTGATACAGCTCCAGATGCACCCTTTTCCATGGATTATCAGTGTTTCTTTTTCTGTACGATATACGTTTAAAGGCAACTTCCTTCTTTTTTTCATGTTTTGCAGCATACATGATGCAATAAACAATAAACGTTCGCAGGGGTATATCCAGTTTTTCACAGTATTGTGAAACGAGTGCCCTATGCTCTACTGAAATGCAGGTTGTGGTTTCAAAATCCATTGTTTCCTCCCAAAATATTATTTTTTAAGGCAATTCTAAAAACTGGTTTTTATTTAAGCATACATTGGAAAAAACAGCTTTGCTGCTATTTTGAGTATACAATGACAAGAAAAAATAAAGTTTATATATGCATTATAGTTAAAAATTACTATTGCATTAAAACAATATATTTATAAAATGCAACCATAATAATTAAATAAATGATAATGGATCACTATGAATATTAAACCACTGATTGCTGTTTCTCTCTTATTAGTTTTAGTTGAACTAATTGGATGCAAACAACAAAAAGATTATATCACAGCAGGTAAAATAGCCAGCGGATTAACCAATGATGTTTTAATAGGACAGATGCTTATCATTGCTTTACCATCAGGTGTTGTTGATGATAAGACAATAGCTATAATAAAAAAGTATAAGCCGGGAGGGGTTGTTTTATTTGGCTATAACCTTATTGATGGTTCCTGTAAAACATTTTGCAATGATCTTCAAGAGATTGCCATGGAGCATATAGGTATTCCTTTGTTCATAGCAATTGACCAGGAAGGAGGCAGGGTAAAGCGCATTAAAAATGGCGTAACGCAGTTCCCCGGTAATTTTGCACTTGGTGTTATCAATAATCCAGAAAAAGTTTACCAGATGGCGCAGATTGTAGGGATGCAGCTTAGAATAACAGGTATCAATATGAATTTTGCTCCGGTACTTGATGTCAATAACAATATCAATAATCCTGTTATCAATATACGCTCGTTTAGCTGTATACCTCAGGTTTGTGCTGATCTGGGAGCTGCATATATTCAAGGATTACAGCAGTCACGATGTATTGCTGTAGCCAAACATTTTCCGGGGCATGGTGATACCTATCAGGATTCGCACATAACATTGCCGGTGATAAATAAAACCCTTGCATCATTGGATAAGACTGAATTTATCCCTTTCAAAAAAGCTGTATCGTCCCATGTAGAATGTATTATGACGGCTCATATTGCATTTCCCCAGCTTGGCATTGTAAAACCTGCCACAATGTCCGAGTATTTTTTGAACCATTTATTACGGAAAAAAATGAAGTTTGATGGTTTAATTATCAGCGATGATCTGGAGATGAAGGGTATCAGCGGTTATTATTCTCATGGCACTGCTGCTGTTGCAAGCATAAAAGCAGGAACTGATATTATATTGATAAGCTCTTATGAAGATCATGTTCAGGATATTATCAATTCGTTATCAAATGCAATGTTAAAAAATGAAGTATCAAAAGACAGAATAGTATCAACAGTAAAAAAAATTATAGAGGTTAAAATGCGTTATGGTATAATGACAATCAAAAAAAATAAAATATATGGTAGTAATTATAATGTGGGCGATAGTTACCTGGAAATGATGCAACACGCTGATACACTGAATACTGAATTATCACGGGAGTCAATAGTGTACCACTCAACAACCGATGATTTCACTATATTTATACCAGCCGAAAACAGGAAAGCAACTATCCTTACAACGAATAAGGAAGTTGAGGATATTTTTAAAGCTATAAATGCAGATGTAATACATTCAATCCAGCTACTGCAAAAAAAGGAAATTCTTTATATTGATAGTGGGTGCTATACAACCAAACAGTTGCAATCAATTATTAAAACTGCACAACAAAAAGATTGCAATACACTTTTATTGCTAACTGGCAATCCTTATCCCTATCTAAAAGAATTTGGCGAGTATCCTCTTTTAATGTCTTTTTCAGATACTCATGAATCATTGCACCAGTTAGCGCTTTGCCTGAGTGGTGAATTTACACCAAAATCATCTCATCCCTGTTTAATGATTGATAAATGATACATCCTGGCATATATATTCATATTCCTTTCTGCAATAATAAAAAATGTGATTACTGCGATTTCTATTCAATAGCGTGCAATCCATCTCATAGCAATTTTCAACAAATCAAACATGCATACATCAATACATTGGCATCCGAAATCATTCATTATTCATCTGAACTAAAAAATTATCTGGTAGATACCATATATATTGGAGGGGGAACTCCGTCGCTACTGCAAAGCAGTGATTACAGTGCATTGCTCACTGTGCTACATGATCATTATGCAATTGCTTCTGAAGTTGAGATTACTTTAGAATGTAATCCTGATGACTATTCCAAAAATTATATACAACAACTATCGCACATTGGCTTTAATAGATTTATATTGGGAGTGCAAACACTTGATGCCAGAGCACATAATTATATTGGAAGAAAGTCAAGGCTTTGCACCATTGAAGAAATACAGGAATTTTGTACTATTCCTGACATTATACCATGCGTTGATATTATTGTTGGTATACCCGTTCAGTCAGTGACTGGCTATCGTTCCATGCTCAACAGTATCATTCAGTGTAATCCCAAACATATCTCCGCATATATGCTGACGTATGAAACAAATACACCTTTGCGCTTACGAACAAAAAATCCACTGCAATATGCAAATTTTCAGCGAAACATGTTTCAAAAAACAATCAATGCACTTGAGGCGTCAGGCTACAACCATTATGAAATTTCCAATTTTTCAATCCCGGATTATGAGTCAAAACATAATCTAAAATACTGGAATTTTGAAAGCTATATCGGTTTTGGAAGCGGTGCCCATTCATTTTATAACAACAAACGTTACTACAATGCTACCATTGATGACTACATGAACGACGCAATTGCAAGCCGTACGGAGGATATACGCACACAACAGGACAGTGTCGTTGAATATTGTATGAATAAGCTCAGGCTGAAACAGGGATTTATGATCAATGACATGCACAACAAAACAGGGTACCTGCCAGCTAAATCATTTTATCAATCAGTGCATCGTTTAATTGATAAATCATTCTTGATCATGAAAAATTGCAATGGTGATATCTGCATTCAATGTACAGATGAGGGGATGTTCATGCTGGATACAATACTGCTGGAATTAGCAAGCAGTTTATTATAGTTATTATAGCAATTGAATAATGATTGATTAAAAATATTAAAAATATGGACTGCCATAATAATATCTGGCAGCAAATCAATGGATGTACAAAAAAAGATTGTTCTGCGTATGTAAGTTTAATATCATTTGCAATATATCAAGTTAAAAATGGAAAGATTAATCTTTTATAACAAAATATTTACTATAAATAGAATTGATCCTTGAATAGTAATCAGCGTGGCGGTCATTATTGATTTTTTTAAAGTAAAATGCCAGCAGTTGTGAACCCCGTATAATATAATGGTTTAGATCTCTTCCTTTTAATCCTTTAATTATTTCAATATTCCCTTTTTCAATATAGGCTAATCCCATGGCAATATATCGCTGTAAATTTGAAATATCTTTTGTAAGCTCTTCATCGTTTTGGGCTATAAGCTGTGATACTTTGATTTCATCAAGCCCGCCTGACAATAAAAAGTATTTTTTTATTTCTTTCATGGAAGCATTGATAGTTGCTCTATTGACTGCATCCTTAAATAATGATGAAAACTTTTCAAATGCCACCAGTTTTTCCTGATCCGTTTCAGGCACAGTACCAAACATTTTTTTGTATAGATCAAATGCAATCTTTTCAACTTCCTGACAATCCTGATCAGCATTTATAACAGATTTCAATTTATGATAATTTTTTGGATTACGATCTATTATTTTTATATAAAGATTAACACCGTTTAATGCTTCTAAATAAATGGGGAGATTAATTGAAGAAAAATCTCGTTCAGTATATTTTCTCATTCCTTCAATAATCATTGAAGACTGTGCTGTAATGAGCAGTGCATCCATATCGGGCTGAAAATCTCTTGATGACCGTTTACGGGAGCTATCGCCAAAATCTTTTCCCGAATCCATTACCCTATTGTTATTTGCGGTAGGTTTATTCTCGGGTATATTGTCCTGTATATCTATCTCATCATCAAATCTAAATAAATCGTCATCTAAGGAAAAATCATCAGGTTGGGACATTAATGCAACCTCTCTGTAAAAATAGTTTAAATTTCACAATCTGGTATATATTATTACTCTACAGAATATACATCAATAGTGCAAGCTAATTTAAGGTATAATTATTCTCAGATTGAATCACTACCATACATCTCCATTCTTAATTTTTTCAACTCAGTATTCATATAGTTCCATGTATAATCTACCAGTTTTTCTATACTCATGTTTTTAAATTTTTCTGGTACTATTTCATCAAGTACCCGTAATATTATGGGATGCTTACCATGATAGTCTATACTATGTTTTGGTAAAGCAAATCGTGTACCTTCTATGATAATGGGCATTATGGGAAGATTCAACTTTTTTGCTAATAGAAATGCTCCCAACTTAAATTGTTTTAAATGGCCATCGGGCGAACGTGAGCCTTCCGGAAATATATACACAGAACTACCTTCTTTTAAATGCATTTCACATTCATCCATCATCTGTGCTATACTTTTTTTATCGCCTCGTACCAGTTTGATATATCGGTTCAATACCATATTCCAGCCTATAACCGGCACCTTAAATATTTCTGCCTTTGACACCCATTTGAAATGTTTATATAATCTGAATGCAACCAGTATATCAAGCTGAGACTGATGATTGGAAATAATAATATACGGTTTATTATTTTTTATCTTATTTCTTCTCTGTACTGTAATTTTCCATGGTGGCATAATATAGGTATATAATGAACCCCAGAAACATGTTAACAGATGAAGTAAACGCAACCTTTTATCAAAAGGATAGGTTGTAACCCGGATAATGACAGCAATGATAAAAAAAACCAGTGATGTTATAGCTACAAATATAAAAAATAGTGATGTTATTATTTTGCCTTTCATACTGTATGATAACTCCATTGAAAATATTTATAATGATTGTAATAATTCATTCCAAAATTCATGACATATTTATGATTAACAAAAAACAAATGTAATATATTCTATTATACAATATAATTGTTTTATTAAAAATTTTCAATTATTCTTTTGTCAAGCCTATTGTGATTATTTATAATCGTTTCACATATTCTAAAAATTGCGGAATAAACGTAAAAATATCCTCAACAACACCATAGTGCGAAATATTAAAAATGGGAGCGTCGTTATCTTTATTTATAGCAATTATTGTTTTTGCTCCTTTAATTCCTGCAATATGCTGCGATGAGCCTGATATGGCACATGCAATATACACCCTTGGTGCTATGCTTTTTCCTGTAATGCCAACCTGTTTGCTGTATGGCAGCCATCCATAGTCGCATACAATACGTGAACCAGCCACGGCACTGTGAGGAAAAATTTTTGCAAAATTATAAATCAAGGTCAAATTATCCTTTGATCCAATACCTTTCCCCACACCAATGATAATATCGGCTTCATCTAACGATGAATCTTTATTCTCTTTTGTTATAAAAGTGCATAATTGTTTTTCAGCAGCGGCTATGGTGATTTGAGTTACTTCATTAATTGTATCATTGATTGAATTGTCAGTATCATCTGCAACATACTCGTCAAAGCTTCCCGGTGCAATGCTTGCAACAACAGGTTTATTATCTATATCAATATACTGGTCTAATTTACCAGAGCAGCTTCCTCGTACAAACGTGAGATGTTCATCATGCTGTATGGTATGTACCTGCGTTATACAGTGTGCGTTGTATTCAATGCTTATTGATGGCAAAAAATCAATGGTAAACGGTGTATGCAATCCAATGATGTAGTGTGCTTTAATATCATGAGCTATCGATGCAATTGCTTTACTCAAACCTTGTGCATTATAATTATAGATGCTCATGCCAATCACTATTGTTTTGACATCCGGGCGATAGTTACTGGTAATTTTTACATCATTGCATGGAATAAGCAAATAGACAGTTGTAATTATATCCTTTGCTATTGTATTGGCAGCGGTAAATAATTCTGCAGTTGCTGGATTAATCTGGTTATTTTTAATATCTGCAATGATAAGAATACACATAATTTAAACCACCGCATTACGATGTAAAATTTTATATAGCTCAACAACCTTTTGATCTGTTCTTCCTTGAATAAATTCACATTCAGTAGTTTTTTGGGGAATTGTATAAAAACTATGATACTGAACCTGCGATGACATTATGGGTTTTATCATACCAATGTGCTGTTTCTTTGCACGGAGCACATTTGAAAGAGATGGGTAACGCGGTATGATACTGCTTGATTGAACTGCAATAACACAGGGAATTTTCAAAGCATATTGCATCGAAGTTTGAGCATCAAGCTCACGAGTAACTGTTATTACATCATCATTGGTTTGTATCCCGGTTACACCGGTAGCATAATTATATCCCAGCATAGATGCAATAAGTTGCCCGGTTTGCTGATTCATTGCATCCTGGGACATAACGCCAGTAAGAATAATATCATACTCATTTTTTGCAAAATCAGTTATACATTGTGCCACATAATATGGTATAGCACAATCATCATCACCGGTTACAATATGGTATGCCTCATCAGCGCCCATTTCAAGTGAGCGACGCAAAGCCTTTTGTATTCGATCTGGTCCTGCTGAAATGGTATGAATATAATGTGTTAATCCTTTATCTTTTAGTTGCAAAGCCTCTTCCAGTGCATATTCATCATATCGATTAATAACATACACGGTTTTTTCGTCATAATGCGGTTTTGTTTTTTCCAGGTAAATCTTAGCATTAGCATCGGGTACTTGTTTTATGCACACTAATATTTTGTATGGTATACTCACAATAACTTCATCTCCTGTATAGCATCATTAAACAATTGAACATATAGCAAACAGTTCTCCCTATAATTTTATTTCTTAGCATTGAGACCATTATATAAAAATATTTTAAAAAAATCAATAAAAATAACGAACGTTCGTTATATTTTTCTTGACATTTTTATACAGGAGTTGATAATGTTATTAATAATTCAAAATATTTTAATCTGGTGAATTATGAGTGAAATACTATTAGTGCGTCACGGTCAGGGTTCTTTTGGACAGGGTGATTATGACAATTTGTCTGAAAAAGGGCAAAAACAATCCCTTATTTTAGCTGATTATTTATATAACTATCGCTATAACAATAAACAAATTGATGCAATTTATTCAGGAACATTAAAAAGACAACAACATACAGCACAAATACTTATTGATTATTTTTTATCAAAAGGTATCCATGTTCCTTCATTGCAAACTGATTCACGATTAAATGAGTATGACTCAATCAATATTATAAAAACTATATTTCCCATATTGCTTGATGATGATCCTCACCTTGATGAAGAGATAAAACAAATATATACTGATAAAAAAGCTTTCCAGCGCGTTTTTGAAAAAGTTATGCTTTATTGGATAACAACAAAAACTTCTTTTGAAAGCATTGAATCCTATGAAGATGTTAAAAAGAGGGTGAATAGCTTTGTCACTGAAATAATAAAGAATCATGGGAGAGGGAAAAATATTTTATTAGTCTCTTCAGGAGGCCTCATTGGAGCCACTGTACAGATGGTTCTTGGTTTTAGTGATGAAACAACCATGCAGTTAACATGGCAAATAGTAAATACATCGATGACACATCTACGATATAACAATAAAGCTCTGGTATTGGCTTCATTTAATGCATATCCTCATATAGAGTTGTTGCAAGATGCATCGATGAAAACGTATAGGTGAAATATATTTATATTTTAATGGAGGCTTTTTATGGATTTTGAAATTTCTGATAAGATGAAATCGATTTTAGAGCTTATTGATGAATTTGTGGATAAAGAGCTTATCCCTTTAGAGCAGGAGTTTGTAAACAATGATATTAAAGCTATGATGCCAGTTCTGGAAGATAAAAGAAATATGGTTAAGAAGATGGAGCTATGGGCACCTCAGGTTCCAAAAGAATATGGCGGCATGGGTCTTGACCTGGTAGAGCATGGGCTTGTTTCAGAATCACTGGGCAGGACTCCGCTGGGACATTATGTCTTTGGGTGTCAGGCACCGGATGCAGGGAATATCGAAATATTGATTAAATATGCTAATGATGAACAACGCGATAAATATTTATTACCGCTAATACAGGGAAAAATACGAAGCTGTTTTTCCATGACCGAAGTTGATTTGCCAGGATCTAATCCGGTATTGCTTGATGCAACTGCAGTAAAAGACGGCAATCAATATGTAATAAATGGGCACAAGTGGTATTCAACTGCTGCCGATGGTTCTCAATTTTCTATTGTCATGGCTGTCACCAATCCTGATGCTCCTGTTTATCTAAGGGCAAGTATGATTATAGTTCCAACAGGTACACAAGGTTTTAATCTGGTACGAAATATTCCAGTTATGGGTCATGAGGGCAGCGGTTATTTCAGCCATGGAGAAATTTTATTACAAAACTGTCGGGTACCGATAAAAAATTTACTTGGTCCAGAAGGGCAGGGTTTTGTGATAGCTCAGGAACGATTAGGTCCCGGGCGGATTCACCACTGCATGCGATGGCTGGGTATATGTAAGAGATCTTTTGATTTAATGTGTTCACGGGCTAACAAGCGTATTATTGCTCCTGACGGTAAAACTTTAGCTTCCCGGCAGATAATACAGGAATGGGTAGCTGAGTGTGCTGCTGAAATAGAGGCAGCAAGGCTTATGACATTGCAGGCTGCGTGGAAGATAGAACACTTAGGACAGAAACAAGCCAGAATAGATGTTTCACTGATAAAATTTTATGTAGCAAATGTAATGCAGAAGGTGGTGGACAGAGCGCTGCAGGTACATGGTGGTTTGGGCATGACTGATGATACTATTCTTGCATTTTTTTATCGTCATGAACGTGCTTCGCGCATATATGATGGTGCAGATGAAGTACATAAAACTGCAGTGGCAAAAAGGATATTGTCAGGCTATGAAGGCAGAGAAATCAGATAATATCGATGAGTTATTCATTGATAATTACAACAATTTCAGGAAGAGTATTAAAATCATTCTGGATGACATTGTCACCAAACTGTATGATGATAATAAACAGCTTATCAAAGTTAAAAAGTCAGATCAATCCATACATAATCTTAAAAGGATTATAAATACTGCTATTAGTATAAGTAATAAAAAAGGGTATTCTGCAATGAGTATGCGGGAGCTCTCACATGCTTCATCGTTAAGCATAGGAGCTCTCTATTCTTATTTCCCATCTAAAGATGAACTTTTGCATATCATTCAACAGTATGGACGTGCTGCTGTTGAAAAAACATTATCAGGTGCATTAAGCAATGCATTATCCACAAAAGATAAATTATATAATTTTATTCATGCACATATATTTATCAGTGAAGCATTAAAGGACTGGTTTTATTTTTCATATATGGAAACACGATATTTTACGGGGGTTGAATATAATAAAACTATCGAAAGTGAGCTTTTTACAGAATCATTGATTGATAGTATTATAAAAGATGGAATAAAAAAAAGTGAATGCAAATCCAATTTAAATAGTTCATTGATTGCATCAGTAACTAAAGCAATGATGCAGGATTGGTATCTTAAGCGTTGGAAATACAAAAGAAGAAATATAATACCCGAAGAATATGCATTGGAATGTTTTAATATTATTTATAACTATATACATCAAGGGTAGTTTTTATATAATTTTTTATAAAAGGATAGGTTGCTGAGATTCAGTGTAAGGCACTCATAGGGGATAAAAATAATTGTCGGCAGTCATCCTGAACTCTGATTCAGGATCTGAAGTTACGTATCTGGATTACGGGTCAAGCTCGTAATGATAGAGGTTGATAATTCTTTTTTCAAAGGAGATTATTTTATGGAAAATTATATAGATAAACCAGCAAATATTCGTGAAGGTGAAGGCCTTGATCAACAGGTACTATTGGATTATCTTGTTAACAATGTTCCAGATATACAGGGAACTATTGAAATAAAGCAATTTCCAGGTGGTTTTTCCAACCTAACGTATTTTATCAAAATTGGTGATAGAGAACTGGTATT
Organism: Spirochaetia bacterium UBA2205; assembly: GCA_002328585.1. Taxonomy (GTDB): domain Bacteria; phylum Spirochaetota; class UBA4802; order UBA4802; family UB4802; genus UBA4802. Next base: position 10,451 of record DCUV01000036.1, read on the forward strand.
AAGGAGGCCTCCTTTTGGTAAAAAAGCAAAAACAGCTCATGATATGCATCGTGAATTTGTAATATTAAAAGCATTGAAGCCGGTATTCCCTTATTGTCCAGCTCCATTAATATATTGTGATGATGAATCCGTTATTGGTGCCCCATTTTATGTAATGGAAAGAATTAAAGGCATAATACTACGAAAAGAATTACCACAGGGATTGAGCTATACACCTGGCGAATTTCAATATTTATGTGAGCAGCTGCTGGATATACAGTGTCTGCTTCATTCTTTACATTATAAAGAGTTAGGACTGGAAAATTTTGGAAAGCCTGATGGTTATATTGAGCGACAGGTACATGGATGGATAAATCGTTATAATGATGCTCTGACCCCTGATGCACCGCCATATACCGAAGTCATTAAGTGGCTTAAAGAAAAATTACCTGAAACGCTTACCAGAGCAGCTATTATTCATAACGACTATAAATTTGACAATGTGGTATTAGACAACACAAATCCTAAAAAGATAATTGGCGTGTTAGATTGGGAAATGGCAACGATTGGGGACCCTGTCATGGATTTAGGAAACTCACTTGCATACTGGGTGGAAAAAGAAGATCCAGAAGATATGCAACTTATCCGTTTAGTGCCTACCCATCTGGATGGTACATTAACACGGAAAGAACTGGTCAATAGATACCATGAAAAATCAGGCATAGATATGAGCGATTTTGATTATTACTACTGTTTTGGTTTATTCAGGTTAGCAGTTATAGCCCAACAAATTTATTATAGGTTTTATCATGGTCAAACTAAAGATAAACGTTTTTCTACCCTGATTTTGGCGGTACAAATACTTGAAAAACAGGCTAAACGGGTAATTGAAAAATCACACTTATAGATTTTAATCGGGACTTCTTTCTAATATTTCTTTTGTCAGGTTCATATAATCATCAGCTCCATTGCTGTTTGGTTTATATTCAAAGATTGTTTTTCCCCAGCTTGGTGCTTCCTGCAACAATACATTTTCACGAATTAATGTCTCAAACAATTTACCGGGCAAACGTTTTTTTGTTTCTTCTATTACTTCTACATTTATTTGCTTCTTAGGATTATACATGGTTCCTATTATACCTGTTATTTCTATTTCTTTATTTAATCTGCGTTTTACCATCTGTACTGCTTCAAAAAGGTTATACATGCCATGGAATGGTAAAAACTGAACCTGTAAGGGAACAAAAATTTCTTTTGCAAAAGCAAGAGCATTCAATGTTAAAATTCCTAAAGAGGGTGGGCAATCAATTAAAATGAAATCATAACCAGAAATATCTTCAAGAGCTTCCTTTAACAAAAATTCTTTTGCGGGAAGTGGAATAAACTCAATATCCTTTAAATCATTTTTAGATGGCAAAATATGCAGACCATTTCTATCAATTAAGATTTCTTTATACGCAATCTCACCCTTCAGGATATTATATATTGAGTAAGTCAGATTATGTGGATTATAACCAAAATGATAGGTTGACTGGGCTTGATGATCAATATCAATGACAAGAACTTTTTTTCCTATAATTTGCAACGCTGCGGCAATATTTACCGTACTTGTTGTTTTTCCAACACCTCCTTTGTTATTTGAAATAGCAATTATTCTCATGTGATTAATCCTTAATATATTTTATACAAGGCATAATTATGACATAGAATAGATATTCTTTTTAATTATCGCACAATTAACAAACGTATTATACTAAAAATTATCAATAACCTTCATATATGAATTGCAATGTTGCTATGTTGTTTACAATTATAAAAAAATGATTTTGCCATAATTTTCTACAAACAATAAAAGTAAAGATTAAGGTTGAGCATTACTCAAGATTAATGTTAAAATTAAAATACAATAAATATTGTATTCCAGTTATGATTAATCAGTATAAAATACAAGTAAAATAATTTTAAGGATATATGGTGGAATATGATTTGATTTATACTATCATTTTTTTAAAATATATTAAATATGTAAAGAATCAATAAAATGACTTATATGTGAATTATAGGTTTTATAAAAAAAATTAAATAAATTGCAATAAAATGTTGACAATAATGAGAAGTAATAGTATATATGTATAATAGTATGAATTGTATTTCGGTTTTGTCTCTTGTGAAATTTCAATCTGAAGTTTTTGGAGATTAAAAGCAAAATCAACATACTGAAAGGCTTTACGCCGTATTTTATTTTTAAGGAGTTTTCACATGCCCAAAGGTACAATTAAGTGGTTCAACGAAAAAAAAGGTTTTGGATTTATTTCCAAAGAAGACGGTAGTGATGTTTTTGTGCATTATACCGGTATTATAGGCAACGGTTTCAGGACATTAAAAGAAGGACAAAGGGTTGAATTCGAGATCGAAAGCAGCGATAAAGGTCCGCGGGCTGTTTCCGTTAAAGCGATATAATGAAGTATTCATTTTAGAAAACCACTTTGTAAAAAGCCGCCTTTTGGCGGCTTTTTTTTTAATTATTATATCATTTTAATTTTTTAATGCCTTTTCCGTTTCACATAAAAATGTTTCAAAAAGTTCTTCATGGTCTATGCCGTATGCTTCTTGAAAAAAGTCTTTTCGTATCATTATAATCTGAGTGATACCAAAAACCTGCCCCCATAATATGAGCATTAATTGTTTTGGTGTTAATGTTGTTTTGATGATTCCGTCATTAATACTATATTCAATAGCTTTTATTATCAATTCAGTATCACTATCTGCAATTTTTTGACACTCAAGCTTATAGAAGCTCATTGCATTGCTGTTGGTTACCGGATAATACATGCAATTGCGAGCTTCATATGTCATGATAAGATTAAAATAATCAGGATATTTCAAAAAAAAATTATAGAATGCCTTTCCCATACTATATAATCTTGTATGACCTTCTAATGGATAGTTGAATGCCTCTTCCAATTTTTCATTAAATAATTTTAATCCATTTAATGCAACAGCTAAAAACAGCTCTTCTTTATCTTTGAAATAGTGATATAAAGTACGTTTATTATATCCTGCTAAATGGGCAATTTCATCTATAGTGGTTGCATCAAATCCCCTGGTAAAAAACAATTTCTGTGCTATTTCAATGATTCTGGTTGTACGTTGTTCTTTGTCCCATTTTATTCTTTCTTCTTTTTTCATAGCTGTAACTTTAAATTCCTTTACGTCATTAATAATCTGGTATTAAAAAAAATCTTCATGGTATATATGTCAAACAAAAAAAAGTTGACAATTTCACTATAGTGAAATATTATTCACTATAGTGAAATATATGGAGGTGGTATGAATACTGCTATCTCATTATTATTGATTTGTTTTTACCTTTTTATTCCGGCGCTCATCATTTACGTATGCTATAAATTCCCATCAATTAATAAAATAGGTGCTGTATTGTTATGTTATATTGCTGGCATCACTATGGGAAATATAGGCATATTGCCTGAACAGGCAAAGTCTATACAGGATATAAGCTCCAACATAACTATCATTTTAGGTTTGCCAATGCTCCTCTTCACAATAAATATTAAAACATGGTTCAGGTTAGCCGGTAAAGCATTACTGGCGTTTACACTGGAGTGTATTGCGGTAGTTATTGTTGTATTTGCTGGATATTTACTGTTAAGGCATATAATTCCTGATGCATGGAAGATTGCCGGGATGCTTTTAGGGGTATATACAGGCGGAACGCCAAATTTAGCTGCCATTAAAGAAGCATTCAACGTTGATTCAACAACTTTTGTAATTGTCCACACCTATGACACTGTCCTTTCAATGATATACATTATATTTTTAGTAACTATCGCACAAAAACTTTTTTTAAAATTTTTACCGCCTTTTAAAGTAATAAATAATGAAGAAGATAAAAATGCAAAGACTGGTGAAGATATTAGATTGTATGGCGATATCTTTTCCAAAAATATTTTAAAAAATCTGGTTATAGCTTTGCTTTTATCAATTGCAGTGGTTGCAATTTCACTGGGTATTGCAGGTCTGTTGCCCAATCAATATCAAACGATGGTTGTCATTTTGGCAGTAACAACAATAGCAATTTTGCTATCCCTTATTCCGTATGTGCATAATCTTAAACGTACATTTCAGTTTGGGATGTACCTTATTTATATTTTCTGTACTATTGTTGGTTCGATGGTAAATGTGGATAATCTTATCCATATAAATATACCGCTATTGTTTTATGTGTTTTTAGCAATTTTTGGGAGTTTATTGGTGCATGGTATATTGTGTAAGATTTTTTCCATTGATACTGATACCTATATTATCACTTCGGTTGCCGGCATATGCTCGCCTCCATTTGTTCCAGTGGTTGCCGATGCACTCCACAATAAATACATTCTTTTGTCCGGTATTACTACCGGTGTTATTGGCTATGCCATTGGCAATTATCTTGGAATAACATTGGGATATATTTTCAGTTCTATATAGATAAGCAGTATTATAATTATTATTAAAGGAGGTATTGTATGGCAATGGAAAAACTTCCACCAAAAGGTTATGAATACAATAAGGTTTTATCCATGATGGAACAGTATGGCAAAAATGATGCCAACTGGAAACAAGGGAAAACATTCAGTCTTGTTTATCATCGAGATGATGCACATACAAAATTTTTGCAAAAAGCATTTGAATTATACTTTGATGAAAATGCTTTAAATCCCATGGCTTTTAAAAGCCTTAAGAGGTTTGAAAGTGAAGTGGTAAAAATGACTGCAAACATGTTGCATGCAGGTCCAGAAGCCTGTGGAACCATGACATCGGGTGGAACTGAAAGTTGCTTATTAGCTGTTAAAACCTATCGTGATATGGCACGTTCAGCACGTCCATGGATTAAAAAACCAGAAATGATTGTTCCTGAAAGCATTCATGTGGCTTTTGAAAAAGGAGCAGAATACTTTGATGTAAAAATTATACGTGCACCTCTGGATAAAGATTTTAAGGTTGATGTAAATGCCGTAAAAAAACTTATAAACCGCAATACCATACTTATCATTGGTTCAGCTCCATGCTATCCATATGGCATCATTGATCCAATTGATGAACTGGGTACCATTGCACTTTCAAAAAAAATTCCTTTGCATGTTGATGCCTGCCTTGGAGGTTTTTTACTGCCATTTGTTGAAAAATCAGGCTATGATATCCCACCATTTGATTTTAGAGTGAATGGTGTTACCTCGATGAGTGCCGATGTACATAAATATGGATTTAGTGCTAAAGGTGCTTCAGTCATTGTATACCGTAGTATTGATTATTTGCGTCATCAATTTTTTATTTATGAAAACTGGCCGGGTGGAGTTTTTGTTTCTCCAGCTTTATTGGGTACACGACCTGGTGGAACTATAGCAGCGGCCTGGGCAGCAATGGTGGCACAGGGCGAAGCAGGATACATGAAAAATGCAAAAATAATTATGGATACATCCAGAAAAATACAGCAGGGGATTGAATCTATAAAAGGTATGGAAATAGTGGGTAAACCTGAATCCAGTGTTTTTGCATACCGTTCTGTTGAGCCTGATGTGAATACATTTGCTATTGGCGATATTTTGGAAAAAAAAGGATGGCACGTTGACAGGCTCCAGCGTCCGGATGCTCTTCATGCTATGATAACCCCTATCCATGCAAAGGTTACACAACGTTTTATAAATGATGTTAAAGAAGCTTTTACCATAGTCAGGAAAAATCCAAAATTAGCCTATGAAGGTGGTGCAGCAATGTATGCTATGATTTCTCATATACCAATGCGTAAAATGATTCGGAAAAACATATTAAAAATGATGGAAGGCATGTACGGTCCTGAGGGAGAAATACCCGATTTAAGCATGGAAGAAGGTAGCAGTGAGGATTTTGCCATGAAAGCAGGTAAATGGTATCTTAAACTGAAAGATACATTTAGAAAGTAATATTGATTTGTTTATGCCATTCATAGAGTGCTATTGATAATGCTACTGTTGCATTGAGGGACTCAACCACCTGTATGGGTATGGTAACACGGATGCAGTTTTTTATGTTGTGCAATCCCTGTCCTTCTACACCAGCAAGTAAAACTGCATTTTTTGGGAAAGTAAAATCATATATATTAATTCCTTCCAGGTCTAATGCTATGATTGGATACGATAGTTCCATGAAATCAGGTTGATGAAGTGAGGGACCCTGCCATAGATTACATTGAAACACTGCACCTGCAGATGACCGAATTGCTTTAGGATGAAAAGGATATGCGGCATTTTTGCATATAATAATATTGTTAACGCCAAATGCTACAGCACTTCGTATAGCCGCACCAACATTGACTGGATCCTGAAAAGGAATCATAAGCGATAGTCCCTGAGTATTCATATCCCATGGTGCTATGGGTGGCACATCAATAACCAGAATTGGCTGATTGTTTCCCAGCACATCAATCTCATTGAAAAGCGCTTTTTTTAATAGAATCATTCTTTGCTGCCCAAAATCAGTGATTATCTGTATCAGCTCAGTATCAGTTTCACCATACCCATCATGCAATACAATGTAGCGGCATAATTGTGGATGTGAAGAGACAAGCTCTTTGATTATTTTTTTTCCAACAACTGTCGACATGCTGCATTTTCTTGGGTCAGCAATAATTTTTTTTAATTCCTTATAATGTTTATTATCACCGGAGGTAATTGCCAATCCATCGCCTGATGTTCCTTCTTTATTAATAAAATATGTTTTTTTTATTATTACGTTTGTTTTTTTATAAACGATAAGTCTTCTTTTATATGATGTAGCAGGCAATGTATACGGTTTATCCATTATTTTTGAATAACTATCGCTCATGGTTATATTTTCTTCATCAACTGATGGACCTTTCATTAATAAAACACTATTGTCCTCTTTTAAAAAATGATTACATCGTTGTAAAGTTTCATTTATTGATTCAACTGCACGAGTAATAACACCGCCTACTTCAAAAAATGATTTTTCAGTTACAAGGTGAGGATATATTTCAATATTTTTGAGTTGCAAAGACTCATTGACAATGGATAAAAATTGTGTGCGTTTATGCCGGCTTTCAGCCAATATGAAGCGTTTATCCGGATAAACTATTGCCAATGGAATGCCGGGAAAACCTGCACCGGTTCCAATATCAAGGAGAGGGGAAGGGATAGTGATAAATTTTGTGATGATCAACGAATCAACAAAATGTTTAATAATAATTTCATCAATATTGGTAATGCGGGTAAGATCGTGTGATTTATTATACTGCAATAAAAGATGTAAAAATTGATTGAAACGGCTTATAATTTCTTCAGTATAATACAATGAAGCTTTATCAAAGTATTCCTTAATTAGTTTTTGATACATTGTGATGCTATTACCATAGCACTTTCATTGGATTTATAAGTTTATTATATTGCCATAGTGTAAAATGGAGATGTGGACCAGTAGACCATCCGGTTGAACCAACCCTTCCTACAAATTGTCCTGCTTTAATATGCTGTCCAGGGCGAACGTGTATAGATGACAAATGTCCATACAATGTTTTAAAACCTTCATCATGTTGTATAATAACTGCTTTTCCATAGCCACCCATCCATCCGCAACTGATTACAACACCTCCCCTTGCTGCTCCAACTGGAGTACCATAAGGTGCTGCTATATCCAGCCCATTATGGAAACCCCACTGCCTGAAAATAGGATGAAACCTTCCGCCGTAAAAAGATGTTAATCGTCCGCCAAGAGGTGATCTGAACATTTCTCGTATGGTAAATTGCTTTGATAGCTGTGGAGTCATCACATCTGCTTTAGGACGTGCATTGATAACATATACAGCAACAGGTTTTTCTAGTTTTGATACAATAGATTGCAAACGTAATAAAAATAGGGATGGCGTTAATACATTTTTTTCAGATACATCATAGAGTGAGTGGAGAGAATCTATTTCATTAATATCTGCAACAAAATGGAGAACTCCTTTTTGAGATGGAATAACTATCTTCTGGTCAACTTTTGCTATAATAGATTCCCATAAAGGATTGGCTCCTATTAAGGTATCAATGTCAATCTTGTGTTCTTTTGCTATCTTCCAGAAATTATCACCCTTTTCTATGGTTTGTATAGTAAACTTTACTCCGGGTATAGTAAGCGTTTGTATATACGCTATATACTCATCATTATTGGCAAAAACATCAGCGGGTTTAAGCAGGCTACTATTACTATCATATGATGAGTTATTCATTAACTTGATTATACATAATGTAAAACCGAACAATAGAGTTATACAAAATGTTATACTATAAAATAATAGTTTATTTTTAAGCATGTTGATACCTTAGTTTTTTATTAATATTTTTTGTTGCTTTATTCATTTACCCATACCCAAAAATAATTTTTTTAATATAACTTTTTAAAATGTAATGTCAAATATAAAAATGAATCTATACTATAATAGTTATATTGTACATGATCGTTTGTGAAAACAGGTATAAGCAGAATCAGATTTATCATATTGTAACTAATAAATAAACAAATTTTTAAAGATGCTAATACTATAATTATCGAATAAATGGTGTTAATGAATTATTTAATAATTGAATACTATGGATGGAAAGTCTAACTGGATTGTTTTTCACGTCAACAATTTTTTTATTCAATAAGTAAATCTCTAATAATTATATTGTGGATTTCCTTTGTAGACGCAGGCATTGGTAAATTTTTATTATTTTTAAAAAAAACATTTTTAGAAATTTTAATACAATTTAGAACAGTGAAAGAAGTGTTTACAGGGACTGCTTATACGGATATAGCATTGGCATGAACTCAGTGTAAAATACCAGAAAGAAAAGGTATAGCTAAAAAAAGTTACATTTATTATCATTGAGTGTTGATGATATTGTGCTTAATGCTGCAATACTACAATACTGCAATATATGATTTTCATACATTGCATATCATAGTAACAATTTTAGACTGAGGTGTAAAAAGGGGTATAATAATTAATCCTTATTAATTATATCAAATGGGGGATGTCATCCATGATAAATCAAAGGCAAAAAACAGTTGTTGTCATTGGTGCTGGTTTTGGCGGATTATGGGTTGCAAAGGAACTATCGAACACCAATTATCATGTAATTCTTATTGATAAAAACAATTACCATACTTTTTTACCATTGCTATATCAGGTGAGTGCTGCAGAAATAGAACCTGAACAGATTGCTTCACCGGTACGATTTATCATTAGAAATACAAAAAATATACGTTTCATACGTGGAGAAGTAACAGCTATACACTATGCAAATAAAACAATAGAATGCCTTGGACAACATATACCATTTGATTATCTGGTGGTAGCAGCAGGAAGTGTCAATAGCTATTTCAATATTAGTGGAGCTTCACAGTATTCCTTTCCATTAAAAACACTGGATGATGCAATGATACTGAGGAATCACGTTTTATCCTGTTTTGAAAGGGCTTCATTTGTTGACGATAAGAATCAGCGGAAAAGATTGCTTACCATTGTCATTGTTGGTGGGGGACCAACAGGGGTTGAGTTTGCCGGTGCATTGGCGGAGCTGGTTCATGGGCCGTTACATAAAGATTTTCCGGAGTTAGATTCCGAAGAGATCAGTGTTTGTTTGATAGAAGCAGGTGACAGGATATTAGGCATGTATCCTCCAATCTTATCGGAGTATGCAAAGTCTGAATTAATAAAAAAAGGTGTTAACGTTTTGACCCATGCTAATGTTGGTAAAATAGAGGCTACAGGGGTTTACCTAAACGATAGTACAATAATCCCTACCGAGACAGTTGTGTGGACAGCAGGGGTAAAGGGAGAAATAATAAAAAATGATTGTAACATGAAAATATCTACCAACGGGAGAATACAAGTTAACGACAATCTAAATATTCCCGGATATGATGATGTTTTTATTATTGGAGATTTAGCACAATATAGTCAGGAAGGAAAGACATTGCCTATGATTGCACCAGTAGCCATTCAGCAGGGTAAATATGTTGGTCGCTTTCTAAAATTAATGGGTAAAAATAGAAAAACAAAACCATTTCACTATAGAGATAAAGGCAGTATGGTTACCATTGGACGCAACCATGCAGTAACACAGGTAGCTGGTTTGCATTTAAAAGGGTATATAGCCTGGATTATCTGGATATTTATCCATATACTCTATTTAATTGGATTTAGAAATAAACTTTTTGTTATGATCAACTGGGTGTGGGATTATATTTTCTTTGAAAAGAGTGTCAGGCTTATCTTACCTCGATGCTGCGATAATCCTGATAACACTACATGTAAACGAAGGTTTCCCAACAATCATTTTTGCAATTAATAAACAATGAGCCAGCGACCAGGATCGAACTGGTGACCTGCGCATTACGAGTGCGCCGCTCTACCAACTGAGCTACGCTGGCACAATGCTGCACATGGTTTATATTTAAGCTAATAGCACTAATTTTTTGTCAAACGAAAAATATAATACAGCCTGCAAATCATAATTAAATCCAATACTCATTAAAATAAAATGTAGTCTTTGCAGATTATATTTTTATAAAATATTCTTGATTATTTTAACCGATTTATTATATGTAAACAAAGTTACTATAAAAAAATATATATAAGGGGTCTGGCAGTTATGGGTTCTATTATACTGTTCAATTCGTTTTCATTGGGTACAATTATACCTATAATTTTTTTCTTAACAACAGGGTTTTTTTTATACAATACAAAAGATAAATCAGAAGCTACCACCATATTAGCTAAAGCTTTAATTATACTGGGTGTTTTTAATTTTGGATATTTTATATCATCAAGTGTTTATCATCCATTGGCAGCATATCATCGATGGTTAACCATTATAACCATATTGCTGGGAATAGCATATCAAGGATACCTATACTTCTTTTATCCTTATCCTAGAGCACCCCGTGCAGCCAAGGTATATCTTATAATCGGTTATATACTTTCATTTGGTGCACTGATTGCTTTTATCATCATCTCATTGCAATCTGATATTGTATTTTTATTCAGAGGTCACTATTATGATTTTGATGCTGAAACGATAAGCAAACAGATAGGTGTCTTAATAATGGTTGGAGTTTTATGTTCTTTTATTGTAATGTGGTGGCGTATCTTTACCAGCAATAAAGAAGAAAAAAAGATTTTATTACTTTTGTTTTTATTCACAGTGATAGGTACCGTCGTCCCTTCCACTACCAATACACTGAGCAGGGAAGGGGTTATTGATAGAGACGTATTCCATACAGCATGGACATTGTTTAACCTTTTGGGTTTCTTTCTTGTATTTATAGTATATATCAATAATTCAAAAGAACGATTTTCATTTTTAGGTAAACTCATCGGGATTATACTGGTAACTGTTTTGTGCTTACTGCAGATTATAGGATTTATTGTTCTTAAGAAGAATGAAAAGGATTTTGATGAAATTTATTACCGTTCTGCTTTGTTAGCAGTACTCAACAATCAAACTATGGATAACTATATTTATCACGCTACATACAATATTGCCAATAATACATGGACACAAAATCTGCCAGATAGTTATAGTAAAAATGACATTGCAATGGAGATAAAACATGCGTATATATGGAATACGATTTTTTCACTTGCTGAAAATAATAATGTAGAGGGGATACAATTATTATTGGATAATATTCCAGTATCTTTTCAGGGATATGCAGCAACCATACAGCATTATATTGAGCAGCATAAAAACACCATTGATCATAATGCACTAATGGCGTTTCTCAGGGAGCTTGATGCAAAAGTCTATCATTTTCACCATAAGGTATCGCAATTAAATGACTCTAACTTCAAAAATGACCTGAAGTTATTATTGCCACAACAAAAACCAATATTGCAGCAATTTACTAATGCTATCGCCAATTACCTTGAAACAACCTCAATAGAAGGCAAAGAGTTAAAACATGACATAGTGCAGTTTTTAATCCCGGTACAATTTACAGGGATGCGGATATACCACACAGCATCTGATGGTCAGCAAATTGTTGCTTACCGATACATAAACAATGAAATTATTCATGAGATAGCTTTCCCTTATACTGCATATCGTTCATTTATGCATTCAACTGTCGCTACATTAATAGCAATTGTTATTATAGTATATGTATTTATACGCTTTGGAATACGATTATTTTTTGCAGGTATCCTTGTTAAACCTCTTCGTATGTTAACTGATGGTTTGAAAGAAGTTGATAAAGGCAATTTTAACATTGCCATACCGGTACAATCCGGCGATGAATTTGGTTATATTACCAGCGCTTTTAATAAGATGGTTGAATCGTTAAAAAACTTGTTTCAATCAACTCATGCAAAATCAGAAGAAGTAAAACGATTGAGCTCTGATCTTAATATTTCAGCTACCAAGTTATATGATATTGCAAGGGAACTATCAACCATTGTAGAAGAAACCTCCAGTGCTTATGAAGAGATGTCATCGTCGTTTGAATCCAATCTAAACGCAATTCAACAACAAGCTAACAGTATGGACGTGATTAAAAATGATATTGAATCGATTGATGCCAGCAGCAATCAAGTGTCACAGCGAATAACCCGTTTATCAAATTCTATTGAACAAGCCGTAAAACAATCTGAGGATGGAGAAGTTACCATTACCAAATCAATCAATGCTATTGAAACAATCGCTGATTATTTGAAGGAAGTTGAACAGACTATTGTGAATATAAATGAAATAGCTGATAAAATAAACCTGCTTGCATTAAATGCCGCTATAGAAGCTGCACGAGCAGGAGAATCTGGTAAAGGATTTTCAGTTGTCGCTGATGAAGTCAATAAATTAGCAGATCAAACCACTGACATAGTAAAGGGAATTCATTCAACCATTGCTGATCAGGCTAAAATGATCACCAATGAGATACAATATATAAGTAAAGCAACTGAAGCTATTAAAGCTATTAGAAAAGGCATTGGTGAAACTTTTAATGTATTGAAAGACACCGTTGATTTTACTAACGAATTAGGGGTAAAAAATCAAGATATACGATCAAAACTTGAAAAATTTAAAGAATTATCCGGGTCAGTGTATAATTTTTCGATGGAACAAAAGGTTACCATTGATGAATTAACCAAAGCGGTCAATGCAATTATCGAAATAAGTCAGAAAGCGCTTGAAAGCGCTGAATTTGTACAGGGATTTTCAAAAATCCTTGATTTAAGTGCACAAGAGTTAAGTGAAAGTATAGGGTACACTGCTAATTCTAATTCAGAATCTAACAATAACACATAATTTATATATCAGATTGTAGTATTCAGATTGTAGTATTAAGTACAACATCTTATATTATTATAACTTTATAACTTTGTTACTTTAAAATTTTTTAAAGAAAAATTATTCATTTGTTGCTATGTTAGTATCGATTATTTCATAGTTAATCATTCAATATAATATATTAATTATATTCATGAAAGTTATAATATTTATGCATAATATGGAGGGATGAAATGCCTACCTACGAATATGTTTGTACCTCTTGTAATAAAAAATTTGAATTGTTCCAATCTATAAAGGATGAACCAGTAAAAACATGTACGCAATGCGGAGGTGAAGTTAAACGTATTATAGGTGCTGGAGCCGGAATTATTTTTAAAGGCTCAGGCTTTTATGTAACCGACTATAAGAATAATTCAAGTGATAAGTTAGTTAAATCTTCTTCAGAAAATTCATGTGCTTCATGTCAATCGAAAACATGTGAAGCCAATACAGAATCGTAGAATAATAGAATTACTATTTTTTTATCATCAGATTTCTTTTCTGGCGATAGAGAGTATACAGATACTTCTCTATCACGATAATACCAGAAGCGGGGATAACTTCACCATTGAGTTTTTTTCCTACAAGTGAATCGCTAAATTCTTTTATTGCATCATACGATCGCATAACAACAGGTGATACAAGAACATATTCAATATCCGGGATTAATAATTTCTGGCTTCTTCGTGGATATAACACCTTCCGTGAATTATAAATAGGGATTACTATTTTTAATCCTGTATTTCTTAATTCTTCAATTAATTCAATTATATCTGACTCATTTTCATCAGTAATATCAATGATCTCTGTCATGGCTATAATATTTTTATTAATTGAGCTTATAGTATCATAAAAATTTTTTGTTTTTTTACTTAATTGATGCACAGGTGATGAAAATACATAAGTTTGTGTAATAGGCTTTATTATTGTCTTTCTTTTAAATAGAGAAAGAAATGCATCAACAAATCGTTTTAATAATGATTTTTTTTGCTTTGTTTGTTTTACAATGGTAACCGGTCGCGAGGGTACCTCTTCAATTTTTTGTTTATCGAAGTCATCTATAATTTTTTGTATAATCTCTTTTTGTTCGCTATTAAGTGATAGTTCATCGTATGCATCACCTGTAACTATATTTTCAGCAATTTGAATTAAAATGGCATATGCTTTTTTTAGTTTATCTTTTTCAAGATAACCTAACTTTTCAAATTTGTCCTTCTGATAATTGATTAATTGATTGAGCTCTGACAGGTAGCTAATCAATACCGTTCCATCACAATAATAGCAATGATTATCCTCAGGATTAGCAAAAGCAATTATCTTTGCATTTTTACAGTAATTTGATTCACGCCATTTTGTAATGAGTTCTTCATCTATATCTGGCAAACTATCAATAATATCCTCCTGGATGCATAATTTGTGTTCATGTATGAACGAAACAATATCATTGTTATAAGTATCAACAGGATCAAGCAGGGTGTCAACTTTTAATAGGCAAGATCTGAAAGCATGAGTATTTTTAACCTCAGCTAAATCACTTTCATTCAGTAACGATGCTAAATCTTCAAGAATAACCGTAAATATGTAATCCAGCTTGGCATCACGGTAATCACTGAACTCATTTGATATTATACCAAATCGTTTAAGCCTGCGCAAAAGCATATCGGCATGTTGAGATATGATATTTTTCAATGGTTTAAAATTAATAGAACTTTTAACACTCTGATAATTTTCACCATGAAAACAATAATCTTCGGCCAGCTCAATATGACTTTTATCTATGGTAAAATGCTTGAAGGTAAAAATTGTTTTACCCAATTCTGATTTAATAATTCTATTTAAATCATTTTTATTTATAGATTTTTTTATAAGTTTTGAAAGATTAAAAAGACGGTATTGCTTTAACAGCGCTAATAAATTTTGTTTTGATGTTTCATCTCGCATTGCCTGTAAACGATTAAATTCTTCTTCAAGAACATCAATGCAGTACTCTTCTTTCTCAATTATGTTTAATTTTTTTGTTTTTTCTTCAACATTAAAAGTAAAGGTGATAAGTTTTTGCACATGATTGGGATAGGCATTACAAAGCTGTGTTACCAGATAACTAATCTGGTTGTTGCGAGAAGTAGTAAAAGGTATGGGAATATTTCGCGAGGATTGTAAAAACTGTAGCGTAGCCATTTCATGTTTGCCATCAGGAAGTGATAATTCCTGCATTTTTACTATTTCAGATAAAATATCATAAACATGAGGTTCCTTTGCCAGTAGCCCCTGTACAAACGGAAATTGTTTCATTTTACTTTCTGTGTTCATATTAAAATGGTAAACATTTATAAGATAAAAAAAATATAGACGGTATATATTGTGTAAGCAAAACGTATTGATTGCTCATGATTGCCTATTACAAACTCTTGAAAGATAGTTATTCGAAATATGGTAGGTACTATAAATTAAGTAAAGTACTTTATTAAAAAAATAGATTTTTTATTTAGCAACAAATGTTTCTAATGAATATATCAAACATAAACCAATATAAAGCATATATAATAAAACACCATAGATAGAGCTAAATAGAAGTAGATAGAACAAGTGGATATTTGAAAGATGAAAATTTAGACTTTATGCTGATGCACCATATTTTAAAACCACTTTATTGTGATATTATTAATATTATGAAGCAAAGATGCTGTAAAAAGTGGAGTTTAAATAGTAATTATGGTTTTGTTAGTTTTTTCGATAGAAAGTTTATAACATCTGATTGCAAGATAGCTACCTGTTCACCAGATGTCATATCCTTAATGGTAACAGAGTTATTGGCTAATTCATCCTGACCAACTATAATGGCAAATTTTGCCTTTTCCCTATCAGCACGTTTAAACTGCGTTTTAAATCCTTTGATAATGGGGTCAAAATCACAGGATATATTGTTTTTCCTTAGAAGATTGGCAATGTGCATAACTACCGATACTGTAGTTTCATCGGCATAAACAATATATGCATCCAATGCATCGTTGAGCATCGTTTGCTCAAGCAACAATTCAATACGTTCAATACCGGCAGCAAATCCTACGGCAGGTGTGGGCTTGCCGTCAAATAATTCAACAAGATTATTATATCGCCCACCAGCAGCAAATGCATTCTGTCCACCTAATTGCGAGGTAACAAATTCAAAGGTTGTTTTTGTATAATAATCTAACCCACGAACAAGAAGCGGGGTAAGGCTATACTTAATAGCATGTATTTGTAAAAGGTTCTGGACGTTATCAAAGTGCTCATTACAAGCTTTGCATAAAAATTGTGTTATTTTTGGAGCATCCTGTTTTATTGCAACACAGCTTTCAACCTTACAATCTAATAATCGTAATGGATTGGTATATAAACGTTTTTTACAATCGTCACAAAGTTCCTGCTCATGGTTTTTATAATAATTGAATAACTCGACAATATATGGTTTTCGGCAGTCGGGGCAACCAATTGAATTTATTAAAAGCTCATAATCATGAATTTGTAGTTTGGTTGCAATATCATTCATAATCGATAGTACTTCAAAATCAAAGTATGGATGATCACTTCCAAATAATTCCGCACCAAACTGGTTAAACTGTCGCAATCTTCCCTTTTGAGGTCTTTCTGCTCTGAACATAGGTCCACAATAAAAAAATTTACACAGTGATAAACGATTATATTCGCCATTTTCAACATAGGCACGAACCATGGAAGCTGTGCCTTCGGGTCTGAGTGTTAAGCTTCTGCCACCTCTATCTTCAAAGGTAAACATCTCCTTTGTCACGATATCCGTTGCATCACCAATCCCTCTTGCAAATACCTCTGTATACTCCATAATGGGTAATATCACCTCGCGGTAATTATAGAGTCGGAAAACCTCTTTTGCGGTATTGATGATATAGTTAAATCTGGTGATGCGGTCAGGAAATATATCCTCTACACCTGGTGGTTTTTGAATCATCATGGTTCTCCTTATCCAGTATAATCTATAATCGTTTGCGCACAATTGCCCATCTGTCAACAGGTTTATCAAACACTACGGTAGCATACGTGTTTGGTTGTGCCATTTCACATTTTTTGCCATCAACCTCGATATCCATAACTATCGCCCCAGTATCCCTTATGCTATTGTTTGTTATGGGATAGATGATATCCAGATTATCACCTTTGTAAATAGGATTGAATGTTTTAATAATACTTTTTTGTGCATCTGATTCAGTGCAATATCCCATAAACAATGCTTTTTTGATGTAAGGCACTCCTTCAAATGGTTGATTGGCAAACTCATGAAAAAGATCATCTGTGTACGGTCTGTGGCTTACCAGATCCAATTCATTTGTCCAGAAATTTTTATAATGGCTGCTGTCAATACCGTTGTTATAGCAATCGATAGCATGGCGATAGATGCGGACGGTATTAGCTACATAATAGAGTGATTTCATCCTGCCCTCAATTTTAAAAGCATCAACACCTGCCTGTATATATTCATTGATTCTTTGAATGAGACATAGATCCTTTGATGAAAGTATCTCAGTTCCATTATACTGTGCAATATCCAGATGATTGCCCGGACGCTTTTCCTCTACCAGCGAATAGTTCCAGCGGCAGGGATGTGCGCAATTACCCTGGTTTGCGTCGCGCCCGGTGAGGTAGCGGCTGAGAAGGCATCTTCCAGAATAGGCAATGCACAGCGCACCATGGCAAAAGATCTCCAGCTCACAGTTGGTATAATCACGGATCATTTTTATTTCATCCAGTGTTGTTTCCCTGGCTAAAACAATACGAGCTATCCCATGTTTTTGCCAGAATTGAATAGCTAAATGATTAAGAGTGGACATCTGCGTTGAAAGATGCAGCTTACATGTACTATCAGCTTCCTGTAAAAGCAAAGCCATTCCGGGGTCAGATACCATGATTGCATCAAATGGGATATGTTTAATAACACGTATGTATTCTTTAACAGGTTGTATGTCTGTTTCATGGAGAAAAGCATTGAGTAAAAATATTGCTTTTACTTGATGGTTGTGTGCGTAGGATACTGCCTTTTCTATATCTTCAACAGAAAAATTTTTGGTTGTTGCACGCAAATTAAATTGCTGACCGCCAAAATAGACGGCATGTGCACCATAGTGAATGGCAAATTGAAGTTTTTCAATATTTCCAGCAGGTGCCACCACTTCAATGTTTTTGTCTGTCAATAAAGCCATTTTGTATTCCTTTCTGGTAATAATCAACTGCCCTTGAATGCTCTTTTAATGTTTTTGAAAAATAATGTGATCCATCATTCCGTGCTACAAAAAATAAATAAGAAACATCAGCCGGATTGTATGCAGCAAGTAGCGATTGCTTGCCTGGGTTGCAGATTGGTGTTGGTGGAAGCCCTGTAAATTTATAGGTATTGTACGGTGTATCCTCATTCAGATCATTATAGGTAAGCCGTTTGCCAAATTTTTTTAAACCATACTGTACGGTAGAGTCACAATCCAATCGCATCTTTAATTGTAATCGATTATAAATGACGGCAGCAATCAAAGGCCTTTCGCTGTTGATTTTAGCTTCTCGTTCAACAAGCGATGCAATAATAAGCATAGTATGCATTGATACATTTTTCCCATCAATAGAATTTTTGATGTCGGTAATTACCTTTTTTGTTTGATTAACAAGGCGGATAATAATATCGCGAGGGTCACTATTCTCCGGCAGAAGATAGGTGTCCGGGAAAAGATACCCTTCGGCACCGGGAGCATGTATTCCAATTGATGCCATAAAAGCAGGTGATTGTGCATAATATAAAAAGCTACCTTCCGAACATATATCATTGCTATCAAGCAATGTAGCAATGTCATACATGGTAAAACCCTCGGGAATGGTTACCTTCTTTGTAATAAATCTTCCCCTTGTTATCTTATGTAATATAGAAAAACTATTCTCACCTTCATATATGCGATAGTTACCAGCAATTACATTTGTTTCGTTGAGTAATCTTCCCATGGCAATAAAAAATGAAGCGCTTGCTATTACATTTTTTGACTTGAGATAATATGCAGACTGATGTAGATTCATCCCGGGACGTATGGTGATGATACCTTCCTGCATGCCTGATGGAGCATGATTAAACAACCATATGATACCAATAACTATCGCTGCTATAATGATGAGTGATATAACTAATATTTTACTTTGCTTCATGAAAGCGACCTTTAACTTTAAATATTTAAATAAATAATTTGTTGACTTAAATTGTAAGGTAGCTGTTTAATTACTTTGATTTTCAATACTATTATTTTATCAATAAAAAAACACATGAGCAGAAAAAATATCATAATAGCGCTATGTATACTATGTTTTGGGTTTATAGTGTATGGACAGGAAGGTATCAAACTTCAACAAAAAAATGCCATATATCACAACAAGAAAGGATGGGAAAGCCTGCAGGCGGGCAATGCCTATTCAGCAATTGTATCTTTTCAAGGTGCACTGTCGCAAAACCCCAAATATAAAGAATCCTTATTAGGATTGGGGTATGCCTATGTTCAAACTCAGGGATACAATGAATCAATAAAGTTGTTTGATAAAGTATTGAAGCTCTATCCGGATAATGAGCAGGCGCTTATGGGCATGGCAAAAGCATATACTGGACTTGGCAGATATAAAGAAGCGATGAAATTATATGATAGATTAAATGAGCTGTCGTACGCAAACAATGAGTCGCGTTATGGTATGGCGTATCTGTACTATAAAATGGGGAAAATGCTGTGGGCAAAACGGTTGTGTGACAGAATTTTACAAAATGATCCCTATTATTATGATGCATTGCTATTATATGCTGATATTAAGGCTAAAGATAAACGTGTTGATGATGCAATAGATTTTGTTAAAAAGGCAATAGATGCAAAGGATGATTATCCAGATGCTTTTGTTAAATTAGCTGAGATGTTATACCTAAAATATGTTTATTCTGGCGATAGTGCCTATTTATTACAAGCTACCGATGAATTACAAAAAGCCCTTGTTATGAACAAAACACATCTACAGGCAAACCGCGATATGGGTTTTTTGTTGTATGTGCAGGGAGATTACCAGAATGCTATTACCTACTATGAGTCAATTGTTAATAACTATCCCTATATAGTCAATAATGAAGTATTGTATAATGTAGGGCTTATGTACGAGCTTACCAGAAACATTATGAAAGCTCTGGAATATTATACAAAAGCTCTTTCAAAAGATAATCTTAATAGTATGATAGCCATGAAGATGCGGCAATTAAGCTTGCTTGAACATATTAAGATTGGCCATCCTGTTCGGATTCAAAGTAGCAACGATGACTTTGCCTCATCGCAGGAATTACGTAAAAAAGGCTTTCCAGATTTATCCATGCTATTTTTGCGATTATCCTTAGCATTAAATCCAAACAATATTACAGCACATCAGGAACTATTACGTATATATGAAACGTTAGGTTATTTTGAATTATACTATGATGAAATAAAGAAAATGCATTCAATTAATCCAACTCAAAAATCACAGGACTTAATGAGCATCGCAGTATTCCAGCGCAGGGATAAGCTTTTTTTTAAACTGGGATATGATAAAGAGGAGATTCCCCGTGATGTTCCTAAAGTATTAGTGCTTGATTTTACTCCTGATGT
The DNA here is from genome assembly GCA_002328585.1 of Spirochaetia bacterium UBA2205. GTDB lineage: Bacteria > Spirochaetota > UBA4802 > UBA4802 > UB4802 > UBA4802. Next base: position 31,434 of record DCUV01000036.1, read on the forward strand.
TCCTGTTCCTGCTTTTGCAGATGCTGGCAGCGTCCTTGCAAATTCTATTAACTTTGCAATGGGTCAATTTGGACGTTATCAAAACTTCCCCATGTCTCAAAGGTTATCTATCATTAAGAGCTTATCGTCTAACAATTTAGATGACATTCTCAAAAATCTTAATGATAAAATGAATGATAATGAAATCCCACATATTTCGTATTTACTATACGGTGAGTATAATCTTTCAGGAAGATATATTGAATGTAATGCTAAACTGATGGACGCAAAGACCGGTGTGGTGATAGCTCATTTTACTGAATCCGATAATAGTAAGTATTCAACTCATACCATTTCGATTGATCTGGCAAAAAAAATGTATGACACAATACCATTCAGCGGAAAAATTATATCATATTCGGAAGATATGGCAGTCATAAACTTAGGAACCATTGATGGTATAGAAACCGGAGCTCTTTTAGAAACGTATGTGGAAAATGACGATACTATTGAACAGGACCAATTAAGAAAAAAAGTTGTTTTTAAGGTTACAGAAGCAGGGACTATCATTTCTTCGGGAAAACCAGTAAATCCCAAAGATATTGATTTAATTGCTAAAGGTTCAGAAGTATACCCGGTAGAAAAGAAAAGAGCAAAAAAAATAAAATAGTAATTATAATAGTTTAAAATCACCTATCATTTATGGTAAATAGCACTATATTATTTAGTGTATATAAAATTTATACATTGTAATTTAATAATAAATCTTGACATATAAAAAGCAATTTATACCATTGTGCACAAATGGGCTTATTCTATTTTTTTGCATAAAATTTTAAAAAAGGGAGTGGGACTATGAAGATAGCTGTCTTAGTTAAGCAGGTTCCAGATATGGAATCAAAATTTAAAATTATTGGCGACAGTAAGATCGACGAATCCCAGATTGCTTTTAAAATGAATGATTTTGATGAGTATGCTGTTGAGGCTGCGCTGCAATTAAAAGAAAAGTTTGGTGGTGAGGTTATTATTATTTCAGCAGGTCCGGAGCGAGCATCAAAGGAAATTCGTCAGGCTTTTGCAATGGGTGGCGACTGGGGTATCCAGATTCAGGATGAACAGGTTGATGCAGGTGATAATTTTGTTGTTGCATCAGCGCTTTGCAAGGCTGTAGAGAGCTTAGGTGGAGTTGACCTTGTATTAACCGGTGTTCAGGCCGAAGATGACCAGGCGGCAGTTACTGGAGTAATAATTGCCGATATGCTGGGTATGCCACATTGTACCAATGTTGTTAAAATTGAAGTTGGCGGTGATGGCAAATCAATGACTGTAAACCGCGAACTCGAAGGTGGATTGAATGAAGTATTAGAAATGGCTATGCCGGCTGTTCTTACCATACAGTCTGGTATAAATCAGCCAAGATACCCAACCCTTCCTGGGATTATGAAAGCCAAGAAGAAAAGATTGGATGTCAAAAAGGCTGCCGATTTAGGAGTAGCTGCTGTTGGTGAAGCAGGGTCTAAAACTAAGTTTGTAAAAATGTTCTTCCCTGTATCAGATCATAAGGCTGAGATCATCGAGGGTGATCCAAAATCAGCTGCTGCTAAGCTTGTTGACAAATTACGAAATGAAGCAAAAGTGATATAAGGGGGTACACAATGGCACGTATATTAGTTGTTGCAGAACAAAGAAACGGTAAAATCAGCGATGCTACATTAGAACTTTGTAAGGCTGCCAAGGCTTTAGCATCTGCAATGGGTGCATCCCCGGCTGCTGCAGTTTTTTATAAAGATGATAGCTTAGCAAAAGAAGTAGCACAGTATATTCCTGAAGTATTTTCAGTAGTAGATTCAAAGCTGGATGTTTATAATGCAGATGCTTATACTGCTGCAGCAAAAGCTGTTGTTGAAAGTCAGGATGTTAAAGGCGTTTTAATTCCTCATACCTATGATGGAACAGACTATGCTGCAAAATTAGCCATGGCGTTAGGATGTGGCATTGTAACTAACTGTAATAGATGTGAAGCTCAGGGTGGAGCTGTTGTTTTTACACGTAATACCTACAATGGAAAGATTCAGGAGCAGCGTTCAGTAAAAACTGATAAATTTGTTGCAACGTTTGAAAAAGGTGCTTTTGAAAAAGAAGCTGCTGGTGGTGCAGGTTCGGTTACTGCTGTAACTGCATCTATTCCTGATGCCCGTCGTAAATTTAAACAGTTTGTTGAAACAATGTCAGGTTCAGTTGATATTACTCAGGCAAAGGTTATTGTATCGGGTGGTCGTGGAACAAAGGAAAAAGATAAATATAATGACATTATCGTTAACTTTGCTAAGAAATTAGGTGGTGAATTTGCAGCGTCCCGTCCGGTTGTTGATGCAGGCTGGACAGATGCGGCAAGGCAGGTTGGTCAGTCGGGAAAGACTGTTACTCCTGATCTTTATATTGCATGCGGTATTTCCGGTGCTATACAACATGTTGCGGGGATGAAAGGTTCTAAGGTTATTGTTGCTATTAACAAAGATCCAGAAGCTCCTATTTTTAATATTGCTACCTATGGTATAGTAGGCGACCTCTTTGAAGTAATACCTGCTATAATGGAAAAACTGTAAATCTATTTAAACTTTTTATAAACGATAAATAAAGGGCACGGATAATTACCGTGCCCTTTGTATTTATAAATGGAAACTTATTTGAAAAACTTTTATCTATACTCTTATTTGATACTATTATTAAAAATCAATTCCTTTGAATTTATATGTATAGTAAAATATGAATCTATAAAAAGTAATAAATGAAAAATGAATTTATTTATCTCAGGTAATGGATAATGTTTTGATTCAAGACTAAGAAACTTGTTTGTCATGATGTCTTTGATTATAGGGACTATCGCCAAAAATTGGAATGAATAATTTGGCGCGCAGGCATCACAATAGGGATGTAATGAAAATTCACTAAGATATAAATCGCTGGTGATTTCCTTATGACAAACAGTGCAATGGAAAACATCAGGATAAATTCCTGTGATTTTAAGGTAATGTAGAATAAATGATAAAATAAGAATCTGATACTGACTTGTTTTTGTCAATGTTTCTATGGCTCCTTTCAATAATCTAAAAAGCGTTTGATTGGGATCATTGTGGCCGGTGGTTTTTTCTACAATCTCAAGAAATAAAAAAAGAGTTATCATTGCCTGATAGTTATTGCGAATGGATATGGTATCATAGAGTAAAGAATACTCTTTAACGTTATACATTGTCTTTTGCTCATTATAATAATAGACAACATGGGTCACACTTCCCGGTTCAACAGCGGTAAGGCTCCGTCGTTTAGTTTTTTTTAAACCTTTAAAAAGTAATGTTCTTTTGCCATGACTATTTGTATAGATAGTTGCTGCAATATCAGCCTCTAATATCGGAATTTTACGTAATACTATACCTGAATCTTTTTGCAGCTCCATGTTATACGTTGTTTACATTTTTTTCAGGTGATAAGGTAACGATAATTCTTCCTATTCGAGTGCCTTTTATTTCCTTTATTTTGAAGGTTATAGAATTATACGTAACCTGTTCGTCTTTTTTAGGGATCTTCCCAAAAAGGTTAAAGACAAAACCGCCTATTGTATCAAACTCTTCCTGGGGCAATGCACAATTTGTGTAATCGTTAAAATCAGATAATGATAAACGTGAATCAACTTCCCAGCAATTTTGGGATATGGTTTGTATTTCAGGGATTTCCTCTTCATCAAATTCATCACGTATTTCGCCAACTATCTCTTCTAAAATATCTTCCATGGTAACAATACCTGCTACACCTCCATATTCATCAACAACTATCGCCAGATGCAAATTTTGCTTTTGAAATTGAAGGAGCAACTCGTCAAGTGGCATTGTTTCGGGCACAAAATAGGGTTTATGCAGCAACTTCTTTATGTTGAATTTCATTCGCCGGTCAATAATAAACGGCATTAAATCTTTAACATTTACAATACCAATAATATTGTCGATAGTTTGTGAATAAACAGGGATACGTGAATGTCCTTCGTCTATAATAAGTTTAACCAGTTCTTTAAGGGTAGCAGTATCTTCAATGGCATTTATATCAACGCGGGGGATCATAATCTCCCTGACAAATTTTTGTGAAAGACTTAAAATGCCTTCTATCATCTCCTGTTTTTGGATGATAGGTTTATCCATGGATACATTAGTACTTTTATTATTATTAGTTATTTTCTTTTGCTTTAATGTTAACAAAAGCTGCTTCAACTTTTTCCGTATTTTCATTATCTGAGGCTTTTGTTGGTCTGAAGACATAAATAGTATCTTAAATGACCTCCTAACAAAGATTTTATACATGATGATATATTTATATAAAATATGTCAATTTGATTTTATATTGGGAGGAATGTAAAATGTCAGATTAACTGGTTTAATTATAAAATACACTTGACAATAGAAGGTATTTCTTTTTTTTAGACATCAAAAGAACATATCATAGTTTATTTTACATTTTAAAAATTAATAAAAAAGGAGTGGCCCATATGGATAGTATGCTTTTCTGGATTGCCCCAATTGGGTCGATCATAGCTCTTTTGTTTGCTTATGTCTTCTATAGATTGATGATGAAAGCAGACAAGGGAAATGAAACGATGGTCGAAATAGCCCAGGCTGTGCGCCAAGGGGCATTTGCTTATTTAAGGCAGCAGTATAAGGTGGTCTCTTTGGTATTTGTAATCCTGGTGATTTTGTTATCAATTCTTGCTTATTATGGGATTCAGAATCCATTTGTACCATTTGCATTCCTAACAGGTGGTTTTTTCTCAGGTCTATGCGGTTTTTTAGGTATGAATACCGCAACTCATGCTTCATCTAGAACTGCACAGGGTGCTATGGAATCACTTAACAAAGGATTACAGGTTGCATTCAGATCAGGCGCTGTTATGGGATTAGTAGTAGTAGGATTTGGTTTGCTTGATATATCGTTATGGTATATTATTTTAAACTGGGTTTACGACAACAATATCTGGGGATTTAGCCAGTCATTAGCTGAAAAAATTGGCCTTTTGACTGCTGGACAAACTTTTGATATTTCATTGTTAAGTCATGAAGCTTTCAAGCATGGTAAGCTTGTTGAAATTACAACCACCATGATTACCTTTGGTTTAGGTGCTTCAACACAGGCTCTTTTTGCTCGTGTTGGTGGCGGTATTTATACAAAAGCCGCTGATGTAGGTGCAGACCTTGTTGGTAAAGTTGAAGCCGGCATACCTGAGGATGATCCACGCAATCCTGCTACAATAGCTGATAACGTTGGTGATAATGTAGGTGACGTTGCAGGTATGGGTGCCGACCTTTATGAGTCATATTGCGGTTCCATACTTTCTACCGCTGCATTGGGAGCTGCACTGCCGCTTATTGGCATTGAAAATATCAATGCTGTTATCGCTCCTATGATTGTTGCCGGATTGGGTATTCTGTTCTCAGTTATAGGTATCTTTTTTGTAAGAAC
>DCUV01000018.1 GCA_002328585.1 Spirochaetia bacterium UBA2205
TACTATCGAGATATGATGATATATACCTGGCAAAAACTCCACCTTCTTTATTACCTCTTTTTATGTTGCCTGTGGCACACCATGTTGTGCCGCCAGCATCGCACCATTAATACACCCGGCATTGCGTCTTTATAATTTGCGCCATTATATGCCGCTTATGTATAAACCTGTCAACCATTTTTTTATGATGCTGCAAACACAATACAACTTATTCCATCTGATTATGTTAACAGTATAAACATGCAATGGTTATGTCAACCATTAATTTATACCAACCGGCTTTTTTTTATTTTCTCCTTTTTCTTCATTTTATTAAAAAACAAAACATCGTTTGTTAGCGTTACGTTTTTTAATGCCTCCCTATTCTTGTATGTAAAAAGGGGATCAGTGGTCAGGTTGGTGCATTGTGTTTGCTCCCCGGGTGTTTACAATACTGTCACGCCTGCGGCGTTATTACAATTATAATCTCTCATGATACAATATTTATCCCTGCGACTCCCCCCCTCTCGTTCAGGATGACATGGCAAAGTTACAGCCTTGATACGCCTTTTGTTTTCACAAGGGAAAGGGGGGGTAAGGGGTATTCGTTTGTTACACAGGAAAGTACATACATTTTTTTTATAAAGGATTATGTCTATTGTTTTATTGGCAATATTCGTACACGCGATTGAATTAAATCTATAGTCACTATCGCCCCACCAGTTAGCTCTTTATGATATTTTTTTATTGTTTCTATTACCTTAGAGGCATGTTTTTCTGGCAACGTATCTCTCGTCCTCAATTGTATTACACTTGGAGAATCCATAGCAGTATGAGCTAATATAACTGCAAAATCAAGATCGTGGGTTAATAGCATATAATCATTATTTTTTGCATATAAAAATATTTCGCTATCCTTTGCATCTGGTTTGCCTATTTCAACCCAATGGATGGCATTTAATCCTGCTGTTTTAAGATAATCACACCACCGTGGCGATAAATTCATATCTACAATTATTTTCATACAGCGATGGGATTTTCTATTTCATCAACACGAAATGCAGCATATTGTAATGCAGCCGTTATATCTTCATTTTCAATGTATGGAAATGCACTTAAAATTTCTTCGCGATTATAGCCTTCCGCAATCAAATGTACAATCATCGCAACGGTAACTCGCATGCCCCTTATACAGGGTTTGCCACCCATTATCTCAGGATCAATTGTTATTCTATTCATTATTTCCATGTTTTTAATATATCAACCATCAATTTATAAGTCAATAAATTTATTGTGATTTATATTTTTATAATACACTCACCTAACAAGGTTGTTATAATTTTGGAACATGGATGCTCCATGACGATAAAGAAAAAATGGGGTCAGAGCCTTAAAAAACACGAGATTCTTCGCTATGGAAACTCGTTTTGAAGCAATGGAAAAACGTTTTACCACCCTGCAGTGGTTTATAGGCATTGGGTTTACCGTCATCAGCATCCTCATTGCTGTGTTTGGCCTTTTTGTTGGAAAATAAAAAAATTTTTAAAAAAAATAAAAAAAATATTTGACTTTATTGTATTATGTCATATGCATAGTGCAATTTTATTGACAAAATACTATGTGTTTTTTAGATGGACAGTAGCTGTTTAACATAGTGTTAAGTCAAGTTTTTTGTATTTATTTTAATTTTCATAGCTCTCCCTATCATAAAAAATTAAACTTTAGTACATAAAAAGACGATTATAGATACATACGGTGAAGTGCGCACATGGAGAGGAGGAAGTCAATGACAACACAAAATTACTGGGCTTTCCCAAAAGAGATACCCCTTGAGGAGGTACCACGCTATTCCAGTATTTTTGAAAAGATCACCGAGCCAAAAACAATTCAATTTGATTTAACCAAAACAGAGTGGATTCACTCATCATTCATTGGTTTTTTAATCCATGCAAAACATCTTACTGCAACCAAAGGGGGCAAGCTTTATATTATTCCTTCCCCGGCAGTGCAGCATATCCTTGACCTGATGAACCTCAGGGAATATTTACTCCATTAACAATACATAAAAAAACACTTCTGCATCGACTGCACAAGATTCAGGATAACTGCCGCTAAATATTTCCATCACCCTTTCGGCAGCTTTTATACATTTTTATACATTTATACATTATATTACATTATATAAAAATGCTAACGTTAAACAAAAAATTACCACTGAATCATTTGGAATTATTACAATGGCGTGCTATATAACATACCACTTCAAGACAAACCAAAAACAAAATTAAGAAAACAAACCCTTACTAAAAGAAATAAAAGGAGGCTATATGCAAACCTCCCTTTATAAAAATCTTGTATAGTATCATCTCTTATGCGGCCTCAACACAAAATGGATTCAATGTACAATCAGCCAGTATTTTCCCTGCACTGTCATAATGTATCTCAACCTGCCGCCAGTTTACTATATTCCAGAACGCTTTAATATAATCAGCACGCCGGTTTTGATAACTAAGATAATATGCATGCTCCCATACATCAAGTCCTAAAATGGGTATCAGCCTATCCATTAAAGGACTATCCTGATTGGGAGTAGAATGGACAACAAGCTCTCCCCTTTCGTTGACGCTCAACCATGCCCATCCTGATCCAAAACGGTTCAGCGCAGCATTGCTAAATTCATCAATAAACCTTTCCATTGTACCAAAGGTTTTGTTGATATTGTTTAAAAGCTGCCCCTGCGGTGTCTGAGCTCTTGCTCCAAGGATATTCCAGAAGAGTGAGTGATTATAATGTCCACCGCCGTTATTGCGCACAATAGATTGTATATCCTGTGGCACTGCATTTAAATCTGCCAGAAGCTGCTCCAATGGCAGTTCATAAAGCATAGGATACTTATTGAGTGCAGCATTTAACTTATCAATGTACGCTGCATGGTGTTTAGTATGGTGTATCTCCATAGTTTTTGCATCGATGTACGGTTCCAATGCGTTGTAATCATAGGGTAGTTGTGGTAATGTATATGGTTTCATGATTAGTCTCCTGAAATTTTAGTTTCATCTAAATTACTGAAATATACAATAATTTTCATGACTCGTCAATACCGGTTTGCTTTTTTACGATAAAATTTTTGACTTGACATTTATAATATAAATAATTAATGTACGTTCATTAATATTGTACATTTTTATCATCTCTGGCAGATAATAAAAATAACATCACTCTATTTTCTTAATTTTTTTAACAGATAGTTTTATATGAGCTTGCCCACTTTTTAATGACAACGGGGTGATGGTATCAATTCTATTAAGAGAGGGTATATATCATGAAAACAAATCATGAAGAAACAATGGTACTATCAGGAGGCATACAACTTTTTACGGTAATAGACTACATCGAAAATTCAGATGCTGTTATAGTCATTGTTCATGGCTTATGTGAACACTGTGGCAGATATGATTATGTTGTTAATAAACTTAATTCATATGGTTATTCGGAGTATCGCATGGATCTTCGTGGACATGGTAAATCCGAAGGAGAATCTACATTTATCAATAGCTTTGAGGAGTACATTGAAGATTGTAACATTATTGTAAAACTGGCTAAACAACAAAATCCTGAAAAACCTATCTTCATGCTGGGGCACAGCATGGGTGGATTTATTTCTGCCTCATATGGCATCCAGTATCATGATTTTTTAAAAGGCCAAATTTTATCAGGAGCAGCAGTAATGGTACTGCCAGATTTAAAAAATGCTCTTAATCTTGATTATAAAGCACAGGCGCAAACACGTATCCCCAATGCACTTCCAGACAAAGTATCTCGCGATCCCAATGTTGTAAAAGCATATCGGGAGGACCCGCTTGTTAAAAAAGATTTTACCATTATGCTTATGGGCGAGATATTTATACGGGGAGCACAATGGATAGAGCAAAACAGAAAAAAATACCGCTATCCATGTCTTATACTTCATGGCGGCAATGACCAGATTGTTCCTCCTTTAGCTTCCCATACATTTTATGAAGAGATTGCCTCCACCGATAAACAATTGAAAATATACGACAACCTGTACCATGAAATACTTAATGAACCTGAAAAGGATATGGTAATAGAAGATATCCATGCATGGATTAAATCTCACTGCTGAAATACAACCATTACCGTTACTGTTCACCAATAGTAGTATTTTTATCAAAGGTGTCAATGAAACGTATCCGGTATTGTACGTATGATACCATTTATTTATATAAAATTTCTTCAGACCAAACATTTTTATGTTGTCACTGGTTCTATATACTATATACTGTTACATAATGAAGGATAACACAATGGAAAGCTGTAACATCAATCCAAAAAAGAAGTTGCGCCTTACTGAATCGGTACGCGGGTCAGGGTGAGCTGCAAAGATAGGTCCGGCGGACCTTGATGCAATAGTAAAAAAGCTCCCCATCACGTATACCGGCAATGTGCTTGTTGGCATGCAGACGGGCGACGATGCCGGTGTGTACAGAATCAGTGATGATGTAGCAATTGTTCAAACTGTGGATATTATCACTCCCATAGTGGATGACCCTTTTGTCTTTGGAAAGATTGCAGCGGTTAACAGCATATCCGATATATACGCTATGGGAGGCACACCCATTACAGCCTTGAATATTGTATGCTTTCCCGTTACAACATTTGCCATGGACGTGCTGGAAAAAATATTACTGGGTGGGCTTCAGGCACTGCAACAAACCGGCATACAGCTTATTGGCGGTCACAGCATTGATGATGTTGAACTTAAATATGGACTGGCGGTAACCGGGCTTATACATCCTGATGCCATAATTACCAATACCGGCATACAGCCGCACGACGTTATTATCCTTACCAAACCGCTTGGCACCGGAACCATCAATACAGCCATAAAAGCCGGCGTTGCTGACAGCAGCCACATTGACCAATGCATTACCTCCATGACTACAATAAACAATTGCATGGCTGGCTACCCAAACCCTGAACATATTCATGCCATGACCGATGTAACCGGCTTTGGGCTCATAGGTCATCTCAATGAAATGCTTGGCGATAGTTCCCTTGAAATTGTTATCAATACAGGTGCCGTCCCCTTTATTAATGGGGCAACCCGATATGCTGCCATGGGGCTTCTTCCCGGCGGATTATACCGCAACAGGGATTTTGCCGGAAAACGCTGCACTATCAATTCCAGCGTTAAACGTGAAATTGCCGATCTGCTGTTTGACCCGCAAACATCGGGCGGGCTTTTGATTGCCGTCTCGCCTGACAATGCAGGAACGGTAATTGACTTTATTGCAAAAAAAACCCTGTGCACAGCAATAATAGCTAACTGCCGCAAGGCTGACAGTGCCCATATTTATATTGAATAGAGTACTAAACAATGAAATATTCAGATGACAAACGAAGAGAACTTATTAAAAAAATATTCTGGGATTATGAAATAGATGATACTATCGGAGGATTATGTATCGTTTTATGTTTCATGCGAAGGGTTAAGCAACATTCAAGTTGCATTACTTTGTTATGTCCAACATTGCTTTAACTATAACAAGCATCATGCCCGTGCGCTGATTTTGAAGGCATCTCCTGAAATGAAAACTCGGTTAAATTTGCATTTTCTTTTGCATGTTCAATGGTCATTGCAACTATATTCCCAATTTTGTCTAATTCTACATAAATATTTGGACTTAACTCTCTTGTTTCTTCAATCTCGTTATCAGAAAATTCAATATATGCCGTATCGGTATCGGTAAAATATTTTACTCGCATAATTGTTTACCCCTTATAAGTTCTGTCAAAAAATGCATTATGAACTGTTTTGCCATCTGGCAACATAATTACTCGCAGATATTTTGATTCTTTGTCAATAAAAGCCCATCTGCGTATTCTACCGTCTTGCTGTATTTCTTCTTTTTCATAATTGTCAATTACATATTCAATATATTCATCATTTATTGATGCACTATCCTTCCTTTTTCGTGTATATGCAAAATATTCAGTGAATGCAAACAAAATGTACTATCCTTCAATTTTGTTATGATGGTTATGCATATCACAGTAAATAATCTATTATATAAAAATTGTAATGTCAATAATTTTTGATATAGTAATGGCACCCCTCAGGGTAAAATATTTCTTTACCACAATACAAATCTTCACAATTAAAATAATGACATTTGGGTTAAATAAAAATTTTTCTTTACATAAATACTCGCAACCCTATAGTATTAACTCGATAGTGATACAAGGAAGCGGATGAGATCTGGTGGTCTCTGCGGTCTTCAAAACCGCTGGCTGCCCTTACCGGCAGTGGCAGGTTCGATTCCTGCCCCTTCCGCATTTTAAAATAGGCAAAACCCTGCAGCTTGTACTTTACAGGGTTTTCATTGCAAAGGATAGTATGTATGTACAAACAAATTCCTCAGGTACAAAAACTTTTAGAAGAAGAAGCAATACAGCCGTTCATAACAACTATCGGTCACCCTTTTGTGGTTGCTGCTATTCGTGATATTCTTGACATGGAGCGGAAAAATATTGCAGATGGCAAGCCATTTGATTATGCATCATTAATTGGGGCGATAGTTGCCCGGTGCAGGGCAACATCGTTTGAAAAGTTGCAACGCGTCATTAACGGTACCGGCGTTTTGTTACACACCAATTTAGGACGGGCTCCATTAGGCAAAGAGCTACTACAGAACATTGCGCAACAGCTTTATGGATACTGCAACCTGGAATATACCATTCCGTCACAAAAACGCGGTAAACGAGGCGGCTTTGCCGAAAAGCTTATATGCACTATAACCGGCGCCGAAGATGCACTCATCGTTAACAACAATGCTGCCAGCATATTTTTGATACTTCACCACTTTGCACATGGCAAAGAGGTGATTATATCCCGTGGCGAGCTCATACAGATTGGCGGTGGATTTAGAATCCCTGATATCATGCAACAGGCAGGATGTACCCTTGTTGAGGTGGGAACAACCAACATTACCCTGCAAAACGATTACATGGAGGCTCTGACCCCCAATAGCGCAATCATCCTGTCGGCCCACCGCTCCAACTTTTATATGAAGGGATTTACCGCAAGCCCTACCCTGCAGCAGCTTGCAGCATTAAAAACGGATTCGTTGCTGCTGGTGAAGGATCTTGGCAGTGGAAATCTTATATTTAATGATGAGGATAATGTTTCACAGGCATTAAACCATGCCGATATTGTCTGTTTTAGCGGCGACAAGCTGTTAGGAGCATGCCAGGCTGGCATTATTGCCGGTAAAAAAGCATTAATTGAAGAGTTAAAAAACAATCCATTGATGCGTATCATGCGTGTGGATAAAATAACCTATTTCATTATCCAGGAGGTATTGTTATACTATGCCAACCACCGTCATTTTAACCTGCCGGTATGGGATATGATGAAACAGGATGTTACCAGTATTGATAAAAAAATAAAGAGGCTCATGAAAAAACTAAACGCTGATGTTAAACCCCATATACACCGTACCACCTCAAAAACAGCATTTGGCGGTGGAGCCATGCCCCACAAGGTGCTTCCCGATTACGGTATAGTCATCGCTATTGACGGTAAAAATGTCAGCGATATAGCACATCACATGGTACATCAGCCGGTGCCCATCATTGGCTATATTCAAAATGATGTTTACATTTTGAATTTCCGCACCATCGATGATAATGACATTGCCAGCATTGCTGATGCAATCAATTCATTACTGCCATAGGTGCACGGTATGTATGTCATTGGAACTGCCGGACATGTTGACCATGGTAAAACATCGCTGATTAAGGCACTCACCGGGATTGATGCCGACCGACTTCCCGAAGAAAAGCAGCGTCACATGACCATCGACATTGGTTTTGCGTATATCACCCTTCCTACTGTTGGTACGGTAAGCATCGTTGATGTACCGGGACACGAACGCTTTATCCGTAATATGGTAACCGGAGCATGGGGTATCGATATCGGACTTCTGGTTATTGCTGCCGACGATGGCTGGATGAAACAGACTGATGATCATGTAAAGGTTTTATCCATACTGGGCATACCGGCAATGGTGGTTGCACTTACCAAAGTTGATAGTATAGAGCAACAAACCCTTCCACAGGTACTATCAAACATAGATGCCATGCTTGCTACCACTCCTTACGGGCAGGCACCCATTATACCCTGCTCGTCCGTGACGGGAGAGGGAATTACTGCTCTTAAAGAAGCCTTAACCAATGCAATTATAAAACTACCAGCGCCAACTACCGGCAACAAACCGTACCTGCATATTGACAGAGTTTTTACCGTAAAGGGCGCTGGCACGGTTGTTACAGGCACCAGCAAAAACGGAAGCTTTGCACTCAATGATACCATCACCATAGTGCCCCATGCCATGAAAGCGCGCATACGCCAGATACAAAGCCACAATACACAGCAGCAGCAAACGGATGTATCACAGCGCACCGCACTGGCGCTTGCAGGTGTTGAAAAAACAACGTTACAGCGCGGTGATATCATTGTCAGGGAAAATTTTTTTACATTAACCACAAGCTGCATAGCATACATTACCCATACCTTTACACAGATTAAGAACAACCAGTGGATTGAGGTATTAATTGGCACTGCATCATATGATGCACAATACACCATGCTAAGCGATAGCAAGCCCATAGTAAGGCTTAAATGTAAGCAAGCGGTGTGGCTATATCCTTCACAACGTTTTGTGGCAACGTTGCCGGGTGGGCATGCTATTATTGCAGGCGGCTATATACTATGCCACACCTATTCAGCATTGATAAAAAAAAATCCCATTGCCAATGCAATAACAAATAACAACAGCATTGAAGCAAATGCAATTTTGTGTATTGTTGCATGCAACCCTTTTATAACATGCCATGCGCTGAAAAAACTTTTTCCTGATGAAAGCGCTGTTACTAAAGCAATACAGTTACTTGCACAACAATCAGTACTGATGCTGATTGATGACATTGTGCTTACTCAGTCACAGTATGACACTACCGTAAAGCTGCTGCAGCAATATGCCGGTACTGATACAACTACCGGGGATTTATCACAAAAGTTATCCGTTCCGCACAATCTGGTTAACCACATCATGGCAAAGTATGACTATGGCAAAAAACCAACCGGGGAATTAAGCGATGCCGAAAAGCACCTGTTGCAGCAGCTACTGCAAAGAGGCATAGAAGGCATTAACCCAAAAGACTTTCCAGCCCATAGACATATAATCGATACGCTTATAAAAACAGACAATGCTATTGTCATTGATAGAGAACTGCTGTGGCATAAGGATGTTTTTTTACACTATGCTGAAGGCATCATGGAACATTTTAACACCAATAAAGAATTAACTGTACAGCAGGCTAAAGAAATAACAGGCTTATCCAGAAAATACGTCATACCGCTACTCAATGCGCTGGAGCAAAAAAAATTCATTAAACGCTATGGCGATGTACGGCTGAAAGCATAACTATTTAATTTGCATGATAAAATAAAATTGTACATTATTAGTTGACTTTTTTTGTACTTGGTAGCTATACTTGTAAAAATAAAAGTAATTAAAGGAATTGCTATGGCACTTTTCACTCCAAATATAGACAAACTAAGGGAAAAAAATGATATTCAGGGGCTTTTAAAATTAACAAAACACCGTAAAGCAGAAGTACGTCTCAATGCACTGCTTGCACTGGTTAAAACCCGCGATCAATCAGTTACTCAAGAATTAAAAAAACTCATAAATGACCCTGACCCTCGTGTTAGAACTATCGCCACCATAAAATTTGGTGATATTAATGACCCGGCAATCATAGAAAATTTACGCTCAATAATCATCTCAGGTTCACAGCGCGACAAAATTGAAGCGCTACGTGTATTAAGCGAGATAGGTCCAACGGATGATCTTGAAATATCAAAAATTTTATATTTAGCCTTCAAAGATAAAAAGATGATGGTTTCCATTGAAGCTATACGCACAATGGGATATCTAAAAGATAAGTATGCCATACCTCATTTAGTTGAAGCGCTGGACAGCAAACATTATCAGATAAGGGTTGAAGCCACCAGGGCACTGGGTATGATAGCAACTGAGCAGGCAATTGACCCGTTGATTGGATGCCTTGTGGACAATCATGCTGAAGTACGCAAAGCTGCACACGATGCTCTGAAAAAAATTGGCACCGACAAAGCGCTCAAGGCTATTACCGATGCACCATTTATGCTGCTGGTAAAACACATGACCGAAGGTGGTTCTCAGCGTGAGGAAACGGTAAAACAGATTGGCCAGTATAAGATAAAAGAAGCCGCCCCTCTTCTTATCAAAGCCTGTAATGATGAATTTAAATCAGTTCGTGCAACCGCTGCCCGTTCTATTGGCATATTACGCGAAAAAAGCGCGGTTAATGCGCTTACCAAACTATTAAACGACCCCTATTACGATGTGCGGCTTGAGGCTGTCCGGGCATTAGAAAAGATATTTGATCCTCAAGCGCTAAAAGCCATTGAAAAAGCCATGAGCGACCCCAATAAAAATGTCCGTGATGAAGCTCGTGTAGCATATTATTCCCTTAAATCCCGTCTGGAAAAAGTTTACGAAACGTAACTCAGGGCTGCTTCATGATACTTGGTTTTAATATTGGCAATACCAATACCGTTATGGGCATCTACGATGAGGATAATCCCGAGCCAATCTACACCTTTACGTACCCTACCCGTCAAAAAATACAATCCAATGAGCTATCAAACATTATAAACGATACCCTGAAACAATGGGATAAACACCTTGCATCCAGCATTACCGGTGCTATTTACTCAAGCGTGGTCCCGCAATCCAACACAACATACAATAAAACCATTGAAAAGCTTTTTACGGTGACAGTTCATAGTATAACGCACCTTTCAAAAATGCCCATAGGGATTGAATATGACAATCCTGCGCAGTTAGGCGTAGACAGGATTGTTAACGCAGTTGCTGCTTTTACCGATTATGCATGCGATTGCATCATAGTGGACATTGGTACTGCCATTACCTTCTGCCAGCTTAAACAAGGAGTATTAAGAGGGGGAATAATAGCACCAGGCGTAAGGGCAGCAATGAAGGGTTTAGCACAGTCTACCGCTCAATTATTTGAAGTACCTTTTGAAAAACCACCCCGTATTATTGCTACTAACACTAACGATGCCCTCATTTCAGGCTTTTTTTACGGCTGGATAGCACTTATAGAAGGAATTATAAGCAAAATCCAGTCAACAATGGGCACCTGCATGGTCATTGTAACCGGTGGGATGGCTGAAATACTCTATCCACACCTTTCAATCTCATCTATCATTGACCATTCATTAACCATGCGTGGTATTTTTTATTTATATAACAACAACCGCTAAGCGTGTAAACATCAATAAAACAGTCCTATTATATTAATATTCACAAAGTTATCCACACTATCCACATACGCACATTGCCATGACATTAATTTACTACATTAATTGGCTGATTGCTGCTGCATGTTTACTATGTCACATTACTGCCCAGTAATATCAGTAAATTTTTTGATTAAGAATGATATAAATGCTGGAAATATGAGGAGTTTCATTGCAATATATTTTTCCCAGTATTTTTTGTTTTTTTAAAAAATTTTTTTATGACTATTCTATTGCAAATTTACAAAAATTAATTTATGTTAATTTTTTAATTTTGTGGATAACGTGACAGATAAAAATTGTATTGCCATAATTATTGTTTTGTTGTATTTATAACCGCTGGTGCTCAATAAAAATAACTCAACGCATATATAGGTTCACTGACATCCTGTATACAAAATCATGAAAAAATTTATAATTCTACTATAATCAAACAATTTTTGATTGTCACAATTATTTATTATGTCTTATCATGGCATTGAGGTACTCGATGCAGCCCCCCTTCGCTTTTTTAAGGAGAAGGGCCGGGGGGGGAGGGTAATAATCTTATTTTTCTAAAGGGGAGCTTATCATACAATGAATAATTACGAACGTTATACGCATATCTTAACCCGTTCGGTTAACCATATTTTTAAACATTTTCTTTATGACAATGATATAAAAGAGGTCTTCACCAGTCAAACAACACCGCATGATGCAAAAGTAACCATTCAATTTGACGGAACGATGAAAGGCGAGCTCATTATAAATTTTCCCGAACAAACCTTGCATCAGTTGACCAAAAATTTTTTTGCCAGTGCAAAAGGCAACATAAAGAAATATTATCCGGATGTAGCCGGTGAGATTGCAAACCTCATAGCTGGAACATTTATAAATCAGCTTCAGTTTATAAAGCATAACCTCAAACCATCACCACCTGAATATAACGAAGAACATACCACTTTAAAAACACTCTATGAAAATATAAATCTTTCATTTGAATCACGGTTTGGCAGTTTTGACCTTGATTTTTACTATAAAGATCTATTGCACCAATAATGGCTGCCATAGATTACATCATTATACTATTTTATTTTTTATTCAGTATTGGCATTGCTTTTCTTTTTTCCCGACGGGCACGCACTAACACCAGGCAATTTTTCCTTTCCGGTCAAAGCCTCCCATGGTGGATAACCGGTACAGCCATGGTGGCAACAACATTTGCAGCCGATACCCCCCTTGCGGTAACCGAGCTTATTCGCAGCGGGGGTATTGCTGGCAACTGGCTATGGTGGAATATGGTTGCCGCTAATGTTGTTACCGTGTTTTTCTTTGCAAAATTATGGCGACGCTCTGGTGTGTTAACTGATATTGAGTTCATTGAGCTGCGCTACAGTGGCAAAGAGGCATCATTTTTACGAGGATTCAAGGCATTATATCTGGGACTTTTTGCCAACTGTATCATTATGGGCTGGGTAAACGTTGCTCTGGCACAGATTTTAGCGCATCTTTTTAACATCAGCCACTCATACGTACTATTCATAGTTATTGCAACAATGCTCTTCGTGGGCATCTATTCTGCAATAGGCGGCTTATGGGCTGTTGCTGTTACGGATTTTGTTCAGTTTATCATTGCTATGGGTGGATGTATTGTGCTTGCAGTGGTTGTCATTGACAAGCCACCTATACAGGGCATAGATGGTTTAATACAGTCCATACCCAAAAATGCTCTTTTATTTTTTCCCTCCGGCGATAGTTCCTCCCTACCACTCTCTGCCTTTTTATTGTTTGTTGGTGTGCAATGGTGGGCATCGTGGTATCCGGGGTCAGAGCCAGGCGGTGGTGGCTATGTGGCACAGCGCATGATGTCTTCTAAGGACGAAACACACTCGCTAAAAGCAACACTGTGGTTTACCATAGCACATTTTGCCTTGCGGCCATGGCCATGGATAATCGTTGCCCTTGCAACCATGGTGCTGTATCCCAATATCCCTGCTGACCAATCCAAAGCCACCTATGTCTTTGCAATTCGCGATTATCTGCCTGCTGGCTTAAAGGGTATACTCGTTGCAGCATTCCTGGCGGCATACATGTCAACCATTGCCACCCATTTAAACTGGGGAAGTTCGTACCTTATTAATGATCTTTACCAAAGATTTATGGTAAAGGGAAAAAGTGAAAAGCACTATGTTTACAGCGCGCAGGTGTGCACCACACTGCTGGCAATTGTTGCAAGCCTGTTAATTTTTGTTATCGATTCAATATCCGGGGCATGGGCATTCATTATTGAATGCGGTGCAGGCATAGGGCCGGTGCTCATGTTGCGCTGGTACTGGTGGCGTATCAATGCATGGTCAGAGATTATAGCCATGATAGCACCCATCCCCGCGGTTATTATATCACGGTTGGTATTGCATATTGCTTTACCCTATAATCTACTCATCATCGTTCCATGGACCACAATCTGCTGGGTGGTGGCAACCTTTGTAACCCAACCTGTCAATCATGATACGCTGACAGCATTTTATCACAAGGTACAACCTGAATTTGGGTTTGCCCCCATACGCAAAGCGCTCCATTATCCTCCGGGTAACTATCAAACATTTATGATACTTTTATTCCAGACCACACTTGGCATCATAGCCACCTACTCGCTGCTCTTTGGCATAGGGGCAGTGTTGCTACGCAAAACAGGTGCCTGCCTCTACCTCATTGCATTTGCCGTCAGCTTTGTGCTGGTGATCTATTCTTTTCGCATGACAAAAAAATAATAACATCATTATGTGCGATAGTTACTGTATAGTGTATCTGCTTCTTAATACAATACTATCTGTCATCACCACGATAGCGTAGCGATGAGCTTTTTTAACGATGGTACAATTTCCGGTTATAGTTTTATTGATGATGACCATCCAGTAATGATATTGCTATTATGATTTCATTACATTTATGGATAGAATGTAATCATTGCAAAAATTTTTATTTTTGTAAAGTAACTATTAAAATATATTTTTCTATTCGGTGAGTGCGCTATTTTTTTATTGGCATCTTATTTGTATAAACAATACAATAAGTCTGGACGGAATTAAAATTAATCATGAATACTGTTGAACATCTGGCGAAAGTTATTGCTCAAGATATGCACCTTGAAGAAAAAACTATCAATGAGCTGCACCATCTTTTTACCATAAGCGATGACGATACAAAGGCAATAGAAAAGCTACAGGAAATCATTAAATTGTCACCTGATTTCTGGGAGAATTTCTACACCCGTTGCTTAAGGAACACTGCATTGCAAAAAATTATTGATTCGCAATTTTTAAAAAATAATAAACGCGCCATCATTGACTACTTTATAAAATTACCAGCACAACAAATTGATTACGATTACGTCATTAACCGATTTGCCATAGGCATACAGCTTGAAAAAGCAACTGTAAAGCCAATCCTTTTTGCAAACATCTTGAGCAATTTTTATTTACAGCTCATACGCTATTGTGAGGATATAATTCATGATACATCACTTCTTGCAGAGATAATACAATCATACCTGAAGATTGTTTTTTTAGATTTAACATTGATACTGCATGCCTATTTTTTTATGAAGGAAAAAAAGCTGTCCGATGCAAAAAAGGAACTGGAGCGTCTGGGAAGGTCATATCGTTTAATCCATGAAATCAATGATCTTATTGTTCGCACAAACGATGAACATACCCTGTATGAAACTGTTGTAAAGATACTGGTTGCCGTTGGCAATTTTGACCTTGCATGGATTGGTATGGTCGATAAACAGCTCAATGTGATACCTGTTGCATCGTATGGAGCAACACAGTACCTTAATGATATCTATATCAGCGTTGACCCATCATTGCCCGAAGGGAATGGCCCTACGGGAACTGCAATCCGGAAAAAAACCATAATCAGGATTAATTACCCCGATGAAGATTCGCGCTTTAGCCCGTGGAAGGAACGTGCTGCACAGTTTGATTTTAAATCCATTGTAGCAATACCCATCATCGTTGATGACAGTACCCATGCAATTGGCGCCATTACTCTATATTCACGCAATGAACACTTTGTCACGCTGGGTGAAGCGGCACTTCTGCAAGAGGTTGCCAATGATATCTCCTTTGCAATAGACCATATACGAAAAAATAAAAGGCTGGAAAAGATTCTTTTTTATGATGAGCTTACCGGTCTGGGGAATTACAATTACTTTTTATCTGCCCTTACCTCACAGATACAGTTAGCCTCATCACAAACGATGCAATTGGCTGTCGTTACTATCGATATTGATAACTTTACTGCCATTAATAATTCTTTTAGCTTCAATACAGGGGATGCCATACTGCGTGAATATCGCAACCGACTTCAGAATAGTATTGATGCAAACCTCATTGCACGCGATGGCGATGAGTTCTTTATACTCTATCCTTACATGGATGAGATGGAGCTGACATCCTTTATCAGTGACCTTAAAATGATTGCCGCAAAACCATTAAATGCTATAAGCGATGAACTTGTTATATCGTACTGCATTGGCATTGCAACCTATCCCAACGATGGCAAAACTGCTGAGGAGCTTCTTAATAAATCACGGATCGCCCTGACCGAGGCAAAAAAGAAAGGGAGCGGCAGTATATGCTACTATTCTGAAAAGCTCTTCCAGAAAAGCATAGCAAAAATTGCTCTGGAAAAGGAATTGCGCAACGCATTCAAAAACAACGAATTTATCCTTTACTATCAGCCAAAAATAGCTATAGCTTCACGGAATATTTCAGGACTGGAAGCGCTGTTACGATGGAACCATCCTGAAAAAGGATTGCTTATGCCTTCCGATTTTATTGCTATTCTGGAATCAACTGATATGATAATCCAGATAGGGAAATGGGTTGCAGCAGAGGTGTCCCGACAGGTGCAGATTAATCCAATGTTTCAGGAAAAAAGCTTTATCATGTCATTTAACGTCTCCCCCAATCAATTTTATGATTCAGCATTTATATTTGACATAATCAAAACAGTTAAAAGCTCGGCTATCAATCCCTGCAATTTAGAAATAGAAGTGACTGAAAATCTTTTGATGTCGGATGCTGATGATGTTATTGATACCTGCAATAAATTACAACAATTTGGCATTAACATTTCAATAGATGATTTTGGAACAGGTTATTCGTCGCTATCATATCTTAAAAAGATGCCGGTATCCACGTTAAAAATAGATGCATCTTTTGTAAATGGCTTGCCGCATAACAAAGATGATGTTGAAATTGTCAAAACCGTCATTCTTTTAGCCCATTCACTGGGTAAAAAAACTATTGCTGAAGGAGTTGAAACCAGGGAACAATTAGATGTTCTTGTAGTTCTGGGGATTGATGAGGTTCAGGGATATTATTTTTCAAAACCAATGCCCATCCATGAATGTGTTGATTATTGTAAAAATTTTAATCCCGGCAATTATTTTTTTAACGTAACAAATATCCGGTAATATCGCATTGTCCGTCATGGTACATTGATTGCAAGCACAACATAGCAATAAAATAATTCCTTGACTTTCATTGCCATGCATAACCTTTTTATATAGAAGTAATGATACACTCAAACTTTCAAGGAAAAACCCGTGATTCCCATTATAGGTAAATGCCATGCAGGTAGCATTGGCAGCTATGGCAGAACTTTTTCATTGCTATGAAATATAACGATATGAAAGCAAAGGCAATAGCTCTGTATTCTGGTGGACTGGATAGCCTGCTTGCTGCAGCGATAGTTGCTCGTCAGGGAGTTGGAGTTATTGGACTGCACTGTATCTTGCCATCAGTTGACCCCCAAAAACCTCCTGAAAGCCTTGCGGCTGCACAACTGGCAAAGCAGATTGATATTCCACTGGAATACTACCGCTGCGACGAACAGTATATGCAGGTTATTGCACATCCAGAGCATGGTTATGGTAAACGTGCAAATCCCTGCATTGACTGTAAAATTTTCTTTTTACAAAAAGCAAAGGAGTATATGCAAAGGCATAATGCTTTGTTTGTCATTACCGGTGATGTGGTTGGTCAAAGGCCCATGTCACAGTACAAAGCTATGTTGCGACATATAGAAAAAGAAAGCGGGCTTGAAGGGATACTGCTGCGCCCGTTATCGGCAAAGCTGCTACCACCAACCATACCTGAACAAAAGGGTATTGTCAACAGGGATGTACTCTATGCGATATCAGGTCGTTCACGTCAGCAGCAGATGCAATTAGCACAGGATTTAGGGATACGGAATTTTCAGTCGCCTGCTGGTGGTTGCTTTTTAACCATGCCCCAGATTGCATCACGGGTAAAAGACCTGTTTGCCCATCCTCCTTACAGCACCCTTGATCTTTTCCTTGTCACCATTGGGAGGCACTATCGGTTACATGATAAAGCAAGTATCATAGTAGCCCGCAATGAAGAAGAATGCATAATACTTGACAGATATAAACAGCATGCTGATTTTTATCTAGAGCCAGATTTTAAAGGTCCTGTCATGTATGGCAGGGGAACCATTACGCAAAACGACTATCTACTTCTTACACAGATTATAGCTCGATATGGCAGTCCAACAATGACAGAAAATAGTATTGCACTATTAATACAGGGACAGCGCATGCATAATCTCATGGTTGATAAACCCATAGATGATGCTCTGTTAAATCAAATGCGGATATAATATTGTTTATGGCACCGGAGTAATACAATGAAAAAAACTGTATCATTTTTAGTTTCAGGACGTGGCTCAAACTTCCATGCTGTTGCAAAAGCCATCATGAAGGGCACCATACCTGCAAAAATGGGGGTTGTTATTTCTGATACCGAAGGGGTCAGAGCCCTTGACATTGCACAGGAACTATCCATCCCGTCTTTTTTTATTAACCCCAAACAGTATAAAAGCCGCCAGGAACATGAAAAAGCCATGGTACAATTGTTGGGTGAATACAATACCGATGTCGTTGTTACAGCAGGCTACATGCGCCTGTTAACACCGTATTTTGTACATGAATTTAAAAATAAAATTATCAATATACACCCTGCTCTTCTGCCAGCATTTCCCGGTACACATGCACAGCGGCAAGCTCTGGAATATGGTGTAAAGATTTCTGGATGCACAACGCACTTTATTGATGAGGGCACCGATTCAGGTCCAATTATTTTGCAAAAAGCTGTCCCCGTTTATGACGATGATACCGAGGATACCTTATCGGCGCGCATCCTCAAGGAAGAGCATCAACTATTGATTGAATCAGTACGGCTTTTCTGCAAGGATAAGATTGTCATTAAAGGTAGAAAAGTTTATATTGTGCGATAGTTACTGCTGAATACGCTTTCCGGGTTAAAAAAATACTTGCAAAATTTACACTAATCAGTATTTTTTTATTACGATATCATTGTATTTATTCTGGGATGATGCATAGTTGCTATGTAGCCGCACAAATAGTGTTACTATGTAACACCACTGTCATGGTGAATGATGACGTCTGTGTTGGGCGAAACGTCATTCTGAACGGAGTACCTGTACTGAGCGAAGTCGAAGTGAACAATCTCGCCGTTTTATGTGGCTGTCATCCTGCGACAAAGGCGGAGGTTCTCATCGTTTTGTGAACGAATGTCATCCTGAACCATGTCCTGAACTGGGTTCAGGATCTAATGTTGCATATCTGGATTCCGGAACAAGTCCGGAATGACGGTCGCGGCACAATAGATTCCGCGTCAAGCACAGAATGACATAAATGTATAATTCAATTTTTTGAGGAGGAATCACATGGGATTAATTGCAATACTTTTATTATGTGTTTTTTATCTAGGATTAATCATAATCATCTATGAATACTATATGCTATTTTCATCAAAAGATGAATATACAAAACAGGAATTAAAAGGTGTTATTACTGGCATTCCTGACCACTGGATGCCATTACTGTCACAATTCAGATTATTCCCTATTTATGCACTGACATCACTTATCGTTGGAATTCTCATCCCTCTGCTATCATATAACTGGTTCTTTCAATCATCTATATTTTCTATACTTTTATTTATCATTTTACCACAGGTTCGCCGTTCATATGAACCAATGAAAGTTACCATAACCGACTCCATCTGGGATACCATAGCGGCTGCACTATCAGAATACCACGAGATAATGATAGTATTCTTCAGCATAGGCACTGTAGCATCATTAACATATTGCTGGATAGCAAATCGTGAATTGTCATTTCTATGGTTCTTTGTCAACGCAATCATTATATGTGTTATCATATTTTTTACATTGGTATCCATAGATAAAGAAAATAATAAAGACAATCGTTAATTTTTTGCACTTTTTTGCCTAATGCATAGTACTACAATTTATTATTTTCTGAACAATGTAAGTTCATACGATAACCAAAATTTTTATTTTTTATGTTGACGGTTTTATTAAATTTTTGTACTATTTACTGAGTGTACGGCTTATGCCATGTACATATAGTGGTAATTAATAATATATCAGGGGGTTAACCCCCTGAAGAGAAGGAGGAGTCTTATATGAAAAAATTTTTGTTAGTTGCATTAATAGCTGTTGTTACAATTAGTTTTACAGCATGCGGTAGTTCCAAAATGGGTGGACAGGTAAAAGGGGATAGCTTTATTTCTGAAGGCTGGGTAACACCTGATATTTTCAGAGTTACTGCTACTGGTACTCCAAAGCCAGGACTTAAAAATAAGATTCAAAGACGTGGAACAGCAAAAGAAGCTGCACAGATAATGGCTGAGAAGCGAATAATTGAAAAATTTGTTGGTGCTCGATTAGAAGGTGCTGCAGGAGCTGCTGATTATGCATCAACCGGTGTGGCTGTTGCGAAAGAATTTGGCGGTTTGGTAAAAGGTGGCACAATTGTAAAGGAAACCTATGATGATGATGATAACTGTGAAATCATATATCAGGTTGAGAAAAAGGGATTAAAGAAAGAAGTTGAAGGCGGTGCTTACGAGCGATAATTGAGGTAATACAATAACATCATATTCAAAGCAGGCACGCCTTTCGCCTGCTTTTTTATTGATACTATTTCTACTATTTCATCAATGAATTCATATGACTGTTATCTCCATTCAACCAAAGCCTTGCGTTTTGGTATACGATAGTATTTTGCCATGGGATACCCTGTCATTATTGTACCATATATACCATTACAATCTGGAATACTCAAAGCTTTCCTTAACGGAGGATATGTCATAGCACACCATGTAAAATATCCTGCCCAGCACGAGCCCAATCCCAGGGCAGGAGCTATAAGTTCTAAATGTGTAAGAGCTATAGCACATGAAGTTGCGGTATTTGGATTGTTTTTCTTACCATGTGCTATTATAACCACTGGTGCATTGTGCATGACAACATCAACGCCCAAAGCCCATGCTCGGGTAATCATGTCAAAATGCATGCTTTTACCTATATCCGGAGCATTGTTAAGCATCTCCCGCATCCAGTTGATTACATGCAGGGTTAATTCTTTTATTATTTCTTTATCAGTAAAAATTAAATACTCAACAGTTTGTGAGTTATGCCCGGTGGGAGCAT
The DNA here is from genome assembly GCA_002328585.1 of Spirochaetia bacterium UBA2205. Lineage (GTDB taxonomy): Bacteria > Spirochaetota > UBA4802 > UBA4802 > UB4802 > UBA4802. The sequence continues at coordinate 20,990 of DCUV01000018.1, forward strand.
ATGCTGTAATTTCAATTAATTTTTCAAGTATTTCTTTCTCTACTGTTTTATTTTTAAATCTGCGGATAGATCGCCTTGCCTTAAAATAATTTCCTATAGTTTCAATACCTGGATTCCAATTTGGTGCAACACTATGACATTCTTCAACCTTCATTGATGTTAAACTTAACGCTCCATATGGGCAAACAGCGATACAGTGCCCACAATTAAGACACATATTTTCTGCATTGTGTACTGTTTCTGGTATCCCTGTATCACTGTTCAATGTAATTATCTTCATGGGACATTCCAGCACACACAATTTATCTTTTTTACATTTATCTGTATCAATTATTACTGCTGACATGCTTTATTATCCTTTCAATATAATATTCTTATCAGTTTAATTTATTACTGAAATAAATTATGGATATCTCTCAAAATCAGATTTTTCATTATTCAATATATGATAAAACAATTTTTCAATACTTGTTTCCACAAGATTATGTCCATAATCTAAATATCAGAGGTTATCCTGCACATAACAAACTTCCTGAATGTCGAATTCACCTTTCAAAACAGTTATCGCTGTTCCACCAATAAACACCCTGCTATCATTCACTTCAACCTTTAACATCCCGCCACGCTGTGAAGCCTGATATGCAATAAAGTTATTTTTATGCAATTTCTTTTGCCAGTAAGGTCCTAAACAACAATGTGCTGATCCAGTCACCGGATCTTCATTTACTCCAATTCCAGGTGCAAAAAATCGTGACACAAAATCAAATTCGTTTATTGAAGATTGTGCAGTAATGATAACACCGCGACTATCAAGGTTTTTCAAGGCAATAAAATCAGGACTAGCTTCAATAACTTCCTTATCAGATTCTACTTCTATCAGGTAATCCATCCTATTTTTGCCTGTAAAAACAGGTTCTATTCCTAATGCATCAATGATCCATTGCTGGATTGAATATTCAATTGATTCCTCTTTTGGGAAATCCATTATAATTGTATCGCCCTGACTCTTTACCAAAAGCAAACCGCTTCTGGTATAAAATCTAATCATTTGATCTGGATTAATAATCTGCTGTTGATAAAGAATATGAGCTGTCGCCAATGTGGCATGCCCGCATAGATCCACTTCCTGTAATGGTGCAAACCAGCGTAATGAAAAACCATCATCCTGTTTCATAACAAAGGCCGTTTCAGGACAATTCATTTCATACGCTATAGCTTGCATTAGTTGATCAGATATTATAGAAGACAATACACACACAGATGCAGGATTACCTTTGAATGGCTCTTGTGTAAAGGCATCAACAATATAGAGTGGTATCACTTTTTTTCAACCTTTTCAATGTTATTAAATAAATAGCATAGCATTTTTCTTTAGTAATTTGTCTCATCTATCATGTCAATAAGTTCACTAAAAAAAGTTATTAAAATTACATGCTGATAATATTATTATGATATATAGTATAATCTTTTAATTTTAGTAGTTTATAAATTTTCATAAACCATCCATATGTCATTATACTTAATTTAACGTGTACAATGCCGGGAGTAAGTACAATATATTCTTCTAACATTTTTTGTAGTTTATTTATTTTTCTACTATATCATTAAAATTGAAATTACGATAATCATACACTAAAATAACTTTATGAATAAAAATATAATAATAACAATTTTTGTAATTACTTTATCCTGGACAAATATTGTCAATGGACAATTACCATTACCAGAACATAGTATCGCAAAAAAAAATCTTATTATCAAAAGTAATCAAGTTTCATTAGCACCAGTTTATTCAATATCACAATATACAAAAAGGAACTTAACTATTGATAAACCAACGCTGGGGATTGAAGCATTATATATATTTCCAAAGCATAACAATATAAAAAATTTTTATACCTCTGCAAGAAAGTTATATATCATCAATGTGCTCCACGCTATAAGTACCATGGAAGGGATGCAATATTATTCACAATCTAAGGGGAAAATGAGTACTCTCTTTGAAAAATCATATATGATAAATAACAAAACAATGGCACGTGTACCCGATCCAAAAATTAGTGTATTAAAACCCGAATATAGCTTTTATGCTTTACAAAAGGATAATATTCTGGGTCAAAACATATATTACTATACTATAACAATATACTCGAAGTACATCATGTTTACAGTACAAAATAGTACTGCCATAACATACGGATTATTGACATTAATAAACAAAGAAAAATTTAAACTTTATGGATTCATTGTAGAAGATAGAGAGAATATAAATATATATCTTGTTTATTCAATCAATACAAGACATCTATTAATACCTATTCAAAAACTTACTATATCATTACAAAACCGTGCTGATGCTATTGCATTATGGATTTATAAAAGATTATCATAGTAAATCGAATATAAAACAATTTTTCATACACGAACATAATAAAAAAACCATCCTATAGGGGATGGTTTGTTTATATTAAATTATTTATAATATCAATCCCGGCAGCGTCCTACTTTCCCACACCGTTACCTGTGCAGTATCATCAGCGATGAGGGGCTTAACTTCTGTGTTCGGAATGGGAACAGGTGTTTCCCCCTCTCTATAACCACCGGGAAGAATGTTCTTACCGTGTGTTTGACCTTATAAAAATATATAAATAAATTGTCAACGGAATTTTTAAAATTTTTCAGTACTTTGAAAAAATTTTATTTCGCTTTTACTATATTTATCTCAAAAATATTTTTCTTCAAAAAAAAGACGGCTCCCAATTAAAATTTTATTGCATGGTAATAATCATTATATTACAATGCTTTTAGATATATAAGTACTTTGGGAGGCTATTATGGACCTTGAAACAACCACCTGTATTTCTTATGAACACTTACAACTATTAAAACACCATGCTGATAAAAACAAACTATCGCTCCATTCATGTATTGTTGCTTTGATAAACTACACGGTTTTACATAAAACTATTGCGGTAAAGGCATATACACGGTTATCATACAGGAAACGGTACATCCAGTGGAAAAGGCTCCATATAATGCTGTTAGAGCATGAATATGAGTTTATTCTTGATCTCAAGAAGGTTTACAAGATGTCGTTTGCAAAGCTTATAGCCTACTGTATCGACAACTATCTGTATGAATTTCTTGAAGCCTTAGAAAAAGAAGATAATACCGATAACTATCGATGTGGAGGCTATACGTTCAGGTTTTTTTTAGAAGAAGGGATACAATGCTGCCAATTTTACTGGGGGCCACCACCGGAAATACTAAAACGAGCACTGCAAACATCATAAAACATCAAAAACTTATCTTATACTATCAAACCACTATATCAAATACTTTATAAAATTTCTAAAGTACAGTAAAATTGTTTACAAAACATGAGAATATTTTCACTATAATAATTATGATTCAACAACCATTATCACCCCATGAACAAAAGCTCATATCCATAGTACCCGATGGTTATGCTCCCATGCGTCTTGATGTATATTTAGCACATCGGTTCACCTATCTTAGCCGTACAAAATGGCAATATGAGATCAAAACCGGAAAGATAGTTGTTAATGAAAAACATGTAACCAACCCGCATCATATTGTTTATCAACACTATATAATTGAGTATAAGCGCCCGCCAGTTCAGGAACCTTCAATAATACCCCATTACACAATGCTCTATGAAGATGATTACGTCATTGCTGTTAATAAACCGGGCAACCTTCCCACACATCCAGCAGGGAAATACTTTCACAATACCCTTACAATGTTGTTGTGGAATGACCTCGGTATTCAATGCATGCCGCTCAACCGTTTAGACCGAGAAACATCTGGAGTTGTAGTGCTTGTTAAAAGTGGAAGTATTGCTTCGGCATTTTTAAAATATTCACATACTATCGCCAAACAATATTATGCGATAGTTACTGGCAATTGTTCTTTTTCTGAAATAACAGTAGACATGCCAATAGGATTGTCCTCCACCTCATCAATCAGGAAAAAACGTTATGCCTATGAAGATGCACAGTGGCAGGCACAAACGCACATCAGAGTGCTTCAACGCTATGATACATGCACCTTAATTGAAGCTACACCAAAAACAGGCCGAACGCACCAAATACGTGTTCATTGCGAGCATATTGGCCATCCAATTATTGGTGACACCCTTTACTGCAACAGCGATAATACATTTATTGAATATATCAAAAACAAAGGTGCTCTATTGCGTGAATTTCACCGCTGTGCTTTGCACGCCCATACATACAGGCTTTATCATCCATTTTTACAAAAGATGATTGCAATAAAAGCACCAATGCCACACGATATGCACACATTTTTATTACGATTAGATAAAAACTATGGCGCAGCCAACAATACCACCAAAAGCTAAACTTTTTATTGGACTGTTAACCTCTCATGACGAGGTGTTGTTTCATGTCATCAATATATTAAAAAAAAAGTTTGGAGCTATTGATCTCCAATCTGAACCTATTCCATTTTCTCATACTGATTACTATAGTACTATTGGGAAAAATCTTTACAAGGTACTCATTGGTTTTAACAGGCTTATAAAAAGAGAAGAAATTGCAAAAATTAAACTATTTACCAACAAAGTTGAGAATAAATTCTTAAAAAATGGTAACCGAACCATCAATATAGACCCCGGGTACCTCACCCTATCAAATGTTTTTTTGGTTTCATGCAAAGATTATTTCCATAGAATATATATTGGCAGGGGAATATATGCAGAAAATGAATATCGGTATGTTGCTAAACACTACCATCCATGGGAATGGACATATCCCGATTATCAAAAAAAAGAGTACCTCCAGTTTTTTGAAACACTCAGAAGCATTTATTACGAGCAGATAAAAAAATAATACTAACTATCAATTAGTATAGAAAAAATTGCGGCGATGGTTCCACCGGTTTTAATTGGTAAAGCTGCACAAGCTGTGCTGCAACCTGTTCACTATTGTCCATGGCACCAAATATGGCAAAAAAAAGCTGACTGGAAATATTTTTATTAATTGTATGGACACAAAGCGCCTGAAACACCTTTGCAA